>CAZTDP010000001.1:0-15498 GCA_964612565.1 uncultured Candidatus Saccharibacteria bacterium
ACTTTTTCACAAACAATAATGCAAATCCTATTTTTATTAACATATGAAAGCATTGCGTTAAATTCTTTTCGTTCTCTTTTGCGATTTGCTGATTCAGAGATGCTAATAAGTCTATCAACATCAAAATTATGTGTTTTACAAAATTCTCTTAATAACCTTTCTTGAGCAGGTAGCGAATAACCTGTTTCCTCTTGTTCCCTTGTAGAAACTCTTGCGAAGATTATGCACTTTTTATTTGTTTCGTTATTAAACATATATCAAATTTGACCTGTTTAGTGGGTGTTACTAAACACCCACTAAGCGTGGTGTACCCCGACGGCAGTGGTTGTGTGCTAGTAACGTCGGAAGACTGCGTCTTCCTCATTACTGCCATTATACCAACAGACTCCTGTCAAGATGCTCCGATCTTGACAGGAGGGGAACATGGCGAGGGAGAACCCCGAAGCTTCCGCTTCTTGGGGTTAGAAAATCAGCATAATTCAGAATAAAGTGCATACTCTGAGGGGATAGTCAGTGCTACATTCTCATCTGGAGTATTTCCAGTTAAAGAAACATTTGCTTTTTTAAGTGCTTGAAAGAATTTATATCTATTTGAGTAGCTATAGCTCTTAAATGTTTCTTGATATGTAGGCTCATCTGATACCCACATGCATAACTTCTGAAATAAATCTCTACCTTTTACCTCCCCGAAAGTGTTAATAAGTTTGTTGTAATTGCTATCGTTTTCGGATATTGATGTATTATTCACTCGTAATAATTTGGCTAAGTAAATGTTGAGGGTTTTTACTACAATGTCTTCTGTTATGTCCTCAATGTGCAACGTATGTTTATTAAACACAGTTGGAAAGTGTGGCTTTTTAATTGTTACTTCAAAACGTAGTACGGTTTCAGCCTCTTCTAGTACACCCATTGCGTAATCTTCATTCACTTTAGAGATGATTTTGTAATCGTGAGCTAAATATTCCTCGTATTTGGCATATATTTTTACAGTGTATGCTGAACCCTTATACATGGCGGATGTGTCGTACGTATATTTCTTTTTTCTAGCGTAATCCAAATTCTGAAAAATTTTTAAGTAGGTTTTTAGCTGCTCTTTATTTTTCAGTTTCCAGTTAAAACATAAATCTATACGTTGTATTTCCCAAGTCAAAACATCGGTTTTTAGCTTTAGTTCTGTATAAAGGTCTTCAGCTAGATTACGGGCTAGATTAATAAGAGAACCGACATGAATCATATATACATTATGACCGTGAATATATTTGGGCATAGAAAGCTCAATTTCTGCATAATTGATTGCTCCGTGTACGTAATTTCTTGGTACTCTAATTACTTTCTCACTGGAGTATGAGCCTACGTTTATTGGCGTTTTTATAATTACATACTGGCTATTCTTTGTTTTAAAGTTGTAGCCTGTATGCACATCACTATTTTCCAACAATATAAGATACGCCTCCTTATCTATGGGAAATCTAAACTTAACTGTATCTATCATTTGTTGCCTTTCTGGATATACATCCTTTTGGATATGTTAGCTAAAACAGGGATTATTGCTTGGTAAGCAGAAAGTACCTCACTTACTTCCTGCTCGGTGAGGTTCAAAACAAGCAAGTATTGTTTTAACTTGTCTAAATTAAATACATTCAACATATCTGCGCTGAATGTAGTTGTTTAATGGGGGTTAAAGTCTAGAGTTAAAAGTATTAAAGTTGATCTAAGATGGACTCTTTTATGGCTAATCTATAAGCACCTTCGCCAAAAGAAACAACATCAACATATGGTGCTAAATCAGCATCTTTTTGAAGTCTAGATGACAAAACATTCATGTACACTCTTACTTCATTAGAGGTTTTGTTCATAAGATTGGCAATTTT
This sequence comes from uncultured Candidatus Saccharibacteria bacterium, assembly GCA_964612565.1. Classification (GTDB taxonomy): domain Bacteria; phylum Patescibacteriota; class WWE3; order UBA101185; family UBA10185; genus CAZTDP01. The sequence goes on from CAZTDP010000001.1 coordinate 1,872, forward strand.
TTGAACTCTTACAAAATCGCCTTTTGCTTCAGCTAATAGCTCAAAAACGTCTCTGTTTGTATTTTCACCTTTTCTGAAGGATATAGAACCTAACTCACCAAAAATGAACTCCTCTTTTGAAATCCAAGCAAAGCTTTTAGGAAAATCATCGCCCGATAGATACTTTTCTTGTGCAACAAAGTCTTTTTGGAAATACTGTAAAAACCTAAAAACTAGGTCATCTATAGAATATATTTTGAGCTTCTTAACTAGATAGATTTTTATTACAATCAAAATTACAAATAAAATACCCCAATACCAAAGGTTAACAAAAATCCACTGAATGGACTTTAAGAAAGCTATTAATAGGGTGTGATTAATATCTATGCCCATAATATCAACTGGGCAGTAAATAATGTCTTATTTGCTTATAAAATAATAAATAAAGTCAGTCAAATACATAATTAGCTAAACATTAGTATTCCAGGTTTAAACAATAACAATAACCCGATAGCTATCATTAAAAACCCACCTATTAGTCTGGAGTATTTTACATATTTAGTCGTAATGCCTGTCATATGTAAAGTAAACATAGCTACAAAAAACACAAACATGTCGTCAAGCATAAAAAACAGAATATAAAGAAGTATGTAACCGTAATGCTGTAATGTTCCAAGCTTATTTAATGCAAGAACCTGTGTGTAAACAGCAGGAAATCCTGCGGAACATACCAACTCAACAAGATTAACAGCAAAGGCGAGTGCCACTATTCCAAACAATGCAAAAATAAATGATTTATTAGAAGTAATTTTTCCTAATTTATCGAATACTGCTTTCCTCTTTGTATCACCTACAACGTCACAACCAGAAGAGTCCTTGTCAAGGAATTTCTTTAGACTCAAAAATCCACCTATCAAAGCTACTAATGCTATTAGAATACGGACCCATGATATAAATCCAATAAATAAAAATAGTTTTAACCAGGCTACCATAAATAAAAAGTAAACAGATGCCGAAGCCATAACGAAGGCGAGTCCTAATGTCCACATTCTTTTCTTATCTTCCATTCCTATTAGAAGACTTATAAGAAATAATAATGTCCACATTGCACATGGATTGAATCCATCAAGAAATCCCATGACAACAGTTAGAGTGGGTAGCGATAAGGTATTTAAGTTAATATTACCAATCTTTGGAAGTTGCGGGCTGTTAGTGCTTGTTGTAGTTTCGCTACAGTTTTCTCTTTCTGCGGGTTCCGCACTTTTCTCCTCAGCTAGCAGGTCCGGACAGTTACTAGTTTTTGCTTTATCTATTAGTTTAAGAATTTCCTTACCTGTAGTGTCGTTACTCATATATCCAACAAAGTATTGATCACCAATAACAAGAAAGGGCACTCCGTTTACCTCTACATTAAGCTTCTTTGAGATAAATTCCAGTTTTGTTCTATTCTCTTTGCTATACCATACTTCATATTCGTGAACCTTTACAGTATTGTCCTTATTGGCTAGTTCATTTAAAAACTCTTTTTCTTTTGCACAATGCGGACAACCTCGTCCCCAGAAAAAGTATAGGTTTATAGGCTCACTAGCATGTACCCTTCCAAAGAATAAAACACCAAAAACAGCTATTAAACCTAATGATGCCAAACGTTTTATTTGCATATCTTACTTATACATATTATCCTTAACTATTTGAACAAGTTTTTCTTTATCAACCTCCCCAGTCAATCTTAAAAATTCATTATTTTGAGTGTCAAGAAAAATAAACGCAGGTAACTTCTCATCAATTTTATATTTATTAACTATTTCCTTGTCTTTATCAAAATCATAGTACTCAGTTTTTAGTTCGGGAATTTCCTTTTCTATTTCTTGCCATCTTGGACGCATGACTAAACAACCCGAACACCATACGGCTCCGAATTTTAATACTTTCATCTTTGGTCACCTCCTTCATTTAAATCTGCTACAAAAACAGCAATTAAAGTAGTTATTGGTACAGCTATGATAAGACCAATACTACCTAAAAGTGTTCTTATTAATTCAGATGCAATAATTTCGTAGTTTACAACTTCACTAAAGGCTTTTGATGTATCAGTGAATAGTAGGAGTAGGGGAAGGGACGCCCCTGCGTAGACTAATACCAAAGTATTTATCATAGATGAAATATGATCTTTTCCTACATCCATTGATCTGCTGAATAGCTCGGAGAATCCTAATCTTCTATTAGCTTTTTTAAGTTGGAAAACAATAGCTGATTGAGACACAGTTATATCATCCAAAACCCCCAAAAATCCTACAATTATCCCAGCTAGTAAAATACCTTTCATGCTTATTGTTCCGCCTTTCATTATTTGAAGGAACGATGCTTCGTCTGTTGTATAACCTGTCAGCTTTGAAACGTTTACATATATTGCCGATAATATAACTGTAATTACCAAGGACACAAATGTACCAGCTACCGCAACAGATGTTTTTGTATTTAGTCCATGAGAAAGATAGAAAGTAACTGGAATAGCTAGTATAGAAAATAGCAATATGATAAATATAGGGTTAGAACCAGAGCTTATTTTTGGTAAAACTAATGAGAAAATTACAAAAAAGGTAATAAGCATCCCAATAAAGGAAGTGATGCCCCGTTTACCTGCAATAATTACAGAAACAACAATAAAGATAATAAATAGAGAGAGTAAATGACCCCTACGAACATAATCACTAACATATAAATGGGTTTCGCCCAAATCGTCCTTATATCCAGTAAGCACCAAGCCATCTCCTTTAGAATATTTTTGAGTTACAGGGGTATCTAGTGATCCATTTTCAACTGTAAGAGTCTTTCCAAGTAAATCATTGTTTGTAATTTCAACCTCTAATTTCTGATAGTATCCTCCTGCATTATTTCTGGTTTCTTCTATAACCTTTTTAACAACTCCTTCATAAGATTTGTGTAAATTGGAGTTTTCAGCTTCCTGTGCGTAAACCTGATAACAACCTTGAAAACCTAATATTAGATAAACAATAATAAATAATTTAAGTAATGGCTTAATATTCATTTTAATTTATTCTACTTTATTAATTTTTATAGCTTTTCCTTTTATTATGGCTTCTGCTACCTTTTTATTAGCACTATTAAGAATCCTAGCGAATGTTGGCTGGGAGATTTTCATTTTTTCGGCTGATTGTGTCTGGTCTAAGTCATCCACTAAATATAATTTTAGTGCTTCAACTTCATCAGGTAATAACTCAACTTCTTCCAAATCTCTCAAAGGTATACCTCTGGGCTTAAAGTAGCTTACGTTAGGATTAAATTGTAAACATCTATGTATTTTTGGTCTTGGCATTAATTTTCTGATAAAATAAATACTACGGCTGAACCCCGCCTGTGTTTTTAAGAAAGCTGATACTTTCTGATTGCTCGCCTTAGCTTGCAATTAAATCACAAGCAGGGGTTCGCTTTTATTTTTCCACCTCAAGTTTCTTTTGCTCGGCTTTGACTTGTTCTAACTCACTTTCCAAGGTTTTTTTGTAAGAATCTAGTTCTTCTTTTACTTGGTCTTTGCTTAATGAAGCAAACCAAGACCTAAAACCTCTACCTCTACCGAAACCCATTCTTCTTCCCATACCCATACCCATACCTTTCCCTCTACCATCACCACAGGGACCCATACCTATACCAGTCATAGGACCCTGGCCTTGAGGACCTGTTCCATCTCTATAAGGCATTTCATTCACCTCCTTTTTGATAACTTGCTAATTTACTAATGAATACATATTCATAATAACATGGGGGTGAAAATTGTCAAAAAGTTCAAATAGCGTACAGCACTGCCAGCCATGAAATTTGGCCAGCACTTTGTGTGGTGGGCAAATTTTATAGTTAGGTCAGGGATGAGAATGCCGGACTGAGCGAAAGCGAAGGTTGCGAAGCAATGGTCGACGGGCGAGCCGGCAAGCGAGAACCGGTGACCGAATCCCTGTCCCCCAGACAAGTACACAAAGTACCCACATATAACAATATACCTATACAAGACAGTGTGGTAATTGTATATTTTCAGAGTGCAAAAGAAATATTTGAAATTTGTATGGATACTAGTAATTTTGATCCCAAGCACTTTATTCTTCCTATTTAGACAAGACATACATAACTATATTGGAAACTCAGAACCTGCCTCCTCTGCAGCTGTCGCCACTAAGCTTTTATATACAGATCCTCAGTATGGTTTTTCATTTGAATACCCTAACAATTTGGCAGTAGAAAAAACCACAACATCATTAATAATTAGAAAAGAAAATAATCATTACGCGGAATTTATTTTTCCGGAAAGGTATATAGGAGAACCGTCTGATCCAAATCTTGACTTTGGAGGATACGCCACGTATTTTGCAAAAGCTCTATGTGACGCATCGGGACCTACTGGAAATACATATTGTGACAAAGTTGATAGCATCACTATCATTGAAAATCCTTCTGGACTTACTATCCTAAAAGTAATACTTCATGAGGTAACCGAAAAATATGGCCAGGAGGAAGTCGGAAGGATTAGGGTGCCTATATATGCAATTGACGTAAAGAATAATCACTTGGCAGAAACAAAACTTATTCTGTTAGTTCCTAGCGAAAATGCTAAAGATGACTATCAGATTGAGACTCTGGAGAGCATCCTTAAATCATTTGCGTTCTAGATCTGTATGCTTAGCCAGACAACGTAGAAAAAACGAGTACACAGTAAAGTGTAATACGCTACATGAAATCAGTTATATCGAAACAACACAACCACGTTTACAGCACTCTGGCAGACGAATACGAAAAAAACATTCCAAACTATTTTGAACCCACCAATGAGGCTGTAAAAACCTTAGCTAAATATCTTAAGCCTGGAGCAAAGATATTAGATGTGGGGTGTGGCACAAGTTTGGCATCAAAACTTCTCAGCAAAAAAGGTTACAAAATAACTGCGATAGACATTTCGGAAAACATGATTTTTTACGCTAAGAAAAGATGCGCCGGCGGTAATACTATTGTGGGTGATTTTTTAACTTACAAATTTACAGAAATTAAACTCTAACCTTTTCAATATCCCCCACTGCTAACCATGCAGATGAAATTCCATAACCTGTTTTATCAATATTAAAAGGCGAGACTTTTTCTACTTCGTTTAAGAAAACTAAAATACAATATATTTTTTTAATTTGCTTTGTAATCCAAGAATCCCACTGCTCGCACGAGGTGTTGGGTGAAATTGCATTTCCGTAACTTTTTATAATTTCTTTGATAATTTGATTATTTAAGTTGTCAAACTGAAGAACTTTTGCAGCTTTTGCCTTTGCTGTAATAGGACCACCTGATTCTTTAAAATAAACAGTGTCTCCTTTTTGGATCCTATCCCACGGACTTACTTTATTAACATACCACCTGGATTCGATGGTTTTAGCACCGTCTAATATATCCTTCAGTAAATTATCGCCTTTAGAAATTTTTGCTTTTCTTAAAATCGCTATATGATCCACTTTAGTTGTATTTTACCATTCGAGAAGGCATGCCGAATCTTTAGATAATATTCCAGCTAATTGTCCTATTTAGTGAGAGGTACGAGTAATACTAATGAAATAAATATATAAACACGATTGCGTAAAGTTCAGTTAGCGTAGAATAATAAACAATGCAAAACACCCCCAAACAAAGGTGCCCCTGGGTACCGCTTAATGACACATTATATGTAAAATACCACGACCAAGAGTGGGGAAAGCCAGTTTACGACGATAAAAAAATATTTGAATTTTTAACTCTGGAAATTTTTCAAGCAGGGCTCTCGTGGAGAACCGTTTTGTACAAAAGAGAAAATTTTAGAAAAGCTTTTGATAACTTCGATCCCAAAAAGATTTCAAAATACAACGAAAAGAAAATAGAAAAACTTCTTAGCGACGCCGGAATAATACGCAACAAACTAAAAATTTTTGCGACAATAAACAATGCAACAGAGTTTTTAAAAGTACAAAAAGAATTTGGAACTTTTTCTAATTATATGTGGAGTTGGGTGGGCAATAAACCTGTTATTCACAAAATACAAAAAATATCTGATTATGTAACATACGATGAAACAGCAGTTAAGTGGGCAAAAGATTTGAAAAAAAGAAATTTTAAATTTTTGGGACCAACGGTTTTATACGCGCAAATGCAGGCAACAGGAATGATAAACGATCATTCTGAAGATTGTTTTTGCAGGCAAATTTAATAACCGGCTTAAAGCTACCTGCGAACACAATTAATCGCAACTTTGCACACAAAACGTAAAGACTCTATAATACAAACACATGCTTAAAAAACGATCACTTCCATTTATTGCATTTTTGCAGGCTACGGCTTTAGCTGTTTATATAGTACTCATCTCTTTGTTTTTTAACCTTATTTCGCCGGCATTTTCCGGTTCTTCGACTCAATTTTATGCGCCTATAATAATGCTTTTACTTTTTGTATTTTCTGCAGTTATTTCGGGTGTAACAATACTTGGTAAGGCAGGGGTACTTTTTTGGGAAAAGAAGTACAAGGAATCTTTTATACTTTTAGGCTGGACCGTTGGTTGGGGATTTTTTTATTTTGCACTTTTTCTAACTTTTCTTTACAACACCAAGTAAATTAAATTCTTTACTATACGGAACTATCTATAGGGAATTGCAGCTTTTCCACAAGCTCCCGGATAAAACCCGTTTGGCCATCGTTAAGCTTTATTAATGCTGTCTCGATATCAACCCAAGCGGCTTTATCTATTTCGGAAAAAGTTGCTTGTTTACCGGATTTTGGTGGCCATTCCATTTTGAAGGTATTGCTTACAAAGTTTTCAACAGGGAAACTGCCTTCTACTGCCCAAGCATGAATTGTTTTACCCGACTTTAATTTTTGTGATGAAAGCTGTATAAAATTTCCATCTGCCACGAATCCTGTTTCTTCGTTAAACTCTCTTTTTGCAGCGGTAAATGCATCTTCATCTTGAAACTCACCCTTTGGAATTGACCAAACACCTAAATCTTTTTTACCCCAAAAAGGTCCGCCGGGATGAACAATTAATACTTGAAGTTTACCGTCTATAATTTTATAAACTAAAATTCCTGCGCTTTGTTTTCCCATTAACCAATTTTAACTCAAATATCGCTTAGTGAGAAAAAACTGGCTAATACTTGTATAATTAGAGCATGTTAAAAAACAAAGTTCTCATAATAGTTATTGCTCTTGTAATTTTATTGGGAGCCGGCGGCTATGCTTATATAAGCACAACCAAATCTAAAACTCCTCAAGGTACTTCCGAAAACACTAAAACCAGCGAAATGATGGATACAAAAGCGTCAGATGAATCCAGCATAACCGGAACGGTACTGGATCTTATTAGGTCAGGAAAAAACATGAAATGCACATTCTCATATGATGACGACGACGCCGGATCTACTCAAGGAACAACATACGTTTCGGGTCAAAAAATGAGAGGGGACTACGCCGTTGTTACAAGTAAAAATGAAACGATAGAGAGCCACATGATTTCGGACGGAACATGGATGTACACATGGGGTTCGGCATTACCTCAAGGCATGAAGATGAAAATGGACACATTTTCCGCAGATGAAACTTCTGCACAAGACGCGCAGGCCGTTAACCAAAATATTAAGGAATTACAAAACAAAGTTGACTACAAGTGCCAAGGCTGGAGCGTTGATAATTCCAAATTCGAACTTCCAAGCGAAATAGAGTTTACGGATTACTCGGAATTTTTAGACAAGCTTAAAAGCAGCATGCCCGCCAAAGGCAACTGCAGCGCCTGCGATATGATCGAAGATGAAAGTGCAAAAACCCAGTGCCAAAAAGCACTTGGCTGCTAAGTTTTGATCAAATAAAGAAATCAGATGATTTTTAGATAAGCAAATTACACATTTTTGCTACTAGATTCGCGTGATATACTAATTCAATGGAACAAACAAACGAAAAAGAAAATATGAACGAAGTCATCCCTGAGGAAATAGCCAAACCTCAAATCGAAGAAAAAATTGAAGAACCAAAAGTTAAAAAGCAAATTGCAGTTGGAGCCGCATTTAAACAAGTTGGATCTGAACTTAAAAAAAATAAATTTTTACTTGTAGGCATTGTCGTTTTGCTTTTAGTAGGACTTCTGTACTACTACAAGGGCATTTTTATTGCCGCAACCGTAAACGGTAAACCAATATTTAGATGGCAGGTAACAAAAGAGCTTGAGAAACAAGGCGGTTCGTCAGTTTTACAAACAATGGTTTCAGAAGAATTAGTTTTCCAGGAAGCAAAGAAAAAAGGTGTTGGTGTTTCGCAACAAGAAATAGACGATCAAATGAAACAATATGAACAATCTGCTTCAGCACAAAGCTTAACGTTGGACCAAGCTCTTCAACAGCAAGGCATGACAAAATCCGACTTGACCAAAGTCATTACAGAAAATTTGCTGATTCAAAAGTTGCTTTCCGATAAAGTGTCTGTAACCGACAAAGAGGTTACCGATTACATAGCTGCAAATAAAGAGTCATTTCCGGATGCAACCGATTCTCAGACTTTATCTTTAGTTAAGCAGTACCTTGAGCAGAGTAAACTAAGAGAACAAGTTCAACCATATATTGATGAGCTGAAAAAACAATATAGCGTTAACACCTACGTTATGTACCCAACAGTTGCAACTGCCCAGTGATAATTAAAACTGTAAGAACAAAAGAAGAATTAAGTCCTGTATTGCAAAATCCCGAAGCCAAAGGAAACGATTTAGCTTATTGGGTATTTTCTGATGTTTCAACTAACGGCGATAAATGGGTTAACATGACAATTTTAGATTCCGGCGGCTACGGCGGTGAATTCACCAAAACTTTTGGCCATTACCACAGCGTAAGTGTAAACGAAACCTATCACTTTGTAGAAGGAAATGGAATCTTTATGCTTCAAAAAAAACACTTTGAAAACGGTGTGTGGACGTCAAACAAAGTTGATGAGGTTATTTTACTTACCATGAAGCCAGGTGAAGAAGTTGTTATAACGCCGGAATGGGGACATTCTTGGAGCAATGTCGGAAATTTGCCACTTGTCACATTTGATGATTGGTCAGCAGGACACCAACCCCAAGATTATGAACCCATCGAAAAGCTCAGAGGCATGGCTTATTACTTAATAAACAAAAACGGTAAGGCTGAAATTGAAGCAAATCCAAATTACGAAAGTCTTCCAACACCAAAATTTATGACTCCTGCTGAGTTTGCAAAGCTCACCTCGTAGCCCCTATAATAAAACATATGAAAAAGTTACACCTATCTTTATTAATATCTGTGTTTACTTTAATTTCCTTTTCTGTAAGCCCGCTAATATTTGCCGAAACTCCAACCATCGATCAGCAAGTAGAAATGCAAAAGAGCAAACAAAATCAAATAGAAGAGCATAAAGCACAATTGAGGGAAGAAAAACAAGACCAAATCGATGCTTATAAAAATCAACTTAAAGAACAAAAACAAAATATTGTTCAAAATAGATGCGAAAAAATAAGTAAATTTATTGACAACAGGGTTGAAAACTACAGAAATAACGAAGATGCACACATTAATGTTTTTAATAATTTGGTAACACGCGTAAAAAATCTTATTACAAACCTTAAGAAGGCAGGATACACGGGAGACAATTTAACAAAGCTTGAAGGCGATCTTGTCACTTTGGAACAAAAAGTAAAAGATTTCAACGATACATATAGTACTTATATCTCAGAGTTAAAAGATACAAAAAACTTTGCGTGCGGAGAGTCTGCCGGAGACTATTTGACGACAATAAAAAATGCACAAGGAGATTTAACAGACCTTAGACTTGCTGCACAGGACATCAGATCGTTTTACATTGGAACGATTAAATCTGACATGTTCGCAATAAGACAGCAGGTTGCGAGCGAAAAGACGGATCAAAACAACGACGACAAATCTACAGAAAGTAATAACTAAAACGTATTTAGGTTTTTAAGGAGAAAATTATGGAAGAAAACAACGTAGATCAAATTCAGCAACCCGCACAATCGGAAATCCAACCAACACCTGAATCGCAGCCTGCTATAAAACCAATTGAAAAAGAGTTAAGCGGTTACAAATCTAAAGGGCTGGCCGCATTCATTGTTGTTGCCATTTTAGTTGTGTTGGCAGCAATCGCACTTTACGCTTACAAAAATAAGCTACTCAGTAATGTTACAACACCGACCGTGAATGAAAATACCACGGAAAAACCGGCAGCATCCGATAATACCGGTAGCAACAACACAAACGGTGTTAAACCCGGAGATACAAGCCCGTCATCATTAGATTCCCAAATAAAAGCTATCGAAAATATCAATATGAATGACATTGACAGCTCGTTTGGTTCCAACGATCTAAACGACCTGAATAGCATCCAATGATACTAACAAAAGGCTCAAAAGCGCCGAATTTTTCACTTCCGGATCAAAACGGCAAACTTACCTCGCTAAGCGAATTTTTGGGAAAATGGGTTTTATTATACTTTTATCCCCGTGACTTAACGCCGGGCTGTACTACTGAAGCATGTAGTATAAGAGATTTATGGGATGAATTTAAAAAATTTAACGCAATAGTTTTGGGAGTAAGCACGGACTCGGTTAAAAGTCACAAAAAGTTTGAAACCGTGCACAAATTGCCGTTTACAATTCTTGCGGATGAAGAAAAGGAAGTTGTAAAAAAGTACGGCGTCTGGGGACAAAAAAAGTTTATAGGAAAAACGTTTGACGGAACTTTTAGAACATCGTTTTTAATAAATCCAAACGGCGATATTGAAAAAGTTTACGAAAATGTAAAACCGGCAGAGCATGCTACCGCAGTTTTAGCTGACTTAAAAGCCTCGTATGATAAAATCTTGAAGCCTAAGCTTTTATGGATTTAAATATTCCAAATCACATTGTAATAATTCCCGACGGCAACAGGAGATGGGCAAAATCCAAAGGACTCCCTACGTTAGAAGGCCACAACAAAGGTCACGAAGCTATTGTTAAAGTTATGCAAAAAGCAAGGGATTTGGGAATACACACAGCAAGCGTCTGGGGTTTTTCGACGGAAAATTGGAATCGAGACGATAAGGAAGTGGCATACTTAATGAATTTATTTGAAGAAGCCACCGACGCCTATATCAAGGATGCACATAAAAACAAAATCAGAATTTATCACCTTGGACGAAAAGACAGACTTTCCGAGTCACTCTTAAAAAAACTTTTGACGGCCGAGCAGGAAACCGCACAATATACAGATCATGTTTTCAACTTATGTTTGGATTACGGAGGTCAAGAAGAGATATTAAGTATGATTGAAAAGATATGCCGTGATGTGGACGCCGGAAAAATCTTAATTGAAGATATTAGAAAAGAAGTAGGTAAATATCAAGAAAAATACCCGTATTATTTGGCCAAAAATTATCTTTACACTAAAGATCAACCATACCCATATCCGGATCTTGTAATTAGGACCTCGGGAGAAAACAGGCTAAGCGGTTTTATGCCGTGGCAAACTTGCTACAGTGAAATATATTTTACAGAAAAAACAATGCCTGAATTTGGGGAAGAAGAACTTATGAAAGCCATAGAGGACTACTCCAAACGAGAAAGAAGGTTTGGCGGAGATTCAAGCGCCATCAAGTCTTAAAAAAGATTTAAATTTTTTAAGTAGGGAGTTTAAGAAATTCCTTAAATTTCCAGAGCGGTAGCTCTATGAAATTCTCTTGAATTTCTTTTTATGCTTTCTAATCATCTTGTTTTTTTGGGCGTCTTTTTTCTTTTTATTTATGCTCATAGAACCTCCAAATGCCTTAACAGTAGTATTTTCTCATAAATACTCGGTTTTACAAGAGTTTAGCCGTTAACAAGTTTTACTGAAAAAACTATCCTTTTAACTGCTCCGTCTCCATCAACAATTTCCATTGAACCGCTTTCTTTATAGTAGTCTGCTAATTCTTGAGCTAAAACCTCTTTGTTTTCATTAATCTCTTGCTTCAGCTCCTTCATTTGCTCCTGCATACCTTTTAAGGTCGTGTTTGATGTTACTTTGGTTTTTTTCTCTTTTGATTCTTCCCTAAATTTAGCCGCTTCCTCCTGCATTTCTTGGTAAGCGGGATCATTCTCAAGAGTTTCCTGCAGAGCAGCTTTAATACCGTTTATTTCGTCTTGAAGATCAGAAATAATTTTTAACCTTTTGTTTATAACTTCTGTTTCCATAAAATACCTTTCCATTAAAAATTCGACTAAAATATAGTACCATGTATATACTTCTGCCTAAAGGACCAGTTATAGATTTTACGGTGCCCAAAATGCTTTTATGAAAATACATGTTCTAGTTAAGCCAAATGCGAAAGAAAATAGCGTGGAACAGGCCAACGGCATCTTTAGAATCTCTTTAAAGGCGCACCCAATAGATAATGAGGCAAACATAGAACTTATTAAGGTAGTGGCTGGATACTTTAAAGTTCCCAAATCAAGTATAAGTATAGAAAAAGGTCATAATTCACGTAATAAAGTTTTGGACGTTAGTTTAAATGAAAATAGTAAAAGGTAATAAAACAATTGAGCTTAACTCGGCCGAATTTAAATCATTTATTGCAGAATTTCCTTATATTCATATCGACCTCGGCACAGGGGATGGAAGATTTGTCTACGAAAACGCATTAAAAGACCGTGCCGGTTTATACATTGGAATTGACCCCGCCGAAAAGCAGTTAAAAGAATATTCCATTAAGGCAGTAAAAAAGAAACTCGAAAATGCCCTGTTTGTTGTTGCCTCAGTTGAGCTTTTACCAAAAGAGTTTGGTAGCGTCGCCGATAAAGTTTCCATTATCTTACCGTGGGGATCACTTTTGGAAAAAATTGCCAATCCCGAAGAAGTTTGGGCACGAAACATTACCGATATGCTAAAACCCGATGGCGAACTTGAGCTGTTATTTGGCTACGCCCCTAACCTGGAACCGTCAGAAGTCGAAAGGTTAAATTTGCCTTTTTTGAGCTTAGAACTTGTAAAAGATCAGATTATTCCGTCATTTACGCGCTTAGGTGGAATGAAACTGCAAGAATTCAGAGAGTTGTTGAAAGAGCAACTCAAAAGCTACCCAACTTCCTGGGCAAAAAAGCTTACTTATGGGAGGGACAGGGTTATTTACTCTTTATTATTCAAACGATCGTTGTGATTTAATTGTGTTTCTTCTACTTTCGTGTATTATTCGTAACTAGAAATCGAAATACGAGGGAAAGGAGGCAGGAAATGGCCGCTACAGTCGACGACGTGATTAAAGCAATTGTAAATGGAGACAACGGCGCTGTGGTTACGTTTAATTACGGAACCAAAAGCATTACTGTACAGACCAAAAAACCTCAAAAGATCGGTTTGATTATTTTTTCAAATCCTGCCTTTTGCGGGTTTTTTACAAAAATCACCATCGAAGATTCAACCAAGCTACCCAAAGTGGAGGGCTCCGATGTACATATTTACAATGGAGTTCAACCCGCAAGCACCTGAATACCAACTTGCGGCAGCTCAAATGATCTGGAAGGAGAGTCAGGTTTGTGCAAGTAACGGGATGCAAAAAACCTACACGAGCAAAACCGACCCGACCAGAAAACTTAATCAACTGATGG
>CAZTDP010000001.1:15598-19383 GCA_964612565.1 uncultured Candidatus Saccharibacteria bacterium
CAAAAAACCTACACGAGCAAAACCGACCCGACCAGAAAACTTAATCAACTGATGGAAGATCAGGTCATCACTAGATACGGGTTTTTAAACCGTACACAGACCGGAAAACCACGCAGAAATGGTACTAAAAAACCATGTGACAAGCAAACCAAATTTGGCGAGCTGACGAAAAGATTCGATGTTAGAAACGGCGGCTGATATTCTTAAGAAATTAAGAACTGCCGCCTTCTTTTTTGCACAAACACTTCAACCAACAATCCCATATGTTAATATTAATCAAATGTCACTTAAGCCTTTTGAAACAAAAGAACTTCCAAAAGCACTACCGTTAAAAAAACTAATCGGACCAAGTTTTATTCTACTTGGTTTGGGGCTCGGCAGCGGAGAAATAATTTTGTGGCCGTACCTTTCTTCAACATATGGGCTTGGAATTATTTGGGCAGCAGTTTTAGGAATAACCTTCCAATTTTTTATGAACATGGAAATTGAGAGGTACGCTCTTGTTCGAGGCGAAAGTATTTTTGCGGGTTTTGCACGCAAAAAAAGCTGGCTGCCAATTTGGTTTATAATTTCAACTTTTGTTCCGTGGGTTTGGCCGGGAATTGTTGCATCGTCGGCAAAATTTTTGGGCTTTTTATTTGGGCTCGATAACACAAAGTACTTGGCTATAGGAATGCTTGTGATAATCGGTTTAATTTTATCTTTGGGACCTGTTATATATAAGACAGTTGAGTCTCTTCAAAAAGTTCTAATTTCGATAGGTGTTCCTATAATTTTTATACTTGCAATAATTGTTGCGGACAAGGCTGACTGGTCGGCCTTAGCGCAAGGAGTCGTAGGAATTGGCCAAGGTTTCCGTTTCTTACCTGCAGGAATTAATATCGCGGCATTTTTGGGAGCTTTGGCCTACGCCGGAGCCGGCGGGAACCTAAATTTAGCACAATCCAGTTACATTCGTGAAAAAGGGTACGGAATGGGCAAACACGCCGGGCGTCTAACCAGCATCCTAACCGGAAAACAAGATGAAAATACGTCGATTTTAGGCAGCCGCTTTGAAACAACCGACGAAAACATTAAAGAATTTAAGATTTGGTGGAAAAATATTAACCTCGAACACCTAACAATATTTTGGTTAACAGGAGCAGCAACAATTTTGGTTTTGGCGATGCTTTCCTATTCAACCACATTTAACTTAGCTGTCAAACCCGAGGGCATAAACTTTGTGCTGCAAGAATCAATTCAGATTGGAAAACAACTTTTCCCATTCGCCGGTTCGCTATTTTTAGTCATTACCGGAATTATGTTATTTGCAACTCAGCTCACGGTGTTAGATGCTACAAGCCGCATTATTTCTGAAAACGTCTTTTTAGCTAAACATGAAAAGATTAAAGAAAAACACATTCCGTCCGTTTATTATTTTATTTTGTGGGCACAAATTTTAACAGGCATTTTAATATTTTTACTTGGAGTTACCGAGCCCTTAGAACTTGTTACGATTTCCGCCGTCCTAAATGCTTTTACAATGTTTATTCATGTCGGTCTCACACTTTGGACAAATTTAACCTCGCTCGAAAAACCTCTTAGACCCGGCACATTTAGAATTTTCATGATGGTAGCGGCATTTTTGTTTTATGGCGGCTTCAGCGCCTACACCTTAATCGACAAAATATTTGGTTAAGTTGCTCCTAAAAACGACTACGCTGACTAGAATCTACGAAATCTTCTTTCTTTGCAGGTTTCACTACCGCTGAAATCAAGCCAAAAAGTAGATTTTTGCCCGTTTTGGTGGTAAATTTTGTTTCGCAAAGAATAATGGTCGGCGGGGTGTGGCGCAGTTGGCTAGCGCACCAGTATGGGGTACTGGGGGTCGCAGGTTCGAGTCCTGTCACCCCGACCATGGAAATTTGATAATCACTGAAAAGTGGTTAGCAAATTTACTTTATTGTGACAGGACGAGAATAATTCGCAGCGAGCGAAGGCGAGCGAGAGGGGGTCGACGGGCGCGTTAGCAAACGCGAACCGGTGACCGAGTCCTGTCACCCCGACCAGAAAACTGACAAGCAGATCTTTAGGTTTGGATAGCAGCTTTAATTAAGGCTTAAGAAAACGGTGTTAATTCGGCGTCGACTTTAGGCTTAGATAAAGAAATCAACAGCAAAGCAACCATGTTAAGCTGACATAAAATACAGATAGGACAATAGACATGAATTTGAAAGATTTCAATAAAAGTGATTCTTAAACAAAACAAAGTTCCAAACAAAGCCGTTCCAATAACAAGTTTTCGATTCTTAAATAGAGCCCCTACTAAAATAATTGCGTATCCAACTAAACCATACAACGACGTTGGGATTCCAAGTGTGTTTGAAACTTCGCCTTTAATTACGGCGTCACAATTAATTGTGGAGTTTATTGAGCAAATGGTAGATTCGGGCTTAATCAAGTACTGAGCAAACAGGTATCCGGCTAAGATTAGTCCAAAAACTGCAAGCGCTGATATTAAATTAAAATATTTTTTCGTTTGCATTTAATTGCCTTTAATGAGGGCGGGCTTCGCCCGCCCAATAAAATTACTCAGCGAGCAAAACGTCGGATGCCGCCCAAAACGCGTCGTTCCCGGCAACCTTTCCTATACATGTAGCAGCAATTGATTTAACCATCGCTGTTGGGTGCAACTGTATCAATGGGTACTGTCTGTATATCCAAGCAACCTTGTCCTGGTTAGCCTCAAAAAACTGTTTCATTGTAGGCTGTAGCCTCTTGCAAAAAGAACAGTCGTAATCTGAATATTCAAACATCAGCACCCGTGCTTCTCTACTCCCCCTAATGTAGTCAGAATCGTTCAATAGGTCAAGACTGACTGCGTCTGTTGTTTTACCAGCAATTAAATCGTCGTAAGTCTTTTGCAACGACTCCAACGGAACTGCGCCCGGAATTACGGCATATTTTTTGTTTTTAGTATCGTAAAAAATTACTCCCGGGGTACCTTGAATACCGGCTTTTTCTCCGCTTGTTTCCTCATCTGTAACTCTTTTTGAGGTATCTTTGTTATCAATACAGCTTTGAACCGCGTCTGCATCTGCCCCAACCTGCTGTGCCAACGCTTTTGCGTCAAAGGTATCGGCTGTTTTCCCAGTACTTTCTTTGGTACCGGAATCGTTTGCTTTCTTTTGCAAACTATCAACCTTGCTCGTTAAGCTTCCTACAAAAAACGCGGCTGCGATTAAAAGCGCAACTAAAACTAGCTGTACTATTGCTGAACTTTTCTTTTCCATAAAACCTCCCGTATCAAATATGTGTTAAATACTACAAAATTCGCACTAAACGAACAATACTCATTCTCCTCTATGGGCGGTCTCTCTTACAACGTAAGTTTTTCTGCCTGATGACTCAAAATATGTTCTCATCATTAGCTCACCTATCATACCCGTCATCATTGACTGTACGCCAACGATAATCAGTAAAACCGAAAGCGTAAGCAAGGGCCTGTTACCAATGCTTTCTCCCATTATTTTTAGAACAAAAAGGTATGCTGCGCCAATTCCGCCAATTCCTGCTATAACCGCACCGGCAAAACCAAACAGACGGCCAGGCATAGCTTTAAAAGGCTTGGTTGAAAAATAAAGTAAGAAATAAAGCGTAATGAGATCCAAAATGACTTTAATGGTTCGTTTGTGACCTTTATAATTAGAAACACCGGCGTCTCTATCTTTAAAATCAACTTCAAACTCAATCATCTTGGCACCGTAGCTTTTTACGTAGTCAGGAATAAATCTGTGCATTTCACC
>CAZTDP010000001.1:19483-65253 GCA_964612565.1 uncultured Candidatus Saccharibacteria bacterium
TATTCTTTAATTTGTTTCCAAGTTCCGTCTTTGCTTCCGTCGTTAACTGCAATTATTTCAAACTGCATTCCTAAATTTCTTTCTAGTTCAAGCAAGCCATCCAACGTGCGATTTATATTTCCTTCTTCGTTTAGACAGGGTATTACAATTGAAATTAATTTGTTTTTTTCCATATTCCTTATTTGTACAAGTCTATTCCCGACTTGAAAATTTTCTCCACAAACCAATCAGCTTCCTTTTTAAGGCCTTCAGCAGGGGTTGTCTTTGGATTATACCCTAAAATTCTTCTTGCTTTGTCTATATTAGCATGAGTCTCGGCCTGATCTCCCGGACGTTTGGGCATAATTTCAAATTTAGCTTTTTTACCCAGCAGATCTTCAACAATTTCAATTCCTTCGCCGGTCGTAATTGCCTGATCGGTGCCAAAATTAAAGATTTCACCAATCACCTTTTCTTTGTTGTCTAAGGCCAAAATTAAACCGTCGATAATATCACCGACGTATGTGTAACTTCTCAAATGTTCTTTGCTTCCCTCAAACAATGTAAATGGTTTATC
This sequence comes from uncultured Candidatus Saccharibacteria bacterium, assembly GCA_964612565.1. GTDB lineage: Bacteria > Patescibacteriota > WWE3 > UBA101185 > UBA10185 > CAZTDP01. The sequence goes on from CAZTDP010000001.1 coordinate 20,040, forward strand.
ATTCAAGATTGCGTCAATTAACTTGGGATAAAGTTTTTCGGGTCTTTCTCTTTCACCATAAACGGAAAAAGGTCTAATAGAGACAGCAGGGAATCCCTTATCACGCTGATATGCTAAAGCCAGTTGTTCAGCCGCCAATTTTGTAACACCGTAATATGAAGTTGGTTTTGGCGCAGTTTCTTCGGTATCTGTTGCGTGGGCACCATATATCGAGGAAGTTGCAATATTTACATAAAGTTGCAGGGTATTTAACTTTCGAGCCGCCTCTAATAAGTTATATGAAGCGACGAAATTATTTCTTAAATAGTGATCAAATGGAACTTTTTGTGAAATTCCGGGCTGAGCAGCAAAATGAAAAATTACTTCGGCGCCGGATAAAACTTGCGAAATATCGTCAACAGCGAGGTCTAATCTTTCGATATTAACGCCGATATCTTTTAAAGTCGCGGCGTTGGATTCTTTTAATTCGTGGCTATAGTAATCATTAAAATTGTCTATGCCAACTACGTCATGTCCTAAACTTTTTAAGCGTTCTGAAAGGTGGGATCCTATAAAGCCTGCGGCTCCTGTGACAATAATTTTCATGCTTATCATTATACAAGCTTTAAGGTAAGTGTGCTTGAAATGCTATCGGTATTATACCTACATATTCATTAAATTTTGTTTCCAACAAACATCGTTGAGCTAAGCCAACTTACTACCTGTTTAGAAGGGCAGCCATTTCAATTTCAAAAACTTCAGAAAACTCTCGCTCAAGCTCAGAAAGGTGTATCAATTCTATCGGCGTATTAAGATTTGCGGCCAATTCTTTTTTATTGATTTTTATACTATCTGACATCCACGGAATCTTATCGGAGTACTTACCAGCCGGAATTATGTAAGCTATTGTTTTATACCCTGCCCACGAACATGCGCTAAGGCACATTAAACACGGCTCGCACACTGTAATTAATACCAAATCGGAAGGATAAGTTACTCCAGTTTCCTTGCCTACCTGCGCTACTAGTAGCCTTTCGGCATGCGCAGTCGGATCGTGATTGGTATTAACCAGGCTTTCAGATTCCGCTATTACTTCTCCATTTGACATAACTACTGCAGAAGTAGCTAAGTTGCCCTTCCTTGCAGATGAAACCATTAACTTTTTAAGTTTTGCTATTTGCGCTCTTGTTAACTCCATACTTTATTTAATTTTTCGAACCTGTTTCAGACTTTAGCCAATCGTCAACTCCGGTAGCCATTTGCGTAATGGGAAATCCGATTAATACAAATTGCTCGTAGCTATGAATACTCTTAACTACTTTTTCAATTTCTGCAAATTTCGACTCTTCGGATTCCATAATCAGCAAGACCTCATCCGAGTTCTCAATATTTCCCTTCCACAGATAACGGGAGGTTACGGGTGCTGATTTAGCACAGGCAATTAATTTCCCTTCCAAAAGAGTTCTGGAGATCAGAGCTGCTTCTTGGCTACTAGCGCACGTTAAGAATAAGATATTCATAAACCAATTTTACACCAATCGATCATTATAAAGCATCCCTATGCTTAGGCGGCGTAATATTGGGCTCAGCTCCATATTCTGGATAAGACAATTCCCGTACACTCTTTTTCCCCAGCGCCCAATTTAAAGTGTTAATGATCGAAAACCCCATCCTTAACCCCGTGAATGATCCTGGGCCCGATTTTGCATCAAAAATCGAAACATTCTTCAATTCAATATTTTCGTCTCTCAAAAGATTCATAACCATTTCCAAAATGTTACTACCGTGCCTTTCACCAATTTTTCGCCAAAACAAAAATTGCTTTTTCATTAAAAAAACTGAAACTTCTTCTCTTTTTGTTGAATCAATGTAAATTTTGAACATGAATTTTTCTTTCGTTTTCATCCACAACTTCAAAGAATATTCTAATCGTATTAGACGGGAGTAATGATTCGGCAACTTCCGGCCATTCTACTAAAGTAACTGCATTTTTTTCATTTAAAAATTCGGCAAAACCTAGCTCACTTACTTCGGGAGCATCTTGTAGGCGGTACAAATCCAGATGGTTTACTTTTTTAATTTCACCGGCCGCGTCAGCCGACTCGTAAATTCTAGAAATTACAAATGTTGGACTCTGGACACGATTTTTTAAACCCAAGGCCGAAACCAGATATGAAACGAATGTTGTTTTACCGGCACCAAGTTCGCCATAGAGCGCTAAAACGTCGCCGGGTATTATATTTTTTGCTACTTCCTGCGCAAAAGCTTGAGTTTCTCCGACAGAGTGGGATAAAATCTCCATGCAATAATTCCTCCCATAATACCGCCAATTGTGTCTACTTGAATGTCAAAAAAACTTGAGGAGCGGTAGGGTGTAAACATTTGATGAAATTCGTCGAAAAACGCGTAAATTAGCGTGTAAACTATTGCGGCTATAACGTTTTTGGTAGCTCTATAAAACGAAGCACCAAGCAAAAGAAAAAGTGCAAAGTGAGCGTCTATATGCCAGCTTTCTTTTCCTAAACCTAACGATTCAATTGTCTTTCCGGGCAATGCCGAAAAACCAAAAATTACTAACATTAGTATTATAGAAGGAAGCCAATCTTTAAATCGTGTCATTATGGTATTTTAACACTTTGGATGCCATTATTCCCAAAAAAACGGAGCCTAAAAAGAACAGAATGCACAAAGCAAAAAGCTCCTTTTTTGTATCTTTTTGAATGTAAATAAAGTTTAGCAGCGGCCTTTCTTCGTTACTCTGATTAAGATATGTACCGTACGAACCGTATTTTTGCTTAAAATACCCAAGGTTGCAGAGTGTGTGAACAGGAGTTGTCAAAAATTTCCCTGTTTCCGGATCAAACACCGTAAGCTGTACCGTAAAAAATTTGGCTGATAATGAAGTAACTTTAATTTTTATTGTTTCTTCAACAGGCTGCCATTGCGAAAAATCCGCGTGTAAAACTTCCCACGATGCAGTTGCGGAATTATAAATGTTAATTAAGGCGCTTGTTGTCCAAATTGTAAACGTTTGATCGGAATTTTGAGGCGACAACAAAAGTGTAAATTCTTCATCTTGGGCAACACAAAATTTTGAGAGTGTAAAGTCGATGGGCGCCTGACCATAAGAAATTTTAAAAATTAAAAGCAGCACCGTAAGTACAACAAGTAGACGCATTAAAATAGTATAAAAAGTGAATTTAAAAATGGAATCAGATCAGGTCTACGCAGATTAGATATTACTTAAATACAACCGCTTGAAAAATAGAGCTTTTGCTATAACGTGAAGAAAATTTAAGATCCGGGCCATACCACGGATCGTATAAAACGTAGTCCCCGTCTTTTTTATCTGCTAAAACCACAAAATGTGTACCGTAAGGTCCAGCGTAAAGTCCTACAATTACCGGGTGTCCCTTTGATAACTCACCGTCAATTTGTGAAACCGAAATAGATGTGTACGATTTTCCCGAGGGCCCTTTCCAAGGAATTAACATCATAGCTGTGTTGGAAAAGTATCGGCTCGTATCTTTTGCTATATCGGCGGGTGTAACTTTGGAACCGTAGCTTTTGTAAACCATTGCTACACTTGTAACCAAACACCCAACATTTAGCACCGAGTCCCGCGAGCTACCAATACCTCTTGATGCCCAAGTCTCGTCTCTTTGGGAATAATACCAGCCCTCTTTTCCTTTACCAAAGCCGTTACTGCTAATAACGCCGCCACCGGCACTTGAAGTAAAGTTGGAAAACGATGCAAGTTGAGACCTGGCCTCTTCTAGTAATTGCTGGTATTTTGCCTCATCGTTTTGAGTTACCTCCAATAGTTGCTTTTTTTCATCGTTCTGATCAACTAAAGTCTGTTTGTAGTTGTCCAAATTCGCTTTTTCACCTTCCAATTTAACTCTAAGGTCTTGTTGTTCTTGCTTTTTTTCTTCATACAAATTTTTTTGGGTGTCGTACTTTTCTTTGGTGTTGGCCATTTCCGAAATAAGCTTGTTGTCGTTAACCTCCATCACTTTTAAATACTGAAGTTTTTCAATCATTCTATCTAAAGTATTTGAACCAAAAAGAACAAGTAGCGGCGAGTCATCTTTGGATTTGTATCTTTCTCTCATTCGAGAAGCCAAAACTCCTTTTTGATAATCTATAGAGTCCTCAAGTTTGGAAATTCTTCCTTTAAGGTCATCGATGTTTGAAGATAGTTTTTTAACTTCGTTTTCGGTTTTTTGAATTTTGGCGGTGGAATCTCGTATTTTTAATTCTGTAAGACCTATTTGAGTATCTAGATAATCAACTTCGCCCTGAAGTGTGCTGGCCTTTCCTTGAAGTTCTGAGATCTTCTTTTCATATTTGTCGATATTTTTTTGAATTTCGTCTATTTCATCCTGATTATCGTCCTGGCTGTAGACAAAGGATGCAGGCACAAGAAGTACCAACAATACTATTGAAATGGATAGTAATTTTTTAATTTGCATTCTCAATTAGTACTCAAGGTATTTCTTAATGGCTTTTGAGCTCCCAAGGTATCCTAGCAAAAAGCCTGAGGCAAGAAGTATGACTGCTAATATTATTGAAAACACCCACGGTGCAATAAAGATCCCGTGTAAAAAGCCTACTGCCAAACCTTGCGGAAAAACCTTAGTCAGCGACGAAACTACACCTATGATAATTAACACCAATGAGGCAACTAAAGCCGAAAGCATCGAAAAAAACACGCCTTGATGGATGAGAGGCTTTTTGACGTATTCATCGGTAGCACCAACTAATTTCATAATTTCGTACTCAATACCCTTAGAATTAATTGTTGTTCTTAACGTAGCAATTATCACCGAATACGAAATGGTAAAGAATATTGCCACAAGCACAAAACCGACAATTGTAATTAAAGTGCTCCAAAACTTAAATTTTGAAATAACGTCTTCAAAAAACCTAACCTCCTCAACCCCGTCGTTTTGTTTAAGTTCCTCAGTTAAGGCTTTTAAATCCCCAATGTTTCTTGCACGTACCTCTAAACTTGCAGGAAGAATACTGGCAGACACGCTTTCAAGCAGTACCGGCTCTTCTTTGTTTATTTCTTTAAAAATTCTTAAAGCATCTTCCTTTGAGACAAAGTTTACTGTAGAAACACGTTTATCTGCGGTTAAAGTGGTTTTTAAATCCATAATTTTTTGAGAAGGATAATCATCTTTGAAAAAAGCTGTAATTTGAGCCTGATCTTCCAAGTATCTTAGTGCGGTTTGAGAAAATATTATTACGTAAAGTAAAAATCCTAAAAGCAAAAAGGTTACAGTCATAATCAAAATGCTTGAAATACTTAAAAGCTTTTCTTTTTTTATGTTCGCCATTAGCAAACTCCAAAACTTAGCCACGGTAGTTTCCTCCTTTTTTGTCCGACACTATTTTTCCGTCTTCCACTCTAATAACTCTTTTTTTCAGTGAATTAACAATTGCCTGGTCGTGTGTTGCCATTAGAACTGTCGTACCTAAAGAGTTTATTTTTTCGAGCACCTCAATAACTTCGGCCGCAGAATCCGGATCTATCATGCCCGTAGGCTCGTCTGCAACCAAAATATCAGGTTCGTGAGCCAAAGCTCGGGCAATTGAAACCCTCTGCTTCTCGCCACCGGACAATTGGCGTGGAAACTTATTTGCCTTATCTGCCAAACCCACCAAGTTCAAAACATTTGGAACAATACTTTTAACCTCATCTTTATGGGAATCTACAACTTCCAAGGCAATGGCTACGTTATCAAAAACAGTTTTTGACTCTAGCAATTTAAAATCTTGAAATACCACACCAATTTTTCGTCTCAAACTAGGCAGGTCATCTTTTAAAATAGACAAAATACTTTCACCGTTAAACAAAACGTCGCCCTCGTTTGGAAGTTCTTCGCGTATTAAAAGCTTGATTATTGTCGATTTCCCAGCACCTGAGGGTCCTACTACAAAAACAAACTCTTCTGGTTCAATACTAAAACTAACGTGATCTAGAACTTTTCTACCTTCGTCATATTGTTTTGTAACATCAATAAATTCAATTTGCGGCATTTAGCACAATCTCCTCAACTTTTAAATACTCGTTTCCGGCACGTGTTGTCATTTTTATACCGGTCACCCTTGCCGTCAATCCCTCAGCTATTGAAAGCTTATCGTCGTCGGCTTTAAGAAAAATTAAATTATTTCCATCTCGGTCGGCCAAAACATATGTGAATTTATCTTCGGGGTAAAGTTCGGGATTAACATAGGATATTTTGCCTGTAAATGAATCTTTTTTGGCTTCTGACTCAATCGAATTCAAAGCAGACTGAGTTTCATTTTTATTTAAGAATCTAACATTAAGATACCCAATAAAGAAACCAACACCCAGGAAGATGAAAAAGACTGCTATTAAAGTGTAAACAAGCCTTTTGCCTTTTAAAGTTTCGGCCTTGTCGTAAGTTGTTTTGAGCAGGTTCATATAACAAGCAAATTATACAATCTTGCTGGCATGGAGTACAGACTTCGCTTCACTTGTGTAATCGTAAAAGCTATAAAGCTAAACAGGACACTGACAAAATGTACCAAAAAGCAAAATATTTAACTACAATATCTTGCGATAATTTATCTACTTCGTACCTTTTCTGTAAAGAAGGAAAAATCCTTATTCCGGTAGAAACCGAAAATTATAATCCAAGCTCCTCGATAATCGCTTTAAGCAGTATTGCGTTTGCGTTCGACATTAAATTTATTAATTCCAAACTTAATAGAATGTACAACGGCTCTTGTGGCGCGCAAATTTCGCTTAAGCGAAATAATCGTGTTGTAAATATTAATACGTCGCCGTTTGTTGCTGTCAAAGCTGCCGCATTGTTTAACAAGCCGCTTTTAATCGAAGACAGACTTGTAAAGACACTTGGCTTAAAAGTTACAAAAGAAATGATTCAAGAAGCAATTGAGTATGCACCGGTTAATGACTGATATATTTTTCAGCGGCCGCGTTGTGTTCTTCTAAGGTTTTTGAAAAATGTGTAACACCATCGCTATCTGTTAAGTAAAAATAGTATGGTGACTCTTTGTAATTTATAACCGCGTTTATTGAATCTAAACCGGGATTTGATATCGGCGCCGGCGGTAGCCCTACATTTTTTCTGGTATTGTATGGGTCGTTCAAGTCAAGGTTCGCAACGGTTAAGCTTGTGGGCCACCAATTTACATTAACGGCGTCGTCCAACTTCGGTGTGCAATCATCGGGCGAAAACACACAAGATTGATTGTTGGCAGTAGCAAATTGTGTTGTAGCATCAACATCCAACTTCATGCCGTCATTTAATCTTTTAATTAAGATTCCGGCCACAATAGCTTTATCTTCCGGATCCCTAACCTCGCGCTCGACCAATGAGGCCAAAATCAAAACTTGTTCTTTAGTAAAACCGATTTTATTTAAATTTTTATCTGTCAAAAGATCGGCTGTTTTATCATTAAAGTTTTTGTTCAACATATCAATGAGCTCGTCCTCTTGTATCCCTTTTGGAATGTAGTAAGTGTCCGGAAAAAGCTGGCCTTCATACTTTTTGGCGAGCTGTATAAATTTTTCGTAGTCAAGATTTTCCAAACTCTGGGCAGCCAAAATTCCATACTCCTCAACTCTCCAACCCTCCAAAAACGTAAGGCGAACATCGTTCGTACCATGCTGAAACTGCTCTACAACTTCCTTTAAACTTGAACCGGCCGGAATTTTGTAAGTTCCTGCCTGCATATTTTTAGACTGTCCTGAAGTGTATACATAAAAATTAAATAAAAATTCCGAATTTATTGCGCCGGCGTCAAATAGCGCCGATGAAATTTCCATTACGCCTTGACCTCTGTCTACCTTAAGCTCAACCTCTTTACCTGATTGAGCGGGCCTGGTAAGCGCGAGATTGTAATACATATTGGAAACAATCGGCAAAATAACAACAACGAAAATTATTGCCACAATCGATAGGTATTTTTTTTGAGTTTCTGTAATAACGTGATATTTTGTTGGGTCCAAAGGGTCTGGCATATTTGTTAGTCTACCACGAACTTTTGAGCTAGGCACCTCCCTCGCAAATTTCCCTGCTTCTGTTAAAATACGCTCACGGGAGGCAGACTGGTTACTCGCTTATAGCGGGAGGAAAGTCCAGACTGTATAGAGCAGGAGGACGGAGGGCAATCTCCGAAACGTAAGTTCTGGTGTCTTAGCCCGAAAGGGCGAGGAACGGAGGGTGAAACGACATCTTTCGAGAGCAACAGTGACGAACTTGGTCCTAAAGCGTTTGCTATGGATCAGGGTGAAACGGGCAATCCCACTCCTCAGCAACCCACGAACGTGCCGCTTGAGCCTGCTCGGCGAGGCACAAAGATGGGGCGTAGATAGATTACCGGCATCTGCCGCAAGGCAGACAACAGAATCTGGCTTACGATGCAAAAGCAGCGCAAGCAAGTTCTGTGAAACAGAATCTGGCTTATTCGCCTCCCGTATAAAAATTTAGTCCGAGTGTAAAAGGAACTTTCTTAAAACGATAGATAAAATCATTGTAGTAGGGACAGCAACAATTGCACCGACGACTCCAAAAAATTCTGATCCAACAAGCAGCGACAGCAAAATTATTAAGGGACTAAAACCTGAAACTTTTTGCATAATTTTTGGAACCAACAAATTATTTTCTAATTGTTGAACAATTATAAATAAGGCAATAACTCCAAGACCTTTTATAGGCGCATCGGCAAAAGCAATAATACCGGCAATTATCGCCGAAATTATGGGCCCGATCATTGGAACTATTTCCATAATGCCGGCAACAATCCCAAGTGCTACCGGATACTTAACATTCAAAATAAAAAGCCCTAAAAACGAAAAGAATCCGACCACAAGCATTAACACAAGTTCTCCTTTCATCCACTGGCCCACATTTGTTTCAACCTTTGCGATTGTATCTTTTACATCATCCTCAAGCTTTTCGGGAAAGAGTCCCGCAAACCTTTTTTTAAGATTTTCCCAATCAAGTGACATATATATAGAAATAACAAAAATGCTAAATAAAGTTGTTAAATTAGAAAAAATTGAAATCGTAACGGTTAAAACCTCGGACGAAGCATTTGCGGCTTGTGGTATAAAGTCTTTTAATGACAAGCTAAAACCGTCGCTTAAATGAAGTTCCTGCGCGTATTGCGAAAGGCTTGCAATCATCTTTTGGAACTGGCTAATAACCGGCGGAACGCCTAAACTTCCCACCAATGCGATTACGACTATCAGTAAAAAATACGAAATTATAACGGCGACGTTCCGTTTTAGCGGCTTATTAAAAACCGTTAACTTCATTAAATATTTTACAAGGGACTCTAGGGATATAGTAAGTAAGGTAGCAATTGCGAAAATACCAATTATAGGACCAAGCCTATAAACAACATACCCGGCTAAGATCATTAAGATGGTTAACAAAATAGTTTTAACTGAAATTACAATTTCTTTGTTCATTTAATGTAATTATATATGTTTTCGTCAAAAGATTCAGCATTTATGTCAAACCACGTTATTTCTGAATTCTTTTTAAACCAAGTTTGCTGCCTGCGTATATAGGCGTGAATGTCAAACTTTATCCTTTGAACTGCATCCTTTTCATTAATTTGCCCATTTATAAACGCGAGTACGGTTTTGTAAACTAAACCTTTAAGTTTGGGCGAATCCGAAAATCCTAATGAAACTAGATTTTTAACCTCGGCTGTTAAACCGTTTTTCCACACTTCATCAACCCATTTATCGGCTCGTGAATATAAAACCTGACGATCCGAAGTTAAACCAATGTAAGTTATTGGCGTATCGAGGCGGGGTAGGGGAGTAGTGAAATTTTTTTGGCCTATTTCTTTTTCAATCGCACGAACCAAACGCACTTTATTTTTCATATCTATTTTTAAAACAGCTTGTGGGTTTAACGACGTCAGTTGTTGCTGTAATTCCAAAAGACTTTTGCTTTCAAGCTGTAAACGAACCTCTAGATCGGGCAAAATGTTATTTAAGTCAAACCTGCCGGCAAAGGCGTCAATGTAAAACCCGGTACCGCCAACCAAAAATACGGTTTTTCCGGCGTTTAGCAATTCCCCTGCTTTTTGCCTTGCAAACAAAGCAAAATCGTAACTCGAATAGTACTTGTCGGGCTCTACTAAATCGTATCCCCAGACAGACACTCCGTTTATGTCCCAGTAACCGTTGTGCTTTGAAATCTTTACATCGTAGCCAATTGGAAGTTTGCCTGTTCCAATATCCATGTATTTGTAAATTTGTCTGGAATCGGCCGAAATTATTTGGCCATCTGTCTTTTGACAAAGTTTTAAGGCTAGGGAAGTTTTGCCGGTTGAAGTCGGCCCGACAATTGCGACAAGGGGTTTCATACCTTTGTGGCTCTCCAAACCTTTGTAAGAAGACTATGCCTATACTTTTTTTCTTCAGCAGATACGTCGTCTTTAAAGAACTTTTCAGAAGGCGTTCCTTTTCGGGGCGAATACATAGCTATGAAAGCAACTGAAAAATTTACTTTTTTTACAAGATCGACGGTATCCATAAATTGTTCGCGAGTTTCACCTGGAAAACCAACTATCAGATCTGTTCCGATTTCTATGTCTGGGCGAACTTTTTTTATTTTGTTAATTAAAGTCAAAAAATCCTCGATGGAGTGGCGACGGTTCATTCTCTTAAGAACGTCGTTATTCCCGGACTGAACTGCAATATGGAGGTAATTTTCAACTTTGGGCAAAGCCAGCGTTTCTATAAGATCTTGTGTAAAATCAAAAGGATTTGAAGATAAAAAGCTTATTTTTTCAATTTCGGGAATTTCATGTATTTTTCTTAAAAGCGCAGCAAAAGGCAGTTTTTGATCACTTCCCGTTCGAACTTCAAACTTCTCCTTCATATCCATACCCCAAGAATTAACGTTTTGGGCACATAAAGTAACTTTTTTAACGCCTCGCATCGCAAAATGTCTTATTTCCTTTAAAATCTCCTCTTCTGTGCGTGACGCTTCCCTACCCCGAGAGTACGGAACAACACAAAAAGTGCAAAAATTGTCGCAGCCTTGAGAAATATTTATAAAAGCGTGATCCTGAGCGTCGCTCTTGGGCATAAAGTCGGTATTTCCAAGCTTTTTCATGGCCCATTCGGACAGCATGCCCTTTTCTGCTAACAATTCCGGAAGCTGTTTAATTTCGTGGGGGTTCATGTACATATCGACCCAAGGTGTCTTTTTCTTCAATTCTTCAAAAGAATATCTCTGGCGATCGCCGGTCACACTTCCGACCATACAGCCTGCCATAACGGTAAAGGGCTTTTTTCCGTACTTTTCCAACGCCATTTTGGCAATTTTTCCCATACCGTAGGTTTTATCTTCGCTTTTTTGGCGTACAGAACAGGTGTTTACTACTACCAAGTCGGCGTTACTAAAAACGTACAGCATCGTTTCTTTTTCGGTGTTAAAGGCCGGAACGTTTAATGGTTCAAAATCCAGGGCTTCGAGAATTCCTTCCATTGTGTTGGAATCTGCAATATTTGCCTGGCATCCGTATGTTTTGATGTAGTAGGTCATTATTTAGCGCCGTCGCCATTTTCCACCGGCTTTTGAGGCAGTAAAAATGTAGGTACGGAGTCATCGTTTAAACCGAGAGCAAAAATCATTCCCTGTGATTCCAAGCCCATCATTTTTCTTGGTGCCAAATTAGCCACAAACGTGGTTTGCATCCCAACCAAATCCTCCGGCTGATACCACTTTTGCATACCGGTTAAAATCTGCTTTTTTCCTATAACAGCGCCAAAATCAACATCGAGCTTAAGCAGTTTATCCGATTTTTCAACTTTTTCGGCAGCCAAAATAGTACCCACTCTAACGTCTATCTTTTGAAAGTCTTCGTATGAAATTTCCGGTTTAATATCTTGCATAGTGTCCATTATACCGAGGAAGGCAAGTTTGTGGTGCCAAAGCCATTTATGAAAACTTCCGTCAAGGCCTTGATAATATAGTCAAATCAAGTATAATTCCCCTTGAAGTATTATTGAGACAAAATATTCTTTAAAACAACCCGCAGGCGTATTCGCCGAGGACCGTTTCATAAAAATATTTTGGCGAATTATATGCCTAAAACAAAAAGAACTTGGCAACCTAAAAAACTTAAAAGAGTAAGAAAGCACGGATTCTTGCACAGAGCTGCTACAAAAGCAGGAAGAAGAGTATTGAAAAGAAGAATGCTTAAAGGTAGAAAAAGACTGGCTGTTGCATACAACGGCAAGTAAAGCCAATGCTTATTCGACAGCAGTGATTTTTAATGCTTAAAAAAGAGAACCGACTTTCCTCAAACTTTGAATACAATATTACCAAAAAATACGGCACCAAAATGGAAGGTGACACTTTTTACGGCTACTTTCTAAAACCTCAAAATTACGAGGGCGAAACAAAGGCAGGAATTGTAGTTTCTAATAAATTTAGTAAGAGCGCGGTCGTTAGAAATCATATCAAGAGATTGTTTAAACGGTCTCTTAAGGAAAATTTCGATAGAATACCTAAAAATTATTGGATCGTAATTTACCCTAAGTATTCAACCGAGAAAGCAGTATATGAAAAGGTTAACTCTGATGTTGTTAAAATTTTACAAAAGGTTTTTGTCTCCAATTAATTTTGGAATTCACACCTGCCGATTTACACCCAGCTGTGCCGATTACACGGCCGAAGCAGTGGAAAAGTACGGCACCGCTAAGGGCTTATTTATGGGCACAAAAAGAGTTTTAAGATGTAATCCTTTTTCAAAAGGAGGATTTGACCCGGTAAATTGATCTTAATGGTAAAATGTATTTTATGACGCAACTTTGGCAGACATTAATTTTAAACCCAATATTTAACATATTAATTGTTATCTACTCGTATGTAGGGAATTTGGGATTGGCAATAATAGTTTTCACCGTCTTAATTAAGTTTGTTTTAATTCCTCTTACCATCCCATCATTAAAAATGAGCAAAAAACAGCGAGACATGCAACCCGAACTTGAAAAGATTAAAGAAAAATTTAGTTACGACAAAAAAAAGCTGGCAGAAAAGCAAATGGAGTTAATGAAAAAACACGGTGTTAATCCGGGAGCAGGGTGTCTAACTACTATAATCACCATAATACTTATGTTTGGAGTTTATCGAGCCGTTTCAACCCTTACCTTGTCTAAGGATATATCCGAAATAAACAATCACGTCTATTTTGAAAGTTTTAAAATTGAATCCCTAGAAACAATAAATACTCGTTTTTTGTATTTAGATCTTACAAAACCCGACCCATACTTGATAATAACAATCTTTTCTGTTTTGCTTCAGTTCTTGTCGGCAAAGATGTTGATGCCTTTTGCAAAAGTTAGTGAAAAAGCAGTAAAAAAGACCCCGGGGAAAACCGATGACTTGATGCAATCCATGCAACAACAAAATCTTTATATGATGCCGCTTATGTTCTTTATATTCGGCTTAACCTTGCCATCAGGTGTTATGATATACATAACAATTTCAACCTTGTTCCAACTTGTTCAAACGTATTTCTTTAGTGGCTGGGGCGGATTGGAACCCTGGATAAAAAAACTGGGGTTTAAAACCAAAGGAAACTGATATGAAAGATTTAAAAAAAATAATTCAAGAAGCTTTAGAAAATATATTTGGGTTTTTAAAAATCGATCCGGATTTTGAAATCGACGATAAAGGCGAAAATATTTACGAGGTAAGAATCTCCGGAGATAATTTAAACTATTTAATAGGTTATAGGGGACAATCTTTAGACGCCTTACAGCATTTTTTGCATCTTTTAATTCACAATTTAACCGACGAACAAATTACCGTGATTGTTGATATAAACGGCTACAGGGATCAAAGAGCCGAAAAACTTCGGGATATCGCAAAAAATTACATCGACCGCGTTAGATTTTTTCAAAAGGAAGTTGCTCTCCCGCCAATGGATCCGTGGGAAAGAAGGCAGATTCATATGTTTGTTGCTGAATATACTGACGTTACATCGGAAAGCGTAGGAGAGGGCAGAGACCGAAGAATAACGTTAAAACCAAAAGGTTTTTAAAACATGAAATTTTCTTGCCTACAGGAAAACTTAAACAAAGGTCTTCAGATCGTATCTAAAGCAGTGCCTGTAAAGGGCTCGCTTCCTATTTTATCTAATGTACTTATTGCATCTGAAGACAACAGACTTAAACTCGCGGCTACAAATTTAGAAACGGCCATAACAACTTATGTAAATGCCTCGATCGAAGAAGAAGGCGCGATTACAGTTCCGGCAAAAGTAATAAAGGAATTTGTGTCAAACTTGTCACCATCCACGATTAACGGGCATCTCGACGGCGAAACACTTGTTTTAAAATCAGATAAAACAAAATCAAAATTAAATGGAACTGCTGCCAAAGACTTCCCCGCCCTTCCGGTAATTTCGGACAAAGCAAAAATTATTAATCTTGATCCTAAGGAATTTTCGTATGCTGTATCACTTGTGGCTTTTGCGTCTTCTCAAGACGAAGCCAGACCGCTGTTTACCGGCATTTACTTAAATTATACAAATGGTGTTTTAACCATTACCTCAACCGACGGGTTTAGATTGTCGGAAAGAATTATGAGTCTCAAAGGAGATTCAGCTGATTTCACCGCAATAATTCCTGCAAAGACGTTATTTGAAGTAAGCAAGATATTTGCGTCGAGCGAAGAACCGGTAAAGATGCAAATGAGCGAAAACGAAAATTTAGCCCTTTTTTCTTCGGGCGATACAACAATTGCAACACGAATAATTGACGGGCAATATCCTGATTACAAAAGAATTATTCCTACCGAGACGGTTATAAAGGCCGAATTTGGTGCCGAGGAGTTTTTTGAGGCTGTACGTCTTACAAGCGTTTTTGTAAAAGAAGGAAACAACAACACTATAAAACTCAGACTAGATCCGGATGGTTTGATTAAAGTTTCATCTATTTCAAGCGAGGCCGGTGCTCACGAAAGTGAGTTTAGTGCCGATATCGAAGGTCAAATGCTTGAACTTGCTTTTAATACAAAATATCTTTTGGACTTTTTAAATAATGTTAAGGGTCAAAAAATAACTCTTCTGGCCAATACCAATAGTACTGCATGCATATTTAAGACTGAAGATATTGCAGACTTTCTCCACGTAATAATGCCCATCCAACTTTAAGTTTTTTAAGTTTCTAAATTTTATATTCCTAAAGTTGAGGAGGTCTCTGTTGAGGCTGGGGCTGCGACTGCTGTGGTGTTTGCGATTGTTGAATTTGTTGAGGCCTTTGAGCAGCTGCCTGTTGGGGCGCTGACCCATTTCCACTCAAGTTAATTGTACCCGAGCCTTGTTTAAATTCTTGAACCGACTTAACGATTTCGACGGAGGTAGGTGTTTTGTCTTGCGAAACAGGCTCTGATCCCAACGCAGTCTCTGTAGGTACGATTGTTGGTGTGTTAGGCTGTTGGGGTCTCTGGTCCGTGTTTGGTCTTTGCGCGAATGCATTTATTGGCGGTGCCGCTACGGGTTGTACCGGAGGAGTTGCCGGAACAACAGGCTGTTTTGTTTCCTGTGAATCGCCGGTCTTTGGCTCAACATATTGTTTATAAACCGGTTTTTGAGTCTGCATCGGCTTGATTAAACCCTCCTCCCGTAATCTCAAAAGTTCTTCGGGGTTGGTCGTAATAAGTTTATGCTCGGCGTCCGACGCCATAACTTTAACCGCAACGTGATTAGATCCCGCAAAGAATAAACCTTCTCCAACTGCTGCCGAAAGAAGCAGGCGCTTTTCTCCTTCGGACAAGTAAAAAGTTTCGGCAACTTTGTCAATTCCGGCCGGGTGTTGTTTTAAAAGTACCTGAATTGATGAGTTGGTAACAATTGCTTTTCCGTACTCAGACGACAAAAAGTCATCAACGTCCTGCGAAATTGTAGTTAAGCCTAAATAATACTTTCGAGCTCGCTTTGCAATTCCATAAATAAATCTTGCCGAATCTTCGTTTTGCATTAAATACCAAGCCTCTTCAACAATTAGAATTCTCTTTTTAAGATCTCGGCGTATTCTTGTCCATACAAAATCCAAAATCATGTAAAAAGCAATTGGGCGCAGTGCCTCTTCCAAGTTTTTAGTTGAAAAAACTGTCATTTTACTAGTTAAATTAATATTTGATTGAGAATCAAAAATGCCGGTCATCGATCCTTTAATAAATCTTTCAAGACGTTCGGCCATGCTTTTAGCTTCGCCTTCGGCTGATCCCAGTAGCACTTTGTACAGATCTTCCATAACAGGAGGTTCTTTTGTCGCCTGTGTGTCGGGATCGGTTGTTATACCTTTTATTCTGTATGTTTCTATTAAGGCTCTATCCAAAATTGCTTCTTCGTTTGGAGTCAAGCCGCCAAGCATTAATTTTAAAAGCGTAACAAGGCCAATAAGTTTTTGACCAAGCTCGTTTTCCCCTTCTACTGCAACACCGGATAGATCGAACGGGTTGATTTTATGCGTGGAGCTGGCTGAAAAGTCGATGTAGTTGCCGCCAACAGCCTCGCAAAGTGTCCTATACTCTTCTTCGGGGTCGATAATCATAACTTCTGCACCAAAAACCAAAAGCCTAAGTGCTTCTAATTTTACGAAATATGACTTTCCTGAACCTGACTTTGCAAAAACAACAGAGTTTGCGTTCTCCATTGAAAACCTGTCAAAGATAATCAAGGAACCGTTGTGACGATTAATTCCGTACAATATGCCCTCTTCCATTGTTAAATCGGAAGATGTGAACGGAAAAGTAGTAGCAAGGCTAGTTGTATCCATATTTCTTGTTACAAGAAGTTTATCTATTCCGGCAGGAATTGATGACTGAAATGCGTCTTCCATTTGAAGAGCTGCGGTTTTTGATATTAAAAGCAGTGCGCCCAACGTACTTTCAAGTTTTGAAGTTACAGCGTCCAGTTCCTCTAACGAATCAGCTGAAATAGTAATGTAAAAAGAAAACTGGAAGTATTTTTCGACACCCTTAACAAGCTGTTCCTGCAAGGACTTTGCGTCTTCTAGCGCAGCGGAAACGACGGGATCTACAACTTTCCCCTTCTCTTGATTGGTCATTGTGGTAGCTTCAAGTTCCGTTATTTTCCTTCTTAAGTCTTCCAGGATCATTTTTGACTTTACCGGATAGTAAAACATTGAAACATCAAGCGTATGATCAAAGTTTATAATTGGTGAAAGCCAGTTTGCTCCAACAAACCTTGGGTAACCGGCAATAAAAATTGTTCTAAAATAAGTGTTTCCTACGCGAATGTGGTTAAAGTCTACTTCTATGGCTGAGGGCGCAATAATATCGTTTACATTAACCATTCCTTCTGCAAGAACTTCCGCCGGACTCTTTTCGCCCCTTTTGGTTCGTTGTCCTTTAACCTTATCCTTTGCAAACATTGTAAAAAGATTAAGATCCATATTTATTCCTCGATTATTGCGGGGTTCACGACCGCTGTTTTGTAATCATCTACTGTGGTCCTTATTCTTTGACCCTGAACATTTGTCGGATTGTAAATATCAAAATATAACTCAACCAATTCCTGCGTGTTTAATCGTTTTGCCTTGATGTTTAAACGATTGAATTCTTTAACAACATGATCAATCTTTGGTGCAAGATCTACTTTCCCGTCTTGAAGAACTTGCTCCACATTAAAGGTAAATCTCTTATTATGCTGTCCTGTTAGCTTCATTAGCCAGTCAAAAGGGCCTGCACCGGGCTGGGAAGCCTCTGCTGCTCTTGTAGGAACAACAACGTAAAATCTTTTGTCCAAAACTTCATTACGCTTTATAACTTCTTGCACAAATTTTCGATAGGAAGTGGCTTGGTGTTTTAAAAGTGGGTCATCTAACTTTGTTTCAACTCTATAGATTTTTTCCAAATACTTTGTTATATCAAGTCTTTTTGATCTAATAGCAATTTGAATAGGGAAAGTTATTGAATTTAAAAGCATTGAGAATGCAGCAATTATTGCGTCCTGCTCAATTTCTGACAGTAAATCAAAATTAACCGCGGTTGTTTGCAAAACCGCACAAACCACGCCGTTTTTAAGAACTACATAGTTGTCCTTAATATCTAAAATGTCTAAATGATCTTGTGTTGTGGCAACTTGATTGGGCATGTTTATTTTCCTTCAATGCTTAACGGAGGCACTGACTCCCCTTTTAATTCTACAGTAATTTTATCAAACGACAATTGAAGATCGCCTATGGAACTTACTTCAATTTCGTATTTCCCGTTTTGAAGAGGCGTACTTAAAATAAATCTCCCGATAATATCTGTTTTAATTGCTCTTACGGGTTCGGCGTAGTCGTTTTTAACGATTAAAAGTGTATTCGGAATGCCCTTGCCCTCTTTATCCTTAACCACCCCTGATATAGTATTCGGCGCAGCTGTCGATGAAAAACCTGCTGCTTCATACACAGGTGCTTTACCGGGGCTGCTGCCGCCTGTCACACTTGCGATCGGTTTTTGAAGTATATCGATACCTGTACTCAGCTGACGATAACTTTCCTCAACGCTCTTCTTTTTACCTTCCAAGTCTTTAAGCAACCTCTCCTGAGATAAAGATGCTGAATTGTCTCCCTTGCTTACATTTAAGTTCTCACGAAGTTTTTTGATTTGATCTGAAATTTCGGTGTCCTGTTTTTGTAACGCTTCAGCGACACCGGCCGCTTCGGCATGGATTTCTTTTTCAACTGCAGCTGTTTTCGTTTCCGGTTTTGGCGGTTCCGCAATATGTACGGGTTTTTTAACTTCTATACCTTCCTGTTCTTTAATTCTTTTAAGTAAATCCTGAAGACGCCCGGCTTTTTCTGTCATATCCTCCTCAATGTCCATTTGCTCAGAAGTTTGTAATACTCTTTCTCCGCGGATCGGCAAAATAAGCTCTCCTTGCTGAGGCAGTAGATTTACAAAACGCCTTCCCGAATGCATATCTGGTGTCATCGGGCTAACTGAAATAGAACTCGATAAAGTTATTTGAGTAGGTTCGTCTCGCATATATGTTGGGCGTTTTGGTGGAGCCTCTTTTGGTCTTGGAGCCTGTGTAACAGGACGTTTAACAACAGGCGTCTGGTTAGTGCTCGGTGTTTCCGGGGAACTGGGTTTTGGCTGTTCCAAAGCTTGAGTCACCGGCTGACTCACAGCAACAGGAACTTGAGCCTGCTGAGGTTTTTGCTCGGCGTCAAACGCGGGCTTTGTCTCCTCTGCCTGCTTTTGCTCCTGAGGCTTGGACTGCGATTCCTCGGGCGGTACAGGCGTGACCGAAGGTTGATCAAAAAATTGAGGTACTTCCGGTTCTTCCACCACAGTTGTTGTAGTTGCGGGAGCTTGGGGAACAATATCACCAAATGCGGCCCTGACTTTCATGGCATAAAGTTTTTCGGGGATGTCTAAAGGATCAACGTTTTCGTCGTCTGTTTGATATTTTAAGTATTCTTCAAGTTTTCGTCTGCTGGACGTTGGCGCAAGAGTAATAAGTTCCTGCTTAACAACACTTATATTGTCATACATGAACGCACTTGGAAGCTGAGGTTGTTTTTTCCAAATTCTTTCGGTAGGTAAAAAGATTGCTTTAAAAAAATTCACTACCCATTCGTCCAAACCTCTTTCTTGAACCGGCAAAAAGGCAAAACCAAGGCCGGAAGCCGCAATTAAAAAAACAAGTGGAAATCTAAAAAGTCCTATAAAAATAATGTAACTTAAATAGGCACCTATACCGGCCATTAAAAGGTACGCAAACTGTCGCATTGTTAGATCGCCGATAAGTTTAAACTCAACGTCCATGATATTCTGAGGGACAGCGTGCTGCTTATTCGATTGGGGCATGTCGGCTATTGGCATTTGTATTTATTATATATCAGTGAACCTGAACAAAATAGTTTAGATCTGCATTTAAAGTGCCGGAACCGGAAACTTTGCTGTCTCCAAGTTCGAGATTTTGAGATTTATTCTCAAGCGACATCCCAAACGGATAGCTAAATTCAAAATAAAACGGATCAGAAACTGTGCCGGGCTGTTTTTGAACATACAACGAATAATTATTTTGATCTTTTGTTATTGAAAGCTGCGCGGGCAAGTCATAGCTTATTTGGAGGCTCATTTGCTCCTGCGGATTTAAGGTTATGGGGTACTCAAATGTTGTTAAACCGGCATAATTACCCACAGTCATGTCTTTAAAAACATCCTCGCCTTCAATACTTGCAGGCGTTACCAATTTTGCCCCCGTCAATTTGGATCCGGCTTTTACGTACACCCTTATGTAATCCTTATAAGGGCCGCCGGGCCACGCGTTTGTGGTTCCTGTGTGCTTATAATTGAGTGTAAGGATTCCGCGTAGCAAACCATCTCGTGTCATCGAACTGACTTTGTAATCCTGAGAAAATTCAACAAAGTAATTAGCTTTTGTACCTCCGACATTGCTATTAACAACATATAAGTAATCGCCGGGCGTTTCAACTAGATTACCGTCCCAATTTTTCTGTTTAAGCAACTGGCTCAATGAGCTGTTTGAAAGATATAGAAGCATGTGCTTTTCATTTAAGGCCGTGTTTATAGCCGATGTTAATTCGGGAAGCCTGTCTTTTGGAATAGTAAAAAGTTTTTCTAAAAGTTTGCTTCCAAGCGTTGTTAAAAAAGATCTCTTTTGATCAGAACCATCGGTGTAATTAAAATCACTGTGAAACTGTGTTCTTTCGTATAAATTTTCTGGATTTATTTCCTCATTGTACGCAGCTAAAAAGACCGGTCCGGTTGCTTGAATAAGACCCTTAACAAAAGACAGATCCACTGCAATGTAACCATCTATTTTTTGGCCTGTTAATTTTGCATAAAGGTCGTCAAAGGCGCTTACCGAAGACGAAAAGTCAGGTTCCCAATTTGAATTTCTAAGGTACAAAACTTTCTCGTTTAAAAATTCTTTTATTGGCGCGGGCGGAGTTACGCCAATGCCCCTTAGCTGTATTTGGCCATCCGGGTTGTATATATCATCAATTGTTAAATCCTTTAGTTTTCCTTTATCGAACTCCAATATTCCGTAGGAACCTATGAAACCTCCGGTTGCTCTTAGTTCGTTGGAATTTTGGAACCAAACAATGTATTTTTTAGGCGAATCCACACCAAGAATAGAGGGCAAATTTGAGATAACATCCGAAGCAAGATCTAAGCTGCTTTGAGCCTGTGAAAGGTAGCCTTTATATTCCAAAGCATACTGCTGGTAGTTTGCAGGAAAGTCCAAAACATTAACCGAATTAAAATCAGCTTCCGATAACTGTAAAAGGTTTTTTGCTGTACTAATTTCGAGCTTAGCGTTATTTAAAGTTTCTTCACTTAAAGTCTTGTCTGTATCGGGCCTTATAACTTCCCACAAACCTTGAACGGGTTCAATAGCTTTTTCCATGTGCCCTATGGAGTCCGAAAAATATTTTAACGAAATTAAAGTTCTGGAATAGCTTCTGTACTCATTGGATTTTCCGGCTAAATAAAATACCCATCTGACACCGGAAATATTTTTTGAGGCGCTCTCAAACTGCTTTGAGGCTAGCGCGGACTGCGAGGTTATCTTTGCTGTATCAAGATCTTTTGCGGCCACTTGCAGGTTTCTTAAACTTTCAACACCGGCCTTCGAACTTAGGTATAGCTGTAAAAAAGGATTAACAACAAACACAAAAATACCTGCTAAAAATAAAGCGGTAAAGGCATAAAATTTTGCGCTTGAAAAAATTCTCGATGGCCTGCCGCTGACTCTTTTTTCAACCTTCGGTTCCGGATAAGTTTTAACGCTGCTTGCAGGTTTTTTAAACTTAAACTCAGGAAGGTGAAAAGGAGATCTAGTTTTTTTGTCTACTACTAAAGCAGCCCCATTTGAAAGCGGATTTGAAACTAAACTACTAACCGATTGATTTTGCTGAATTTCATTGTTTTTTTCCTCAACATACTTTAGAGGCTTAAAACTATTCGTATTGGCCGAATATCCAAACGATTTTAAAGTTTCTATAACCCCATCTTTCAACCCTCTTTTAGGCTTCCAATTTAAATCTTTAAGATTAAACGTATCCGGCGGCAGTAAGCTTGGATAGGCCGAGGATGGAAATTGTTTAAATGTAACAGCAACCGCCCCATCGGCTAGACCCCGAATCAAAAAGGCTAACTCCAAATCCGATATAGGTGCTTCTGGAATTAAAGAATATATGTTGCCCTTAGTGTTTGGATTGAATAAAGTTTTTAAAATACCGTTGACGGCATCGGATACATACAGGTAGTACTCTTTTTCTATACCGTCGTTTTTAACAACCAAATTTCTGCTTTCAATTAAATCTTTTATGTATAAGCCAAGAGAGCCGCTTGAATCCAAGTCCATTTTTGGCCCATAAAGTTCCGGCAGACGCACAATTCGAACATCCAAATCGTATTTTTTAAAGTATTCCCACACAATTGCTTCAGCAAATCTTTTTGCCTCGGCCAAACTAAACTTGTTTTCATCAACTTCCGTATAACCAAAGTATCTTGCCAAATCGGCCTGTGACATGCGGCCTTGGTACACATCAATCGTTGACATTAAAACAAACTTAGCTTCCGACTTTTTAACAAGATCAAGAAGATTTTTTGTGCCAATTGAATTTGTAAGCAGGCTGTCTAAGTTTAGGGCGCTTTTGCTAAACAGATACTCCTCTAAACCGGCAAGCTGCAAAACATAGTCCACCGTTTCGATTTCAGGAGGAAGACCTTGGTTTATATCTACATTGTATAAAGCAAAATTAGGGTTTGATAAAAAAGGTTTAACGTGAATTTCTTTACCTGTATTAAAGTTGTCTAAAACAATAACCTTTGCGCCGTTAGCTAAAAGAGACTCAACTAGGTAGGATCCTAAAAAGCCCGCACCGCCGCAGATTAGGACAGTAGGAGCTAAAGCATTTTTTTTGATAGTATTTTTAACCATTGGGCAGTCAATCTAACGAAATTCTACGTATTAGTATATCCAAATTTTTAGTACAGTTACAATGATTAGTTGCTATAATGTAAAAGCATCTATGGATTTAAAAATATCATTAAAAATAATAAAGAAACATCTCTTAACCTTAGGGTTGTCTGCCGCGGCCGGCTTGATTATAGGGTTTACCGTTACGGAAATTCCCGGAAAGTACATTGTATCAGGCACTTTTTTTATCGGAAGAACAACCGATAAAATGAGCACCGCATTCTTTACCTATGAGGGTTACTATGCCCAGCAAACAGCCCAATCGTATACAAATTCCGCTATAGCGGTACTCGAAAGCGACGATCTCAAAAAACAAACGTTGGAAGAGTTGGGTGTACATCCAACCTCTCAAAACATAAAAAAACTCACCCGAAGTATTCAAGTTACAAAAGAAGGCCCCCAAGTAATATCCCTATCCGTGAGAGACAGAAGTCAGTCAAACGCATTAGCAACATTTAAAAGTCTTTCGAAAAATTTTATAGCTGAAAGCGTAGGTTTAAACTATAACGCCGATCAAAACCTTTCCATAGCGCAATTAAACAGCGAACCTGTCATAAAAAATCCATACCCGCAACCTGTGTTAATGGGAATAGGCGGGGCCCTTTTTGGAACCGCACTAGGGTTACTACTAATTTCGATAAAGGAATATTTTAAGTGAAGTACACATTAAATACGGATGGTGGCGCCAGAGGAAACCCTGGTCCAGCAGGTATAGGAATTGTTATTAAAAATTCTCAGGCCGAGACAATTTATGAAATGGGCGCTTACATCGGCCATACTACAAATAACGAAGCCGAATATACGGCACTGTTAAAAGGACTGGAAGTAGCACTCGAAAAAGATATTAAGGAACTTGACTGTTTTTTGGATAGTGAACTGGTAGTTAAACAGTTAAACGGTCAATATAAAGTTAAGAACGCAAACCTAAAGACATTTTGGACAAAAATTAAGGGGCAGGCTTTAAAATTTGAAAAGATAACATTTAACCACACGTTGCGTAATGGAAACAAAGAAGCGGATCAACTTGTTAATGACGCTCTAGACGCTCAACATGTCTAAAACAAAACAAAACAAAAAGGCTGATAAATCGAGCAACGTATCGCAAGCAATAAAAAGAACATTGCTGTACAGATCAATTTTTTCTTACCCTTTAAGTTTTTTTCAGCTAGCGACATATCTAGTTACCGATAAACCCATAAAAGAAAATAAAATTCGAGAAGCTTTAAATTTGCTTATAAAGCAAGGTTGGTTAAAGAAACGATACGGAAAATACGAGATTAAAAATCTCAAATACGTAAATTGGGACAAAAAATATAAAGACACGCGAAATTTTATTAAAGCAAATGAATCGGGTTTAAAGCTAATAGGCTCGATACCTTGGGTTAAATTTGTTGGTATTACGGGCTCGGCAGCCGCTTACTGTTTAAACGACAAGCAGCAAGACCTGGATATTTTTATCATAACAGACAGGGAAAGGGTTTGGTTAACAAGAGGCTTTATTACACTTATAAACAAAATAACCGGCAAACATCCAAAATTTGATGGCCAGCCCGGAAGTTTTTGCACAAATATTTTTATAGACGAAGCGACGCTAGCTTGGGATAGAAATAACCGAAATGTTTTTGTCGCAACCGATATAGTTTTAATGCAGCCGGTAGTGGATAAAAACCAAACTTATTTAAAATTTTTAAACTCAAACAGATGGACAAAAGAATATTTTGCCAACTTTAAGTTTGCTTTACGCAAAAAAGACAAGGTAAAAATGCAAAGTCTTTTTTTAGATCTCTTAGAGAGAGCCGCAATGATTTTGCAAAAGAGATATATGAGAAAAAAACAAACGACAGAAATAACTACAAAGCATTTGATTCATTTCAACAAAAACGACAACAGCCAAAAAATCCTCAAGGAATATTACAAGCTGCTTAGATTGAATAATCTGTAGATTGCTATGCAGCCTACATCATTCCATCCATGTCCATACCACCCATACCGGAACCGGCAGGTGTTTTGTTATCATCATGCTTTGGAGCTTCTGTAACAAGACATTCGGTTGTTAAAATCATGATCGCGGCTGAAACGGCATTTTGTAAGGCACTTCGTGATACTTTGGCCGGGTCAATAATTCCGTCTTGAACCATATCAACATAAGACATTTTCACAACATTGTAACCAATATTCATGTTTTTTTCTTCCTCAGAGCGTCTTTCGATTTCGGCAATTATTTTACCGTCATCGGCACCGGTATTTTTTACTAAAATCCTTGTGGGCTTCTCAAGTGCAAACTTTAATATTTTAGCACCGGTAAGCTCGTCGCCTTTTAGTTCTAATTTATCGATTGCGGATCTAATCTTTAAAAAAGTAATTCCGCCGCCGGGAACAATACCTTCTTCTACTGCTGCCTTCGTTGCATTTACAGCATCGTCAACTCGAAGTTTTAACTCTTTAAGTTCAGCCTCGGTTGCAGCCCCAACCTTAATAACAGCTACTCCGCCGCTAAGTTTTGCGACTCTTTCTTGAAGTTTTTCTTTGTCATAATCCGAAGTTGTTTGTTCGATTTGAGTTTTTATTTGTTTAACTCTTTCTTTGAGTGCCTTTTCATCGCCTTTTCCTCCAACTATTGTGGTGTTGTCTTTGTCAGCAATTATTCGATCGGCTCTTCCAAGATCATCAATAGTTACCGAGTCTAGCTTTCTACCCATTTCTCCGCTAATTAATGAGGCGCCTGTTAAAACAGCAATATCCTCAAGCATGGCCTTTCTCCTATCGCCAAAACCCGGAGCTTTAACAGCTAGTATGTTTAAAACTCCTCTGAGTTTATTAACAACCAAAGTTGCAAGTGCTTCGCCATCTACATCATCTGCAATAATAACTAAATTCTTGGAAACCTTTACAAAACTTTCAAGCATTGGAACCAAATCTTGCATGCTGGATATCTTGGCATCGGTCACCAAAATGTAGGGATCTTCGACAACTGCGTCCATTTTATCCGGGTTGGTAACAAAGTAGGCCGAGGAATAACCTTTATCAAACTGCATTCCCTCTTTGTATTCAAGTTCGATATCAAAACCTTTAGATTCATCAACCGTTATGACACCCTGTTCTCCAACTTTTTCCATTGCTTCGGCAATTATTTTTCCGATTTCTTCATTTTGAGAGGATATTGTCGCAACCTGTGTCTTTTCGGCTTTACTTGATATTTTTTTGGAAAGATTTTTTATTTCTTCAACAACCGCATCGGTAGCTTTTTCTAAACCACGCCTTAGCATCATTGCATTCGCGCCTGCCGAAATATTTTTTAAGCCTTCGTCAACAATCGCTTGAGCCAGTACAGTTGCTGTTGTAGTACCATCCCCCGCAACATCGTTTGTTTTAGATGCAGCTTCTTTTACTATCTGTGCACCCATATTTTCAAATTTATCTTCAAGTTCAATTTCTTTTGCGACCGTTACGCCATCGTGTACAACCTGAGGAGTTCCCCAACTTTTATCCAAAGCAACATTTCCGCCCTTTGGGCCAAGAGTGGTCGAAACGGCTCTAGCTAATTTATCTACACCAAGCTTTAATTTTGTCCTGGCGGCGTCGCCATAAATAATATTTTTTGCTGACATTTTATTTTCCTCCTTTAACCTTCAATAACTGCTAAAATATCTTCCTCTTTCACGAGGAGCATTTCTTTTCCGTCAACTTTAATATCAGTGCCTCCCCATTTCTTATACATAACGGTATTTCCAACTTTTACTTCGAGGGGAATTTTGTTCCCTGAGTCGTCCCTCTTACCTGAGCCAACAGCAACAACTTTTCCTTCGAGAGGTTTCTCTTTTGCCGTATCGGGAATTACAATTCCTGATGGCAGAGTGGTATCTTTTTGAATAGGTTCTATAAGCAGATAATCGTATAAGGGTTTAATTTTTGAACTTTGAGCCGGCATATTACCTCCAATGTTTAACTATATATAATATATGACGAGTTAAGTTATAGCACTCGTTAATCTAGAGTGTCAACAGGCTTTTTAAAGCTTGCATAAATCCTAAGCTTACCATCACCGATGTTCTCTTGTTTATAAATTTTTATTTCTGCCAGCTCGCTTGTGTTTGAAACATGGGGGCCTCCGCAAAATTCTTTGCTAACTGCGTTAGAAATACTTTCACCGATATAATAAACTTTTACTTCATCAGGATATGTTTCATTTTTCATAAATAATGCGCCGGTTTTTTCTGCTTCTGCTTTAGGCATCATCACAAAGTTTACCGGCAATTTTTGCGCAACATAGCTGTTTACAATTTCTTCTAATTTTTTAATCTGACCCTCTGTCAGCTTCCTGTCAGGATGAGAAAAGTCAAATCTTAAGCGCTCGGAAGTTATATTGCTGCCCATTTGGCGAACATGTTCTCCCAGAACCTGTCGAAGTGCTTCCTGCAATAGATGGGTGGTTGTGTGATATTTAACAACTTCTTCGCTATGATCCGCTAAACCGCCTTTAAACTTTTGCTCAGCTCCTGCGCGGGAACCGGATTTATGTTCTTCAAATAAAACGTCAAACTTTTCTGAAAACTTTTTACCATCTAATTGCTGGCCCGCATCTTTAATGTCCTGCAAAAATATCTCGGCTGGGTATCCGACTGATTGATATAAATCAAAGGCTTTGTGAGCCCACATTTCTTCTATGTCTTTAGGTTCACTAGGATCCAATGTCTTTAGGACTTTTCTTAATTCTTTAGAGCCGTTTACTAATGTTTTTCTAAATCTAATTTCTTCGTCTTCAAAAGTTTTTTCAATTTCAGTTTGTTTTGATACTAAATCCGGATACATCCAAGCAAACATTTCGCAAACTGTCCCAACCAAACTCACTGAAAGATCTTTATTTGCACCCAGCACCATTCCTGCTCTTGTCATTCGACGTAACAGCCTTCTTAGCATGTAACCTTGATCTTTGTTAGATGGAATAACACCATCCATTGCCATAAAGATACTTGCGCGCATATGATCGGCCAAAATACGCATATATCTTTTAATCTCAACTGATTCGTAATAATTTTTGCCCGTAAGTTCTTGGATTTTTTCAACAATTGGCCAAAAGTTATCGGTTTCAAAAATATCGTTTTTGCCTTGAACAACCATTGCAATTCTTTCAAGTCCGCCGCCAAAGTCGACATTTTTTTGGACCAGCGGCTCCCAGCCTGTTTGGGATTTTTTGTACTGCATAAAAACCGAATTTCCAATTTCCAAAAAGTCATCTTGGTTTTCGGCCGGATTCTTTCCCATTCCGGTTCCTTCGCCTATGTAATAAAAAGTTTCGCTATCAGGACCACCAAGCTCTCCTACGGCATCGCCTCTTTTCCACCAATTGTCGGCAACTCCTTGAGGAAAAATTCTAGTTCCCTCGTCGGCCAAGACATCATAACCCGCATATATTTTTTTAAGCAATTCAATGGACTCTGCGTCTTTTGGCGCGGAAGAATCACCGGCAAAAACCGTTGAGTATAATTTTTGTGGATCTAAACCCATTTCTTTTACAAAAAACTCGTAAACCCACGGAAGCTGTTCTTCTTTAAAGTAGTCGCCCAAGCTCCAGTTACCCATCATGTGAAATGCCGTTGTATGGCGATTGTCTCCAACTTCCTCAAGATCTTCCTGAAATCTCCCCGCGCGCTGTACGTTGACTAATCTTTTACCCAACGGATGTACACCTCCGGACAAATAAGGTACTAATGGAAACATTCCTGAATTTACGAACAAAAGGGTTGAATCGCCTTCCGGTACAAGCGAAACATTGGGTATAAGTTTATGCCCACGAGCCTTATAAAATTCTATGTATTTGTTTAAGATTTCTTGTGTAGTCATATTTTTGGAGGCCTGGGCGGGAATCGAACCCGCGATAAGGGTTTTGCAGACCCTTGCCTTACCACTTGGCGACCAGGCCAACCTACAAAATTCAAACGGAGGCAAAGCCCGTTCGTGTTGCCATTTTACCACCCCCGTGCTAACTTATGTATTATCTCATGGCAATATCTAGTATTGTAAACAAGCAAAAATCTCAATCAAACATACTGCTTTATATATTTGGAATAATAGGTGTAGGCCTGGTAGTTTATTTTGGGGGTTACATAATTTCGCATTTTGGCGATTTAAAGGCAAAATCCGGAGTTAACATCGAGGTGCTAAACAGTCAGGCAGATGTGTACCTAAACGACAAATACGTTGGAAACACACCATTTACTTCGGGTACTATCTCATCCGGAACAAACAAGGTGACCCTAAAAAGTGGCGGCCGCCAATATGAAACTTCAATAAATTTTTTGCCAAACGACAAAGGGGTCGTTCACTATGTAGGTATCGTACGCGATCTGGGAACTTCGGATACATTTAGCTCCGGCCAGGAATTTTGGTTTGAAAAAGACTCATCCGGCAACGTTTTAAGAGTAATAACTGACCCCTCGGGTGCAAATGTTTCAATTGATAATTCGCAGGTAGGCACTACGCCGTTTCTATCAAGCAGTATTAGTGACGGCGATTATGAATTAAAAGTTGAAATGCCGGGATACGAATCTGTGACATCAAGGATTTCAACTAAAAAAGGCTACACTCTTAATGCAACGTTCAAATTATTTCCGGCACCCGTAAATACACAAGTAAAAGCATTTGACGGAACAACCACACTTTTTAACCTTTCGTCAGCAAATACCGTTCTAACCTCAAATACCGCCGACTGGGCCAAAGCCGTAGTTTATTGGAATACAACACGCGGCATCAATATAGAAAGCACCGGCCCAAACAAGAGTCCGATTTTTGATTATTTCCTTGATTACAAAGGGAACATGTTCGATAAAGAAGGCGCCACGATTACCTCAAAAGATCAGGTTAAAGATTTCACCTCTCAATCAAAGATCGGGTACCTTGGCCAAGCAACTGACGGCGCCGCTTTAAGTGCCGAAGCTAAACAAGCCCTGGAAACACAATTGGGAAGCGCAGTTGTTGGTAAACAGGCCAAAATAAAAACAACTCCAACAGGCTGGTTAAGAGTAAGGTCAAATCCAAATTTGTCCGGAACAGAGTTAACACGAGTTGATGCAGGCGGAACTTATGCTGTGCTTGAACAACAAACGGGTTGGGTAAAAATAAAAGTTTCAGACACGGTAAGTGGGTGGATTTCGTCTGATTACGTTGAAGTAACTAATTGACAAACGACGAGTACCAATTCAAAAGATCCGGACGAAGCTGCTCTATCATTTCCACACTTTTTTCGTAACCTTTGTTAAGGTTTAGCTTTTTTTCGTATCCTGCAATAATCGAGATTACGCCGGCGTCTGTTGAGTATTTTATCTTTAATTCGTCAAAGTAAGCCCGGGCTATTGGCCAGTATTTCTCGTCTAGATTTGAGGCATTTGCGGGTTTGTCCAAATTTGCAACCGCCAAAAAATAATACAGAGGCACAAGATTTCTAAGCGTAACTAAGTTGTTTGAATTTAAACCGGCGGCAATTTTCATTTCTTCGTACGCCTGATCTTTTAGTACACCACGGTTTTCTTTAGAATCGGGATCAAGCTGCTGTATCAATAAAGTTCGCGCTTTTTCTTTATGATAGTTTGGCTCAAAATAATTTAACTCTACCGATTTATTTATTTTTTTTAGGGCCAAGTCGTAGTGCTCTTCTAATACCTTATCTTTTTCTGCGGTCATGTATGTATCGGCCATGTATATTTGGTTTAAGATTTTTATACCAAAAATTGCGGTTGCCCAAATTAGAATAATTGCCAAGCCTTTGACAAATTTCATTCCTCAACCTCCGCAAACATTGCAAACAGCCAAAATAAAAGTGCTGTAGAAACAACCGGCCATCCAAACAAGTTTGTTATAGCAAACCCCAAAAGCCCAAGTTTTATATAAATCGGCAGTCTTTTTTTAATTAAATAAACCAATATTAAAAGGTAAAGGACTAAACCAACAAACCCCTGCTCCGCCCAAGTTTCTAAATAATAGTTATGAGGCTTGTTAAAAACAAAATCCCACTCGGAGGAGTAATTCAAAATCGACGGTCTAAATTCCTGAAATACATAAGGGAATGTTTCGGGACCTGTACCGATTAAAAAATTTTTCGGGGATGAGAATATAAGATCAAGTGTTCCGCGCCACAACCCAAGCCTAATAAATCCCGGGTCCGACACTTCATTTCCTGCAAGGAAAGAGGCTCGAAGAGCTTCATTTCCTGCAAGGAAAGAGGCTCGAAGAGCTTCATTTCCTCCTGGGAAAGAAGTATGAAATACTTCATTTTCGTTAAGAAAAGAGGTATGAAATACTTCATTTTCGTCCGATTGAGCACGTGCAACAAACCTTTGAGAAACGCTTCGTCTTAAGTCGGTAACAATATCAGTTACTTTGCCTTTAAAAATTCCAGGATTCGTAAGTGCAAAAATCAAAGAAGCACCTATGATTACCACCAGCTTTGAGAATATCTTGACGGTTTTGTCGTTAGTGTTTTTAAAGTAATTTATAGTTACCGCAGCGGCCACAATAACAAAAGCTAAAAAACCCGATGTGGAAAAGGTTAACCACAAAGTAATAAACTGCAAGACGTATAAAAATAAGTATTCTTTTCGGTTTTTATTTAGAAATTTATAAAGTGAAAACGGTATTAACATAACTAAAAACTGAGCCAGCCAGTTAGGCTGCCCAAAAGTAGCGAATACCCTTTCTTGCAGCCTGCCTCCCCATAAAAATTTAAGCTGGGGGTAATATTGGCCAATAGAAACTAAAAATATAGGAATTGTTGTTAATTGAACTAAAAAATACAGACCTTTTAAATCTTCTTTTGTGAACGTATTTATTCCCACAAAATAAATTCCAAAGTAAAATAACAAAGACACCAATCCGTCATTAAATCTTGTGTAGTATCCAAAAACCGAAGTATATCTATGCACCGACAAAAGAGTAGAAATTATAAACGCCGATAAAAATACAATAAAAATAATTCGGGGTTTAGTAACTTTTTTTGGATTCAGCAATAACTTAGTACCAAACATTGCAAAAATCACCAATGAAAGGTAATAAACAAAAAACATTTTTGGAAACTCGTAGAGCTCATTTGTATTTATTGAAAAGATTAACGGAGCAGCAAAATATAGCAGTGAAAACATTAAAAAAAGAGGTTTTCCCCAAAGTATCTTTAAAATTCTCTTTGACTCACTTGTATACATGGTATTATTATCATATCAAGGTGCTCTAGTGCCTGCACTCTTATGTTTTCTAAAATTTTAGTTAAATTAATAGATCAGGCTATAATACCGGCTTTGGTGCTTTTAACAACTCGGGTCGTATCTATAACGCTTCTTTCAAATTACCTAGGCATTCCATTCCAATTTTCGGGCAGAGGTTTTATATTTGACGATCAAACGCAGTACCTTAAAGTGAATTCATATTCTCTGCTGGCTATGGTTATTGTCTTGTCGCTTGGGCTTTTGTTTTTTTTGCTTAAAGCCTACGTTTTTCACGAATCCCACATCACTCCAAAAATGACTGCTGCACTTTTTTCTATAAGACTACCTTCTCTGATTCAAAATTCATACGAGGTTTACACAAAGGGCACAATTTGGATTTCATATTCTTTTTTAATGCTTATGGTAACCGGAGCTTTATCTTTATACGGCTATTGCTATGCTTGGGTATTTTACACCTCCTTGGGCGTTTCCATTCTTTCACTTTTGCTTTTTATATTTGATGTCGAAAACGAAATGAAGCTTGGCAAGCAAGATGGGTTTGATGAAGATGTAACTTATCTGGAGGTAAACACACGTGCTTAAGAAAGTTAATAAAATATTTGCGAATTTAGGTTTAATGGGCGTGCTGGCACTCATACTAAGTCTGCCAATAATTTCTGTTGGACTGGCAGGTTTTACAAACACTGGTGAAAAAAGTGTAGTACTTTCCAGTCAGGACGAAAGAACGAATCAGCAACAAATTCAAAAACCTATTCCTGAAGATATAAACAAGATTATTCAAAGAATCGAAGAAGAAATGGCGAAAGAGGCTACTCAGTCAACCGAGTAACACTTAAGCAAAAAGCGGCAAAAAGAAAATAATAATTAAAGTTGCAATTCCCCAAAGCAGCACAGTAGCCAACAAAGGCTTGTCGGAAAGCAGTACTCTTTCCGGAGACTCGGCCTCACCCTTTTCGTATATTACATATAAATAACGGGCAACACCGTAAATAACGAGTGGAATAGTCAACATCATCCATTTAGGGGTTTTTAAGATTGAGGGAAGTATATTAAATAAGACATCGTTAGCTGTCTGCGGAGAGATTTGGAAGACAAACAACGAATAACTAATTATCGTATAGGCTGCGGACATTGAGATCATACTATCCAAAAGTGTGTCCGGGTAATGCCTTAAAGTCTTTCTTGTTTCTTGTTCTTTTGTTTGAGGCACGGATGTGTACTGGGTCAAAATTGTTTTTTCAGATCTTCTTTTTCCAAATGCCAAAAGCAACGAAATGCCTATGGTCGCAAGAAGCAGCCAAGCAGAGATTGATATGTATGTTGCCAAACCTCCGGCAAAGACCCTTAAAACAAATCCCGTGGCTACAACCATAGAATCCAAAATTATAATGTTTCTAAAATAGAGCGAATAAGACAGTTGAATAGCAAGATAAAGCAGCATTGCTACACTAAAATATGTTCCAATAAAAGCAAACCCTAAATACAAGGCTGCAAGTATCAACACAACCGACGAAAGCAGTGCTAATTTAGGATTTAATCTGCCCGAAGCAATTGGACGATTTTTTTTAACCGGATGCAGTCTATCTCTTGGAGCGTCGATAATATCGTTTAAAAAATAAGTGCCCGAAGATAAAAGGCTAAATGCAATAAAAGCTAAAATGGTTATATTAAAAATGTGATGGTCAAAAAGTCTGCCGGCAAATACAGCCGCGGCAAACAAACTTAAATTTTTAAGCCATTGCCTCGGGCGAGCTGTTCTAATGAGTTGATAAATTGTAAAAACCATTTCCTTTATGATAGGGCTAATTTGGTTTTTTCTCAAGCTAACAATACATAACCACGGCCTTTACGCGATTGTATTATTTTATCTTCGCAAAACGGTTTTAACTTGTTTCGTATTCCCATAATGTGAACCTCAAGAGTATTGGATAAAACCTCAAGGCCGTCATCCCAGACATGTTCAAGAATCTGTTCTTTACTTAAAACTCGGTTTAGATTTAAACAAAAATATTCCAAAATTTGGTATTCTTTTCGACGTAAGACTATTATCTCATTTCGATAAAGTAGCGATCTTCTGTTTAGGTCAAGTTTGAAACAATTAAAGCTTATGGCGTTAAGGGATTTTTCATTTACCCTTCTGACAAGCGCTTGCACAACAGACAAAAATTCTTTGTCTGTAACAGACGTTGGAAGATAAATGTCGGCGCCGGAATCTAAACATCGTAATTTTTCTTCTATATTTGGGCTTGAAGATAAATAAACAATTGGAACTTTTAGACCATTTTTTCGTAAGGTTGCACAATATTCAGGTTCAAACTTTTCGGACGTAAAATCGCTTAAAACTAAAAAATCGTACTCGTTACAGTCAGACAAAAATTCAAAATCGGCAAAATCTTTAGCCGCGTCACAGACGTAGTATTGAGGTATCGTGTTAAATAATTGCTTATTTTGTACCTCTAGGCTTTTTGGGACTAAGGTGCGCATCTCTTCGTTTAGGCAACCAGGCACTCAACCACGCAAACTCAATTTTTATTCTATAGATCCGATAGTGAAAAGAAAATGAAATGTTTCACATTTCTTTCCAGAATGAAGTGAAATGTTGTTCATCTCCTTTCTTGGGGGAAAGTGAAATGTTGTTCCTTTTTGCAGTTATTTGTAAACATTCAAAAGTTCAGTTAAAATTTATAGCTGTTATGCTTCTTACACCGCACATGCTGTCCGGAATGGCAGTAGCAGTTATAGTTAAAAATCCAATATTAGCAACGCCCATCGCCTTTTTGCTTCATTATTTGGGCGATAAGGTGCCTCACTGGGATTTCTATTCCCATACAAAGCCTGAGGAAAGAGTTGTCGGCTGGCGACCAATTGCTGTTACGGCCGAAGTTGCCCTCGGCGTTGCAGTCGGAATGGCAATAATCTCGTATGTGGTTTACATAAAAAAAGATTATTTTTTAGCCGTACGGCTAGTACTTTGTGGAATTGCATCCGTGCTTCCCGACTTACTAAGTGGCGCAAAAATGTACTTAAAAAACTCAAATGGTTTACTTGAATTAAACGACAAGATACAAACAAAAATGCAATTTCAAGCTCCGCTTCCTTGGGGAATTATCTCTCAAGTGATCGTATCGACTTTTTGTCTCGGAGTGATCTTACATTCAATAGCACTATAGCAAAACCCACCAAGCCTATTATCGACAACGCCACTTGAATTGCATATTTATCGGGTGATAAAAGTCCTACTAAACCAAATGCAACAGTTGTTATCCAGTAAAAACGTGCAATTTTTTGAGGGCTCCAACCGTTATCCAATAACAAATGATGCAAGTGCCCGCGGTCACCAGCCAATGGATTTTTTCTTTGAAGAAGTCTTCGAGTAACCGTAACCACTGCGTCCATAAAAGGAATTATTATAAACAGAACCGAAACTATAACTTTTGTTTGGGCTGCAATAGAAAGTGTTGCTAAAATCATTCCGGCGGACATTGCTCCAAAACCCCACATAATTTTTGACGGGTGCCAGGTATATTTTGAAAAACCAAATGCAACTCCGCCACTCACCGCGCCCATTATAGCAACCTGTTTATGAATTGCTTCCAACGGCGTAAACCTTAACGCCAAAATTGAAATGAGTATTGAAGAGATACCTATTATTCCGGCGTACTGCCCGTCAATTCCATTCGACCACGACAAGGCGTTCATTAGCCACACTACCCAAATGAGCGTAAATGCAAAGGAAACCAGCGGTATTGAGGTGTTTCCCAATTGAATAACTAAAGTATTTAGCTGCAGCATTCCGTTGAAGGGAATCGAAACAACATCAACCGTATAATTTGAAAACACGATCGGCAGCACGCAAACAAAAAGTAAAAATAGTCTCAAATAAGGTTTTTCTAAAATTTTAAGATCCGAGTCCGGATGAGTATTTTGATAGTCATCGGTAATGCCAAGTACAGCCATCATAGCCACAGACAAATATAGACCAAGCAAGTTTTCGCTAAAACCCAAAAAAATAAACGAAACAATTAAAAATATTATCGAGTAAACAAAACCTCCGCCTCTTGCAGACGGTTCTTTTAAGATCATCGCCGGGTGAGAATGAATGGACGGATCGGTAATCAAACGTTTACGTTGGGCATAGTCAATAAACAAAGGCAGTACAATGTACGAAGCAAGAAACGAAATAACAAAAGGTAGCACAAGTATTAAATACGATGTCGGTACAAACGGAGGAAACGGAACGGACGAAACCTGAATTATGCTATAAACAGAAAACAGCAACAGGGTGTTAACTATCGAAGTTGAATATTTAACAATAACTTCAAAATATCTTAAGTAATATTTGTTAACAAAAAGTAAAAATGCGCCTCCCAAAGTTAAAAGCAACGAAGTTAAGGGTAACAGGAATAAATCGGCTTTTGGCCCCATTTGATAATCTCCCCAATGTTTTCCAAACCAAAACGGGATAGCATTGTTGATGTAA
Organism: uncultured Candidatus Saccharibacteria bacterium; assembly: GCA_964612565.1. GTDB lineage: Bacteria > Patescibacteriota > WWE3 > UBA101185 > UBA10185 > CAZTDP01. Next base: position 56,730 of record CAZTDP010000001.1, read on the forward strand.
TTAAATCTTGAAAGAATATAAACAAGTTGTATTAGGGATAAACCAACATTAATCAAAATAAATGAAAAAAGACTGCTCTCTCTTCTGCTCAGAATGAAGGTAGAAACATTATTAAAAATACCCTTGATATTAATTTTCATCATTAAAGATCATCGAACCTTGGGCGTGTGATATAAATCCTTCATCTTATGACCGAGTAACATTTTTGTTTGTGCCTGTACCCACGGGAAAAACGAGTAAGTTAAAAGATTGAGCATAATTAACGGTCCTTCTAAAAAAACAAAGATCTTTCTAAAGATGTTCCAATTTTTTGGCATTGGACTTACAAGCTTCATACGATAGTACGTTGCAGGAATTAAAAACACCAAAGTTATAGTTAGAATTATGCTCATAATGTCGGGAAGGCTGTATGCAAAATTCGACTGCTTAACATAAGGATTTACCAAAGTAACCAAACCAAAACCAAACGTAATTAAAAAAACAATATTAATTAAAATTACTCGTCTTTCAATATGTTTAAACATCCAACCCATTTTTTTACTAAAAGGAATACGTTTATTTTTTATAAACTCCATAACCGAAAGTGGAAAATCAATTGCCCCCCAACCCCACCTTAAAAGCTGCCTATACAAAGCGATGTGTGAATCAATATAATTTTTTCCTTCTACCGCATCAGCACTATAAGGAATGTAATGAGGAACTCCGTCAAAATCTCCGTCACGAACAAAAAATGCACGCCAATAAAAAATAGTGTCGTCTACACCAAGTGCAACATCCCAGTAATTTGCGTCTATTAAAGTTTGAAGCGACGAAGAATAAGAAGAGAAACTGTCTTTTAGCGCTCCTTTTGTCGCACTCCAATCTGACAAACTTCCCATGGTTACGGCATTTGCTTCAATACGCATCATAACCGGCACGCGCCATAAATTGTTATTAAACAAGTGAACTGCCGTCGAATAATAATGGTTATCTCTTCTGTCGGTGTTTAAATATAAAACTGATAAACGCGAAATGTATTGAGGATTTAAAACGTGGTCGGCATCAATTGTGCTAAAAATATAATTTCTAATATTTGCCCCTTCGCTTTGAAGTTGGGAAACTGCGTGCTTTGCGCCCCACGTACGATTTGCCGCCGCGGCTCCAACTGCTTCGCCTTCTATTCCTCGAGGATGAACAAATATTAGAAGTCTTTCAAGGTCTTTAACACGATCACCAATTATTTCGCGTACTGTTTTTTCGGTTTCTACAGCATATCTTTCTTCGATCGAATAAACCAACGTAATTTTTTTAGACGGAAAGGTTTGATTAAAAATACTATTGATAGAGTCTCTTAAAACATGATCGGGCTCGTTCACAGCTGGAATTAATAAAAAATGTCGTAGAGCATCTTTGCTTTCGGGCTGAGTACGCGGGTCCGGCAAAGAAGAAAAATCCAGCTCATCAAATTCTTTTTTCCAGTCAACTGTTAACTCTTTTTTATATTTTTGATAACCCGCAATTAAACCTATTGAGTGCCTTGCGGCTAAATAGCTCCAGTACACCGTAAACAAAGTGAGCATGTAAACAATAATGCGGGGATGAAATATACCAAGCCAAATGGGCGAGGTTAACAAAAGCCATGTCATTGCTCCTAAGGACATCTCGAGTATTCGATGAACGAGTCTATCGTGTTTTGTTACAAAAGCGGCAATCATTTTAGTTTAAAAAGTGTGCAAGTGTTTTTGTATGTCCAGTCGGCAATTTCGTCGAATGGTTTTTCCTTTACCTGAGCGACTTTTTCAGCAACAATTTTAACATATTCAGGATAGTTTGGCTCGCCACGGTGGCCTTGCGGAGGTAAATAAGGAGCGTCTGTTTCAACCAGCAGTCTATCCATAGGTATACTTTTTGCAACTTCTACTAAATCTTTTCGTGATGGATACGTAATCATTCCGGAAAATGAAATGTAAAAACCAAGATCTAAATATCTTTGCGAAGCTTCAAGCGTTGAAGCAAAACAATGAGCAACTCCTCTAAGTTTTTTGCTCTTATGTTTTTCTAAAAGTTTAAAAACCAGGTCGTCGCCGTTTCGATTATGTATTATTAAAGGAAGATCGTGCTCTACTGCCAATTCGATTTGCATTTCAAAAACCTTTTCCTGTTCTGCAACATCTCTTCCGCCTTCCCAATTTGAAATATCTATTCCGCACTCCCCAATACCATAAACCCCTTGTCCAGAATCTAAGATTTCTTCTAGACCCGATCGAAGTTCTTCAACCGTTTTACCCATATCTTCATGTGGATAAATAGCAGTTGTTGCAAAAATATTATCGTATTGGGATGCAACTTTTAATGCTAGCTGGCTGTCTTTTAAACTTGTACCTATATTTATTAATTTAGTAACACCGGCCTTTTTTGCGTCATTAATAATTAGATCAAGATCTTTTTTGTAATGAGAATGAGGAAGGTGGCAATGCGAGTCGATAAGCATAGTGTATCTATATTAATGCTTTAAACTCACTACTATCAATTGTTTCTTTTTCTAACAGTTTTTGAGCAATTCTATCGAGTGCTTCGCGGTGTTCTGAAATTATCTTTTTGGCTTCTCCGTGAGCCGACCTAACCAACTTTTCAACTTCGGTGTCTATTTTTGCGGCCATTTCTTCGCTTACTTTGTTGCCCTCTTCAATACCGCGGGCAAGCCAAAATTCGCCGCCGCCCAAATCGTAAGAAATGGGGCCCAAAGCGCTCATACCATATTCAGCTACCATTTTACGTGCAATCCCGGTGGCTTTACTGATGTCGTCAGAGGCACCAACGGTTAGTTCGTCAAACACTATCTCTTCCGCGGCGCGGCCTCCAAGCATAGTCGTCATAATAGAATTTAAACGTGTTTTTGTTTCGTTATAGCGATCTCTTTCGGGTGGAAAACTTGTATGGCCTAAAGAACCGCCCCTGGCAACAATTGAAACTCTATACACAGGATCCATATCTTTTACAAAAAATGAAACTAAAGCGTGGCCTGCTTCGTGATAGGCCGTCATTTTTCTTTCTTCTTCGGTTTGCATTGTCTTTCGTTCAGCCCCGATCGTAACCTTTAAGGCCGCTTCTTCAATATCTTCTTGATCGATTACACTTTTTCCCGCGCGTGCGGCTAAAATTGCGGCCTCGTTTAGCATGTTTTCAATATCGGCACCGCTAAAACCAACCGTTTTTCTGGCTATTTCTTCGACTTTAATATTTTCGACAACCGGTTTACCTCTCATGTGAATTTTAATGATCTGCTCTCTATCCGAAAGATCCGGCAGTGGCACTGTAATTCGGCGGTCAAATCTTCCCGGGCGAACCAATGCGGGGTCTAGCATGTCGGGACGGTTTGTGGCAGCTAACACAATAACATCAATTCTGGTGTCAAAACCGTCCATTTCAATTAATATCTGATTTAAGGTTTGTTCCCTCTCGTCGTGGCCACCGCCTATTCCCATACCTCTTTGGCGGCCAATTGCATCAATTTCGTCTATAAAAATAAGGCTGGGCTGCGCCTCACGAGCCATATTAAATAAATCCCGAACACGCGAAGAACCCACTCCCACAAGCATTTCCATAAACTCACTTCCGGCAACCGAAAAGAACGGCACACTTGCCTCGCCTGCAATGGCTTTTGCAAGTAAAGTTTTACCCACTCCCGCGGGACCTACGAGTAAAACACCTTTTGGAATTCTAGCGCCGAGTTTGCGGTATTTTTCGGGGTTCTTTAAAAAGTCGACGATCTCTTTCATTTCGGTTTTTGCCTCTTCATTTCCTGCAACGTCGTCAAAAGTTATTTTTGACTGACCCTTATTAAAAAGCTTTGCTTTGCTTTTACCAAACGACATAATATCGCTTCCGGCATTTTTCATTTGTTTAAAAATCAAGAATAAAACTAAAATTGGAAGACCGAACATTAGTATTGGTGTGACAATTTGATCAAAAGTGACTGGGTGTTCAACATTTATTTTTCCCGAAATTTTTGAGCGGTCGATCTGATTATTTGTTAAAACCTGATCAAAACTAATATCACTTTCTTTTTCTGTATAAACATTTGTACCATCTTTGAGTTGAGCCTCGATACGATCGCTAATGATTGTAATGTTTGCAACTTTCTCATCTCTGATGTTAGTAAGCAAGTCGTTTAAAGACATTTGTTCAGGTCGGGGTTTGAGCTCGCTTATGCCCCCGAAGACCATAAAGAATAAAACAATCATAAATATGTAAAAGAAAACATTTCCGAGGGGATTTTTGGGCGGAAAATTAACAACGAAGTACTTCATTGGATTTTTATTATTTTTATTCTTTTTGGTGTTTTTTACCATGAGCGAAGGCATTATACCCTAAAAATTCGGAAGCTTCATCATATCCTTAACCAAAGCTAAAGTCTCTTGGGCTTCCTGCCTTGTTCTTTTAGCACCACGAGAGAGTATGTCATAAACTTCATCCGTGTGAGCTTCATAATAGCTTCTTTTTTCTCTGATCGGGGTCAACAATGTTTCAAGTACTTTTGAGAGCTTTTCTTTTACCTCGACATCTCCAACTGTGCCCTTTGTATATCTATCCTTTAATTCAGCTACTTCGGCTTTATTTTGATTAAAAACGTCGTGGTAAATGAAAACCGGATTTCCTTCTACTTTTCCCGGATCGTTAGCGTGCAATCGATTTGGATCGGTAAACATACTCATAACTTTTTTACGTACAGTTTCGGTGTTGTCACTTAAAAAGATTGCATTGTTTAAACTTTTTGTCATTTTCACATTTCCATCAGTGCCGACCAGTCTGGGAACACGACCTATAAGTTCTTTGGGCTCAATTAAAGCTTCACCGTAGGTTGAGTTGAACTTTCGAGCAAGTTCTCGGGTAAGTTCCACATGCGGACTTTGATCTTCACCTACAGGAACAAGATCGGCCCTAACACTTAAAATATCTGACGCCATCATAACCGGAAAGTTTAAAAAACCTAAAGAGTAGTTATCGCCCAGGTTTTTGTCTCGAATTTCATCTTTTATGGTCGGGTTTCGCAAAATTCTGGTGTACGGAGACAACATTGAAAGGATAATGGCCAACTCGTAAATCTCGGGTACCGCGGTTTCATTAAAAATGGTGACTTTGTTCGGATCCAGCCCTACCGACAAATTATCAATCGCCACCTGCAGAATCGAGTCTGAAACAACTGCAGGTTGATCCACATATTTAGGATAGGCCAAAGCGTGAGCATCGGCCAAAATTATAAATGTATCGTATCCGTTTTGAAGCTCGACCCTATTTTCTAACGAACCAACGTAGTGACCGAGATGAAGTCGGCCTGTAGTATTATCACCTGTTAAAATGCGCTTTTTGTTTGTTTTTGGCATATATGGATAATTTACCACAAAAATAAGGTTTTGGTGCCAACACCAGGACTCGGTCACGCGTTCTCGCCTGCTGGCGATCCGCTCGACCCCGCCTCGGCGCCGTCGCGCCTGCGGCATTCTCGTCCTATTCGCTACCGGTAAAAATTATGGCCACCTTACGGTGACCTTAAATTTTTCTGGTGCCAACACCAGGACTCGAACCTGGGACCTGTCGCTTATGAAACGACCGCTCTTACCGACTGAGCTATGTTGGCCAACAGTTACAACATTATAACTTAAAAAATCGATAGAAAAAAGCGGCTCTAGGCCGTTACAATGTACTTTATTGGTTGCGGGGCCTGGACTCGAACCAGGACCCCCGGATTATGAGCCCGGTGAGGTGCCATTCCTCCACCCCGCGTCAATACGGTACAAAATCTAACAGATAATCCTTATGTTGTCAAAAGAAGAGCCTGTACCACATATACCAAATATCATTCTTTTCAGAGCCGCTAGAGTCTATTAAATCCTTGTTAACCCCTAAAACCGAGCCGTTTAATACCCGTGAGCCGGTTGCGCTACTATCGGCAAGGCCTTTCGGAACGTACACCTTTTCGCCCGGTTTTATCATATTTAGGTCATTTCTGGCACTTTGTTCAACATATTCACTACTTTCCTTGTATTGAATGTCCTTTTTTAGCTCATCTCTTTGGGAAACCAGCTCAAACGCCCTCTCATTGGCTTCTTGCAGGCGTTTTCTGCTTCCCAGCGCATCAAAACCCGATTTTAAGAAGCTAAAAGACAGCGCCAGCAGTATGACTGTAATGATAATTTGTTTTTTTGGACCTTTAGAAGGCATTACGTTGATAATATTCAAATAATTGACACTTAGCAACCATGGTGCTAATATGCCCTATAGGATTTTCACCGTACATGATTATTTTTCACTTAAACTGCTAAAATCCACCGTGTTTCTGCCAAAAAGGACAAATTATGTTAAATCTTGAAACAGCGCATAAGAAATTTATTGAACAACTTAAAAACGAAGGCAAATCTGATGCAACCTTACTTGCTTACAGCAAGGATATAGAACAGCTTATCAGCCACCTCATTGACGAGGGTGTAAACGCCGTTACCGAAATTGAGCTTACCCACTTAGAAAATTTTATGAAGAAACTAACCAACAATAATTACACACCTAAGTCAGTTTCAAGAAAAACAAACGCTACACGAACTTTTATAAAATACCTTCACGCCGAAGGCCACATTACCGAAAATATATCCTTAGGTTTGAAACACCCTAAACTTGAAACCAAAGCCCCAAGGATTTTATCTAAATTAGAGTATAGAGCGTTAAGAGACGCAACTAGAAATGACGCCAGAACATACGCAATGATTGAAGTTTTACTTCAAACCGGCGTTACAATTTCGGAACTTGCAGAAATTAAAATAGAGGACATAAAGTTTGAAGGCGAAACAGGCAGTATGTTTGTCGCAAAAAAGAATAACAAGGATTCTAGAAATATTCCTTTGAACAAGGCTGTTGTCGAGGCCATCAAAAGCTACATGGATACAGAAAGAAAAGCCGCCTCGGAATCAAAATATCTTTTTATAACCAAAACCGGAAATCCTCTTTTGATTAGAAATATTAGATCAACAATTGATAGATACTTTAAAGTTGCAGGTGTTGAACACGCAAAAGTAAACGATTTAAGACACACCTTTGTTGCGCATCACTTAAAAAGCGGTGTTAACATTTTGTTCTTATCTAAAATCGCTGGTCATAAAAGAATTTCTACAACCGAGAGATACTTGGCATACATCGAAAAAACAGACGAACAAGACAAAACTGAGCTTAGCGAACTTTAAGTATATAATTTCTTTTGATGTCTTATCTTTCTAAAAGACTAGCTGTATTGGTCAACAAGACCGATTCTATAAACTGGTTAAAGCTTTTAAGGTTGTATTGGATAGCTGCCTTGGCAGTTCCAATAGGAATATATTTTTTCATCGCCGCTTACAAATCTACAAAAACAGATTTTTTTGCCTTTTACACCGGTGCTAAACTTTTAGCCACCAATGCAAAAATGCTGTACGATCCTGCATCTCAAATTAAAGTTCAAAACGACGAATTTGGACTTTCTTACAAGTTGGATACAGGGTACATGGCTTATATAAATATACCTATTTCGGCATTTATATATATTCCATACTTGTTAATTAATGCCAACACCGCCGCGTACGTTTCCTTTTTTGTGTCAATTGTCCTAACATTTGCCGGCATTTATCTTTTATACAGGAACAAAAAAGCGCGATTTTTTTCGCTTACTTCTTTTTTAGTTATATCTTTTGTTCCTATTTATCAATCTATACACCTAGCTCAGATAGCGTCTGTAATATTTTTGATTGTAGTTGGAATTTATTTAAATTTTTTAAAGGGAAACACCAAAGCTGTTGCAGTACTGTGCGCACTTTTAATTCTGAAGTATCAATACCTACTTTTGGTCCCATATCTTTTTTTAGCAATTAAAGACAAAAAAACTTTTTTAAAGTGGTTTTTACCTACATTTTTTACTTTAGCAGCCTTAAATTTTGTGGTTGCTCCTGCGACGTGGGTTGAACAGTACATAAATCTTATGGCAGTCTATATGAATAATCACACGGTTATGGGAATGGAAAATAAATTTTCTTTAAACATGTATTCGGCTCTTGGGCACTTGACGGGAGATGCGACTTTGACTACATACCTACTTTCTGCAGTAATTTATTTGGCTAGTATGTTGTTGGTTATAGCGTTTAGAAAAAGAGTCACAAATACAAAATTGCTCTTTTACGCGGTTCTAATTTTTGCCATGGTTTTTAACTTACACACGCTTCCTTCCGATTACATATTTTTACTAATCCCACTGATTGGATTGATCGAATCCAAAGAATCGTGGGTAGTTAAAAGCCTGGTTGTTGTAACCATATATTTATCGTCTTTTTATTCGGTTTTTAGCGCAACATGGCTGCAGGCCATTTTACTGATGGGATTTGGGTTGTTTTTGTTGGTCAAACAAGCATTCTTGGTGGGTGATCCTGGGCTCGAACCAGGAACCGCTCGTGTATAAGACGAGAGCTCTGCCAATTGAGCTAATCACCCATGTAGACTCAGTGCGCAAGTGAATTTTAGCAGAAGATTA
>CAZTDP010000001.1:65353-67036 GCA_964612565.1 uncultured Candidatus Saccharibacteria bacterium
TTGAGCTAATCACCCATGTAGACTCAGTGCGCAAGTGAATTTTAGCAGAAGATTATTCTATTTCGTCTTCTAAGTCAATTTCTTCTTTTAAAGCTTTTCTTCCCTGCACTATCTTGTCTTTTTCGATCATCTGAACGATTTCTTCTACTGTTGTTACCAAAGCGCTCTCCAAGGAATAGGCTGTTTCATCCGAGTAGTATTCTTTTCCGTTGATAGTAATGTTCGCCTTTACGGAAAACATATCGTTTGGAGCCGTGTTTAGTACAACTCGGGCAAATTTGGCGTCTTCTTCAATGTTTTCGAACCTTTTGGACACTCTTTCAAACTTTTCTCGTGCCAGCTCTTCCATACTAGGGGTCACGGTCATATTATCGGAAGTTATTTGATATTGCATATGCTAATTTTATCACTAATCTTCTGTGTAGATCCCAACTTACAAAGGAAAGATTTTATTGCCGTCCTCATCATAAATAATAATTGCTTGGGTTGGGCACGATTGGGCAGCAATTAACAAAGTACTTTCATCAATTTTTAGAGCGCTCGGCTTAACTACAGCAATTTTTTCGTTATCTAAATCAAAAGCATCCGGAGCGACAACTACGCAAGTTGCAGCACCTATACAGGCCTTACGATCAACTACAATTTTTCCAATTTTCTTTTTGGGTTTTTCGTCAGACAAAGCTATTCTCCAAAGTTTACAACTTCGTTTACACGTTCCATCATTTCCTGAATTTCTTCATCAGGCATTCCGTGAGCTTTTGCGCCTGCTTCAATTGTGTCAAAACTGCTGGCGATACAACCAACGCAGTGCAAACCGTATTCCAACAGAATTTCTTCAGTTTCCGGATACTTGTAAACAAGTTCAGCCAAATTAAAATCTTTTCCTATGACAATTTCTTCAGTTTTTTTCTTGATCATATTTTTTTATTGCTTGCTCAAGAGCGGTTAAAGTTAATGTCGCGCAGGCAACCCGACTTGTTGTTAAATTCAATCCAACCATTTTAAGTAAGTCGTCTTTTGTGATTTTTTTAACTTCTTCAAGTGTTTTGCCGGTAATACTATCGAGCAAAACTTCGGATGAAATTACACTCACGGAACAGGCACTTCCGTCAAAGGCCGCGTCTGATATTTTTCCATTCTCTATCTTTAATTGCAAATGAACATCATCGCCGCACATAGGATTTTTTTGATCAACTTCAACGCTCACATCCTTTAGCTGCCCTTTTTTTAAAGGGTTTTTGTACATTTCCATTAATTCTTCTTTTAATATATCGTCGTTCATTTTTTAAATACCTTTACTGCTTTCTCGATGCCTTGTAATAATAAATCCAGGTCGGCGGTGTCATTATACACGTAATAAGAAGCACGTACGCTTGCAACGATTCCGTGAGCTACGTGGTAAGGCATGACACAATGATGGCCTGATCTTACAGCAACTCCTACACTATTTAACACCGACGCAATATCGTGAGCGTGAATATCATCAAAATAAAACGAAACGAGTCCCGTTCTTGCCTTTGGATCTAAAGGACCGATTATTTTTAAACCATCGATTTTTTGGAGTTTTTCCAAAAGATAGACGTTTAAACTAACTTCGTGTTCCCTAATATCGGCAAGGCCGATTTGGGTCAAATAATCAATAGCTGAGCCGAGTCCGACAGCTCCCGCAACATTAGGTGTTCC
>CAZTDP010000001.1:67136-76235 GCA_964612565.1 uncultured Candidatus Saccharibacteria bacterium
TGAGCGAGCTTAACTATTTCTTTGACAGGAGTTATTAATCCTAAAACATTTGAAGCGTGAGTAATTGCAACTAAACGTACCTCTGGTGTTAATAACTGTTTAAGCTGAGTTGTATCAAACAAACCGTCCTGCGTGGTTGATGCAAATTCTAGAGTTGCACCAACTTTTTTCGCCAACTGCAACCACGGTAAAAAGTTGCTGTGATGTTCAAAATCGGTTACTAAAATTTTGTCGCCTGCTTTTATGTTTTGCAATCCCCACGAACCCGCAACCATATTTAAAGAGTCGGTTGTTCCTCGTGTAAAAATAATCTCTTCCGGGTAAATTGCGTTTATAAACTTAGCTACTTTTTTGCGGGCATCTTCGTACATTTCGGATGCTTCTTCACTTAAGGTGTGCAGACCTCTGTGAACATTAGCGTTATAGTTTGAATAAAAATCTTCAATTGTTTTAATAACTTGTAACGGTTTTTGGGAAGTTGCCGCATTGTCCAAATAGACCAGCTTACAACCGTTTATTTTTTTATTTAAGATTAAAAAATCTTTTTTGACTTCATCAATATTCATATTAGGATGATACCGCTTTGGAAATTTTTTCTCTAATTTCTACGTCCTCTATGCGGCTAACTATGCTTTGGTAAAAACCTTCCAATATTACTGATTCCGCTTCCTCGCGCGAAAGTCCGCGGGTCATTAAGTAAAATATTTCGGGCTCGCCGATTCGACCGGTTGTTGCGCCGTGAGAAGCCTTGACGTCGTCTGCTTCAATTTCCAAAATTGGTTGGGAATTGTTTTTTGTGTTTTGACCCACAATTAATGTTTTGTTGTCTAAGTACGAAGTTGTTTGATCCGCACCCTTATCTATTAAGATTTTGCCGACATAGTTAGAACTTGCAAAGTTTTGCAACGATGCGTACACGTGTGTTATACAACTCGTGTTTGGAACCTTATGGTGTGAAATGGTTGTAATTTCGAGTTTTGCTTTTTCAGGAACTTTTGAGATGCAAAGAATTTCACAAGTCACACCTTGGGTTGCCAGTTCAATTTCGAGATCAAGCTTTTTTTCTTCAAAATCCGAAAGATAAGCCACATACTGTGTGTCTTCCTGCGGAAATACTTTTACACTAGAATCGTTTCCTAACAAAACAGTTTTCATTAACCAACGCTCCCTTCCATTTCAAGTTCTATAAGTCGATTTAGTTCAACGGCATACTCCATTGGAAGTTCTTTAACGATCGGTTCAATAAACCCCGAAACAATCAAGCTCATTGCTTCCGGCTGAGTTAAACCTCGACTCATTAAGTAAAACAATTTTTCTTCTCCGATTTTACTAACTGTAGCCTCATGCTCTACATTGGCACTACTCTCGTTAATTCTCATGGTCGGAAAAGTATCTGTCGCCGATTCCGAGTCCAAAATTAACGCGTCACATTCCACGCGCGACTTAGCATTGCGAGACGCCGGTGTAATATCCACTAAACCGCGATAACTGGTTCTGCCTCCGTTAGCGCTAACCGATTTTGAAATAATTTTGGAAGAAGTATTGGGCGCGATATGAACCATTTTTGCACCGGCATCTTGATGCTGGCCGGCAGAAGCATATGCGATAGATAAAACCTCTCCTCGGGCACCTTCCCCAACCAAATAACAGCTTGGGTATTTCATTGTTACTTTTGCCCCTAAATTGCCGTCAACCCATTCCATTACCGCATCTTTTTCTACTCTAGCGCGTTTGGTAACAAGGTTATAAACGTTATTGGACCAATTTTGAATTGTGGTATATCTAAAACGGGCGCCGGGTTTAACAATTACCTCTACAACTGCCGCGTGAAGTGAGTCACTGCTGTAGGATGGCGCGGTACAGCCCTCCACATAATTTGCAAAACTACCCTCGTCCGCAATAATTAAAGTTCTTTCAAACTGCCCCATATTTTTAGCGTTAATTCTAAAATACGCCTGTAAGGGTCTTTTAACGTGAACACCTTTTGGAATGTAAACAAAAGATCCGCCGGACCAAACAGCGCTGTTTAATGCTGCAAATTTATTGTCGGCAGCCGGAATTACTTTTCCAAAATACTGCTCAAAAAATTGAGGGTACTGCTTTAACGCTTCGTCGGTGGATAAAAATATTACGCCTTGATCGCCCAACTCTTTTTGCAATGACGAGTAAGCAACCTCGGAATCGTATTGAGCCTTTACACCCGCCAAATATTCGCGCTCCGCTTGAGGTACGCCAAGACGGTCAAAGGTATTTTTAACATCTTGTGGAACTTCGTCCCACGTTCTTTTTTCGACTTCCGACGGTTTGATGTAGTAATAAATGTTATCGTAATCAATTCCACTTAAATCGGCTCCCCAAGTTGGGGTCGGTCTTGATACGAATGCTTCGTATGCTTTAAGCCTAAAATCAAGCATCCATTGAGGCTCGCCTTTATTTTTAGAAATAGCCCTAACAACATCTTCGCTAATACCTTTTTTATTTTTTCCCAACGGATCCTCAGGCATGTTAAAGCCAAATTTTGCGGTGTAGTTATCTCGAAGAGTATTTAATTTTCCTTTAGGGTTAGTTTTGCTCATCGCTGCTCTTTGCGTAACCGTGTTTTTCAAGATCTTCGGCCACGGATAAATCTCCGCTTCTTACAATCTTGCCTTCTTGCATAACATGTACAAAGTCAGGATGAATATAATTTAAAATTCTTGTGTAGTGAGTAATTACGATCACAGAAGCGCCCGAAGTTTTTACTAAAACATTTACGGCGTTAGCAACAATTCTTACCGCGTCGATGTCGAGTCCGCTGTCTACTTCATCTAAAATTACAAGTTTGGGTTCCAAAACAAGCATTTGAAGCATTTCCATGCGCTTTTTTTCGCCGCCCGAAAAACCTTCATTTAAAAAACGATCCATAAATTCGGGTTTCATTTCCAAAAGTTCCATTTTTTCTTTTAATAACTCACGGAATTTTACGGGCGATAATTTTAGCTCATGTGTTTTGTTGTAAATCATTCTTAGATAGCTATAAACTTTTACACCCGGAATTTCGCTTGGATACTGAAACGAGAGATACAAACCGTTTAAAGCGCGTTCGGTAACATCAAGTTCAAAAAGATTTTTATCGTTAAATTTTGCCTTACCGCTAATTACAGAATATGTGGGGCTTCCCATTAAAGTTTGGGCAAGGGTACTTTTACCCGAACCGTTTTGACCCATTAGCGCGTGAACCTCACCTTCATTTACAGATAAATCCACACCGTTAAGAATTTGTGCGGTTTCAATTCCGGCTTTTAAGTTTTCTACTTTTAATAAGGGATTTGACATGATTAAAAAGTGAGATCGTTCAAAATGCACTCAGCATCTCGGTTTGGACATTTTCTTCGAATAAAATAATAAACTTCCTTACCTTTTTTATCGCTTTCAAGAAGACCTGCAGTTCTCATTTCTTTTAAATGATACGAAACTGTCGGTTGAGTAAGTTTAACAACAGCCACAATGTCGCTAACCGTACTTTTACCGGCTTCACGCAAATATTCGAATATTTTCATTCTTGAACTCACGCCTAAGGTGCTAAAACACCTTACACACGGTATTGTTTTTAGTGTAGTCGCCATAACGAATAGATATTAGTCGATATAACTGTATTAGTCAACTGTTTAAGCCACAGTTTATGGTAGAATAACTAAATGCCGATCTTAAAGAAAATTAAAGCTTTTTTATATGTAGCCTTCAAAAGCATGGTTTCTCCGGCTTACTACAAAGAAATACTTAAAACTCCCGGACAGTTTTCGCTTAAATATTATTCCGTAATCGTACTTATTGCCGCAACCATTACAACATTTGGATACTGTTTTACGGAATTTCCGACGTTAACTTCCTCTGTTAAAGAGTCGCTTACAAAAGTGGGCGAGGCCTTTCCGACAGACCTTGAAATTAAACTGACGGATGGGGCGTGGGAAATAAATAAAGATCAGCCGTTCATATTTCCGTTTCCAAACAACACTAAAATAAACGGCGAAAAACTACCCAAAAATCTTGTGGTATTCGACAAAAACGGCACATTAGACGACATGGAAAAATACGATACAGCATTTATGGTTAACGGCGCAAATTTTATTGCAAAACAATCAGGGAAAACAAACGTTTTTCCGCTTAAAGACTTTCCTAACTTTACCTTAAACCACGACGAATTTGTTAAGGGCTTAAATAATGTTTCTAGGCTTGTTTGGATGATACCGGCGTTTTTACTAGTTGCTGTGTTTTCAGGTTTGTTAATTTACTACTTTTTGCTACGAGGGCTACATGTTTTGGTTGTAGGCCTAATGCTTTTTTTGGTAACCTTGGCTGCAGGGAAAAAGCTTAATTTTATAAGCAGTTCCAGAATTGCCCTGCACTCCATGACCTTGCCCATTTTGATTGAAGTTATTGTAGTGTCCGGCAGAATTGATATTCCTTTTGACTATTGGTTTTTGGCACTAAACATTGTTATCGCCGGCGCCGCCTTGTGGAAAGTGGTATTTACAAACGATAAACCCACAGATGAAACTTCCAGCGCTTCTATGTAACTTCTATCCAAGTTGATTTGAGTTGATTCGGGCCAAACCGTTGGTTGAACGACCAAAAGTGATGTGATAGTATTCCTTTGCCTTGTAGACAGTTTACGTTAAACTGCCTTTGGTTGTTTGGTTTAGTGTTTTGTTGACTGGGTATCGCATTTATTCCTCTGTAGCTCAGTGGTAGAGCGGGCGCCTGTTAAGCGCTAGGTCGCTGGTTCGAATCCAGCCGGAGGAGCCAGTTGGTACTTAATATAACTTCGAGTTGAAAGTTCCATCAATGTTGGCTAACTTAGAGCGGACGCTGAGAAATATAAATTACTGGTTAGTAATTGAAAGGGTTACCGCAATAATATCAATGGGGGGCATTCCTTATCTCGTTAATGACAGACGAAAGAGAAACCCTCGATTTTCATTCGAATTTGCAGGTACCAGCGGACAGCCTTTTAATAGGGATGGGAAGGCATGGTATAGATTTACCTTTGAAGGATCAATTAAAAACCATAGCATTGAAACAAATACCCTACAGAGAATTTTTCTAGTCGTTTGGAGAGATAAAAAAAGAACTGACACAAGACGGTTTGGACATGGCTCAACCGATATCCATGATACAAATGGAACACAGGTTAAAGAACCAATAAAATTTGAGCCTAAGGAATCGAAAAAACTAACAATTATATTTGAATCGATCGTAGAGGGAACATCAGATAAAGAAATATTGAGCGTACTAGAGCCTATTCAACCCGGATCTCAATATTACCTTCCTAAATACCAATATGAACTTGCTTTTGAAGATATAAATGGAAATCTTTTCGACAAGAATGGCTACTTAAAAAATAGAAAGACTATTGATTTGAAATGGACCTTGCCTAACACATTTAACGCTTTGCGCGATGGAAATATACTTCCATTTATTAAACATAAAACTTCAATATATCTTTCGGATCTTTTGTTCCAACTGAAAAAGTTCCAACGCTTTCTAGGTTTATAAATAATTGGCAGGTCGAGCCATTTCCAATTTCAATTTATCCATATAAGTATAATCTTCAAAGAGTTGAACAATAGCGGGAAGGGTGTTGGCTATATTAATGTTACGATCCTCGAGCAAGAAAAATGACCGTAAGTCCGCAGGATTTGCGGACATTTTTTCTGTTTTCTTCGGTACATATCGAATCTACGAAGTTGGTTCGCCTTTCGAAACGAGTTTTACGAGTTGAGAATGTATGAGCGAAACACGCAGTGTGTAGCGATTTATCCAGCCGGAGGAGCCAACATATTTTCCTTACAATAACAATACTCCTCTGAGTTACCCATAGCAGACGTTAGAACTAAATAGGCAGGTTCCAGACACTATAGGTTGCTGTTTTCCTCGTTTTAGGGTATAATTACAACAATTCAACCGCATAAGATCAATACGGAGGTGTAAATGCTACGTAAAAAATCCCTTCAGTCTGTAATAGACAGAATGGAAACAGGTGTTTCTATCACCGGAGTGCTCGAAGATACCTATATGAGCCAAACAAAACCAGAATGGGTGGTTCTAGAAACAGAAGACGAGGCCTTGCAAGTAGAACAGCTTTTGAAAAAAGCCCGAAACCGCAAGGACCCGGACTCCCACGCTGCCTGGATTCACTTAAAGCAGATCGTCGGAGACTGTCTTTCGGACCATCTAAACTGGGTATTTCGCTCAGGAAACTGGTTGGTTTCACCAGATGAACTGCTCATGGAATTTGAAGCCTGGGAGGAAGAAGAAGATTTCGAATTACTTTCACCTGACAATAAAGAGGAGGAGCCAGACTGGGGAGAATTTGTGGGGGCCCAAAGCGCCAGAATACAAGAAGAAGCCGACTCCTACATCGAAGAAGACACCCCAGAAGAAGAAGAGGACGAAGAAGGACCTTGGGGTTGGTCTCTCACTGAATACAACAACGCCAAATTCGGAGAAGAGGGATAAAGGCGGCAAACAGCCTGCTCACGAGAGCGAAAGTTTCAACGGGTAGCATTTGGAAATAAAAAACCAAACTTGCTACCCGTTTTGCGTTTAAATGCATGTTTTCTAACCTCCAAAGCCACAGGGAGCCAGTTAGTACTTACTCTAACCCTTTCCGCCCCATGTAAATTGCTGCATAGATCAGTATATTCCACACCAGCCACTTCCCCGTCCCTTGTCTCAATTCTCTTAAAAAAATCTATCGGTAGTGCATTTTGGCCTCGAAACCCACCGCTCTACATTAAAACGCAGGAACCTTTTGATATAATAACCAAGTGAATATTGACTCAAAAGCACCCCTAACTGCAAAAAAAAGAAGCAATCATTAACGCCCCTATCTCGCACGTGTGGCAAATCCAATCAGACATAAACAACTGGCCGGTTTGGCAAAAGGAAGTTACATTCGCAAAGCTGGAAGGGAAGTTGGTTAAAGGAGCTACTTTTAAATGGAAAGCAATGGGTATAAATATTGTCTCTGAACTACAAGAGGTTGTAAGCAATAAATCAATTGGGTGGACGGGAAATTCTTTAGGAATGAGTGCTGTTCACTTATGGAAATTTGAAAAATTAGGAAATAACACAAGAGTAATTACAGAAGAATCCTTGTCCGGATGGCTACCTATGTTAATTAAAATTATCAAACCAGATTTTCTTGAGCAGTCGCTTTTAAAGGCATTGCTAACTTTAAAAAATCACGCCGAATTAAGTTTTGTCCGCTCCTTGCCTGGAGCAAATAAAACCAAAAATTAGGATTGCGGATAGAGTTACATCCCAAATCGTGGATGTGACTGCTCCTTGCACATCATTACCGTATATTACGCCGGTCATAGCTAAGACAACTTTATTAATGATAACCGCTAGCCACAAGAGAGTATTGTGCCTCGGTCTATAAGCCAAAATTAAAAATAAAATACCAAAAGTGAAAAATCCTACCACTCTCCACGTTTCGACCATCAGCGTTTGAGGGGCTACGTGTCTGATTATTACCAGGCCATTCACACCAGCCATGACTGCAAGGATGGCAGCAATGGATGCTGCAATACGACTCAATAAAATGAATGATTTGGTAGTCATATACTTTCTAAGTATATTATTTAGGTTATTATTCTGTCTAACGGATGTACACTTTTCGCCTGCAACATTCCCTCAACCCAAAGAACCGGTTGCAAATTGGCTCACAAATACTGCAGAAATAAAATTGGATAACACGCCCTAAAGGATTTGCTAAAATAACCCCATGCCCAAAAATACTATTTCGAGCGGTACCGTGCATAAACTTCCGGTAGATTTAAAAGAGGCTTTAAATTTTGATCCAAAAGCGTATTTGGCATGGGAAGACATCACCGCACTTGCACGCAATGAATGGATCTGTTGGGTCACTTACGTGAAAAAACAGGAAACGCGAAACGAGCATATCCGAAGAACAATTAAGGAACTTAAGGAAGGTGTGCGCCGACCGTGCTGCTGGGTAGGCTGTACTCACCGTAAAGATAAACCAATAAGCCCTTCTGTGAAACACATTCTCAGTAAACGACAACGTACCAGATGATATCTCTGACACTTTTATAAAAATAGAATAGTCGCAATTTACGTTTAGTTGACACAACTAACACCCAAGCATTTAATTAAACAAGAAGCACCGTATTTTTTTTGCACTGCAAAAACTCTAAGTCTCTAAGGTTTTTGCGAAGGAAACTTATGGAAAAATTTATAACAAGTATAGACTCGTACGTTAAAAAAGTTCCTGCGTTACCCGAAAATATAAGAACGTTATTAGTGCAAATTGCGCCTTGGGCAGCAATTGTTTCAATCGTAATGTATATTCCAACGTTATTATCCTTTCTTGGGGTCGGGGCCTACACGGGCGGTTACGGAATGGGGCGATATTTTTACGGCGGTTTGGGCGCGCGATATATTTTGCTTTTAATCTTTTTAGCCGCAAATTTGATTTTAAGGGGGATTTCAATACCCGGACTTTTTTCTAAAACTCAAAGTGGTTGGAAATTTATGTTTTATTCTGTACTGCTGTACATGGTTTATTCCCTTGTTACATTCGATATTTTTGGGACTGTTGTAAGTACGGCGATATCTTTGTATCTATTGTTCCAGGTTAGAGAATATTACAAGTAATAAGAGCCTCTGCGGACTAAAATCCGAAGCCTTTCGGCTGCAAAATTAGTTCTTTTTGGCCACAACGATAATAGTTGTGCCTAACGGCAAATAAAGTTTGTCGATCATACGTGTTTCAAATTTTAAAACTTTAATCATGAAGTTGTTTAAAGAGTCGGGCAATTCAATGTACGAGCTCTTAGGATAGGCGTTTTTACCTATAAAATTGCTTAAAAACTTAACAAGCGCAATGGGAAAAAACGACCAAAACACAAAGTGTGAACTTTTTAAAATGCCAAATCCGGTGTCTTTAAGTTTGGTAATAATTTCAAATGAAGTATAACGACGCTTGTGCTCTAAGGCTTCGTCATGGGAACTCCACAAAAATTTGTAGGCAGGAACCGCAACCAAAAATATTCCGCCCGGTTTTAAAAGTTTAATAATTCGTTGCATAGC
>CAZTDP010000001.1:76335-123581 GCA_964612565.1 uncultured Candidatus Saccharibacteria bacterium
CCGCAACCAAAAATATTCCGCCCGGTTTTAAAAGTTTAATAATTCGTTGCATAGCCTCCATATCATTTTGTATATGCTCTAAAACATCCAGCGCTAAAATTAAATCGAATTTTTCGGCGTACGAGGACAGATCGAGTTGGTTTATATCGCCGTAAAGCAAATTTTGAAATCCTTTGTTTCTACAGGCGGCTAAGGCTGTTTCGGAAACATCGTTGCCCAATACGGTTCCGTATTTTTGAAGGTCTTGAGTTATCTCTCCTGCGCCGCACCCAATTTCTAAAATATTTAGGTTGGTAGCTTTTGTATACTTTTCGACAAGATATTTTATTAAATGTTTTTTACCAACGTGCCACCAGTAGGTTTTTTCAAATTTTTCCATTTTTTCTATTTCGCGTGCATTCATATATACATTTGTGAATATAACATTAAAGGCAGTGAGCTGACTACCCTGTCGATTGCGCCCCTTTCGCGCAACTGCTCAATATTCTACAATGACTATATGCAAGCTGCATTTACAAAAATCAAATTGTTTCTAGCGACTCACAAGTATTTTGCACTGGTAATAGAAATTTTAGCATTCGCCCTTTCGTTTTATCTTGTAATAATAGTAAATAAATCTAACTTCAAAGATGCAGACCATTTAACAACTTTGGACATTGACTACGAGTACCAACAGGCAACTCAAATTGGAGCCGGTCAAAATCCATATGCAAAAATATTAGACTACGATCTTTTGACTAACAGAAAGTTTGCGACTCTGCTTCCTCTTTATTATTATTTTCTCTATATTATTGTTTTGGCCGGAAATTTTAGCTGGTACAATTTTGCCCTTATTTACTCAAATGTACTTTGGGCAGCCGAAATGTTTGGTGCGCTGGCAATATATTTTATATTTAGAAGGGAAAACAAAAAGGCGCTGGGGTTTGTGGCCGCCAATTTTTTTATGTTTAATCGCTGGACAATTGCCAATATTTCGGACGGCAAACAAGATGTTATAGCAATATTTTTGCTTATGGCATCTATTTACTTGCTAACAAGTAAAAACAAAAATGCAAAGATATGGGCGTTTTTTGTATACGGTTTATCGATGGGGATAAAACATATTGGCGTATTTGTTGCTCCGATATTTTTAATGCCACTAATTAATAGGGAATTTAGCTTTAAAGACTTATTAAAAGGAGCCGCGCTGTTTTTAATTCCAACCTTTGGCGTCGGAATACCTGTGATAGTAAAAAATCCGTTAGCATTTTTTTACTCGATGCTCTTTTCATTTACCAGGGAGCCTAGCAAACTCGGAGTTGAGTTTGGCTACCAAAACCTTTTGGTTTTATACAATGTCGGCGTAGAAAAAAATAATATCTTTTACTATCTGCTCCCCCGCCTGCCTCTTGTTGTTTTTAGCGCCCTCAATCTTGTACTTTTATGGCTAAAAAAAATCCCAACAATGCTTTATTGCTTAACAGGTTTATTTATCTTTATTGCATTTAACCCAATGTTGGCAACTCAATATTTTACTTGGATAACGCCGGTGCTGTTTTTAGCAGGACTTGAGTTAAAAAAGATTAACAAATAAACGTACCGATTATTCTAAGTTGCAAAATTCTATCGAAAATAACATATAGATGTACTCATTGACATTGGTATAAAGTCTGTGGTACAAAAGGCGCAGTAGCACCTTTAAAACCAAATTTAGTTCACAAAACAAAAGGATTGGAGGGATCCTGTGGACGGTTTAGGGAGCTGATTCGATAAAACTGAAATCAAAATCTCACGGAGGGAATAATGAAACACTCGAAAGTTTTAATCGTTGCTGTACTGGCTCTATTCGTTGTGATGACAGCCGTAGGTGCGTATGCATACTTTAGCGACACCGAAACTGCGGCAGACAATTCTTTCGCGGCTGGAACTCTCGATCTCAAAACAGGCAACACGGATGGTGTGAGCCAGTCCTATACGGTCACGAATCTTAAACCCACAGATTGGGCATTGGCCGGGCAAATTAACCTGAAAAACGACGGCACAATCCCCGGGAATCTGTGGCTGGAAATCAAAAACGTAAAAAACCTCGAAAACAACTGCATTGAGCCGGAACAAGAAGCTGGCGACGCGACCTGCGACGAATTTGGCGGCGAGCTGGGAAACTTTATTAGGCCCTCATTCCAGATGAATGCTGATCCCTGGACCCGTTATGGTGGCTCTTTGACGCTCAACGCCAGCGAAGGTATTCGCGTCGATATTAAAACCCTGCAGCCCGGCGAAGTGTTACCGATGACTCTATGGGCAACTTGGCACGACTCCAGTCCCTTGGATAACCTCGCTCAAGGCGACGGGGCGACGTTTGACGTTGTATTCCATCTCGATCAAAACTAACTAACTAAATAGTTATGTTAATGGGGGCAAATCTTGCAATAAGCCAGGTTTGCCCCATTTTTTAAGGCGGAAATATGATAAACAACAGACGAGAAAAGACCCGAACCGGATCCAAAACTGCGAGTAATATTGTTTTCGCGTGCATCGTTTTAATTTTAGTTACAGTAATAATGTCAAATTACGGATATGGCCCTTTCAAGTTTATTGTGATAAAGAGTGGCTCTATGGCTCCGACAATTCGAGTAGGCGACCTGGCCGTCGTTTATAAAGGCGATAAAACCCCGAGTATTGGGGATATTGTTCTTTTTAAAAAGGAGGGCATAGATATTATTCATAGAATTGTCAGTATTGAACAACATACCTACAGGACAAAAGGTGACGCTAACAACGCAGTCGATGCATGGCATGTTAACCAAATAGAGGGTGTTTATATCGCAAGAGTCCCGCTACTTGGATACATATTATCCTTTATGCAACGAGGGTTCATGATCATATTCGGAGGTACGCAATGACACTTAAAAAAGCCGCAACAATATTTTTAGTCGTAGTTTTGGTGCTGACGCTTGGAGGGGCATATGCACTGCTATCGGACACCGAAACTATAAGATTTAGTGGCCAAGGTGCAACGCTTATTCTTGAGATCGGTGGTTCTACGAGCACAAAAAGTAGTGACCAAGTATCCTTTGACTTTGGAAACAATATCGTACCCGGTGATGAAGGCACAAAAACAATCCATATTGTTAATGGCGGAAGCGTTTCCGGTGTTGTTTGTTACGAGGTAATTAAAATGCCACCCGAGTACTTAAGTGTGCAAGTCGATAGCGCACTTTGTGGCACAGTGCTCGCTCCGCAAGAGGCAAAGGATTTCAACTTGTATTGGCACATTCCTGCCGATACAAATCTGGGGTCGGGCGGGCAAAGTTTCGATTTCCAGTTAAGTATTGTTTTTACCCAGCAACAGTAGGTATAAAAATGAGAAAATTAACTGCGAGGCCCGTTTTATTACTTATCACCATCGTGTTTGTGGCAGCAACCACTGCATCCGGTTATGGACTGCTTAACGATCGTAGAATCTTGAGCTTTTCCGGAAAAATAGCAGTATTTACTACTACTAACACAACAGAACCGACTCAAACTGCAACTGAGACATCTACCGAAAACGCCCCCAGAATTTTACCAACCACTACCCTTCAGAACAGTGCTACAACTGTTCCTGCAGAGGCGACGTCTACGTACACGGAAACTAGTACATACACTCTCAGCGCAACCTTGGTTGCAGAATCCCCGACAGCGGAGCCGCCAACACCTAGCCCCACACCTGGTGACACACAAGAAGGCACGGTTGAGCCCACTGTCGAGCCGCCCCCAACCGAAACGCAAGCACCAGCAGAACCCGAGCCAACGCAAGAGTCCACACCAACTGCGCCACCAATTTAGGTCGAAATGAAAGATAGATCTAACAGGCGAGCCAAAAGGCGGAATATTCCAAATGGAAAATTCCGCCTCTTTTTTGCCTAAAAACAAATCTTCGTTTGTACACTATTAATCGTTTAAATGTCTAAGACCGTAGCCACCGTAGGCAAACATCAGCGCGCCGGTAATATTAGCGGCAAATGTTGTCCAGAGATATCTGATAATGTTCACGCGATACATTCCTGCTAAAACGCTTACGAGCTTACTTCCATAACCGGGTATAAAACGGCCTAAAAACAAGAAGGCCACACTATCGACATCAAACTCTTTTTTAGTAAAAGGAATCTTTACCGAGCGACCTTTTGTATCGGCCGCCACTCCAATTTTCATCCCAACAAAGTACTCTATCAACGCGGCAAACGTGTTACCGGTGCAAGCTATGAGTGTGCCGTAGAATGGGCCAAAAATTGCACCGTTAATTATCGTCAGAGAGTCGGTTGGAACAGGTGTGACGCTAAAAAGCCCATACAAAAGTACGGAAATGATAGGGGCTAAAAGTCCTGAGGAACGTAAAAGTGTTTCTACGTCAGAAAAATATTTTAAAACGTAAACAACAACCACGCCCGAAGCTATTAACGCTACGATTGTCCAAAATGCTGAATTCTTTTTATGTGTACCTAGAAGACCTTTTCTTTTCGTACTCAAAATGTCAGTCTTTTCCACAAATTTTATTATACCGTAAGGTATAACCAATTGAAAAGAAATCGCGGCCGGTAGGCCGCGATTTCGCGTTTTCTTTATTAAAGGTAGTCTCGTAAACGTTTGCTCCTCGATGGATGGCGAAGCTTTCGCAAAGCCTTGGCCTCAATTTGTCTAATTCGTTCTCGTGTAACACCAAACTCTTTTCCAACTTCTTCAAGTGTGCGGGTTCGACCGTCTTTTAAACCAAATCTTAATTCGAGCACTTTCCTTTCGCGCGGATTCAACGACTGCAAAACCTCATCAATGTGGCCCTTTAAAAGTTCGCGGCTTGCGGCTTCAAATGGAGACAACGTTGTTTCGTCCTCAATAAATTCTTTAAGTCTTGTATCCTCCTCTTTTCCCACCGGCGTTTCCAAAGAAGTAACATCCTGCGCGATTTTTACAATTTCGTGTGCTTTTTCTACCTCGATGCCCATTACCTTTGCAACTTCTTCCGGGGTTGGAATTCTTTCAAACTTTTGCTCCAAATCCCTTTCGACTTTTTTGTATTTGTTAATGGTCTCAACCATGTGAACCGGAATACGAATTGTTTTTGCCTGATCTGCAATGGCTCGTGTTATGGCTTGGCGAATCCACCAAGTTGCATAGGTTGAAAACTTAAAGCCTCGTCTCCAATCAAACTTATCAACAGCGCGCATAAGTCCGATGTTTCCTTCTTCAATAAGATCCAAAAACTGCAAACCTCGTCCCATGTATTTTTTGGCTATAGAAACAACCAAACGCAAATTTGCGCGAATCAAAACTTCTTGAGCGTGGTGACCTTCTTTTTCGGTAACTTTTTTACCAAAAGTCTCCACTTCTTTGCCTTGTTTTTCGGTCAATCCCATTTCTGTGGATACTTGCTTAACGGTAGGTTTTTTAATACCGGATTCTTGAAGTTCCTTAATCATGTGTCTAAACCTTAAAGCCTCAGCCTTTTTAGCCAAGTCCACTTCTTCGACAGCCGTTAAAAGATTGTAATTTCCTATTTCTCTAAGGTACATTCTTACAGGATCACTGCTTACTGTTTTGTCCAATTTAATTTGGGTAAGATCAATGTCTTCCATTTTGCTAATCTTTTCGGCTTCTTTTTCTGAGGCAACATCAAACACGTCAACACCTGCGTCTACTAATTTCTCGTAAAGGGAATCTAATACTTCGAGGTTGTCCTCTGCCTGAGGAAATAATTCCATAATGTTATCAAGAGTTAAGTAACCTTGTTTTTTACCGCGGGTAACTAGTTTTGCAATTACTGCGTCTGTTAAACCGCCTTTTTCATTTTTTTCAATTTTGATTTTTGGTTTTCTTGGCATATGTTGTTTTTCTTGACGAGAAAACGATCCTCGCCGATTACGGCTACGGGATGTTTTTCATCAAAGAAACACCCTAGAAGAAGACTAAAAATAGTTTCTTTGCTTCTTCTTTTTAATTCCTCAACTTAAACATACAATAAATACATTTTAAGCGACAGTACGCAAGGCGTCTATCACGTAAAAGCAATTTCTTTTTTATACACTACAGAAAATTTTTCTTAAGTTTTTCGACCTTTTTGGTTAGTTTAGTAACCTTTTCAGAATCTTTTTCAAGTTCCGCAACCTTAATTTCCTCAATGAGGTTTTTAATTGCACGTTTAGCGGAATCTTTTTTCATGCGTTTAAACGCATTTTCAAGCTCTCTCTCAAGGCTTTGTGGAGAGTCGACATCAATGATACCATCAAAATCCCAAAGGTAAAGTTCAGAAACCTTGTCCTGATAATCATCAGGCAGTCTTTTAAGGACTTGTTTTATATTAAAGGATTTCTTATCTTCCTTGAGATAGTCGATAAGTGCCTTAAACACCTCAACAACTATGGGCTCAGAGAAGTCTTCCAGCTGCAATTTATACCCATAATCACGCATGGTGTCAATATCGGCTTTTAATAAAAGGGCGACTAAATAGCCTTCGGGGTTATTTTCGGACCAAAGAGGGGTTTCGCCTGAATCCGGTGTGTTATCTGTATTTGAGTTCGAGGCCAAATCGTAGAAACCTTTTTTTAAGACACCGCGGACTGTTTCTTCAGAAATATCCAGCTCCTCGGCGATCTTTTTGGAGTAGTGGTCTATGACAACAGGATTTGAGCTTTTAGAAAAAATAGGAGCCAAATCGTCTAAAATAAGCTTTTTTCCTATAGCTGTCTCCTTATTGTGAGTTTTTAAAACGGTAACAAAATAATAGTCATAAACATCAACCGGATCTTTAAGAGCCTTTTTCATCTTTTCGGGTTCCGCCCTTAGCGCCTCATCCAAGTCTTTATAAGGCGCAGGAATTATCGTCACGCGAATATTAAATCCAAGTTTTTCTGCCATTTCTACCGCGCGGTAAACCGCTCCTATTCCAGCGGTGTCGCTGTCAAAACAAAATACGATGTCATTGGTATATCTTAAAATGGTTTTTAGCTGGTAATCCATTAAAAAAGTGCCGGACGAAGCTATTACATTTGTAATACCGGACTGCCAAGCCATAATTACATCCATCTGGCCTTCTACAACAACAGCACCCTTCTTTTTAAGATCGAGTCGTGCTTTATCTAGGTTAAATAGAAAGGAACCTTTATGAAAGACGGGTGTCTCAGCTGTGTTTAAATACTTAGGATCCCTATCAAAGACGGTTCTACCGTTGAAGCCAATAATTTTTGTGTCAATTCCCGTGAAGGGAAACATAACTCTACCTCGAAACTTATCTATGTAGCCGCCACCCGAAGTTCGGGCTGTAATAACCCCGGCTTCGAGCATTTCGGGAACTTCAACTTTTTGTTTGGCCAAAAACTTTAACAAGGAGTCCCAATTATCCGGTGCATAACCAAGCATAAAATCCTCAATTGTCTTGTCGCTAAGTTTTCGTTTTTCCTTTAAGTAATCCAGTGCGACCTTGCCTTCGGGCCTTTGGGTCAAAATATAATGGTAAAACTTCGCCGTCAGCTGATTTATATAGTACAGGCGTTTCTTTTTTTGAGCTTGCGGATCTATTTCCGCTCTATCAAGTTTTACACCGGCTTTTTGTGCTAGCTGTTCTAGCGCACTTGAAAAATCTACCCCTTCGACTTTTTCGACAAATTTAAAGATGTCGCCACTTTCCCCACATCCAAAACATTTGTAAATCTGAAGTTCTTGAGAAACCATAAAAGAAGGAGTGCCCTCGCTATGAAACGGGCACAAACCCTTATAACTTCTGCCGGTCTTTTTTAGCTGAACATACGACCCAACCAAATCGACAATATCTATTTTTTGCTTAATTTCGGAAATGTTATCCATTTATGTTGTGTATAGCACAAACCCGGGGGCTGTACAAACATTCTATTTAGCTTAGAGTATCGAACGTAGACAGTAGCTACATGCCTGTGTAATATTCACTTATGGACAACCCACTAATAAAGGAGCTTAGGTCAAAACTCAAAAAGGCTTCAGAATACACCCCCAAGACATCTTCTAGATCTGAGTTTAATAAGGACGCTTTTGTTAAAGCAGCAAGAGAGTTGCAAAAAACATTGAGACCTGAAGAGGTTTTACTGGATGCACCTAATAAACACGCCCGATCTTGTTAAGGATCTCGAGAACGGGTACCTTTTCTTCGACACAAATATTCTTGTCGCTGTAGTAGAATACCCAGACATGTTTGGCGATTTCCTCGGAGATTTAAGCCAACAAGGGTGCTCTTTTTTGACCGTACCCCAGGTTCAATTTGAATTTACAAGGGGAAGTGGTACTGTCGAAAGATACAATGAACGCATAAAGTTTTTGGATGATTTCAAGTTTAGCAAATATCCAGTGGACAAACACGCTGACGAATTCCCAGAACTTGTATTAATGTTACATAAAGTATCACGAGGCATATCGTATACTGACTATCTTCTATGCCTCTGCATGTGCAAATTCACAACTTCGTACTTGATATCAGAGGACAGGGATATTCCAACAGCACTATTCGACAGGAAACACATAATAACTTTAGATACAGAAAAAGACATTAGAAGTTTCGGCGTTTATCAACTGTCTGAATCTAAAATGAAAGCAATATCCAAAACTATCTCATAGCACTATCAGCCGATTACAAAAACACAGTATTGAGTGACAATACAATTCGCTATAAAATGCGGCCAGTGGATAAATCGAAAATAAAAGATTTTTCGGAACTGCCCACAATAATTTTAGCCCATAAAGCACTAGGTAAAACAATAGGCCTCGTCACAGGCTGCTTTGATATCATACACATTGGACATCTAAATTTGTTTCATAAAGCTAAACAAGCCGTAGATATTTTAGTCGTTGGCCTAGAAAATGATAAGTCCATAAAACTGTCCAAAGGTCCTAACAGACCCATAAATAATCAACGAAATCGACTTGTGTTTTTAAGTGCGCTTATCGATGTTGACTATGTGTTTCTGATTAAAGACATTTACTCATTTACCGAAAATAAAAAAACTCGACGTTACCCACTCGAGGATAATTAACAAGCTAAAACCAAACTACGTGTTAACAAATAAAAATACAGACTCTGCGTGGAACAAAAAGACTAACAGATGCCAAAAACTAGGTGTGAAACTAAAAAATTTAGACGTCATCAAACAGAATTCGACCACAAAAATTGAAGAAAAGTTACGCAGCGAGTTATAGATATTTATGAAAATTCCCCAAATCCCTATCCTTGTAAAGCTTGGGGAGCATATCAGAGGGCTGCCAGTTCTTTTTTAAGGTTTTTATATCTTCAGAGGTTTGATACTTGCCCTTTTGCGAGTAGCTGTCGACGTTCTCTATGGGTGTTACCGAGTGAAAAATTATTTGCGCGATTCTAATTCCCACAGGAAGTGGTATTACCGCGGTGCTAAAATTTGTGATTTCCATTGTCCAGCGATTTATATAGCCAATGTCTCCCCAACCGGCACATTTACAAACCGCAATCCCAATACGACCAATCGAACTTCGGGCTCGCATTTCTGTTGTTACAGCAGGTAAGTCTTTTGTTCCGTTTTTACCGCCGATAAATTCGTAGGTGTGAGCTAAAATTGTTTCGTTCGGCGCAATTAAAATTACGCGATCCTTGGCCGTTAAGTTGTTAAAAGGATTAAGTTCGGACTTGAGCCCTTTTACCGGCACTGCTTCCTCGATTTTGTCGTACATTTTTTCGATAGATTTTTGGTAAAAGGGGTTAACAGTTTGAATGTGTTTCATGCTCGATTGTCTGTAAAAGTAAAGACCAAGTCTAACGTCGTAACTTGTATTTGCTAAGTTGGAAGAATCAAACGGGTCAATTACAATGTTTCCCGCTTTGTAGTGTTTTAAAATATCGGGTTTTGATAGTACGGCCATATTGGGATTATACACTACGTATAGCATAGGTATGGGGAACTGGCGTTTATTTCACACCACCGAATAAAAAATAGGGCATACAATTTAGAGGGATGTCTAAACCGTATGTCTTAAGGGTGCTACTAGCGCTTCTCTCATTCATAAAAACCGATGTTTAGTATGTTTAAACATCGATTTGCCGGCCCATCGCCTAGAGCACAGGTCTGTAGATTTCCACTTGAGTAAAGTTGAAATCAATCATGGCACGCACTCCTTCCTTATGTGGAATATTTTGGACACATTGTAACATATATCAAACGGGGATTTTTTAACTCTGGTAGAAAAATTTAAAATGTGTGTTATCGATATGGCGGGACACTGTATTCCAAGTTAGAACCTATTTTTTAACAATTCCCTATAATGAAAGTATTAAACATATTCTCACTGAATAGTGCACGTGCGATAATGTAGACATGACCAACAATACTGACGCTGGAAAACTTTCCGATAAGTTACATGAGATGATAGTACAAGAGTTAGATTTCAAAGATTCTGAAATGAACAGGTATTTGGATGATCAAGCTTTAAATTTAGTACTAACTACTCTATCTCTACAGCACAGGTTAGAATTTTATCAATTACTAGGTAACAACGATTTCAGCTCTGCTAAATCCCTTGTATTGAAAGAAATTCCAGATTTTCATAAAAGGCTACTGTTAAAAGTAAAGGAAGAATTTCAGAAAATCTTATGACTGAGGGCGCACCTATGGAAGAAATGTCAAATTCCCAAGCAACATTAATACTAGAGAATATAAATGCAAGACTGCCGAGTGAAGAAAGTGAAAAAGGCATTATTAGCGAGAGTGGGAGATTAAACAAAGAGGGGCGAAAATTTGCGGACGATGTATATAACGAGTTCCTGGAACGAGCAGATGGTAGCTATCGTGAAGTGTTGAGTATATGCAAAGAAGCAGAGTCCCTACTCCATGTAGACGATGAAAACTCAAGAGATATGGAAATGCTGAAAGTTCTGAGAAGTGTAAAGGGAAAAGTAGTTTACCACGCGCACAAAACATGGGCGGAAAAGAAGATGCTTCTTGAAAAGTTTGGCGATGAGTCGGCTTCGAATGTAATGAGCTATGCAAAAATCTTAAAAAAAGACAAAGAAATAGATATATACGAAGAAGCCATAAAAATAGAAAAGGAAAAACAGCTTTTGGATGAAAAATTAAGAGCTGAAAACGAATTGCTGGAACAACAAAATCTGCGGTTGATGGAGCAAGACATTGAGACAATTACACAAAATATGCCCGCAAGTGAAAGAAGACCAATCTTAGAAGGGTTAAAAAGTAGATTAAAAGCATTTTCCGAAAAAATAATGGAGCCAAATACAAGAGGAAAGATTGTTGCAGGGGCAGTTTCGGCAGTGGCACTAACTGGTTTAGTAGTGGGATATATTTCTCACATAAATGAAGGCGGTAAGATAAACCCGCAAACAATTGCTAAATATGAAAACCAATCAAAGGCCACTCAAATTTCGCAGAACCCCAGTTCAAGTATTGAAGCTATTACTACCCAACTTCCCCAATTGGAAACACCTCAAGTTTATGATATGTACGAAGAGGGGTATTTAGCTTCTTCAGCAGAATTACCAAACATTCAGAACTCAACTTCACAGGCAGAATATTCGAAACAGGTACAGTCAGAAATTAGTCTAGTAACTGTTTCTGCAGAATCCTTAAGGGTAGTAGACTCAAAACACCCCCTAGAACAAGAGGTAATAAAACAAGAGGTTGAACCAAATTTAGTGACTATTGCTGACGTAGCACCTGAAGTGTGGGTACTTAATGAAAAAACAAAGATTAATAAGCTTTGTATAGAAGACTTGCGAAAGTTATTTATAGCTTCTCATGAAGCAGGAATTTCCTTGTATTTACGCTCCGCTTTCAGATCTTATGCAGATCAAAAAATTGCATACGAACAAGCAACAGATAAAGACACGGTGGCTCTTCCAGGTACGTCACAACATCATACTGGCTTAGCTATAGACTTTACTACTCCCGAAATTGGAAATGTGGTAGATATTAACGCAAACTTTACAGGTACTAAAGCAGGAAGTTGGCTCGTAGAGAATGGCTGGAAATATGGTTTTGTGCTTTCATATACAAATAATCATGATGGGATAAGTAATGAAGACTGGCATTATTTTTATGTTGGTACAGACTTAGCAAAGATATGGCATGACAATCAGATTGATGGAAACGAAACGGATTTATTTGCCTTGCAACAACAATATATTGAAAATTCTAGTGACACAGCAATGGCCTTACCCTAAATGTAGTAAAAACAGCTATATATTCCCTGCTCACAATTAAATATATTGATATGAGCAGTGTTGGCTGGTTTGTAGTCGAATCATTTTTAATAGGTGGTGTAAAAACCTGCGGTTGCTATGGTTATTGGTTGGTATAACACTTTTGTTAGATATACCTATAGCACGAGTATTCAGTCGTGGTAGAGAGCGTGGGGTGATATTGGAACTTATTTTTTATAGGGACTCCCTGGATAATCAATGTTTTTAGAAGGTGTATATTCTAATTTTTTAAGAGCATCAGCGGATAATACATAATAAAAAGCTTGCTTTAATTCTTTATAAGGGCGACTTTCATCTAAAAAAGTGAATTCTTGAAAAACAAACCAGTTTTCACGATTAGGACCTAGCATCGATTCACCAAGGGTTTTTACCGTTTGATCGCTAAATGGTAACTCATTCCCTGTACCTATAAAGACTATTGGCCTATGAGTACTTATATATCCACCTAAACAATCTACATCATGCATTACAGAGCCGTCCTGCAGTACTTGAAGTACCTCGGATTTAACAGGATACGTTGGAATATAAGGTTCGCCATGTTCTAAATAAATAAACGGTCTTTCCTTATCTTCTGGATTCTCTGAAGGGTTAGTAGTCACATTTCGATTATACATCGCGGAGAGTATAGGGTGATTTTGGAAAATATGTATCATTGCTAAATAGATGAATGCCTCGAGTTTCTTGTGTTTCAAAACCCTTCTGATAGTATACGATTTAAGCGAACCAGAAGAAAAGGAGAGTGCAATGAGTAAACGAAAACTTCCACAGATTTTGAGGTTTCTGCTAGGAGGTGCTATTGGAGTTGTAGTATACTATGTAGTTTTGTATGTGCTTACAGAAATGCTGGGCGTATGGTATGTAATATCGGCTGTCTGTGCTTTTATCTTGAATAATGGAATAAACTTCGTTATTCAAAAGTTTTGGACATTTGGAAGCAAGGACACTAGGATTATTCCAAAACAATTGCCTATGTATTTTTTGATGGGAGTATGTATCCTGACAGCAAATACGATACTTCTCTATACTCTTGTGGAATATGCCCATCTATACTACATGGTTGCACAGATTATACTTACGATGCTACTAACCACAGCAAGCTTCATTGTAACAAAAAGGATTTTTAAGCATTAAACTCGGTTTATGACTACAAAGTCATACGCCGAGTTTCTGTTAAATATTTGTGCAAAAATTACTGTGCTGATCGAAATTTTGAGTATTAGTCTGATTTTAGAAACACTTGGTGGAAGGCGCGGGACGATCTTGGAACTTTTTTCACACAATGATTTAGTTAATGCTTAACGAGCTATATATTTTATAAAATTCGGATTCTTCATCATCATTAAAATGAGCGCCTTCGTTACAACCACTGTACAATTTTAGCTTTATAAAAGTTGTTCCCTTTCTTACTACATAATATTTAACCGAATTTTTATGTTCCTGAAGGTTACCCTCATACACGAACAGGTTTTCGTTTATAAAATTATCAGCATTAGTTAGCTCATACATATATTTGGCATCGTCGTAAGTTTTGTAATTTAGATCTGTCTTTATAAAGTCCTTCATGTTCGCTGCCGTCGAGTTCTTAATGACGTCGATTACTATAGTAGGGTTTAATCTTTCAAAGCAGTTATTTTCTTCTGGATTTACTACAACCAGTTCCCCTTCCTCGCCACTATATAAACTGCTCTCATAAGGCAGTGCACTTTTTACTGTCAACCTATGGTCGTACGTAAAGGCAATATCAGTGTTTTTATACATCTTTCTGTTATTAGTATCATCAAAGGCGGTTTCAGAAGATGCCGGAACATTTGGTTTTTGCAGAGTAGTAGATAGCCTCCCCACATAAAAGGTGCTAATTAATAAAAAAATGAAAACAAATTTATTCATTTCTAAAGTTTACATCAAAATCTGGCGGAGGGAGCGGGATTCGAACCCGCGATGAGGTTTCCCCCATACAGTCTTTCCAGGACTGCGCACTAGACCAACTATGCGATCCCTCCATACCGAAACCGGAATGTGCACATAGGTTGCTAAAGGCGACACTATGCGATCCCTCCAAGACAAGCGTGGAAAGCAGGTAGATTTTATCACAAAATCATCAGTACTAGACTAAGCTAAGCCTCTTAAGCAATTCCTTATAGGATTTAGGGTTGTTTACTGCAATCCAACACTCCTGTGGAATGGATACGGCGTTTAATTTGTGTTCTTTTGATAAAACAGGAAACAGTTCTTTTTCGAAGTCGGATTTTTTTGAGTAATCAAACATTTTATAAAAATATTCGAATGTTTGAGGAGAAAATATTGTTACTCCAATATGAGTCGGTATCGGTATAATCGGGTACATTTCTATTTGTTCCACAATATTTTTGGAAATTTTCATACCTGTATAAGGATAAGGTGTCCCCTCTACAACTACAACAGTGGCAACCCTTCCATCTTTTTCACCTTCTAGATGCGAGGACATAATATCTTTTGGAAAGGAATTTGAGTAATCAAGGATTACATCGTCAGGGTTATGAATTATCAAGTAGTTGTCTTTAGGCACAGAACCGTTTTCTAATGCGTTCCTAACCGCCCCTCCTTTTCCCACAGGCGCTCCTGGATCGTAACTGTATCTAATATTTACTCCTAAATCCGAACCATCTTTTAGCAGATCTTCAATCGCCTGTCCCTTATGAAATACCAAAGCTACAAAATCCGTAATTCCTGCTTCCTTGTAAAGCCTAATGGTTTTTTCAATCATAGTGTCCCCATCAGGAAGTTGAAAAACATTTTTATTTGTATCTGTAACTTCTTTAAAACGAGAGCTTTCGCCGCCCGCCATAAGTCCGACAGTGATCCTAGGCAGCAGCCTTTGCCAACTATCATTAGGTATAGGTAAAACTTTTTTTATGGAACTAATTTGTTTTTTTAGGTTGTCTAGGGCCTCTTGCATCTTATGATTTTACAACAAATTAGAGGGTTCGGAATACAACAACAGATTTTAGTAATGTATATGCACGGGGCGGAGGACGTAGAACGGACCTGAAACCTTTCACAATATCCGCTTGCCAGTTTGCTGCCATTTTTTGAAATCTTCATAGAAAAAAGGGCTACTAAATTTGGCATTAAATTGCTTGATGTGAACCAAGAGAAACCGGATTCAACTACCAGAATTGTAGAGCATCTACTTTCCGAACTATTATAGTGTACAGACTTTGGAACTATTATTAAGGCTATAATGCAACGAGGGGTTATCTGGCGGAGGGAGGGAGATTCGAACTCCCGTGTGAGTTGCCCCACGCTTGGTTTTCGAGACCAGCCCGGTATGACCACTTCGGTATCCCTCCAAGCCAAAAAGCTGCTGCTGCAACCCCAAGTATACAATATTTGTGCTGAAACTAGAAAAGATCATGGTGTGTTTCAAACTGTTAAAATAACATTAACCCATGGAAAGCTTTAAAGACAGAGTACTAAAAGAAGTTAAAAAGGTACCTTACGGAAAAGTGACCAGTTACGGGCGCATTGCACTTCTTGTAGGACAGCCGAGAATGGCCAGACAGGTTGGTTGGATTCTTAACAGATTTGGAAATGACGGCAAAACACCGTGGTGGAGGGTTATTAATGGAAAGGGTTACATTAGCATCAAAAATTCTGAAATTTCTGCGGTGGAACAAAAAAAGCTGCTTGAAGATGAAGGCATCGAAGTAAGAGAAGATTTTTCGGTTGACTTAGATAAGTCCTATTAACAGTGTGTTGACACGTTCATCTATATATCTTATAGTATTCATACTTTAATCAGAAGCTAAAGATAAGGAGAGTGACATGAAAGGTCTTTCGCTATTAATAGCAGTGGTCATTCTGACCTTAGTTACGGCAGGATGCGTCGGAATGGAAAATGCGCAACCTTTATCGGAGGCGCAGTCTCAGCCTAACAGTGTCGTTGATGAAGACATCAAAACCCAGGTGTATCAGCAAGAGCTTGATATGTGGAATGCTCTTTCGGGTCAAATTGAAGTCTCTGATCTGACTGACAATCAAAAATTCCAAATCGAAACCCTGCTGAATGGCGGCGATGCTACGGTCGGCCTGGGAAAAATCAGTGCTTCTGCTGACAATGTTGTTTCCGCAAGCTGGGACAACACGGCGGAACCACCGGCGATAATCGTGGCTGCGCTGTCAACGGCGGCTTCAAACTGGCAAAGTTGGTACAGCCCGATTATAGAAAGCAACGCCGTAAGCAAAGCTTATGTGTTCGAGCAAGTAATGCACTGCTTCAATCACATGAGCTGCCCGTATGATATTGCCGCCAACGGTGCTTGGTTTCAAAAGGTAATATCGGCGGCACTAAATGGGCAAGGAAGTATCTATCAGTTTGAGGCTCCTGGCGGAATGCGCTACATGTTCGTATCAAATGTAGGCGTGACAGGAGGTAAATCTGCTGCGTGGGCGGTTGTCCTAGCAGATAACGGTGCTCCTGTAACAGGGTACGACCCGTCGCTTAAAGATGGGGTCTCATCATTAAACCAACTGACACGGTGGACCAAATCAATGCTAAAAAGGGGCTACACCGTCATCGATCCAAAGGATTTGCCCAGTGACATTAAAAACAACTGGACCACATCAAGACCGCCTGTTTTAAGGTTTTGGTGGTGGGGCATTAAGTATCAAGTGGAGTTGGGAGCTCGTATGGCCGGAATTGCAGTAACAGACGTAGCAAAGGCTTTATACGCATTTAGCTCAACAACACTTGTCACACCAGGCATTATATTTCTTGTGGTACCTGACTGCCGACCGGAAAAGACTGGTGAAACTGTCAACTTCGTGTGCAGACAAGAAATTGAAACATGAGGGAATAATACAATGAACAGCGTAGATGAAAACGATAAAACTGCAGGCCAGAGCATTGAGGAGCTAGTGCTGATTCTGCTACCGGAAGCTGTGGTAGAAGACATAAAAGAGGGAGGTAGTGGCCGTTACGACAAGACCATACAAACACTCGACACCATTAAAGACTGGTTCGAGAATAGGAAGCAGGAATTTGGCCCAAATCAAGTACGATCTATCCTCAGCTCCACACCGGAAACGGGAGATCTAATCATTGCGATCTACCTAGCGTGGGTAGAACATAACAACGAACAGTAAAGTGACACTAAAACTTTATCGTTGCTAAAAAGGCAAATTACTATACCAGGTAATTTGCCTTTTCTTTTTCCAAACTAATAAAACGGTGTGTAAAAATTGGTGGACCATTCTAGACTATGTTGGAACTAATTTATTGCTGTTTCAACAATCCAATATACTTTAAGAATTCAACGCCTCTAGGACTTACTACTATTCTAGAATCCTGCTCAACTATTAAAAATGCTTCTTTCAATACTTTAATTATTGTATCTCTTTCATCTTGCGATACTGTTGTATAGTTCTGATTATATTCCTCTACACTAACACCACCCTTGTTGTAAATCCAAAGTAAGGACAACTTTGTTCCCAACACAAAATAGCTTTGCAAATAATAGAATTCAAAGATATTAAGCCGAGCAATTATAGATTCCAAAGTTTGATTTTGCTGTTCAATAATAGTTTGTTGTTGTGCTACAGAGGCTTGAGAAGATTCTAACTCAGCTTTAGTTTGTTCTAGTGCTTTCTTAACTTCCTTTGTATTATTTTTGCTAGTCTTTATTTTTGTTGGTTCTTGTGGCGCTTCAAGAGAGCAAATTCCTGGAACAGATACTTTTCCATTCTTTAATAGATTTTGTAGCTCTTTTCTAAACAAGACGATACTCAATCCCAAGACAAAGGGAAATGAAACCAATACTTTCAAGAACTCAAGTATAAAAAAGGCTATATTACCCATATTTGTTGGATTTATAGACATAGTTGTTTCCAGAATAGTGTTAGTCATAATAAAAGGATTATAGCACCAGTTGCTTTGCAAATGGGATAGTTGTAGGGTAAAATACCCACTATGGGAGTGTTCACAAATGTTAAGGGTAGGGGGTTTGATACCCTACTCTCAAAACTTCATATCTGACCCAAGTTTAATTAAAAGGCTATTAAAACAGTCTGATATCTCAGTTTCTGACATAGTTTTAGATATAGGGGCTGGTAAGGGTGTTTTAACACAGCAACTAATCCCTGTCTCTAAAAAAGTAATTGCAATAGAGATTGACCCTTCTTTATTTAAGTGTTTATATTCAAAATATTCTTCTGTTCCAAATGTTCAGTTGGTAAACAATGATTTCCTTAAGATTTCATTACCCCATGACAGTTTCAAAGTTTTTTCAAATATACCGTTTAACTACACTTCAAGAATAATGGATAAACTGTATTTTCAGGGTAGTACACCAACTTCTGCATATATAATAATGCAAAGAGAAGCAAGCAACATTTATCTAGGATTACCAAGAGAAACACAGAAATCTTTATTGTTAAAACCACTCTTTGATATAAGCATTTTTCATAGTTTTAAGAAAACTGACTTTGTTCCTACTCCACAAGTAGATGCTGATATGATTCATATTAAGAAACTGGTCAGCCCATATATTGAAATTGATTCTATTGAGAAATATTTTGATTTTGTTGTATTTGGAACTACCCAATACAAGACCACACTAAAAAAGAGTTTATCCAAAATATTTACACATGAACAGTTTAAGAGACTTGCTACTAGTTTAGAGTTTTCATTGGAAACAAAGCCATTAGATTTATCATTCAAACAATGGGTTGGGCTGTTTAATTATTATCAACATGGAGTGCTTGAAACAAAGAAGATATTGGTTAAAAACAGCTACTTAAAGCAGAAAGCAACACAACAAAATCTCAAAAAAGTGTATAGAACTAGAAAGTTTGGAAACCCCACTCTCCACCACTTATAAGCAATAAAGCATATCCGTAGGATATGCTAAAATCTTCCCCTTGTGGTGGGGAGGATTGGATTTTCACAAAAGCTTGGGGTACACTCCTGTTGCAATGGAAATCACATATTTAAAATCATTAAATCCAATAGAATTAGTTAACAAACCAAGTAAAGATACACTAGAACTTGTTGCTAAACTGATTAATAATCCAGAATTTAAAGGATTTATTACATTATTAAGAACTGCATATAAATTTCCTGAGAATGGATTGGATTTAAAGCCTTTTGTAGGAAGAAACTTTGATGATTTACCCCTTGAAAAAGCAGAAACATTAAAACTCACACTTAACATATTTGCTAGTGAACTAATAATCAGAATGAACTTGAACCCTGAGTTTTTAAATCAACTATATCTGCTTGTATTTTTTAATAGTTTTATTGATTTGAAGTACTTTGATGGCTTATTTTCAGATAAAGTTGACTATGCTGTTACTAAAAAGGAAGCAGTCTGTAAAATAATGGATTCTAAGCATGAAGTAGCCATCTTTATTCTCCCCTACAACATAAAGTATGAGGAGTTCAAAAAACAAAGTAAAAAAGTATGGAATAAAATGCAGGATGAAATGGATAAGCACTTATCTTCTGATCCATATAAAATAAAACTACATGACAACACTGAACTGGCTATGAAAATTGCAGTACTGAAAGAAAAGGAGAAGATGTCTTTTAATAAAATTGCTGAAAAACTCTACTCTGAAAGTGATGGTAAAGATGAGAAAATAAGCAAAGAAGAGTACATAAAAGATGTTTATTATGATTACAAAAAACTATGGAATTCCCCACTAGATGAACAAAGTATCTAAAATCTTGATACTTTTTATCCTCTGACCAAACCCAAATAATCCTTTAGTTTCCAGTTAATGCTGGAAATTTTAGCAACTCCAACAAAAGAAGATTTAGAGAAACTCAGATGCTTTTTAGAAGCAAAATTTGGAGTTGAATTTACAGATTCTGATGTTTTAGAGGCTTACTACTCTCTTGTCCATTTAGGGAAAGCAATTTATCTGTTTAGTAAGCAACAGGAGGCTAGAAATGAAGCCTCTTGAAACTCTTGATGATGTTGTTAATTACTTTGGTTCACCACTAGAAGAGCCAGAACTTAACCCTGATTTATATTTCAAACCCTATAAATCCAAAACTGATGATTTAATTGATAAAATCCTCACCAAGCAAAGTGGCGGAAGCCACTTGCTTTCCCCCTTTACTCTACTTGATAGTAGTGTCATAACTCCGCCAGTTATTGATAACTTTAAGACTGCTTACTATCAAAAAGTTATTGAATATGGGGATTTTGTGGATGTGTATATCTATGAAAAGCCAGTGATTAAGGCTAAAAACAGGAAATCAAAGACATATTCCCACCATGGTGGTAGAAAAAAAACTGATAACAGCAGTAAATACAGAAGAAGAAACTCCATAAGAGCCCTAAATCTCATAAGACAGCTATCTATCTTAAACTTCAGTGCGGAGAATACAAAACTACTAACATTAACTTTTGGAAAGTGTGATTTTGACATTAAAAATCCCAAAATCTGCAACAAGAAGTTAAGTAACTTCTTACAGAAACTAAGGGGGCTGTTCCCAAAATACATGTATCTTGCAGTTTTAGAATTCCAAAAGAGAGGGGCTGTTCACTATCACATTTTGTGCGATTTACCCTTTATTGATAAAGAAAAACTAGCAAAACTTTGGGGCTATGGCTTTATAGATATTAGAAAGCCTGATTTTCTAGCTGTAAATTATTTAAGTAAGTATCTTGAAAAAAGCCTTTTTGATGAAAGACTTAA
This sequence comes from uncultured Candidatus Saccharibacteria bacterium, assembly GCA_964612565.1. Classification (GTDB taxonomy): domain Bacteria; phylum Patescibacteriota; class WWE3; order UBA101185; family UBA10185; genus CAZTDP01. The sequence continues at coordinate 97,241 of CAZTDP010000001.1, forward strand.
AGGGGTAAGAGTATTTTTTCACTCCAAAAATCTGCAAAGACCAAAAGAACTTGTTGGCTTATCAGCATTTAACAAGCTTCAAGAAATACAAAATTCACAGATAGTCTTTGCTAATCACTACCATAATAAATATAATGATGAAGAAGTTAGATACAGACAGTTAAAAATTTCCCCCGCCCAAAACAAAAATGACCAATAATTGCTTTATTTATTGTAGAAAATCTACTGATAGGGGTGATAAACAGGAACAATCTCTTGAAACTCAAGAGAGGATTTGCTTGGAAATTTCCCAAAAATATAATCTTAATGTGGTGGATAGTTATTTTGAGGCTAAATCTGCTAAGAATGCTGGTAATAGACCAAAATTTGATGATTTGATTAAAAGAATCCAAAATGGTGAAGCCAGTATTATTGTTACTTGGGGTATTGATAGATTAGCCAGAAACTTAACAGAAGCAGGATTACTTCAATCCCTTTATGAATCTAAAAAACTTGCTGTTATCTATACACATTATGATACTTACCAAACTGATAGGGATTTTATGGGAATTGGTCATGAGTTTGTTGATGCCTCTAATTTTTCAAGAAAACTTAAAAATCAAGTTAAAGATGGAATTGTCACAAGGCTTAATAGGGGTGAAATACCAGGGTCTGTAAAACTTGGTTATTACACTGTTGATAAAAAGCTAAAACCAGATCCTGAAAGAGCTTCCTTTGTAATACTAGCATTTGAAATGTATTCACAGGGATATTCACTAAGAAATATTACTCAAAAACTGTATGAGTTGGGCTTTAGAAGCAAAAAAGGCTATAAAATCTATATGTCTAGCATTGATGAGATGCTTAAAAGGATTGATTACACTGGAACTTTTCAATATAACAACCAACTCTACAAAGGAAATTATGAACCCTTAATTTCAATGGAACTGTTTGATAAAGTTCAAAAACTGATTGTTAAAAACAATATTCCAAAATCCAAAAAGCATTATTTTCTATACAGAGGGTTTATTAAGTGTGGTGATTGTGGTTGTATGCACACTGCTTCTCTTAAAAAGGGAAAATACATTTACTATTACTGCACAAACTCAAAAAGGATTTGTAATCAACACCAGAAATATATTGAGGAACAGGATATGCACACTCTCTACAGTAATAAACTTGCAGAACTCCCTATTGATGTTGATGTAGTCAATCAAGCATATGACTTTTATGCTAAAAACTATCTTGAGAAGTATAAAGACATGGAAAATCAAAAAAGTCTTATCTTAAAGCAACTAGGGAATGTAGAAACAAGGATAAAAAGGCTTGTTGACTTATATATTGATGGAAATATCCAACAGGAAGTATATAACCAGAAATACAAAGACTTACTTCTTGAAAAAGAAACCCTTAACTCTACTCTAAACAAACTAAATACTGAAAAACCAGAAACAACATTGGAACTTGTGAAAAACTTTAAAGAATATTGTTGTAGCCTGAAAAATATGTATTCTCAAGGAAATAATGAAGTAAAAGAAGAAATCTTAAATTCTGTATGTTGGAACTTTTCTATGAGTAATGGGGAAATAGAGTCAATACAATATAAAAAACCTTTTGATATGACAGCAAAACTACCCAAAAACGCTGATTTTAGTAATTGGTGGACCGTAGCGGAATCGAACCGCTGATCTCCGCAATGCGAATGCGGCGCTCTACCAACTGAGCTAACGGCCCTTGCATCAATTCGACCTAATTGCAATATTGCCAATTATCTCACAAAATTTGGAAATTTCTCAAAAGTCACGTATGCATTAAAACCCATTAATTATTATGATTCCAGACAGGGTGTGCGTGACCCAAGGCTTTTCTTTCCTTAAGATAGGTCAAGTGCTCGTCACGTTTTGTATGGAGTTTAATAAGGTCAAATTCGGCATCGCTGGCTAGCTTTACCGCAAACTCGCCACCTATAAAATGAGGTAAAATAACATACGTGGCCCCTTTTTCGTAAAGGGAAATTGCGTCGTCAATGTTGTAAGACACCAGCATCACAATGGAATCCTCTGTTTCTGCTCGTATTTTACTAAGTAAGTATACGTTGGTCTCGTATTCAGGAATTGTTGACACGACGATTTTTGCTTTTCCAATATTGATTTCGTCTAAAAACTCACTGTCTTCGGCGTCTCCGTAAATGCAGTTAATTCCTTTTTGCTGAAGTTCTTTAATAATATCCGGGTCAAAATCTACGGCCAAAAACTGGCTTCCAAATTCCTTAAATGTTCTAATAAAATCGTAGCCCGCTCGGTTACAGCCAAACAATACCGTATCAAAAACGGAAACGCCGTCTCGTGGTTCTTTTTTTGGTTTGTTTTCAAACAAGTTAAGAAGCGGTACAAGTACCGGGTAAAGCTTTTCTCCAAAAACTATTAAGTACGATGATAAAGCTATGCTTAAAAAAGCCAAAATTGTAATTATTGAAACTACGTCTTGAGAAACATGTCCAACTTTTAAACCCAAAAGGATAAAAATAAGGGAAAATTCGCTGATTTGTCCCAAACTTGTTCCGGTTAGAAACGCCGTTTTTTTGCTGTATCCAAAAATTTCGGCAAGTAGTGTGGTAATAGCAGGTTTAAGTGAAACTGTGACTCCTAAAAGAATGCCTATAGGAACGACTAGTGCCGAGATGTTTTTAAACGAGATCTGAAGACCAAGGTAAATAAAAAACATAACGACAAAAAAGTCTCGCAACGGTTTAAGTTTTGAGCTTATTTCGCTGCTGTAGGGCAAAATTGAAAGTGAAACGCCTGCAATTAAAGCTCCTATTTCGATGGAAAATCCAAGGTAGCCAAAAAGAGAGGCCAACCCAAATCCCCAAGCCAATGAAAAAAGAAATAAGTATTCCTGGGAACGCGCAAAGAATTTGCTTAAAGTCGGCAAAACGTAGTAACTGACAAGTGATATTGTAAGAACCATCGCCAGCCCTTTTATTATCAACAAGATAAATGGCGAAGCACCGGACTCATTTCCCGAAAAACCTGAAATTGCAATCAAGGCTACGGCGGCAACTATATCTTGAAGCAAAAGTATTCCAACCGTTAGGCGGCCATATAGTTTTTCTATGTCTTTTTTGTCGGATAAAAATTTTAAAACAACAATCGTACTGCTAAACGAAATAGCAAGTCCAATGTAAATACTTTCCACCGTAGCAAAACCCAAAAATTTGGACGCCCCAAATCCTGAAAGCGCCGTTAAGAAAATTTGTAAAAAACCTAAAACAAAAGATGCAATGCCGAAGTTTTTAACTTCCTTGGGATTAAGGTTTAGGCCGACAATAAAAAGTAAAATCGCAATTCCCATTTCGGAAAATATGGACATTTCGTCAACCGATTTTATCCACCCTAAAAAATTTGGGCCTAACAGCAAACCTGTCAGAACATAGCCTATCACAATAGGTTGTTTTAAAACTCGCATAAGCCCTGCAAGGACAGTCGCGGCAACAATAATAATGCTTAGCTCTACAAAAACATTCATGTATGTTTAGTTTAGGATAAACGTAAGCGTTTGGGAATGGAGCTACGACCCGCTACGGTATATACTTTTTGTATGGAGACAATAGATACTTTAGCAAACGTTGAAATAACAGAAAAAACAAAAGATGAAGTTGTTGAGACTGCGATGGGCAGCAACATCAAAGTAAACGGTATCAGCCCGTTAGACATTGAAACCCTTGTAAACAGAGGCCTGGACGCGGCTGAAAAAAGATTTGAACAAATACAAGGACGAGAATCAACCCAAGATGAAGTTATCGAATCTGTGAAGGGAAGTTTAAGGGGTTTTTGCGCGGAAGTCTTAAGCAGCGAGGTTCCAAACGGCATGTGCGAAACTATTTATTCATCAAAAGGGTTTGAGCTAGACCCAGGTATAAAAAGCATAACAAACGATGAGTTTTTTAAAACACAAGATACTGTTCGAAAAGATCTCATTATAATGCATTATTTTTTTGAAACAGAAGTTAGAAGACTAAATCCAACAAGATACAACAAGGTCTCAGCAGAGGAAGTTGATATTGTTGAAGAAGCAGTACTAGATACGCACAAAAACTATAACCATGTTTTGCGGGAATACAAAAAAGATAATATTAAAGGACCCGGCCGAGTATCCATGCAGGAGCTAGCTCAGTGGCACGCACGTAGTATTTTAGGCGAAGATTTTGCAAAAGACAAAGAACGAAGAAAACAAGTAAACACAATGATCGCCGAAGCCATAAGTTTTAGGTCTAAAAGTGAAAACGGTACGGAGCCTCTTTACAAGAGAACTTCTATTCCTGACGCGTTGCTGATTGACGACAAAGGTGCTGCGGTAGGCGCAATTGAGGTTAAAGCGTACGATCCAAGGGAAGTTAGTGACTTAGTAAAACAGCTTGAAAAGAATAACTCAGAAATTGCATATGCCAAGAGCTTGGGTGTTCAAGGCATTACAAGCCTAGTATCACGACCGGGGGTCGCAAAAATAGATGTAATACAGTATGACGATGACGAAGAGAACACTGGTGTAGGAATGGTGCTAGGCCCAAACATAGAAGGAATAAGAGAATTTGTAAGAATTGCCAAGGGCATACCCCAAAAAATAGATGTTGTGGATCCAAAAACGGCTGAAGTTACGTCAGTATACGCCGAACCACAGCGATACAAAGTGGTCTTGAGATTTTTGGGAGATACGCCTCGAGGAACATTAACAAAGCTTGGGAAGATTATTGAAGACGAAGGTATAGATAATATTGAGATACAACGCCTTCCATTTTTAACGGAGGAAGTAAACGACTTAGCGTTGAGGTATGTTAGACGTTACATCCATAATTCCGATATGGTGAGGAAACATGGGTACAAAACAATTGAAAATTGTGAACCCGACGCTCGAAATATTATTAGAGCACTCGGCAAATCTGACGCGTGGGGCGCTGTTCGAAAGCTCGATTAAGAGACTAACAATGTTGCAGCCCGCTTGGAAAATAGGCCCTTTAGGAGTACACTCCGGATAAATCAGACTATAGTAGAAAAGGAGAATTGAAAATGGGACAAACCGTCGCAATCGTCGATGACACAGAAGTCGTACTCGAAACCTTAAAAGACAGTTTCAAAATGCGCTTTCCGGATGTAAACGTAGACACCTTTTCCGAAGGTACAGACTTTATAAAGGCATTAAAACAGGGCAAAACCTACGACGTTGTTATCATGGACGGTAGATTACCGGACGGTTTCACAGGCCCGCAGTATACCGCAGAGGCGCTGGCCATAAACCCCAAAACAGTCGTGGTAGGCTTTTCGTCAGACGAAAGAACGGGAAAGTTGTTTTTGGATCATGGCGCAAAGTATTTTGTACCCAAAATGGCCCCAATTGAGGAAATCTATCGAACCTTCAAGGAAGCTCTGGGAATGTGAGTTTTGGGCAAGCTGTGCTGACTCTGCGACTTCGCAAGAATTGCAGAGTCTTTTTTATGGCGCACCCGGAGGGACTCGGTCACCGGTTCTCACCTGCTGGCTCGCCCGTCGACCCCAGCTCGTCACCGTCGTGACTGCGCTATTCGAGTCTTCGTAAACACGAGGTAAATTTCGTAAGTATCTAAAGGCACTTCCGAAATTCACTGGCGCACCCGGAGGGACTCGAACCCCCGACCTCAGCGTCCGCAACGCTGCATTCTATCCACTGAACTACGGGTGCATAAAACAGAGACTCGCGCTCTAAGTATACAGCGTGATTATAGGAACTTACTTGGGTTCTGTCGAGTTTGAGTAAAGAAGCAAAAGGCTAGAAGTTCATTTTGCTTACAATTTTGTCGTAAATTTTATCCATTAGGGTTTTGGGTTCAACTGTTAGCATTGAGATCTTTTTCATAAGCACGTCTTGAATTTCCTGCTTTTTGGCCGGGTCAAAACTGACAAATAATCGGCCTGGCAAATAAAGGTAGGTATCTATAGCTAAAACTTCGGTGTCTTTTATTGGTTTAAAAAAGAAGTTTTTAAGTTGATACCAGTAGTAAATTTTATCGTCATACTTAAAACCATAGTTGCTTACCTCTATCGGTACGTTTTCCTCAGGAAGTCTGTTAAGCACGGATATAAAAAAGATCAAAGCGGCAACAACGAAGATAAGTCCGATTTCCTGCATTATTAGCAAAAATACAGCGATAACTGCAGCAATAATTATAAAGGTTCTGGAAAAACGCTTATTAATTTCTTTGATTTCGACTTTTACCAGCGAGTCCCAAGTTAAGTAAATTTCTTTTGGGCCTAATTTTGCGGGATCAAAGTCCTCTGCCTCTTTTTGAGTTTCAACAGGCATTTTGGTGCCAAAACCCAGCATTGTAAGTAGTGATGGCATTTTCATAAGTTAATGATAGTTTTTTTGGGGATATTTTGCAATCGGTTTACCTGGCGGAAGGTACAGGATTCGAACCTGTGGACGGTAATTAGCCGTCACGGCTTAGCAAGCCGCTGCATTACCACTCTGCCAACCTTCCACACCAACGCCTCTGAGTCTAACAGCGAAAGTATTATATCAGAATTTTTCGCGTTTACTCAGCGCAAAACACTTAACCTCCAACGCTCCGGCCTCGTAGAGGGTTCTTGTGGACTCTAAAAAGGTTGAACCGGTTGTGCAAATGTCGTCGATTAGTAAAATTTTACGGTTTAACACCGCGGGAGGATCTTTTACTAAAAAAGTGTTTTTAACATTTTCACGCCGTTCTTCTCTATTTAAAGTAAACTGTGGCGCTGTATGAACCACCTTTAAAAGTGCGTTTTTATTTAACTCAAGATGGAAAACGCGCGAAAACTCCTCTGCAATCATGTTTGCTTGATTAAAACCCCTGTAGTTAATTTTTTGTTTACTCGAAGGTATGGGCAAACACAAAAAATCTGCAAAGTCGTGGCCAAATTCCTTACAGAGCTGGGCCGCTTCCCTGCTTAACCTTTTGAGGCTTAAAAATTGTTTTGCACCGTATTTGGAATATTTTATGCAGCTTCTAATGTTGTCTTTATATGAATAGACGCAAATAAGCTGAGTCGGAGGGACCCTTTCTTTTGTACAGCCTGCGTGTGTTAAACCGAACTCGGAGGGTGTATCGCAAACTATGCAGTATTGCTGTTTTAAAACCGTGCAGTCACTAAGGCACTTATCACAAAAAATGTCGCCAAGTGTTCCACAAAATATGCATTTTTCCGGAAAAAGGTAGCTTAATAAGTTTTCCATATGTTATCCACAAAGGTGTTTATGTTGCTGCTGCAACATTACTTAGACTCTGCACCTATAGTATAGGGTGATTAAGATCCTGTAGTAATTATATTCATGGGTGCGTTTTAAACAAGGCAGAACACTCTAGTAAAAATAGAGATAACGTGGACAGCAGGATCGCATGCTGGTAGAATTTATGGTTTGTGAGAGTAACGATTAAAAGTTTGGAGAGACGCATGCTAAAAAGCGGGGCCGAAAGGCTCTGTTTTTTTGCAACACTACAGAGCGCTATGATGTAAAATTATATTATGATCTTATCCAAGAAAACCATTGAAAGTCTGATCACTGAAAATGCGCTGGTTATACAACCTTCCTACGAAATTAAAACCTCTTCTGTAAAAGCTTTTTTATCAGGAATGTTCGGAAAAAACAAAGAAGATTTTAAGCAGTCAGATATTTACACCCTTCAGCCAAAAGAATTTGTGCTTGCAAAGGCAAAGGAAGTAATTACTCTTCCAGACAACATTTCGGCTTTTTATGATGGGTACGTCGGAGTCGCAACATTGGGGCTTTTTACTCATGGAAGCTCGATGTATATTGATCCGGGTGAGACTAGCCAAATAACACTTGAATTGTTTAACGCCTCAGACACCCCAATAGTTCTAAAGAAGGACATGAGGGTGGGTCAGTATATATTTTTTAAAGTAGAGTAAAAGAAAACGAAGGTACTATTTTTGGTGGAGATGGAGGGAATCGAACCCTCGTGTTGAGAACCATTCATGAAGTTTCTACAAGCTTATCCAAAATTATCTTAAGTAAAGTAAGGTCTTTGGAAAACCTAATCTCTACAGCAAACCATAAGCTTCGAACTCAAAGTTCGCGGCGGCATTGATCGGTTACCCCAATGCTGGCCTCGTCTCGGTTTTATATGACCCAAAAAGCCTTTCCGAGCAAACGCTTAAGGATCTTGCAGCAAATTTTATTAAGCTGCAACGGCGGCCATTGCTGGCACGCCTACGAATGCGTCATTATCGGCATTTATGTTTTTGCTAAATTTAAGGCTTTAGCATACCTGCTTGCAACTGCACAAATATTGAACTCAGTCAAAGCCTTGTGCATCCCCATGTTTTTAACGTACAGCCTGTATTTTACAGCAAAAACCAAAATTTTAAAAATTGCTAAAGGATTGTTAATAGATGCGAGCGGACTTTGATTCAATCTCTAAATCTTTTAAAATCTGCCTGTCTTTGGCTACTACTTTCTTTTCAAATTCCTTTCGTCCTCGGGCAACAGCAAACTCAAGCTTTATTAAACCGTTTTTGGCAACCAAGGCTAATGGGACAGCTGTCTTACCCTTTTCGGAAATTGCCCGTGCTACTTCTCCGATCTCATTGGAGTTTAGCAGCAACTGTCTCGGTCTTTTTGAATCCAGTTCGTTAAAGGTTTTGGACTGTCTCGAGTATCTTCCGATATACAAATTAACAACACACAAAGCACCTTCAATAAATTCTATATAAGAACCCTCAAAACTAACTTTTCCTTCTTTTATTGCCTTAACCTCAAAGCCCTTAAGCTTGATACCGGCACTATACTCTTCGAGAACTGAAAAGTTATGAAGTGCTTTTTTATTTTTTCCTAAAACCATATTTTTACTTAAAACCAAACCAGACATAATGCTATTGTAGCAGGTAATGTTATAATTTTTATTGAAGATGCAAACAAACTCAATTATTAAAAAAATCTCAATAATTGCGCTGTGCACAGCGTTTTCAATGGTGAACAAAATTTCGTTTGCTGATGATGAATTTGAACCCGGAACAACATGCAGATCCCCAGATGATCCGAGACTTTCTGTTATATGCGGAACCGTAAAAAGTGCAGTACCTATTGCGGATGCTGAAACGCGCTCAGGAGTAGATCCTAACCCGCCTTTACAAGGTGTCTCTGTATATGTGTACGAATGCCTCGAAAACTCCCCAACATGTAAGCTTGGAGGATCCATAAACCAGCCTTTTTCCTCTAGCTCTACGGATTCGGGCGGCTTTTATAACATCACTGCTAGAAAAGTGGGAAACCTCGAACAAAGATACTTAGCCTTTGTGTGCGATTCCAAACTTGCAGGTCTATATAAGATACCGTCGTACAAAAGTTTTGAGTTAAATGTCCCGCTAAACTGCCCTGTTAATAATAGCTACGCACAGCCCCCCGAACTGCTTAACCCTGCGAGTTCAAACCTTTTAGCCTGCCAGGTTAAACCGTCATATAGTGGGGCCCCTGTTTCCTTTGAAGGTGTTTACGAAAGCAATCGGTTTCAAACAACTTTCAATTTTGATGTTCAAATAGAAAATGCAGATTCAAGGTTTAAAACTCAAGGAACCGTGCTTGGAGATATTATTGATTTCGGGGGAAATACTGACGGCCCTAGGGAGGGAGCGTGGTACCACGAGGATTGCATAAATAAATACGACGGATATTTAGAAACTCTTTGCTATAACCCACTAAGTACAAGTTTGGACGAATATGAGAATACGCTGTATTCAGACGAAGACTTCACCTCTCAAAATTTTTTACCGAACATTCCGCCAAAAAACAGCCTTCTTTTTTACAAAGACCTCACTGTTAGACAAGATGTAACCAACTACTCTCAAAACCCAACTTCCCCGGCTCAATTGTTACAAACCATTTTTAGTAACTGTAAAGGAGACGTAAATTTAAGGTACAGCGGAGAACCCGAATCTGATGAACTTCCGAACTGTGAAATTTACAAACAATGCAGCAACGCCGGATCAATCGACGACGGAACTGCGGGGTCTCAAACTAGAAACAGACAATATAGCGGGGGATCGACTAAAAATCTTGCGAATCCTTCTATTTTAAGAGCCGAATACGAGGCAAACATAGACGACACAGTCGGAAACATTGCAGTCTGTAAACACAACGGGAACTCGGTAACACTTGCCCAAATTCAGCCGCCTTGGAGTTATTGTGTTGTTGGCGAAAATAGCTGTAACTACGTTTTAGACAAAAGTTACTACACAGATGAGTTTTCTTACTTTTTTGGCGATAAAGGTACAAACATGAAAGTTGGATACTCATTCCAAGGTGAAAGCGACAGTTATACAAGTGCTGCGGGAACTGACCAAGGGGCCAATGCAGTTTCCTTTGAAAAAGGTAATGAAAAAGAAGGGCTTCCAATAAAAGGAGGAACTTACACCGTAGACAATAACCCTGCAAACACGCGAAACAACGGCGCAACAGCAGCAATTTCCGGAATTGTATCAGCGGATTTGGCAAAATCCGGGGACACAGCACTGAGTTATGTGCTACAAAGGCCCGGCGAAACGCTCGAAGATAAAAGTATGTACGAACAAGGAATTGTAAGTATCCTGGACGCAGGTTCTAACATTTCGCAGTATTGTGAAATATCAAACACCAACGACCCCAATTTGGTTATCGACGCTACCAACGAAGCCGGGATTTATAAAAATCAAAACTTTAGGGGAAACGACGATCACTATTATTACTTTGGCTCGGGAGGCAGTAGCGCAGACATAAATAAAAAGACTTCAACATCTGCGATTTACATGACAACCGCCGCTGCAAACAGAGCTGAAGCGTTAAAAGGCAGGCACTTAAAAGACGCGTACGATAGTTTACTTACAGCATCTTCCGGCGATGGCACGTATCAACGTTCCGGTGCGGGGTTAATCTGGGGATTTTTAGGAGAAATCTGGGAAAGCCTTATAGCACAACGGGGTTCTAAGTCCTTTGGGGATAGATATGAAGCAGGTAATCACTACGATCTAAGCAATCCTGAGAGGATTGATAGCTTATTTGCTGAGTTCGGTTTAAGCGAAGAAACCTTCGAGCAGGCATTTCCGTTACCCTCTCAAGCGGTTGGCGGAACAAATTGGCTCGCCACAGATCAATGGGGACAGGACGCGTGCTACCCATGGGATGTTACGCAACTAGGCATACGAGGACAGTGTTTAAATACAGACCAAACAACGATAAGCAGAACTTGCCGTGTAGAGTCATGCAAAGTAGCAACTAAGTCGGTTTCGTGCTCATGCACTTTGGACCTCGGCGGGAATGTAGTAAGCAATTGTAACGACAGTGGAGGTATCACCATAACAACGCAAGACTGTGGCACTGATTTAAGGTATCAGTGCGCAACAAAAAAGTACAACTGCTTAGAAGACGAGGACGTTTCGAATGGGGGCTCTGGTGATGAAAGAAGTTGCGTGGACGATTTATACGCTAGCGACATGGATTCACCTTCGTGCCCAGATTCCAGCGACGAGCGTTACTACCCAAGAAACGGAATGTGCGGGGATAGCGAATCGGTACCTCTATCCACAGGATACTGCGAATTCAATCAATCAGCTTCTGCCTCGTACCCCGCGTGCGGAGTGCAACAGGCAGGACCCTATCAATGTGCGGGTCAATTAGAAAAAGAGGATGCGAACTTACGAGTAACTCAGGAGTTACTAAACCCACAAGAAACCGCAGGTTTTGACTTGAGTGCTTCGGAACTAATAAACAACGAGTATTGGAAAAAACTTGCACACCCGGGCACAAGTAAAGCTTACGGATCGCTGGGTTTTATGTCCACAAAAACCTCTGTTACCGAGGATACAAACTATTCTTTAACTACGAATAAGGATGTTAAATCTTCGTTTCCAGGAGCCTCTCCTGAATTTAAATTTATATCATCCCACCCCATTTACTCTGACATATATAACAGAGGGAATGCTGTTGATTACCATTGTAACGACGGAACAGGCTTAGGATCAGGTACATGGGACTGCCCTCTGCTTGATGTTCCCGATCCCGAAATTGTTGATATATATTCTTTATCTGTAGCAGGTTCTTGCGCACTAAACACATCATCGTCTTGTGTAAACAGCCTAACAAGTGCCGGATTATCGCCGGCGTTTATCCAAATAGTTAACGCCGCCGCAACAAAGTTTAGTGTTCCGGCCGCCAGTATTGTAACATATCTCGCCTCCATAGGCAGTTTTGGCAGAAACGCGTACCTTTTTAGTCTAGGGGGCGAGCAGTCTCTTATAGACGCATCTTCTCCCTGGTATGGAAATTTAGCAAACTGCGATGAAACTAACATAGGAGCACAAGGACCCTACGACTGGCTGTCTGTGTGGTTTACATCTGTACTGGATAATAACGGCAACAACGTCAGAAATGCCCTAGATGAAATATCGCACGGACGTGGGGCAACTGCCTCAAGGTGTAACTTTTTAGACGCTACTTACGCGGCCGCGGGAAATTTGGTGGCCGGAGGGGCAGCCGCAGGGGCAGCTTGCGGAAATTGGTCGTGGGACATGGCTAGGGAACCTATATATTCTATGGCTTATGGGACAACTCGCGCAGGATCATATGGAAATGTACCATTTTTTAGCAATGGGGGCGCAGGACAGAATATCTGGAATAACTGCAGATAGTAGGGAAACATCACGATAGAATTTTTCGGGGATGGGCGCGGATGATTGTGGTAATTTCTTAACTTGTGGGCTTAGTTCGCACTAACATGGGTGATGTGTAAAACTCTTAATTACTTCTTTTTCTTACCCGATATAAAAACGTCAACTTTTTCCTCAATGTTTATGCCAATTCCAAACGCGTAGAAAAGCACAAACAAGGGTAAGGCAGAACCGAGCAACATACCAAACCCACCTAGTTCTTGTCCGTACCCCACGGCAATGGCAAGGGCAATCAAGGTTGCTAAAGGAACTATAATGCCCATCAAGAATAAGGATATCATGTATTTAAACATTCTAAGAAACCAGTCAGTGAGTCTACTTTCATTTCCGGGGATAGCCCCCAACGCAAACTCTATAGGGGATGTTAGAACGGAGAAGATTATATTAATGTAAATCATAATCGCTTTAACATTAAAGACGATCCACGTAAGTGCAAAAATTATCAAGAATGCAACCAAAACTACACCCACAACAATTGATCCCCCAAAGATAGACAAAACACCTACAATAATAGAGTATATAGCCAGTGTCTGATTAACTAAGTTAAAGCCGGTAATACCTCCAATATTAAGGCTTCCCATTATCGAGTGAACAATACTGCCGCCGCTTCTAAACAAAACCCAGCCCAAGCTGCCGAGCGTAGCACCGATTGGATAACTGAAGGTAATTAGTACCAAGGCAATTACTATTTTAGGAAGGGAATACTGCACTGTAACTATCATCTGGGGATTTACTCGCTTTCGCAAAACTATCAGCACGCCAACATATAAAAGCACTAGAGACATTAACCCGTAAGCAATGTTTCTAAAAACTTGCCATATAGAAAAAACACTTTGCAAGAGGGGCAGGCCGTAATTTACCTGAGCATAAGCCCGATTATTAAACGGAATATTATCTAGCTTTTTATCCACATAAAAAGCTAAATTTACGGGCAAGGGTTCGTTGTCAATAAAATTTTTGGTTAAATAAGCTAACCCCATTAAGGAGCCAGAAGCTCTGGTCTGCCCAAACTGTGTCCAATTCATAGCCACAGACTGCTCTCCGGGCTGAGAATTTAGCATCTCTGCGCACGTCGACTCAGAGGTACCACTGCATCGGCTAAGGTTAGTCGCATAGGCATTGCCTTGTTCGGTGCTCGGGTTTAAGCCTAATTGATCCGAAACGTAACTTCCGCATTTTACTGTTTCTGTAATACCGTAACCCGTGGTAAAACTAAACCCGCTCAAAGGCAGTGAGTAAACAAAGTCGTTAACAGTCAGAGGGATACCTACAATTGAACTTAAAAGGCTTCTGTGGAACAAGGAATCCTCAATTTCGCAAGTTTGAGCAGACACAAGAGAGGCGCTCGAAAACGCAGCTAAAACTGTAAAAACAAGCATTATGTTTAAAAAGACTTTTTTCATATTACCTTTAAATCTTACACAAAAGGTTTTAATTTTACCAGTACAATTATAGAATAACATCACATGGCGAACAATCCGTTATATCCGGGGTATATAAATAAAAAAGAGGGCGACCCAGGAAACCCTATATTTCCGGGTTTTTACAGCGGTAAACCCATTACTAAGCGACCTAACCCCACTCCTCTGCCGGAATACGGATACGACTTTGCAGACTACATGAGTGCCTTGAACCAAATGGGGGTTGATGTCGCAAATGCTCCTAAATGGGTGGTCGACAGGTATATAGATGACTTCAAACAAAACCTAAAAGCCGCGTATAATCCACAAAATATCCCATTAGAACAACTAGACGACTATGACCCGGATGTTCTACCCGGAGTAGCGGCTGTCAGTCTGTCTCTCAATCCCGACGACTGGAAAGACCCAAAAAAACAGGCCGAAAAGACCGCAAAAACATGGATAAAATCCGCAACTGGAATTAAATTCCAAAAAGAAGGCTGGAAAATTGAAGGTATAGATTTTTCAGACTACGATACTCGAATTAAACAAGGTATATGGCGCCGTGCCCTAGGTATGGAAGAGGATATAAGCATGGCTTCAGGTGTTTCTTTGGCTGCTGCAAAGGCTCTTGCTGACAACACAGAGGTTATGTCCGAAGGCAGGCATGGAAAGGGAAGTGGCACCGGGGTACTCGATCTTTGGAATGCTACAGATACCGTTAACACTCAAAGATATTCGTACAGAGAAACCGCAAAGAGTGCAATTGAATTTGTATCAAATATCGAGGGCGGCCCTAAAAGGGATAACAAACACGATGAATTCTTAACAAGTTACACAACAGCAGTAAAACAAGAAATTGATAATAGAATATTCAACCCATTACTAGCGGAATTAAAGGCGAAAGGAGAAAAAAACGCCGGCGGCGACGATTTAAAATTTGAAGATTTACTTAATCCAACCAATACCAATCAGGAAGCAATTATAAAAGGCTATCTAGCCGGTATGGAAGCCAAGGGCTTAAAAGACGCCGACCAGGTATATAGAGCGGCCCAAGCATTTAAGATTAAACAGGAAATGGCTACGGGAGTAAAGGTTTTAACGGATCGGGTACACCACCCGGGTTTTGGACTTACAACAGAAATATCTAAGTATGCCGCCGGAGACAGAGTTACTAAAAAGATTCTACTCAAACACAACGTTGCGCTTGCGGCCGACGCTGCACACCCAGCACCTTACACAAACTCCTTTACGCCTATAAACGATAAAATTTTTGGGTTGGGCGGATCTCTCGGGGCGCCGGCCGCAAAAGGGCTTGTGAGCGACTATAAGGCCAGGATAGGTGAATTAGATAAAAATCTGGAACGACTTAAGCGATTAGGCCACGGAGAAGCTGTCGAGAGAACGGTTAGAGACTATCAAAAGTATTTGGAGAACGGTAAAAAAATCTTAGAAACCTTCGACGAAAAAAGATTTAAAAAAGATGGCCTTTATAGAAGAGAGTTCTTAAATAAACTTTCAAATCTAAATGGCAACGGAAAGAACATCGCCGGAGGAACTGTGTTTGAGAACAGTATCGCACGAGAGCTGCTACGTGATGTGGAGATGGATTTAATTTTACCCGGCGTAAGCAGAGGAAAACGCTCCTCGATCAAGACTCAGGACCAGCTGGGAGCTCACTTGGGAAGTTTAGAACAGTACGTCAATGGTCTAAAGCTTGTTGATCCTGAGACAGGGAAGGCAGTTAGTTTCACAGCGTTAAAGGCAACCCGTGTTGCATATAGACTAGAGCAAGAGCGTTCTGCATGGGCGATAGGAGAGGTTGTCGATTCAATAACACAAGGCCGTTTCATGGAACGTTACGTTTGGAACAAAATTTCGGTTAAGTTAACAGGTTTTACCCCCGCCGAATTGGTTCAACAAAAACTCAAACGGGTCGGTACATTTGGTCTAATCATAGACGACGACAACCTAGCAGAGGTCTTTCAAAAAAACAGGCTGTTTAATGCGGTTTTTTCAAACAGATTTAAAATGCAACTCGACGGTAAAAATTTAACCTTTAGGGGCGGAGACAGTTTTAGAGCTGTTACCACTCTTTGGGGTTTCATGGATGAATCCATTCCAAAAGGTTTAAGTGTAAAGGGATTGCAAAGAAACGATGTGATCGATCTTTTAACAGGTAAAAAAACAATATTTGACGCAGGAGTCAACAAAGGTATTAACTGGCGAAAAGGTAGCAACTACGAACTATCAAAAATCCAAAACGAAATAGACGCCTTCAAACAATGGTTAAGGGACAACGCCGCCAAGTTAGGAATTGACCCTAAAAATCTCGAAGCAGACGGGGAAAGAATCTTTAAAATTTACCACGAATTAGGATCACTGCACCATAACCCTAAAAAATTAACCGTAAATATAACCAAAAGATACATGGGGGTTATGGATCGCGTCGGTATGGCCGCAACCAAAATTCAAATGCTTATAACAGAAAATAAGCTATTTAAGGCCACGGTAGGCAAGGTGCTTTCTGCTAAAAACTGGCTTGCTGAGGCAGCGGCAAAAGCCGTAGGCCAATTTTTGAACAAAATTATTATTGCAGCCGCCGGCGGAGCTACGGGCGGTATCGGCGCGTTACTACTTCTTTTAACAGAGCGTCTGGTAAAACCACTTGTCAGGTGGGCCACGCACGGCACCATAAATTTTTTAAAGAATACCGTTGTTGGATTCTTAAAAGGGGACTGGAACGCTGCATTCAGACAACTAAACAAAAGTCTGTATGCTCTGCTTAAGTTCATGATGTACGTAATAGGCATCCCAACGTTACTCTTAGTCACGCTTACAACAGGTTTAATGGGAACGGTATTAACAACAATATCTCCAAGCGATCCGGCAAGAGAAAATTCAGGGTATGTAAATACTGCGGGCGTGGGGTTCCCTGAGGGAGAAAATCACGTGGTAAAGGTAACAAAAGATGCAATTGTAACAACCACCAACGGCACTGTTACAAACCCAACCTCGTCCTTTGAAAACGACTTACTTGCCTCAGGAATTTCAGTAAGGTATGTAATAACAATTACAGCAAAAGTAGATGTTCCGGGTGCAAACGTGGCCTTTACGGATACTGTGACCAGGATCAACAGCGACGGAACAAGGCAGCTGTACACAACAACGCATCAATTTACCGAATCATATGTGGCAAATCGAACGTATACGTACGAAATACCTTCTATCTCTATTCCGTCAGATTCCCAAGATTCCTTAATAAGAAACGTTGTCAGTGTAGGTACTCCTGCTGTGGGAACGTTCCTTGCAGGAAATGTTTCATACACTAGATATTTTAGAATTGGAAATGTTGCGTCTGCCGACTGCTTTGAAATAAGAGGTTTCTCCGGAGCAGAACAAGGAGTACTGGAAAACGCACTCACAAATATAGGATTAAAAACAGGAGGATTTCTTTCGAGACTTTGCGAACATTCAACACCCGAGTCCCCTATAATACTCGAAAGAATCAGCGATACAGGTACATGCGGTTATGCAAACGGAAAGCACGTTACATTTGGAAACATGTGTCTTTCGTACTACAGCAGCGTCAATAAAATGTCTTATATAGCCGCTCATGAATTGGGTCACGTATATCACAACACTGTATACACAAATTTTAGTCAAAACATTTCGAGCTTTCCAAGCGGGTTTGCAGGGGTAAGGAGCGAGGATAACGGAATGACACTTCCTACATACGACAACAACTGTGGCACGACTAATTCGATTTCTGAGGATTTTGCCGAAACAATTGGGGATTTTGTTCAAGTAAATGTTTACGGCGGCTGTTACGCAAGCGGAGTGCCCGACAGTTTTAGCGCAGGAGACTATGACTTATTTTGGGAATTTTTCCCCGCACACAGAAGGTTTGCCGAAGAAGTATTTTCGGCACCTTAACTATTTATGAAAAACATATTTAAGTACAAAAAAATATTAGTGATTGTAGCGGGTTTGATCGTACTAGTTTGCATCCTTTTGGCGATGACAGGTGGTAAGCGCACAACCACAACAGCCCCGTTTAAGGATGATACAGATGTAGGCGGCACTGAATCAGTGATACCTGCGGTATCTAATATAAAGCCGGGGGATAACTTAAAGGAGGTTCAAAGCACCAACCAAGAACTTAGAAACGTGAACCAACAGACTACAGGTACCGGATACACAATGAACTACGTCATTGATAAAACGATAGACAGGCTTGTAACAAACTCCGAAGGAAAAATTGTGGCAATATTTAAATACCCTGAATACGGAGTAGATGATTACACAAGCTCCGCAAAAGTTAAGTACTCGCTAGCCAAGCCTACTGAAACGCTTTATGTAAGTAATGCGGTGGGTGTAAAGATAGATGTTTATCCTAACAAAGGAATTGCTTATACGTACAATGAGTATACTCAAAACGTGCAGGAAATATTGGTATTTAAACCTACAACACTAAATGAATTTCTGATGTACTTTGGGAAAATGTATACTTACGAGGTCTACAAAGGGAATTAAAACGGTATTGCCGGAGGAGGTTGAACCGGAATAGCCGGCGATGACTAGGGATCCATAGTTGTGATACCTGTCAGCTCCTCAACGGCATTCGAAAAATTGCCAAGAATACCTGTTATACTAAAATCGAGTCCAAAAAATCCGGCAACTATAGAAAAAATAGCGTAAAAAGCTATTACAATTAAAAAACCTAATAGTGCGGAAGTCCATGTTCCCCTTGCAGCCTCAAGACCCCGAGGGTTTCCCAAAGCCATGGAAGCTTTCCATGCACCATAAACAATAACGCCTACTAACACAACACCTACGAGCACAAATCCCCAATTTAAAACCCTTACAAATACAAGGGTTAAATCGGCCAAACGAGGATTGTTATCTAAGTCTTGTGCAAAAGCAGGTAAAACAACTAACACAAATGTAAAAAAGGCTGCAAAGGCGCGGAAAAGTTGTGATTTTTTCATAAACTCACTGTGCCGCTTGATAAAGAAACACCCAACAAATTAACTAAAATTGTTTTAATTCCGAAAGCGATTAAACACAGTATGAAAGCAACAATAGACCATGTTAAAGACCTTTGAGCTTCTTGCACTGCCTTAGGATCTCCCATAGAAAGCATGTATTTGTAAAGAGATATTGAGACAGCAATAAAACTTACTGCGATACCAAGGATTATCGCAATATTTGCAAACACCAAGGCGGCCGATCCCAAATTGGCACCTGCTCCTAAGTTTGCGGGTACTTCAATACTATCAGTAACTGTGTTAAAAAAATCAGCCATATAAAATGATCCAAAGGGGCCCGGGCCAAACCGGGCCCAGCAAACTTGTCAAACATTTGCGGCGGTACCCCTGTATCAGTAAGACTCCAAGGATCCTGTATCCGCACCAAGAAGAGAAAGTAACAGCGACCTCACACCGTAAACGATAAGCAAACCTACGCCTCCGATCACAGCGTACGTAAGAGTCTTTTGTGCAGAATCGACGGCAGCTTTATCACCTTGGGATGTTACGTATTTAATAAAACCCAAAGCTAACATAACAACAACAATCGCCACACCTACCACAATCAAGATGTTGGTTATAACTGTAACCAAAGAGTTTACGGTTGTTATCTGAAGTCCACTAATGGCTGTAGTACCAACAGCCTGTTGAGCTAAAACTTTAGTTTGTAATAATTCCATCATATTTATTTAATTAGTAAATTACACCTCCTTAAAAGAAAATTAAGCACCAATAATATTTGTCATTATAACCCGCAGGATAAATACTGACAACATAATGAAAATGACACCAAGTATTGCGGCAGTGAGCTGCTCTTGGGCGTCTTTAAGCTTCATAGGATCGCCTTCACTTGCCATAAAAAGGTAACCGGCATACATAATCATGAGAATTCCAATAAAGATTCCTGCGTAGTATAAGATTTTTACTAAAGGGGATACTAAGTCTTCAAGATTACTGATTTTAGGACCCTGGTACTCTTCCCGCTGACCTAAAGACGCAGCGTCTATAACGCATATATCACTAGAATTACAAATAAGATCTCCTATACAAGAAGCGACTATGTTTGTACAACAAGGCTGACCTTCGCCTCCGCAAGTATTTGACTGACAGGTAGGGTCTGTGGTACACACCCCAGAAACACACCTCTCGTATTGAGGGCAATTAGCAGCGGAGCCACAAGTGCCGTTTGGAGAACACTGGGTTACATTAGACCCTGTGTAAGTAGCACAAGTCCATACACCGTCACCTGTAGCATCATTTAATACTGTAAATTCGCAAAATAATCCGATGCCACACCCTCCGGAACCTTCTACCTCACAGGTACCTGAAGCGTTACAGGATGGAACTCCGGACGCAAAAGCCTCAGGGCATGTGTCGCCCTCAGCCGCGAAAACCGAAAACAAGAATGTTGCAGCAAACAAGACTGTAAAGAATATTAAATATTTTTTAGCTATTTTCCCCATGTAGTATTAAATATATTATACTTTTAGTTAACTGCCAACAAACTTAATGCTTAGCCCTCAGCTCTGCTATAATAATAAAGTAATGCCCACAACAAATCCCAGAAATAAAAATACCTCGGTCGGAGTAATATTTGCAGTGATATTCCATAGCGTGTTTATTGTTGCATCCTCAACATTTTTAACCCTTAAAACCCAAGCAAGCGACCCGTGCAAAAACATCAGCGACGTCGACGACCAAGCCAAGTGCTACGAAGATCAAATCGAAAAAAAACAAGATGAATATCAATCCACCAGCAGCAAACTAGAAGATATCCGCAAAACAAAAGATGATATTACAAAACAAATAAATGATTTACTCGGCCAACTATCGGTAACGCAAGCTCAAATTGATAATCTTCAAAAACAGATAAACGATGTTAAATCCCAACTAGAAGAAATAAATGCAAAACTAAATGACAGTAAAGACGCGCTAAACCAGAAAATCTCGGTGAGAAATCATATTTTAAGAACGTACTCAAAAAGAAACATGTTAAATGATCTTGAAACACTTCTATTAACTACCTCAAATAATTTAAGTGGTTTTCAGTTTGCAGAGTTTTCTCAGGCTTTTAACAAGTCGCTAGCCGACGAAACTATAAAAATAATCGGGGGTTTAAATTCAGATATTGATACTTACGAAAAAGATAGAGCTGAAGCCGAAAGTTTAAAGGGCGATCTTGAAGATACTCAAACCAAATTTGTAGCAGCCAAAGCTTCGCTGGACAGCAAAAAGGCTAATGCCCAAGGAGATTTAACTGAAACCACAAAACAGGAATCAACTTTTGAGAATAAATTAACCAATCTTTCAAAAGAAATTTCGGATTTAAGTGAAAAACAACAAAGTATTTTAAAGGCAAAGTACGGGGACGAATACGGATCGGTTGGAGACTACGAATCTCCCTCGGCGTCGACTCCGAACCCGCCATCAAGTTTAGGAAAACCTGTTTTTGCGGCATTTAGCTACGGAGCCTACACGCACTATAACGGCATGAGCCAGTATGGAGCAAAAGGACGAGCCGATTCAGGGCAAAAATACAAAGACATTCTTAAATTTTATTACAAAGTAAGCACAGAAAAGAAAGACGGCTTCCCAAGCAAAATTAATGTGCAGGGATACGGTGAAATAGATTTTCAATATTATCTTTACGGTATTGCTGAAATGCCCACGGACTGGCCAATAGAGGCGTTAAAAGCGCAGGCAATCGCCGCTAGAACCTATGCTTATAAATCCAGCAAACCAATATGTACAACACAATCGTGCCAAGTATTTAATAAAAGCAAAGCCGACAAGGTTAAAAGTGGCCAGTACTCAAATTGGAAAAAAGCAGTCGACGACACAAAGGGGGAAATATTAAAGAACTCCTCTACATCACAATACTCATCGACAACAGGAGGTTACATTAATAACGTAGGCTGGGACACTTCGGGGAGCTGGCCGGATAAAGCCTACGAAAAGAAGGCAGGATCTCCTTGGTTTTACAAGGCCTGGTATACAAAAAGTTACAGTGACTCGGCAACTTGCGGCCGCTCTTATCCATGGCTGTCGGCAAAAGAGATGGCAGACATTTTAAATGCCTTGATAGTTTGGGAAAACGGCAGTAGCAGCGAAAAGGGCCACATTTCTCCAGTGACAACCGGCTGTTGGGGCGGCGATCCTTACTCTGTCGATGAAATGAAAGAAAAAGCTGACAAATATAAAGACGGCTACAGCAAAGTGACAAGCATCGATGCAGACATAAGTAACGGCGGTTACACATCAAAAGTAACACTTCAAACCGACAAAGGTAGTGTTTCTGTGGACGGAGATGTTTTCAAAACAGTCTTTAATTTAAGGGCACCTTCATACGTTGCAATAAGAAGCCGGCTTTACGATTTTGATAAAAAAAACTAATTAGGCCTTGCAGCAGTGTATTTTAAAAATCAGCCTCAAGCACTGCGACAATGGTATAATGACATCATGTTCAAATCCTTGACACAAAACCCTCCGGCAACATCTTACGAGGGCAAGGACGAAGATGAAAGAATAAAATATGTTGTTAGAGCATCTGTTGTAACCACAATTCCGTGGCTTTTAATGACGGGAATTTTAGTCGCCCTGCCCTTTTACCTAATACCTCTTTTGAGTAACTTTCAAATAAATCAAAAAACTGTACTTGGATCAAACGAGCTTTTTGTGATTACGTTTCTTTGGTATTTATTTACAACCGGTTTCTTTTTCCAAAATCTAATTAATTGGTTTTTTAACATTTTAATTATTTCAAACAAAAAAATAGTTGACGTAGATTTTTACGGCTTTTTATACAAAAACATCTCAGAAACAACGCTTAATAATATTGAGGACGTAACGTCAAATGTTAAAGGCGCGTTTGGAGTAATATTTAATATTGGAACAGTTTTTGTTCAAACCGCAGGCGAAAAAAGTGAGTTTGAATTTCATAACGCCGATAATCCGGAAGAAATCCGAGACACAATTTCGGACTTAGTTGCGAAGGTAAAAAGAAATGACAACAACTAACATCGTAAATTTAAATACAATAATTGGGTGGGATGCCGCCCGAACTTCGATAGGTTTTGTTGTAATTGCCGCGGCAATACTTTACGCAGTCTTTGCCTTTATTCTTATGAGACAGGTAAATCTAATGAATAAAAGTTTTACAACTCCCGCGGAACCATTATTTTCGGCTTTTGCCAGAATCCATTTTTTCTGTTCCTTAATTGTTATATTGCTGGCTGTCCTAGCCTTTTAAAAATGAACAAAAAATTAACTGCCAAAGTTCAAGAATTAAATCCGCCTGCGCAACAGTTTGCAACCTCATTTTCAAAATGTTTGGTTGTTGAGTCTGAATCTAAAGATGTGCAGTTGAGAAAAGGCACAATTTATTCGGTCTTCGAAGTTAGCGGTGACGCAAACTTTGATACAGCTTTAACCGAGCGTGTTCTAAAAGATATTTTATACAACTCCTATTTTCAATCCGAAAGTATTTCACCGATACAGTGTTTAGAAAAAGCAATTGTCGAAGCTAAAGAAAAAGTTTTACAGCTTTCTAATGACGCACTAAGTTCTGAGCCTCAGAGCATACAATTTAAAATAATTGCTTCGGTGTTGTGGGGAAATGTTTTGTACGTCGTGCAGTTTGGTGAAATGGACGGTTTTATAATGCGCGAAGGTACTACAAAACCAATTGGGCTTTTAAACGAAGGAAATTTTTCGGCGTCGTCAGGGATTGTTTATGACGAAGACGTTGTAATTTTATGCTCAGATCAATTTAACAAATCCTTTCCCCCTCAAAAACTTTTAGCAACAAGAATTTCAGAACAACAGCTTAAAGAAAACGAGGCCTGCCTACTCATGAAGTTTTTAGTAGATACATCTTTCTCAGAAAACGAAGTTGTCGACTTTGGACTCGAAAAAGAAGCGGCAAAAACCAGAACCCGAGAAAAAACCGAAAAAATACTTTTTGGAGCAAGAAAAGCATTACAAAAATTAGCTCCGGCAAAACGCACCGTATCTAAAATTTTTTCATCGGTAAACATTCCTACGATAAAAGCACCGTCGGCTAAACTGCAGTTAAATGCAAAAAATAAATTTATGTATGTGCTACCGGTTTTAGGCGCTTTGTTCATTGGCGCAATTGTGTGGCAGTTAACTTCGAAAACCGAAAACAAAAAGACAAACTCGATATCTCAGCCCGTGCAAGAGTCAACCACTTCCGAGCAACCTGCGCAACCACAGGTAATTGTTGCTGAAACAACCAAAAACGACGCGCAGTTTAAAGTTCAACGCGTATCTCCCGAGGTTTTTTACGATGTTAAGATTGCAGATTCCAATGCTGAACCTACGGAAATAGTACTGGCGTCTACATACATTGTTTCAAACGACCCAAAAACAGGAAAAATATTTAAATCAGCCGCCAATTCTGCCAAATTTACACCCGAAATAACCACATACCCGGGTATAAAATCAATGGTAAATCAGGGTGGCAAACTTACGTTTCTTTCAAACGGAAAGGTGATTACATACGACCTGGCAAAAAGTGTCGAAACCGAGAACTTTGACCTTGCAGATACTGACCTAATAAATACCTACTCCGATTACGTATACGGAATTAGCGGCGACAAACTAACACGTTATGCAAAATCAGACGATCTTTTAGAACCTACGCTGTGGGGAGAAAATGAAGACTTTACAGATGCAAGATCTTTTACGATTGCCTACAGCATCTATTTAATTTCGGACAACGGAAACATTGGTAAATACACAAGTGGTAATAAAAATACCTTCGAAATCAAAGGTCTCGATCAGCCGCTTACCGGCGCGTCCCAAATAATGGCCGATATCGATTTTGAAAATGTTTATATTATGGATCCTGCAAATCAAAGAATTGTTTTAATAGATAGCGAAGGAAAATTGGTAAAACAATATAAACCCCAGCCTAGCGAAAAATGGGAAGATATGAAGAGTTTTGCAGTATCTTCTGATGAAGATACCTTGTACTTTTTGGCCGGAAGTAAAATTTATCAGATCAATCTAGACAAGTAATCTCTCAGTTCGAGCCCATAGTTATGATGTTTTCGGGTATTGACCTTGTTAGAGAGAATAAGTACAATACCAAGTGCTTAGCGGAATTCCTTTGAAAAACGGGTTTTCGTTAAACCAAGCAAATCGTGGGATGATAACCAAAGAAAAGTATATTTTAGACAACCTACGAAAAACCTTTTGCTATAGCTGTGGGGCGAGTATGGAAGGGGCCGAAATAGTCCCTATAAGCGAAGCAGGATTAGCATTAGTGGCTCACGCCGTCTGCCCAAAATGTAAAGCTGAAAGTATGGTAACTATTACACCTACAGGCAACGGAATAGTGCCGGTTCAATCCGACCTTAAAGGTACGGAATTTAAAAAATTTATGGGAGTTAAGTCGGTTAGCTACGATGAGGTTCTCGAGCTTCATCTTGCACTAAAGAAGGATCATATATGGAACTTATTGCAGAAAAAAGAGAAAAACTTGGCAAAGCCACAAAAAGCCTAAAAAAAGAAGGTTTAATACCTGCAGTTATTTTTGGAAAAGGAATCGAGTCCACTTCTATTACCTTGCCTCAAGTTGCTGTAGATAAAGCGTACAGCCTTGGCGGAGAAACAACCTTAATTGATATAAAAATAGGCAATGATACCGAAAAAGTGCTTTTTAAAGATATTCAGCTCGACCCAATAACAGGGAGAACCATTCACGCAGGATTTTACAAACCAAACTTAAAAGAAAAAACTGAGGCCGAAGTACCTGTTGAAACTGTCGGCGAAGAACTTAACCCGTTTATCAAAAGTGCGGAAGCAATGGTTTTGGTCTTGCAAAACGAGGTTGCCGTCGAGGCTCTCCCTATGGATTTACCTCACTCATTCGAAATTGATGTTTCAAACATGCAACTCGGAGAAGCTTTTACAGCCGCTCAGTTACAATTTGATAGAAACAAAGTCGAATTAGTAGATCTTGAAGACACCGACGTCATTTTGAGATTAGACAAGATCGAAGAGCAGGTCGAAGAGGCTGAAGCCGTCGATGAAGCAACCGCGCTAGAAAAGCTTGAAGCCACAGCCGAAAAAGTCGCTGAAGAAGAACCCGAAGAAAACAGCAAAGACAAAAAATAAAGATTCCTTGATCTAAAACCCAGTGTTTCCTTGCGGAAAGTAGTAAGTTTCCTTGCGGAAA
>CAZTDP010000001.1:123681-127378 GCA_964612565.1 uncultured Candidatus Saccharibacteria bacterium
CTTGATCTAAAACCCAGTGTTTCCTTGCGGAAAGTAGTAAGTTTCCTTGCGGAAATAAATAGGTTTCCTCTCGGAAATAAATTAATGGCAATGAGACAAATCCTAAAAGGAAGGCCAATCCGATAGTGCCAAAAGTTTGGTTTTTACAAAACCGGCATTATAAAGTTCTTCCCAAACTGCCTCGGTAACAAACGGCATAAAAGGATGAAGTACTTTTAAGGAGTTAATAAGCAAGTGTGTTAAAACTTTTAAACCTGCTAATTTTTCAGCCTTGTTCTCACGAGCTTTAACATTTTCAATGTAAATAGAGGCCAGTTGATCCCACACATAGTGATAAATTCCCTCTCCGGCATCGGAAAAACGATATTTTTCTAAAGCAGAATCGACGTTTTTGACAAGAAGTTCAAACTGCGAAAGCATCTCTTTATCTATTTCGGCCAAGTTGTTAGAGGAACCGTCAAAATCCAAAAGACCCTCGGAAGTGAGGCCTTCGTCGGCGGCCATCATTAATAAAAATCGAGTCATATTCCAAATCTTGTTCGAAAAATTTCGGTAGGCTGTAATTTTATCTTTTGGAAAGGCAAAATCTTTGCCGTTAGCGGTGCCGCTGATAAGTCCCATACGCAAAGCGTCAGTCCCGAACTGCTCTTGATAATCTTCGGGATTAATAACATTTCCAAGGCTCTTGCTCATCTTTTTGCCGTCTACCGCCATAACGCGGCCGTGTAAGTAAACGTCCTTAAACGGGGCCTTGCCTGTTAGGTAAATGCCAAACATTATCATACGAGACACCCAGCGAGTAATAATTTCCCAACCTGTTTCTAAAACACTTGTAGGGTAAAAATACTTAAAATCATCGCTGGAAGGATACCCGAGCGTAATAAGCGGCCACTGCCCGCTTGAGAACCAAGTATCAAAAGTATCAGTCTCGGGTAAATAGCGGTCACCCGGCTTGTCCCTACCTACTAAAAACTTTGCTGTATTTGGGGCTGTAATGGTTTGTAATCCGCTTTCAATCTCTTCGAGAGTGTAGTTGTCTAAAAGGTCTGAAATTTTACCTGTAACGGTTTTGGCGTCTTTAAGAAACGTAACAAAAATCTCCGGGTTTTCGTCGATGTTGTACCAAACAGGAATTCTAATGCCCCAGGCTATTTGGCGTGAAATTGCCCAATCGTGCATATTTTCCATCCAGCGGGTATATGTAATCTCCTGCCAGTTGGGGTATATAGTAACTTCGCCGTTTTTAACTGCATCCAAAGCTGCTTTTCTCATTGACTCGACTTTTACAAACCAATTTGGAAGCACCAACTGCTCAACATAATCCTCGGTTCGATAATCTACGGGAACTAAATGGGTATATTCTTCATCAACTTTTTCGATCAACCCTTTTTCTTTCAAGTCTTCCACCACCACTTTGCGGGCTTCCAAAACCTTTAAACCGGCATATTTTCCGCAGATAGAAGTTAAACGGCCGTCGATTCCAATGACGCTTTTAATTTCCAGGTTATGGCGCAAACCAACCTCGTAGTCATTTTTATCATGAGCAGGAGTTATTTTAACAACACCGGTGCCAAATTCCGGATCAACGTAGGTATCGGCGATAACCTTAAGTTTAAACTTTCCTAAAAGCCCTTCGGCCTCAACTTCTTTTCCTACCCACTCTTTATATCGCGGGTCGTCTGGATGAACTGCGAGCGCGGTGTCACCAAACTTAGTTTCGGGTCTGACAGTCGCCAAAGTAAACGGACCGTATTTTATAAAATACAACGGATCTTTTTGTTCTTTTAACGTTATTTCTGCGTCTGAAAATGTGGTGCCGTATTTAAACGAATAATTTACTATGTAATTATCGCGGTAAATTAAACCATCGGTTACCATTTTTGAAAATGTAGCCACAACTGTGTTTATAGAGCGATCGTCTAGTGTAAAGGTGTAACGCGACCAATCTACACTTGCTCCCATACTTTTGATTTGAGACTCTATTTGATCTTTATTTTGCATTACAAACCCCATCATCATTTTGTAAAAAGTTTGGCGATCAAAATCAAAGCGGGATTTTCCTTGCTTTTTCAATTCTCGTTCGTATGTAGTTTGGGATTCAAAACCGGCATGATCCGCTCCCGGAAGCCATAGCGCCTCATAACCCTGCATTCTTTTCCACCTTATCAAGGCGTCTTCGACGGCGATCATTAAAACATTTCCGACATGCATCTTTCCCGAAGCGTTTGGCGGGGGCAATACAATTGTGTATGGTTTTTTGCCTGATTTTGGATCGGCTTTAAAGGCTGCCAGTCTGTCCCATTTTTCCAAAATCTGCTTTTCTTTAATTTTGTGGTCGTATCGAGGATCCATATTGGTTGAATTTATCACACTAAAGAGCATTTTTCTATATTGAAACGCTGCCTACCGTGTATAATGTGATCATGCGATATAGCCAAACAATAGGGAAAACCCTAAAAGAAGCCCCAAAGGACGAAACAAGTAAAAACGCCCAGCTTTTGATTAGAGCCGGGTTTATTTACAAAGAAATGGCCGGCGTTTATTCCTATTTACCTTTGGGATTAAAGGTCTTAAATAACATTGTCGAAATTATCCGTGATGAAATGCTAAAGATTGGTGGTCAAGAATTATTTTTGACGGGGCTTCAAAAATCGGAGCCGTGGAAAAAAACAGGCCGCTGGGACGATGAAGTTGTAGATGTTTGGTTTAAAACACAGTTAAAAAACGGCGGTGAAATAGGTTTAGCAACAACTCACGAAGAGCCTTTAACCGAAATGATGGCCTCGCAAATTCATTCATACAAAGATTTACCGGTTTATCCGTTTCAATTTCAAACCAAATTTAGAAACGAACTTCGCGCAAAAAGCGGGCTGCTACGTGCCAGAGAGTTTTTAATGAAGGACCTCTACTCGTTTTGCAAATCAGAGCAGGAACTTGATGAGTTTTATGAAAAAGCCAAACAAGCATACGTGAATATCTGGAACCGAATCGGTATTGGAAACGAGACCTTTTTAACTTTTGCCAGCGGAGGCTCGTTTAGTAAATACAGCCATGAGTTTCAAACAATTTGTGACGCGGGAGAAGACATAATTTACCTTGATAAAAAGAAGCACCTTGCTGTAAATAAAGAGGTATACAACGACGAAGTCTTAGCCGACCTTGGATTGAAAAAAGAGGAACTGGAAGAAGTTAAGTCGATTGAGGTCGGAAATATTTTTAAACAAAAAACAAAGTTTTCTGAACCTTTAGGTCTGGCCTTCACCGATGAAAATGGGGAAAGAAAAAATGTTATTGCGGGCGCCTACGGCATTGGGCCAGGAAGAGCTATGGGAACTGTTGTTGAACTTTTTGCCGATGAAAAGGGTTTGGTGTGGCCCGAAAGCATAGCTCCCGCAAAAGTGCATTTTTGTGGAATAAATTTAGAAGACCCTCAGGTTAATGAAGCAGCCGAAACATTTTACAAAACCCTAACAAATCAAAATATAGATGTACTTTTTGATGATCGTGTTGGGGTTACAGCCGGCGAAAAATTTTCAGATGCCGATCTTATCGGTATTCCTTACAGAGCTGTGATTTCTAAAAGAACGCAAGGAAAAGTAGAGTTAAAGAAAAGGACTGAAGACGAAACGAAACTTTTGAGTCTTGAAGAAGTTATCCAAGCTTTAAAAAACTAAACCCTATCCATAATTCCCAAAGA
>CAZTDP010000001.1:127478-169589 GCA_964612565.1 uncultured Candidatus Saccharibacteria bacterium
TTAAAATAGGCGGCAGATGCAATATAGACGGCGTTATCTGTACATAGTCTTATCGGAGGCACGTGAAAATCTACACCAATTTTTGAACACTCTTTGCCTAATACTTCCCTTAATGTTTTATTTGCTGCTACACCTCCACCCATCAATAGAGATTTAACATGTAGGTTTTTTACAGCATTAATTGTTTTCGTAACCAAAACTTCTACAACAGCGTCTTCAAACTCGCGGGCAACAATTTCTACAGGCAAGTCAGGCTCATTGGCGGCCAAACGTTTTACCGCGGTTTTGAGACCCGAAAAAGAAAAATCGTAGTTATTTTGATCTAGCATAGGCCTGGGAAGTTTGCCTTTTATTATGTTGATTTTACATTCCTCTGCTTTTTTTGATAAAGCTACCCCACCGAGATATTTAGAAATTCCTAAAACGCGGGCTGTTTTGTCGAAACATTCGCCGGCCGCATCGTCCAAAGTACCGCCCAAATATTCAAAATTTCGATGATTTTTCATCAATATCAAGTCCGTGTGGCCACCACTTACCAACAAGCAAACTGCAGGAAAAATAATTTTCTTTGGATTATCGACAAAATTAGCGTAGATGTGGCCTACTAAATGATTAACCGGGATAAGAGGTTTATTCCAAGCCAAAGCAAGAGCTTTTGCGGCCTCAATTCCTACGAGAAGCGAGCCTATTAAACCGGGACCAAATGTCACAGCAATAGCATCAATATTTTTTACGGCTTCGGCGTTCGAAACACCTATGGTCCGCGCAAATTCTTTTACAGTTTGGTCAATTACGGGATTTATAAACTCAAGCTGCTTTCTTGAAGCTACCTCCGGAACGACACCGCCTGTTTTTTCGTGAAAATCCTTTGAAGAAGCAACAACCGAGCAGATTTCGTGAACACCATTTTCAACTACCGAAGCGGCTGTTTCATCGCAGGAACTTTCAATAGAGAGTATTATCATGACGCAAAGGATACATCAGACGGGCCTGTTTTGGCAAAAAGTTTATGTTAAATTCTTAAAGTCATCACTTTGTAGCGGATACTTTTTGTTTTAAAGTTTTTAAGGCATCTGCGCTCGCTGATTTTATGTCACCGCCAGAAGCAAGAACCGAATTTACAGCTTCCTTTAATCCATTAACGTAAGTATCGTTTCCTGCTCTTGCAGCAAACATACTGCTTTTAGCGTACGATGCTGTATCCATCAAGGGTTTTAGATAAGAGCTATAAGGACCTGACGTGATCTGCTCTTTTAATGAAATTAAACTAAAAGGCGCCCCGTAAGTTCTGGTTTGAGCAGCGGTTGTAAATTGAAGCAGTTGTGCCTCATCGCTTGTTAAGTAATTAATAAAATCCCACGCTGCCGCTTTGTTTGGACTAGCACTAGGAACTGCGTACATCCAGAAGCTTCCCCACGTTGTAGGGCTATCTGTAGTTGCTTGCGGAATCGGGGCAACACCGATACTTAAATCAGGACGAGCTTTAACTATATCTAACAAATTCCATGAAGGAACAAAAATCATGGAAACTCTTTCCTGGGCAAAAGCTGCAGAAGCTTCAGGAAAAGAATTATCCCAATCTTTATCGGACTTGCTAAAAAGTGTGTAGTAAGCAAGAGCGTCTCTTGCGGCGGTAGAATCAAGATCCGCCGGAACATTTATACCGGCCTGGACAAAAAATGTTCCTAAAATATCAGAAAAAAATCCTATGTTATCTGCGGCACCTATGGCAGCGCCAGCGCGAATAAGTTTGCCGTCGGCATCTTTTTTAGTTAGCGAAAATGCAAGGCGTCTAAATTCTTCCCAAGAAGTTGGGGGTGCAGCTTGCCCTACTTCCTCAAAATGCTTTTTGTTGTAAACCATAACAAGGCCGTCAAAATACATCGGAACAGCATAAACTTTTCCATTAGCAACAGCGCTTTGAGCAGCTACAGAATAAAATTTGGAATTAAATTGATCAGGTGTAAGCACTGAAGAAGGAGCCGGTTCAAGAGAACCTTCTATCGAAGGCACCCAGCTATTGTGTACAAGCACAACGTCAGCAACGTCAGCCTGGCCTATTCTTCCAACCAAAGTTTCTTTATACTGCGAAGCTCCCATCACAGATCTGTCGTCATAGCTGACACTTACGTTTGGATGGGTTTCTTTATATTTGGAAATCAGCGCGTTCATAACATCGGGACTTTCCCACAACCCCCAAACATTTAAAGTGACGGGTTTGTTGCTATTTCCGGCGTTAGGTCCAAAAAGGCTACCAATAACAGGAATGTCCTGCAAAGTGCATCCGGTTAAAAATACAGGGAGAGCTATTAAAAAGGCAGTTAACAAAATTTTATTGCGCATTATCTAAATTATATATGCAAGTCAATTTTATTGTCTAGAGCCGTGTTTTGAAACTAAGGCTGCAGCAGCAAAATTCCAGGAAAATCCTAAGAGAAGAAACAGTAATAACAGGGGTTGCTGCGCTGTCCAAAAATAATGATCGGAGCTCATTAGCAAAGTAGTAAGCATAAGTATAAGAAAAAATGGTTTGACTTTGGAGATAATTAAAAGCTTTGAGCTATAAAGTATTAAAAATACAATAAGCATAAACGGTAAAAGACCACTTTCTGTAAGAATTAGAACAAACACATTATGAACCGGTTGAGTGAAACGAATATCGCTGGTTGTTTGAAATCTATCAACAACAGAGGTAAATGCGCCGGTTCCTACTCCAAGCATTAAATTTTCACCTGAAACAATATAGGCTGTGTCCAATAAATTTGCACGGCGATATATAGAAGGATTTGAACTGCTCACTCCATAAAACGGGAGCAAAAATAAAATAGAAATTACAAGTAAGTATATCAAAAAGATTTTTTTAAAATCCAGATTTAGGTACCCAAGTACTAAGGTAACACCTAAAAATATAGTTGTAAGATAGCTAAAAGCTAATAACAAAGTAATTAGACACAGTACAAAAGCTAACTTAGACAGTTTGTCTTTCGGAAACAAAAAAGCTATTAAAATTAACATTACCGAAAGGTAGCCTGCCAAAGCATTTGGGTGCCTAAACAAGCTCATAGGAGGAATTACAGTATGTCCAAAAAAAGACTCCTTTGTTATGTAAGGCGTGGCACTTGAATACGGCTGCTCTCCAAGAATCAAATAATTGTTAAACACCGAATGCTGCAAAACAAACTGGCTGATGGCTAGCAAAGAAACAAAAATTATCTGAATCAATAGAATTTTAGTAATAATCTTAAAATCTTTCTTATCTACATAATAATAGGCAAAAAATCCGGCAACAGAATATAGAAATATTCTTAAGTAAATCGAAAATGAAAGTATTTTTACAGGAGAAACAAAAATTGACGGAATTAAAAAAATTAAAAAGAAAAATAGGATTTTTACAGGGCCTTTGAGTGAAAGTTTTTTATGCTCAAAAAGTAAAGCAACAACTAAAGCTAAAGCTGCCAAATCTTGAAAATATACAGTGGGTACTAAATAATCAATTAATTTTCCAAATACATAGGAGCCGCTAATTTCAAAATGGTATCCGAGATTTAGGGGTAAAACAGCTATTAGTAGGTAAAATATCCATTTACTCAAATCTCTTTGTTTTATAAATTTTTGTATACTTGTTAAATGCTTTAAGATCGAAAACTTTGTCAGGCTCACCTTAATTTCTTTGAGGCAGAAAAAGATTCCTTAGAAAACTTATCATCTAAAATAGGCAGATTGTCAACATTTAAGACCTTAGCGATAAAATAATCTGCTATGTGTGGGTTTTTTGCTAAAAAAGGTCCGTGAAAATATGTACCGATACAATTCTTATAAATAACCCCCTCAGTGCCATCTTCCGAATTATTTCCGTTTCCATAAGTTACTTTTCCCAAAGGCAAACTTTTGCTGCCAAGGTATGTTCGTCCTCCATGATTTTCAAAACCAACAATCTGATCATCCAAAAAATTTATATTTTTAAAAACAGCATCGTCACTTATTTTTGGGTTTAATTTCGCCCTAACATTTCCAATACAACGAGGCTTATTTTTGCCAAAGTGCTCTGTGTATAAATCAAGTATTGAGAGGCCTTTTAAAACCAAGCCGTCTGCTGCCTTGTAGTAACGGCCTAGAAGTTGATAAGAACCACATACAAACAAGCCCGCTCCTCCATTATCTATATAATCTTTCATAAAAGGCTTTTTAACATTTAAAAAATCCTCATAAATATTTTTTTGAGAAGAATCCGGTCCTCCTCCCATGAATAAAAGGTTTAAAGAAGTAAGAACACTTGTTTTTGGCAAAGATCCTGCTCCTATGTTTTCAACCGAAACATTAATATTCCTTCTTAAACATCTTTGAACTAAAACTTCTACGTTTCCGTTATCGCCATACAAATTAAGTTCGTTAGGATACAAGTATCCAATTTTTACTTCTTTCATAATATTTTTTTTCCTAGCAACTGCTTCCTAAAATCAAGCATTGCTGAGTAATTAGGTAAGACTACAATTTTTTTACCTTCGTTCTCACTAACAGCTTTCTTAAAACAAGATGAAACATCTGGGCTAACGTTACTATCTTGCAAAGTAATACCTGCATAATCCAACCTTGCAGCCATATCAAAGCATCTTGTACCGGAAATATAAATTTTCAATTTAGAAAAAGCCTTAAAAATAAGTTTAGACTCAATATCGTAAATCCACGAAACATCTCTTCCGTCAGGAATATTGTCGTTTAAAATAATAAAAACAGAACCAAAATCACTGCTGTTTTCTATCAACGCTTTTAAATTGGAATTAAAGCTTACAGGATTCTTTGCCAAATAAATTTTAATGGAACTATTTCCAAGCTGTATATTTTCACCACGTCCATATGCTGCTGAAAACTCCGAAACATTAGAATTAGGTGAAAACCCTAAAGTTTTTATAACCGTTAAAGCCGTTTTTAAATTGTTTAAGTTAAAAGATTCGGACATTTTTATAGAAAAATTAGTAAGTTCTACATCATCAAACGAAATTTTTTCAGGCAAAGGAACTTTAAGAAAATCTTGAAA
Source organism: uncultured Candidatus Saccharibacteria bacterium (assembly GCA_964612565.1). Classification (GTDB taxonomy): domain Bacteria; phylum Patescibacteriota; class WWE3; order UBA101185; family UBA10185; genus CAZTDP01. The sequence goes on from CAZTDP010000001.1 coordinate 132,514, forward strand.
ATAATCTTTTGAAAAATCTGTAATTAAAATTGTGTTTTTAAGTTTTTTAACAGCTGTCAGCCATTTTTCGGCAACAGTATCGACTTCGCCGTACCTATCCAACTGGTCTCGTGAAAGATTTAGTAAAACTAAAACGTCCGGCTCCATAAATTCAAGAAGCTTTGGCAGTACAAACTCATCTACCTCAACAACTCCAAAATAATCGGAGTAGGAAGTTTTTAAAGGATAATTTATTAACAACGCCGATAAAACTCCGTTTAATAAATTAGCCCCGCTCTCGTTTGAAGTTACATTCACACCACAATCCTTTAGTGTATGTACAATCATTTTTGTTGTGGTTGTCTTGCCGTTAGTTCCTGAAATAAAAATTAATCCCTTTTGGGGTCGAAGTTTTAAATCTTTAAGTATGTCAGGATAAAATTTTAAAACTAAATGTCCGGGCCATGTCGATCCGTTTCCTACTTTAAATGTTTTGATCCAAAAGTTTATAAATTTTGCAAAAAGAATTGATGCGTAAATTTTCATTTGTTATTCACATTATATTTCATTAATAACTTTATATATATAATACGTAATAGCATTCATAGTACTGTTGATAAGTGTATACATCTAACTATCCTTGTTATGGTGGTCTTTTTGCTTATAGTCAGTTGTTAACAAGTTGTTTTTGTTTTTTAACTCGCTTGTTTCACCTTTTTATTTCTCTCTCTTTGTTGTGTTAACGCCGTTTTTCCTTGTTGAAAAGTGAGTTCTTATTGTGAGTATTATTGTGGATAACTTTAGGTAGTTATCCACATAGCTTGTAGCGTAAAACTATTTTCTACACAACAACTCAGTCCACAAGGATGGCTTTTACATTAACAACATCTTGCTTCACTTTTCCGAATTTCTGAACCTCTTCCTCTATCATCTTAACCCCGTACATTATTGTTGTGTGGTCGCGCCCGCCGAGAAAATCCCCGATAGACATGTACGGTATATCAGTCATTTCTTTCATTAAGTACATTGCTACCTGCCTGGGTATCACAAGATCTTTTGTTCTCTTTTTACCTTTTATATCAGGAATCTTTACTGAGTAGTAAGTGCACACGGCCTTTAAAATTTCATTTACATTTACATTTCTTCTTGCCGATTCTTTAAGAGATTGACCTAAAACTTTAGCGGCTGTTTCAATAGTTGCTTCTCCACCTCCGGCCATAATTCTGGTTTTAACCTGAAGGTATGCTCCTTCTAACTCTCTTATGTTTGTGGTAACCCTTTCAGATATAAAATCTATTACGTCGTTTGGGATAGGGTCTCCGCCATTATCTCGTTTTGTTCTTAAAATAGCGGCTCTCATTTCTATATCAGGTGTTTGAATGTCGGCAATAATACCGCTGTTAAATCTTGAAGTAATTCTTTCGGCGATATTGTTAAAATCTTTTGGTGGTCGGTCTGATGTTATAACTATTTGTTTTTGAGCCATATAGAGAGCATTAAAAGTGTGAAAAAACTCCTCCTGCGTCGATTCTTTTCCTATAACAAATTGGATATCATCTATTAAAAGTACGTCTGCTTTTCGGAATTTATTTCGAAAGTCGTTGGTAGTAAACTTACCCTTCACTTTTCCTGATTGAATAGCAAGAATAAGCTCGTTTGTAAAATCTTCACCTGTTGTATAGATAACATTTGTTCCAGGCTTATTTTTAATAATTTCGTTTCCGATAGCCTGCATTAAATGTGTTTTTCCAAGTCCTACCCCCGAGTAAATAAATACAGGGTTGTATAACTCTCCGGGTCTTTGGGCTACAGCGGTAGCAATAGCGTAGGCTAAATTATTATTTCTTCCCATAATGTAGTTTTCAAATGTGAATTTTGGTGACAAATTAGATTTTTTTTGTTTTTCGGTAATAACTTCACCGGGATCTTTTTGAGGTTTAAATAGCGGTCCTAACAGGTTATATTTTACGGTGTTATCTAGTTCGTTTGCTTTTTTAACAACAACCTTTAATGGTATTTTGCCGCCGAATATTTTAAAAGCAGCTTGTTCAATAACATCCGAATATCTTTTTTCGACATTGTTTTTGACAAAATCATCTTCGCACACTATTTTTAAACAGCCGTTTTCTGCCTCGGCGGTTGTACGAGATACAAGGGATTTAAAGACCATCGGAGAAAGATTTAACTCGACCTCACCTAAGACGGCCTTCCAAAACTCTTTTGGTTTTTCTTCAAAGTTTACAGGCATATTATCTAGGAAATACGCTTCTGGGGCAGAAGTGTTTAAAATATACAAAAGTTATCCACAATGATAAAGCAACGGTAGTTGTTTTGTTGTACTTGCTTGTTTGGTTACAAGCCTTTTTATACCAAACATTATTACAAAGGTTAGTTGTTTGACTTATTCACAATATTTGCATAATTCCGATCCTTGTGGTATATTGATCGGTTACCTAATAAATATGAAAGATAAAGAAATAAAAAAATTAAAGATTAGCATTTTAGGAAAATTCCAAAAACTTTGGACATCCTTTTTTCTTAAACAAAAGCTTAAAAGTCTTGGGTTAGATCTTCATGAAATGAATCACTACTCTTGGGATCACACCGAGATAGTTGTTTCGGGAGAAAAAGGCGAGCTTTGGAAATTCATAAAGTCTTCAAAAAGACCTTTGTTTTTTGTTCAGTTAGATAAGATTGTCTTTACCTTTGTCGATTAAAATACCTTTTTTCTTTTGAAATTCTTCCAGCCCTTTTATTACTCTTTCAGTTTGTGGTGTTGCCAGCAGTACTTCCAGCCCTTCAAAATCAGCGTAAAAATTATAAATGTTTCCTTTATATCGATTCTGATCATAAATACCATTCCAAATGATTATTTGATCCATTCCGGCCTTTGCGGCTGCTTTTGATCCTGTCGGAGAGTCTTCAAACACCAATATTTCCTTAGCCTTGAGTTTAAGTATTCGCGCGCCTTTTAGATATATTTCAGGATTTGGTTTTTTTCTTTTTATGTCTTCTCTGCAAATAATAAAATCAAATGTATTTCCTGCGCCAACTTTTGTAAGGATTGCCTCCACAACCTCTTTAGAGGTATTGGTTAATAATCCTATTACCAACCCTCGCTCGTTTGCTAAAAAATCAACCAAGGGCCAAAAACCTGCCTTAAAATCCAAAATTTCCATCTGGTTGATCTTGCTTACAAATGTTTTGTTGGTTTCTTCTACCAAATCGTTTACTTTTTTTTCTTTTGGAATTTTTAAATCAAAAAATGCAATTAAGTCTTTCCATATATCTTCCATACCCCTTCCCGACTCAAAGGCTTTTTCAGGTAAAACAAATCCCATATTGTTGGATTCAACTACTTGTTTTATTGCGCCTACCCACCAAAGATCGGTGTCTAGTAATGTCCCGTCAAGATCAAAAAACACAGCTTTCTTGTTTTTTAATATATCTTTAAATCGTATATTTCTTGGATCCAAGTCCTTTTTGATAGCGTATTTGTAGAGGTAGTAGGTAATCGAAATAGGGCCTCCTATAACGTTTAAGGGAAAGTAGTACCAGGGGTTTGATCCTGCCAGAAGTATATAAACAGCGTATCCGATTCCGATAGAAAAATATATGGAAACAACAATACTTAACATAGCCAAATTTTAGCTGAGTACATCCGGAAGTCAAACGGCTTGCAGTTAGGTTCGTGATTAGCTTTGTATTTTTACCTATGTTACCCTTTATGTATGGAAGAAAACCAATCAAATTTAAAATTTAAATGTCCTGGTTGTGGCGCTGTTTCACAAGACGAGGTTATGTTTTTGTGCAATACCTGCAAACAAGACGAATTAATCGAAAAAGATGGCGTTTTTATTTGCCCTTCTTGTTTAACACCGGGTGAAAATTTTGAGTGCACCAGATGCGGCTCAAAAGAAGTTAAACTTAAAGACAAGAGTCTTGAAAAAAACGCTTAAGTATAAGGGCAGCCGCAACGTCATCCGAACTAAGCCTTCTTTTTTTAGACGTTCCTTGTCCTATTAAAGAATCAAGCGCTTCGTTTGAAGTGTTGTTTTCATCACAAAAAATAACAGGTTTTTTTGACATTATCTTCAGCAGTTTTGCAAAGTGCCTGACTCTTAGTGACTGCGCTGTTTCTTTTCCATCTGTTGTAAGAGGAAGTCCTAGCACAAACGCGTACGCCTGCGATTCTATGGCGGTTTTTGTAAGTTCTTGAATGGCGCGATCCTGGTTAGTGCCCCCCACAATTTTCATTGGTTGAGCAAAAGAATTTTTACCGATGGCAACGCCGATGTTTGTACCTCCGTGATCGATACCTAGATACACAGTGTTTTTTTTAAACTTTGAGATTTCTTTTTTAGTCATTTGATATTTCGATTGAGATTCTGTTAAGATCCTTGGGAACTTTTTTAAACAACGGTATCGCCGGATTTATTGTAAGCGAGTAGTTGTTGACGTTCTTTATTGCTCCTAAAACACCTTGCGCGTCAGTCATAGATTTGCCTGCCATTTGTTTTTTGACTTCGGCAATGTCGATCTTTGGAACTATGTATGTTTTTAATGTAACCTGCAAGTCTGCTTGATCAGCCGAAAGAACACTTGTACTTGAATTTCCAAGCACCGAAACACTTACACTCCTGTTTTTTTCTGATAATTCAAACCCTTCAGGTATAAAGCTTTGAACCTTTTTGTCCAACAAGCTGTTTAGTTCGGAGTTTAAGTAGATTAGCCCTTTAGCATCTGCGTTGGTGGCCAGGGTAAGCGTTTCAGCTTCATCGCCGACAGCGGCTCCGTAAGTTTCTTTTGTTACCGAGCTTAAAGTGGAACCTTCTATCAAAGTTTGTGTTTTAGCCACTTTTGTTTTTAAGTCTGCTGTTGCTTTGTCCAAAACAGTTTGCTGTATTTTCTTTTGAAGTGTGGTTTTATCCGCTTCAGCAACTGTTTTTACAGTTTTACTTTCTCCTCCCGATACTTTACCTTTGGTTTTTGCTGCCATCTCCGATGATTTGTAGTCGTCTATACTTAAGGTTTTTCCGTCATCTATGTTGTATTTATCTCCAATATCTACTGCTTCTATTTTCGCATTTTTTGAGCTGGGTTCGCACGGATCGGCAGGATCTAAGGCTTCAACGCATTTAGATATTGTAACGTCGTCTTTAGTAACATACGCATATTCCTTATCGTCGTTTTCGTAAGTTAATTTATGACCTTTTTTAAGTCTCACTTCCTCATCTGTTTTATTGTAAATTACGGCCTCCCCACTGGCCTTTTTACCTACCTGTTTTTCTCCTGTTGTAGCAATGGAGTCTGAAACCTCAACTGAGGTGGTTAACGTTTGGGCTTTTAATGTGTCTGTGTCTGCATTTGTGTTTGCGCCTGTCTTAGCTTTTATGGTTATACTTCTGGTTAAAGGTTGGGAATTTACAATTATTTTTGCTTCCGCTTTTGGAAGTGTAGAGGCTTTCCAAAGCCCAAGACCTAAAATAATTAAAACAACCAAAGGAATTAAAAACTTTCCCTTGCCTGCCGAAAAATTAAAAGCCGGAAACTTAAATGATTTTCTAAATCTCGGAGGTTCGTTTTTATAGTTTGACTCAGCCGCAGTTTGTTGAGAGTTTGGTTGAAACCCAAAACTTTGGGTGCCCGGCTCTTCCATTGCGCTGATTAAATTTATTCCTACTTCATCGGACGTTGCAAAATGAACGGTTTTTTGCTGTCGGTCGGCGTATTCCTTTATAAGTTTTAAGTTTATTATGTTGTCAAAAAGAACCGAACCGTCCGGTACGTGGAGCTCCAAACCCTCATCGTTTATATTTTTAATTTTGTTAATAACGCTTACAGCGTCATCGTGCATTTCAATATCAAGCCTTGTCATTTTGTGAATCTCCAAAAATTTCTTCAAAAATTATAGAAAGCATTAAATTGTTTATCCACTCTTTGCCCTTAAGCATTCCTGTCGAGTCTGAGACCGGCAGTTTTTCTGATTCTATTAATGAAACGGTTGGCGGTTCTTTAAAGGCAATATTCTTGGCCCATATTTCGGAGGTTAGTCCCTCCACAATTTCAGGAATGTAGGAGCCTGCGCCGAGCACAAACAATTTAGACGCAAATGTTTTAACCCCCGCAAATTCATTAAACGCAATTTCCATACCTAAAAGCCAGATGCGGGCGGTTTCTTTAACACAATCTCCAATTAATACCATTTCGGACTCCGAAATGGTTTTTGATAAATAAGATTTAAAAAGCTTTTCAGCCTCGCTCATTGTTACTCCCATCCTATCGCTTATTGAAATCACAAAGTGTTTATACCCGACCGATACTGTTTTAGTGGCAACGATTCCGTTTCCAAATACTATCGCTATATTTGATGCGTCTTCGGCTACATCGATTATTATGTAATCGCTGAATTCCGGCGAGGTTCTTCGCATCCATTGGACGGTTGAATACATTTCAGATCCCACTGCTAGCAGGTTTAAGCCTAGTTTTTTACACAGTCCCTGAACTGTTTTTACATGAAATTCCGGTGCAAAAGCATGGTAGATCGCGGCTTCCACCATCTGACCTTGTTTGTTTTCAAGATCCTTTTCATAAACTCCGTCTATTTTTAAATAAACGTCGGAGGTGGTAATGGTTTCGAGGTTTTCGTCCGGGTTGCCGGTTATATTTAAATATTCGTTTTCGGCTTCGATGTATGCGGCGTCGCTAACTCTCTTATAAAGTTCCAAAACCTCATTTCTACTTAAAGGTTCGGAAGTTTTCCTTTTGTATCTCATTGTAGTAGTTAATCCGAGGCACGTTGCGTTGTTGGTCCCAAATATAACGCTATCTACTCTATCTTCGATATTTTCCGTGGCTTTAATAAGAGCTTCGTTTGCGGCCTTTTCCACATCTTCCTGATCAATAATTATTCCGTTTCTTACACTTTCTTCCTCAAGAACATACGAACCAAAACCAATAATTTTTAAGTTACGTCCGTCCGCAAAGAAAACTGTGCATTTAACGTCCTTGGAATTAAAGGTTAAAGTGATGAATTTGTTTGGTACCTTAGGATTTTTTTGAAAGAACGGCAGTGATATCATTCTTTTGATTATACAACAACGGTTTTAAAATGGAATTTTGCCTAAAGGCGGAGCCAACCTTTGAGGAATGCTGTCTTCTTGAGGATCTTCAGACGTTATTCCCATTCTTAAATTAATTTCCTCTTCTATTTGTTGTGTGGGTACTCCATATTTATTTCTACATGCCTCTTTTATTTTTGCGGCTATTTCCTCGTTTTTTTGTGTTTTTGTTATTGCATCCCAATCCACCTGCATTGAAAACGGAGGTGTTGGCTGGCCGTTAACCAACAAACGCACATACGCGTTTCCTATTGGAAGGTTTATTAAATCGCTTTTTGTAAACCTCGGGGCATACTGGGGCTCTAAAAGTTCAGAATCTTCGGACCCGACCCTAAAAGTGCACATTGTTCCAACATTGCCAAAAATGGCGTCCTTAATTTCTTGGTCAAGCTGGGCAATAAATTGGTGCGCAACAACAAGGTTAAGTTTGTATTTTCGTGCTTCAGAAAGAATTGTTGCAAAATCAGGTGTCGCAAAATTTTGGAACTCATCAACGTATAAATAAAAATCCGGAAAGCTGATCCCTTGAGTTAAAAGAGAATGTCTTCTCAAAGCTGCCGATAAAATTCTTGGAACCAAAATTAAGCCTATAAAGTTTGAGTTTTCTTCGCCGATTTTGCCTTTTGCCAAATTTATCAAAAGTATCTTTTTTTGAGCCATGACCTCCTCAAAATTAAAGGCTGATTTCTTTTGTCCTAAAATCAAACGCATTGTTCTGTCGGTGATAAATCGGTCAAATTTTGAAACAAAATACCCCATATTTTCTCCGCGTTTATTAACAGGTGTATTTGCAACTTCGTCAGTCCAATATCTCTTAACAAGGGGGTCTTGAATCTTATCCATGTATTTTTTAATGTAGTTTTGGTCTATTAAAAGTCTCAAAACGTCCACCATCGTACTTTCCGGATCTGACATTGCGGTAAGCATGACGTTTCGTATTGCTCTTTCAAGTATCGGTCCCATTATTCCTTGGTGGTTAGGGTCGTATAGTTTGTACAGTAAAGCGATAAACGAATTGATAATTAAATGTTTCTCCTCCTCGGAGTGTGCTTCCAGCAAATTTATGCCCATAGGCCTTTCGGTTTCTGTGGCATCAAACAAAATTACATCATTCATTCTTTCAGGCGGGATTTTTTTAAGCAGCTCTTCTACATCTGTTCCGTGCGGATCTACAATAGCTAAACCCTCGCCGTTTTTAATGTCTTGCAATGCGAGAGACATCATAAACTGCGATTTTCCTGTTCCTGTTTGACCTACAATATAAAAATGACGTGCGCGGTCTTCCTGATTCATAAAAATAGGTTTTGAAACACCCCTAAACACACTGTTTCCTAAGTAAAGTCCTTTTTCTGGAGTGTTTGTTGGCGCAGAAGATCTTCGTGCACCAAGCCAAACAATATTTGGTGTTTCAACGTTTTTATTAGGAAAATGAAAGATCGTTGCCAGCTCTGAAATGTTTAAGACTGAAGTATTTGAATAAAGCTGTACGCCAACAACTGGCAGGCTGATGTCTTTAACATGAATTCGTCTGTATATAAAATCGTTTATTAGCCTTGTTGTAGATATAAACTTTCGTTTAACAAGTCTGTTGTAGTTAATATCAGTAAATTGCTCAAATGCTGTCTGCATGTTTTGAATGTAGGATTGCGCTGTGAAACCATCTTTAGCAATGGCCACAATTCTAATTTTGGTATAAAAGCCCGGATGAGCTATCTTTTTTTCAATTCCCTCCAGAAATGTCGTATCAATATTGGTCTTCTTTTCCGGATTTGATGCTCTATCCCTTATGCTTGAACAAAAACGACGGCCGGCTAAGCGCCAGTTATCCCCTGCTGGTTGAATAACATACTGTACCGCAAGAACATCGCTTTCGCCTAGTTTACTCATAGCCGAAGTTATTGAACTTAGTGTGTCATTTTTCATGTCCTCGTAGTTTTTTATAGGATAGTACGTCGGGCCTTTTAATCTAAGCTCTGCAACTTTTGTAAAAGCACCCCTGTCCCACACTTCGTGAGGATTTATAATGTCTATTTCTGCAGTCGGATACGCCGCATTTATTTGTTTTTCTACAATTGCTGCAATTTCGTCGGGCGCTGACACATAAAACGAAATACCCTCTGCTTTTGAGACAATTTCAAACGAAATCCTGTATGGTTCTGTAAACAACCTTTGAAAAAATCCTTTCTGAATACCCATTAGATTTGAGAACATGTGCTCAGCGGCTTTTATCTCTATTTCATTGTCGGCCGGAAGTTTAATTTGGAGAAATGTAAGCTTGTATTGGGTTTTCTTTTCGCTTTGACGCCTCTTAAAAGCCACAACAGCAGAGAAAATTACAAACAGTACTCCGACAACGATTGCCAGCGCTGTGATTACTGAAAAAGTTTGTTGAATTGATGAATCAAGATTTTGGATTTGCATTGTGGGCAGCTTCTTCCTCTCGTATAAAACCCTCTTCTATTTTGTCAGCATCTGTAGTCGGTTTGTCAGGGGTTATTAAGCTTGTTATCTCCTCAGGGATTTGCGTTTTATCTACTAAAACCGATTCGGACGTCTGTGGTACTCCGGGAGTTTTTGGTAACCCAGGTTCGTTAAAACCAGCTAGTGTTTCAACAGGAATTTGTTCCTGTTCCGGTATTTGCCCCTCTGTTTGAGGTTCAGACTCCGGTGTATCCGAAGGAAAAAGTTCACTTAATGTTGTAATGGGCAGAGCCATACCAATATTCTAACACCATCTTTTCGCAATTTAATATAGAGGAATACAGGCCGATTTTAGTTTCTTGTGCCTTTAAAATACCTTCTTTTAAGGTTTTCGCCTTCTTCTTTAACCGTATCCGTAGCCTCATCGATGACGTCTTGAAGCTGCTCTTTATAAGGTTCTACCTGTTCCTTTATTTCTTCTACTTTGCTCTTTAGGTCATTGAGTTTTTCGGAACCCATATCAGCGAGCATTTCGCCTTTTCTTTTAATTCTTCTTCGTGTTTCTTCACCTGACTCCGGTGCCATAAGCAAGCCTAAGATAGCCCCTATTGCAGCACCTATCAATACTCCGGGTAAAAACGCTTTTCCATGATGACCATGATGGCAATTAAATTCTTCGTGCATTTATCTATCCTCCTTCTTTCTTTCAAAAAAACTACTAAACGTTTTAAACGCCTTAGACCCTAAGGACACGCCCTCCATGATTTCTGCGACTTTAATAATAGGACTGGAAACTGCGTTGGTTAATTTTTCGGCGTTTTCAGTTATTTTACTAATATGTTCGGCTGTTTCCTTTAAAGATTTTAAGAACAAAACCAAGTAAACCGAAGTGGCCGCAATGCTAAGTGTTAAAACGATTAAAAGTATAAATGTGATTATTTCTATAGGTGACATAGGCAGTGAGCACATACTGTTGTAAGGTACAAACAGTTTGGGCAGGTTTCTAGCTTTATAATAGCTGAATTGGCTGCTATGTGCAAGCTAACTTTGCTGCCCACTGTTTGATTTTTGTGATTACTCAACAACTTCGCCTTCGACAGGTTCCTTACCGTTAGAATCACTTCCAGGCGTCGGTCCGTTTTGATCAGGACCTTGTTGGCCCGGTTGAGTTGGCCCTGTGTTTCCTTGTTGGTTCTGACCGTACATTGATTGTCCGATTCTTTGAAGACTTGTAGAGAGTTCTTCGGTTTTTTTCTTAAGTTCTTCGGTTGTGGCAGTTTGTAAAATTGATCTAATGTCTGCAACTTTGTCTTCAACCTCTTTTTTAATTTCAGCAGGAACTTTGTCACCGGCGTCCTTTAATGATTTTTCTGCTGTGTAAGTTAGGCTGTCTGCAATATTTCTGGCTTCGGCCAACTCTTTACGCTTTTTGTCTTCTTCGGCATGAAGTTCGGCCTCTTTTACCATTTTATCGATCTCGTCTTTTTGTAAACCTGTCCCGCCTTGAATAGCAATCTTTTGTTCTTTGTTAGTGGCTTTATCTTTTGCGGTGACGTTTAGTATTCCGTTAGCGTCTATATCAAATATAACTTCTACTTGAGGCATGCCTCTTGGTGCGGGTGCTATTCCGTCCAAAATAAAGCGGCCTAACGACTTGTTGTCGGCTGCCATTTCTCTTTCTCCTTGTAAAACATTAATTTCTACGCTTGTTTGATTGTCGGCTGCGGTAGAAAACACCTGTGCCGCTTGCGTAGGAATTGTTGTATTACGTTTTATCAAGGGTGTTGAAACTCCGCCCATTGTTTCTATGCCTAAAGTTAGGGGCGTAACATCTAAAAGAAGAATATCTTTAACATCTCCGCCTAAAACACCACCTTGGATTGCCGCGCCTACGGCAACAACTTCGTCAGGATTTATTCCTTTATTTGGTTCTTTTCCAAAAAAGTTTTTAACTACCTCATTGACTTTTGGCATTCTGGTCATTCCTCCGACCATCACCACTTCGTTAATTTGGCTTTTGCTTAAACCTGCATCTTTTAACGCATTTTCCATAGGTATAATCGTTCTCTGTAACAGACTGTCTACCAACTGCTCGAAGTGCGCACGAGTAAGCTTTGCACTTAAATGCTTTGGCCCTGTTTGGTCTGCTGTAATGAAAGGAATGCTTATTTCAGTTTCCATTGTAGAAGAAAGCTCTATTTTGGCCTTTTCCCCGGCGTCTTTAAGCCTTTGCATTGCTTGGCGGTCTGCCGATAAATCAATTCCGGTATCTTTTTTGAATGTTTCTAAGAGCCATTGAATAATTTTTTGGTCAAAATCGTCGCCTCCCAAATGGGTGTCACCGTTTGTTGCTTTAACTTCAAAAACTCCGTCGCCAATTTCCAAAACCGAAACGTCAAAAGTGCCTCCGCCGAGGTCGTAAACGACTATCTTTTCGTTTGTTTTTTTATCTAAACCGTAAGCTAATGCGGCAGCAGTCGGCTCATTAATTATTCGTTTAACATTAAGTCCTGCTATTTGGCCTGCTTCTTTAGTGGCAGTTCTTTGAGAATCGTTAAAGTAAGCGGGAACGGTTATTACCGCGTCGGTAATTGTTGTGCCGGTAAACTTTTCGGCATCTGCCTTTAACTTTGCAAGAATTTTTGCGGAAATTTCCTGCGGTGTGTATATTTTTCCTTCAATTTCCACTCCGGCTAGGCCGTTTGAAGTTTCCACAATTTCGTAAGGATAATTTTTCTTTAATTCCTGAACTTCAGGATCGGAAAACTTTCTACCCATTAATCGTTTTATACTAAATACTGTATTTTTTGGGTTTACAACCTGCTGTCTTTTTGCCGACACACCGACAATATCTTGATCCGGAACTACGATCGAAGGGGTTGTGTTAGCACCCTCGGAATTATGAATAACTTTCGGGCTGCCGCTTTCCATTATTGCAGCGCAGCTATTTGTAGTACCTAAGTCTATACCAATAATTTTGCTCATATCTAAACCTCCATTTCCGGCGATCCCTCGCCACTGCCGACTCTAACTCTGGCCGGCCTAATTAACTTGTTTTTTAAAAAGTATCCCTTAGCTAAAGTCTCTATAACTTTATTTCTTTCTCCGGGAACCATTTCAACGGCTTCCATTTCGTCCGAATTAAACTCTCTATCTTTTGTTTCGACTTCGCTAACTTCAAAATCTTTTAAGATTCCGCAAAATTCTTTAACTATCATTCCCAGACCTTCGTCATTTAGATGTTTTTGAAGCATCCAAAGGTTGTCCAGAACCGGCAAAATTCTTCTGATTAGCATCTCATTTGAAAAACTCTTCCAGCTTTCTTTATCCTCAAGTGTTCTTTTTTCAAAATTTTTGTAATCAGCCAGCGCTCTCTTCCAGTTATTCTCAAGTTCGCTAACCTTTTCTTCTAACTCTCTAATCTTAATATGCTCTTGCGATTTTTCTTTATTAGCTTTATCAGACATAGTTATCCCTATTTAAAATATTATTCTGAAATTTACCAGGCCCCGCCCAACTCTTCGACCAGTTGCTTAACGTACCTGATGGTTGGGAAGACGTCCGGATAATTGATTCTCGAAGGTCCTAAAATACCGATATTTCCTGATTTCTTTCCCGTGCTGTATGGCGCAAATACTATTGCGCATCGGTTGAGTTTATCAATTCCAACTTCCTCTTCAATTAGTGTTTTTACGCCTCCGCTGGCAACTTCGCCGGCGTTGTCGAGAATGCGTTCCAATAATGGATAGTCGTCAAAAATGGATAAAGCTTCTTTTGCTACGTCTATATCCCAAAACTCTTTGTGATCCAAAATATTTCCTGCGCCGGAATAAGTAATATATCCACTGTCGGTTGTTGCCCAAGCCAAAGTTTTTGTTATTTCAGCAAGAGACAGCGTTGCGTCTCGTAAAAGTTTTTCAAACTCAAATCTATCCGACCAAAACCTTTGTTTTAAAGCCACTTCCTGCAAAACCGGAAGTTCCTGTTCGTTCATCATTTGATCTAAATAAAGTCTATACGCCATTTTTGTTGGAACACGGCCGGAAGAAGTATGAAGCATTTCTAAAAAACCAAGCTCGATTAATTTTGCCATCTCATTTCTAATGGTTGCCGGGGAGCATCGTAGGTTGTATTTACTGACTATTTCAACCGATCCGACAGGTTCGGCGTTTTGAATATACTCGTTAATTACGGCTTGTATTAGTTGAAGTTGTCTGTCACTTAACATTATCAGCATAATAGCATGAGTGCTAATCGTGTCAATAGTTTGTAATTGTTTTTTACATAAATTGTGTTAGATTGTAAAAAATCCTACCTCATAGCTTGAAAAAGGAGATAAAAATGACTACTAGTAGCGCTCAATTAAGTATGGCGGATTCCCTGTCTCTTTATGGAAAGATGTCAGCTCGTAGCCTCGTAAATAATTCGCTGCCTGAAGATGTTTTGGGAGCCCTGAGCCACTTAGAAATAGGCAAGTTTTTTACATATTACTTGTCCAGGGCAGACCCTGCATTGCCGGTGCCTCCAAATGGCGTGCAGTTCGTTTCAACGATTCCAACCGATCCCAAAATCAGGTGTCGTGTAGTGGCCTTTGGTGGACATATTATTTTTGAACGACTTTCGTGACCGGCACCTATGCTGCAATGTAACGTGTTTGCAAAGGGGCATCGCTGATCGAACTACAGACGGTGCCCAAATTTTTACTTTTGTAACGGGATAAAACCGTAGACTTTAGTCCACAGAGCTCTCACTTTGTTTGTAAAATTTGTCTAAACGCTTCCTGAGGAATTTCGACTTTTCCAACACTCTTCATTCGCTCTTTACCTTTTTTTTGAATATCTAACAATTTATCTTTTCTTTCCCTATGTCCGCCGCTCATCTTTGCCAAAACGTTTTTTCTAAATGCAGGAATATCTTCGCGCGCGACTATTTTTCCACCAACTGCTGCCTGTAATGAAACTGTAAATTGCTGCCTGGGAATTATTTCTTTCAACTTCTTTAAAAGCACTTTTCCTACGTCCTGTGCTTTGTTTTTTAAAACAATATGACTTAGAGGGTCGATAATTTTACCATGGACAAGAACATCCATTTTAACCGCATCCACCAAACTGTAATCGTAAAAATCGTAGTCTAGGCTGGCAAAACCCGACGATACCCGCTTTAAATCGTCGAAGAAGTTATAAACCAGCTCGGCAAGGGGCATTATATATTCAAAATACACATTCTTTTCGTTCGGGTATTCCATTTTCAAGTTAATCCCGCGGCGTTCCTCACAAAGTTTAATAACATCGCCAACGTATTGTGTTGGTGAAATTATCGTTAAAAGTATTCGAGGTTCAAATATTTTACTTATAAAGGTTCTATCCGGCATTTCGGATGGCGCGCGTACAATCAGTTCTTCACCTTTGGTTGTTTCTACATGGTACTCAACCGATGGCGTTGTGGAAATTAATGTCAGTTCGTATTCTCTTTCTAACCTTTCTTGTACGATATCGGCGTGTAAGAGCCCTAAAAATCCGCAGCGAAAGCCAAATCCTAAAGCTGAGTTTGTTTCCGGTTGAAACATCAGGGATGAGTCCGAAAGTGAGAGTTTTTCCAAGGCCTCGCGTAGCTGGGTATATTTGTCGTTTTCGATAGGATAAATAGATACAAAAACAAAAGGCTTAACTTCTTTGTAACCTTCCAGGGATTTTGGGTCTTGTCCTTCTATCCCGACTGTGTCCCCGACCTTTACGGCCGAAAGATCTTTAAGGCCTGTTGCTATATAACCAACCTCGCCTGTTTCTAATCTATTTATCTTAAAGCGCTTAATTTTAAAATACCCAATTTCTTCGGCTCTAGAGACAGCCTTTGAAGCTATAAACTTTACTCTCGAAGTACTGCCTAACTCTGCGGCGTCAAAAGATCCGTCCATAACTCTAACAGCCGCAACAACCCCAAGATATTCATCATAAAATGAATCAAAAACCAAACCTCTCGTCGGAGCTTTAGAGCTGCCATTTGGAGCCGGCACTTTTTTAATGATTTCGTCTAAAAGAGCTTCGACGCCTTCGCCAGTTTTTGCGGACACTTTAAAGATCTCATCACTTTTAAAGCCAAACGTACTCATTAAATCTTTTTCAACTTGAATTATTTCGGCGGCCGGAAGATCGATTTTATTTAAAACCGGAATTATTGTTAAGTTTGCGTCCAATGCTTTGTATATGTTTGAAACGGTTTGAGCTTGGATGCCTTGGGTCGCGTCCACAACCAAAATAGCGCCTTCACATGCGGCCAAAGATCTTGAAACTTCGTACGAAAAATCAACGTGGCCAGGGGTGTCTATTAAATTTAGTTCATACCCCTCGTATTCCATGCGGACGGCCTTGAGCTTTATTGTAATCCCCTTTTCCCTTTCGAGATCCATGCTGTCCAATGTTTGCTCCTGCATGTGACGCTTATCTACAGTTCCTGTTATTTCAAGGAGTCTGTCGGCAAGAGTCGATTTGCCGTGGTCAATATGAGCGATTATGCAAAAATTTCGTATTTTATCCTGATTCATAGGCCGAGTAGTAGTTATACAACCTTATCGTCAGATTGTACAAACGGAGCAGCTTTTTTAACCGGGCTGAGTTTTTTAATAAGTTTATAAAACATTTCGATTTCGGTTACTTTCATCCACCTTGTGAGTAAAAAGTAGGTAGTAACGCCAAACAGCCCGCTTATTCCGGTTAGCATAATAAGGCTTAAAGTTTTGGTTGTATCAAAAATGTATTGATCAAGAAACTTTAACGGCGCGTAAAGCATTACTCCCATAATCAACGTGGCATACGAAATTTTTGTAAAAGGTGTAAGAACAGCTTTTAAATCAAAACCTTCTACCTTTTTGTCCAAAAGGTAAAAAAGCACCAGCATGTCTATTAACGAGCTTAGTGAGTACGAAAATGCCACTGCCCAAACCTCTAGCTTAAGAACCGAAATAAAGATTAGTGACAGGCCGACGTTAAATATTGTTGTAAATACGCTCACAAGCACCGGTGTTTTGGTGTCTTTGAGTGCGTAAAAGGCGCGTGTTACTAAATAGTTTACACTTTGGGCGAAGATGGAAATACTAAAGAACGCGAGTGTATAAGACGTTTTTAAAGTGGCTTCCCACGGAAATTTTGATGCACCGTAAACAATTCTTACAACCGGAACTCTAAGGACTAAAAGGATCATGCTTAGCGGTAGTACAAGATAAAGCATTTGCAAAAGCGATGTCGTAAAAGTTTTTTTAAAGCTTTTCATGTCTTCCTTTTCGCTTTGCATAGAAAGTGTCGGTAGGCTAGCTGCGGCAAGGGAGACCCCGAATAAGTTTACCGGGAAGGCTTGAAGCTGAGTTGCGAACTTTAGATAAATAACAGATGAGGTAGAAACTAAAATTGCCAAACTGTTGTTAACCACATCAATCAAATTGGCTAAGAGCACACTTGTAATTCTAGGCGGGATTAGCACTAGCATTTTCCTGAATCCCTTGTCCGCAAGATTTATACCGAGCCTTGGTTTGTACCCTGTCTTAACAAGAATAGGAATTTGAATTATGAAATGAAGCAGCGCGCCTATGATTACACCTAACGCGGGTCCGTAAACGCCAAACCTACCGGATAAAAATACAATTCCTACTATCATTCCCAAGTTGTACGCAAGAGGTGCGAGCGCCGGTATGATAAAGTATTTAAATGTTTGGAGGATACTTGTAGCTAAACTGCCACTAACCAAAATTATTTGTCCCAGCATCATTATTCTCATCAAATTTGTTCCTAGAACCACCTCTTCGGGAGAAAACTTGCCAAGCGCTACCGCGTACATTATCTGTTTTGCAAAAACAAAAACAAGAACTGTCAGTATAAGAAAAAAGGCCATTGTTGCGTTTACCATGGCCGAGGCCGTTTTAAATGCCTCTTCTTTGTTTTTATTGAGGGCACTAGCAAAAACAGGGATGAAGACGGTTGAAACAGCACCTACAACCAGTACGGAGTAAATAAGATTGGGTATTCTATCGGCTGTATAAAATACAGCCAGGTCATTAGATACGCCAAAAAAGGTGGTCAGAAGTCGGCTTTTCACCAGCCCAAGTCCGGCATTTAAAGCGTTAGAAACGGCTATTATAAAGGCCGCTGAGAGTATCGTATTTTGAGTTTTAAGCAGAACTCCGCTCATTTTTGAAGCATTTAAACCAATTTTCATCGAAAACCTCTTTTCATCGAAAACCTCTTTTCATCGAAAACCCTCCCAGCCGCGTCCTTTCTATCCTACACATTAGGCGAAAACGTTGAAATCTTACGTAAGTATGTTATCATACGAAGCGCTTATGCCAAATACATTATCAGTTAAAAAAGCCCTACGAGGTTCAATAAGGAAGAAAGTTCACAATGATATGTGGGAGAAACGTTATAAATCTTTAATAAAAGATATTAAAAAGGATTTATCGACTGTTAAAGACGTAAAGGTTTTAAACGAAAAAATAACAGCACTTCAAAAAGTGCTAGACAAAGCCTCTAAAGAAAAAGTCATACATACAAATAAGGCAAATAGGTTAAAATCAATCTATGCCCGAAAAGTTACTGCCCTTTCTCAACGAGGACCTTCCAAAAAATCCTCAAAGTAATATAGTCCCAACACCAACGGAAAATTACAGTACCCCTGTACCGGTAAGCAGCCCGGTTGACAACTTTTTATCTTCCTTTAAGAGAGGGTTAGGCTTTGATGTTTCCCAAACAGAAACAAATTACTTAGAATCCGATTCTTTAAGAGAACAGTTAACAACCGCAGCAAAAACAATACGTGTTGGGAGTGCTCTAATAATTTTTGTTTCAATTCTCATGGTTTTACTTGTTGTGGCCAATCTAATTTTTAATTCCCTTTTAAACCAGGCAAAAAACGAGCAAGTGAATCTTGTTTCTAAACTTACAGATGCAGCGCAAGCCGAAAAACAGGTTTTAGATATTTCAAAGAGAATTGATTATTATAAACAAGCCTTAGATAGCAGAAAACCTCTTACGGCAAAAGTATCTTTTGTATTATCAAGAATAAATCCTGTGGTCGATCTCTTAGACGCTGAGTTCTCTTCGAACGAATTTACTGTTACTTTAAAAAGTAATACAGGTAAAGATATTACGGATACCTTTATGCTTTGGTTAAAAGATGGGAGTGTGACACAGGTTTCAATTAAATCCGCGTCATTGGATCCTAGCACCAAAAAATATACAGTTATCTTGGGAGGCTCCTACCGATGACAAATGACTTTAGAGGCGCAAAATTGTTGCTAACAAACGAACCTTTATTGGCAAAAATATATGGTTTATGGGCAATTGGAGCTCTTTTCGTATTAGGCGTTTTTGGGGTAGGGCCTTTAATACATACCCTCACCGCAAAAGTGGATATATATAAAGAACTTACAGGCAGCAATGCCCAAATAAATTTAAAACTCCAAGAAGTTTATAAAGCATCGGACCAAGTTGCACAGGCCGCTCAGTATCTTCCGGTTTTATACCAAAACGTACCTGATAATCTAAATACACAATCATACTTTTTGATATTTACTGAGGCGGCGTCTTCCGCGGGGTTTGCAGTAAATTCATTTTCCCCTTCATACGCGGTTGACGGTGCAGCACCGGATTCTTTTTTAACAATTAATGCAGCTCTTGAGGGAACCGGCGATGTTTCAAGCCTGGTAACGGCTCTGGAAAGTTCCCAACGATTAACAGTACTCGACAAGCTTACCTTTTCAAATAACCTTTCCGGAAAGAATATTAGATTGGAATTAAGGATATTGAATTACAACTAAACATGAAAAGATTAATTGCAACCTTTATATTTTTTGTTGTAGGGATGGCGTTTTTGATCTTATTAAAAGATCAGAGAGTCAATCGGGACACATATATTACCCAAGATATACTTGACATGTCCCGTCCTTTAAATGCTACTATTGACATAGAGTTTTTGAAAGAACTCAAACCTGCCTATGAACAGTGAATCTGCGAAAAATGGTTTTAAAACCTTTATACTGACTTTATCTGTATCTTTAGTTGTTTTTAGCGTTATTTATTACGTTATTACTAATTTTTCTGATAAAACAGCCGGCTCCTCTGAATATAGAGCCTCTGTTGTCCAAGAAGCACCTCAACAAGTAGAACAGCCTCAGGATTCTCAGCAGCAGCCTGCTGTTGCCGGAGCAGAAACGACAAAGAAAGACACGGTTTTTGGTACTTTAGCCAACGCTACACCTCCGCAAGAATATAAGGGAGTTGTTTTAGCTGGATCGACCGTTGCTACTCAGGCGACACAGAGCACCGTTCCCGACACCGGACTCGCCGGAATCACAGTTGGGCTCTTTTCATCTTTGTTTGTCTTTGCATTAGGTATATTTTATGTCGCACGAAACCCAAGAAAAGTTGCTTTATCTGAGTTTGAAAAAGAAATCTTAAAAGATAGAAATTAAATCCAAAAACTAGTTTACCAGTACCGCTTTAACCATTAATCTTTTTGCCTTTGTCCCTGCAGGCCAGCACGTCATCAAAGTGATTGTCGACTCCTTTAAGTAGGCCGGTTTAAATTCTCCCAACGGATTTACATAATTTGGTGCAACAACTTCTTTTGACTCAACTTTGTACGTTAACTTTTTACCGTTAAAGTTTATTTGAATTTCGTCGCCGGTTTGCAGGTCCCCTAAGGTGGAAAAAATTGTTCTGTAATTTTTGGGGTTAAAGAACCATGGTAAAACCGAATGACCGTAAATAAATGCATTTCCTGAATTTCCCGGCAGTGCTGATCCGTTGTAATGCCCTAAATAAGCGTCGGGGTTGAGGTTGCTTGAGCTTGTTTCCACGATTGCCTGGTCTATATGTAGGCGGGGAATTGAGAGAGTAAAATACTTTGGTGCCTGCTCTTTCTGGGTGTCAGCTGATTCCTCCTCTTTAGCAAGTTCGTTATATTTAAAATCACTAAATCCGGTAGCCACGCCTAAAACGCTATCTCTAAAAGGAGTCGAAATTTTGTCTTGGGTTTTAAAAAATACCAACGGCAAAACCACTTGCGTGGTTAAAATTAAAAACCCAACCGCCATTAAAAGTCCTGACAATATTCTGGATTTAAAATAAAAACGAATATTCGTTTCTTTAAAAATAGGATCTCGCGAATTATCTTTTATATAAACTTTTTTTCTTATCAAGGCGGGCATTGATTAAGAGTTTAACATGTTTTCTATTGCTAAAGTTAGCATCATGTCCGGATCTATATCGCCGGTTTTTGCTTTTTTATCTAATGCATAAAATTGAAAGAAAAGATTTTTTACTTTGTCTAATGTGTATTTTTTTGACAAGCCCAAATATTTGCTTTGCATGTACGGTTTCATTTTTTTAAAAGACGATGTGTTTAACAGCGTGTTAGCCAACGATCTTAGTCCGTACAACAGAACTCCAAAAAGTTCAAACGGGTCTGCGCCTTTGTTTAGTTCGCGCTCCATAATTTGATATGTTTGTTTTCTATTCTTACTAACAACGGCGTCAACTAAATTAAAAACCGAACCTTCCACCTTTAATTCGTTATGAATAATTTTTGCGCCTATTTTTGTTGCGTTTTTAATTAAAATATTATTTTGGGTTAAAGTCTTTTCAGAATAAATAATAAGTGAAGTTTCGGTTGAAGTTTGAGCCAGTATTTCAAGAGATGTTTCTGCTAGTGATGGACTTATTCCCGATGCATTAATTACAATAAAGTCGTGAGCGCCAAAAATGTCTACGCGTTTAATAGTTGTAAGAAGATCTTCAGGAGAAATATCAGAAAGATTTATTTCTGTTTTGTTTGAAGCATATAGTTTTTTTTGTTGATTCAAAATTAAGGCTCGTGATTTAGAAACATCGTCGCCGTGGACAATATATATCATAGCCTGATTGTACAGCTAGTTCTTTTCGCCAAAAAGGTATTTTTGAACAAATGCGTGTATTTGACTGTAATCTCCGGCTTTTGGTATAAGGACATATTGTCCTCCGTACAGGCTTGAATCGGATGGGTGAAACAGCAGGCCTCCTGTCGAGGCATCGTCCTCATCGCTTAAGACTATGGAAACAATATTTTCAAAACCAACCCTTTGAGTTAAAAGGTAAAATGATTGTGCAGTTGATAGGTCGATATCGGTATCTGTGTTTTTTGAGTAAGTATCGTAAAGCTCTTTTAATTTGAGCGGATTCGCAAGGATCTCAAGAGACATCACTTTATCTTTAACAGCCGATATTATTTTTTGTTGGCGTCTCGCTCTGGCAAAATCATTGCCCTCGTTGTTAGTGCCGTGTCTTGACCTGGCAAACTCCAATGCCGTTGCGCCGTCCATGTGCTGAACACCTGCTCGGAAAATCAAATGCTTGTATCGGCACGAACACACACTTACTGGACAATCTCCGCCGGCTTCAGTTGCCGCCTTGGTCACCTCTTCCTGCGTCTTTCCGCACAGATCTGCCTCCTTACCTTCAATAGGGTATACATAATCCTCAAAAGGGTTTTCTACATTAACATCAACACCACCTAAAACATCCACTGCATCTTCGAACATCTGAAATGAAACAAGGACATGATAATGTATCGGTATACCTAAAACTTCCTGCACAGCGTTTCCCAGCTCTTGGGCACCATCTTTATTCGCCATGTTGGAAAAGGCATACACCGCGTTTATTTTGCTTGAAGTTCCCTTTACCCATAAATCGCGGGGGATAGATATCATAACGATATCCCCGCTATCTTTTCCAATCGAAGCCACAAGGATAGTGTCGGTAAGCGTATGGCCAGATTCGGTACCAAAAATCCTCTGATCAGATCCAAGCACTAAAACATTAGTTCTGTCATCAGTTTCCTTTAAATTTAAATTAGGCTTCGCCACGGTTGCAATGACCGAAATAGGATTAAAAGCCGAACCGACCTTGTCCTTAAAAAATATAACTCCGGCTACAAGGCCGATTATAATGAAAAAAGCCACTATCTTAATAATGCCTGCGCTTGACCTAGCTGACTCGTTTCTTATTGTACTAATACTCCCGCTAGTTTTTTTACATAAATCCACATATTTCATAAGTTTGAAAATCTTAGCCTTGATATCGACTTATCAGCTCTAAGAAGTGTTTAGGATCGAGGCTCGCGTTTCCTACCAAGACTCCGTCCAATCCGTCTATATTAACCAAATTTTGTATGTTTTGTCTATTAACGGATCCGCCGTAAACCAAAATTGTTTCAGTACCGATAATATGTCTAATTTCGTTGATTCCATTTTGTATATTTTTGGGATCTTTTTCACGATAAACACCGTTTTGAGAAATATTGTTCGGGTCTTCCCAAGCGTATATTGCATTTTCGGTTATACAACTTTTTACATTTTCAACATTTGTAAAACAAATGATTGGAGTTATTTTGTACTTTTTGCACATTTGAATTTTTGCTAAAACGGTTTTGTTGTTTTCGTGTCTTTCACTATGTCCGATAATGCAGTATTGTGCAAACTCTTTAACCTGGAAAGCTCCAACATCACCTGTGTGTGCTCCCGCATCTTCGTGCGAAATGTCTTGGGCGCCGATTTTTATGTTTGTTTTTCCAAAAGCTTCTTTAACCGCAAACAAATGAGTGTGAGAAGGTGCAATAATAACTTGAATGTTGTTGGCCGGTGAGTAATTAAAATCGAATACCCATTTTGTGAGGGTTTCAAAATTCATATTCATTTTCCAATTGGCAATTATATATTTCATTAAGACATTTTCCTTAAAGTTTCCTCAATGAGGCTCGGTAAAGATTCAATATCTTCGTGAGTATAATCATATCCCAAAACATTCAGACATGAGAATACAACCCCCACATCCGTGTATATTTTGTCGGCGTATTGACATGCAACCAAGCTGTGCAAAAGCACGTTTCCGCCGATTTCCCCTGTTTTGGATTTTCCACACCCCATTGGACAGTTTGCACACGAGGGGTAGCTGCCCTCCAAAACGCTAAGTTCTGGTTTTCGTAATAAAATCTTGTGGTACAACTCCTCGTATTTTGCAAAATCTTCGACATTTATAATTTCGGTTCCGGTAACTACCACGCCCTCGATATTGCGTTTAGCAAACTCTTTTTCTAAAAAATATTCGGGCGCATTAAAGTAGCCGCCCAAAACTAACTTGTTTCCTTCTTGTCTAATCACGCTCCTTTTACCGGGAAGTCCTAATGAATCTATATCTTCGATTCCTTGTCTAAAAGTCACCTCAGAGTTTAAAATATCAACGATACCTCTTTCCTCAAATTTTCCGTAAATAACTATGGCGTCAATTCCTGCATACCTTACTCTTAATGAGAGATTGCCGCCCAAATAAATGTCTTCGACAACCCCATCGTTGTTTATAATAACCGCTGTTTTTGAGACAAAAGGAAAAAGTCCGTTTAAGGGTCCGACAGCAAATATAAGCGGGTCTTTGTCGTAGTACATTTCCATCAGCTTTAGACCCAGACCGACGCCACCTATGTAGGCATTAAGCTCGTGTACGCTTTTAACTCCGTATTCTTTTTTGGAAAGATTTATTTCTAAAATCTTTTTTGCATTTTTTTCACTCATGCGGTTTCCTCTATTTCAAAAACTGCCTGCGGACAAATGTTTTTAATTTTTTCTATATTTAAATTACTTATGCGGGGATCTATATCTAAATTGTATTCAACATACCCAAGTTTGGTGTTCGTGCTTTTAAAGACTCTAATTAAAGAGCCCTCAAGTCCGATTTTTTTTAATTGCCTTTGAGCTTCCAGGACACACATTTCGCACCCTGTGCATCTTTCTGGAAAACTGGCTTTAAGTATTTTAGACATATATTTTGTTCCAACTAACTAAACGATCCTTAACAAGTATTGCTAGCTACCCTAATTTAACACTTCAATTCCAGGCAAAGTTCCTTCGGCTAAAAATTGAAGCAT
Organism: uncultured Candidatus Saccharibacteria bacterium; assembly: GCA_964612565.1. Classification (GTDB taxonomy): domain Bacteria; phylum Patescibacteriota; class WWE3; order UBA101185; family UBA10185; genus CAZTDP01. The sequence continues at coordinate 156,978 of CAZTDP010000001.1, forward strand.
GGCGCCGCCTCCGGTTGAAACAAAGCTAAAGTTATCAAGATTCGTAGTACTGTTTGTCGCTACAATTGTATCTCCTCCGCCAATTACCGAATGAGCCCCATCCTTTGTAGCTTGTACTATTGCTTGAACTATTTCGTTTGTTCCTTTTGCAAATTCGACTTCTTCGTAAACTCCTAGCGGTCCGGCCCAAACAATGGTTTTTGATTCTAAAATTATTTCTTCAAATTTACTGATAGTCTGATTTCCAATATCTTTTTGATCCTGCGCATAATCTATTGGAAGCACTAAGTTAGAAGGAACATCTTGCTTCCATTCGGTACCCAGTTTACCGCCAAGTAAGACGTGATTTGCAGTTTGTAAAAATTTTGAAACGACCGGCATTTTGCTTTCTAGTTTTGCTCCGCCAATAATTGCAGTAAATGGAAGCTCGGGGTTTGAAATAAGAAGCGTCAGCTCCTTAATTTCCTTTTCTAAACGAAGACCGGCGTACGAAGGTAAATATTTTGTAATGGCGCATATGGATGCGTGCTGACGGTGGGACGTTGCAAAACTTTCATTTACATAAAGTTCGGCTTGAGAAGCCATCGTTTTAGCATATTCATCGTCATTACTTTCTTCACGCGGGTCAATTCTAACGTTTTCCCAAAGTTCAAATTTTTCTTCACCTAGCTTTTCGTTAAAAAAAGGCAGCAATTGCTTTGTGCTCAGTTCCGGCGGCAACGGTGCCTCCTTAGGCTTTCCTATATGCCCAACAATTATAGGTACACCGCCCTTGCGGATTATTAATTTTAGGGTATCCAAGGCACTTTCGAGTCTATAAGGCTCATGAATTTGGCCATTTTTGATTGAAACATCAAGGTCGCATCTTACTAAAACTCTGGTTCCTTGTTTTATAGGTGCTTGTTCGACTGAAGTCATTGTGTATATTTTAACACCTTAGATTTGCTCTTTTATGAAATCGTGTGCAAAGCCATCTCAACAAGTCTGTTGCTGTAACCCCATTCGTTGTCGTACCAAGCAAGTATCTTAACAAGGTCGCCATCAATGACGCGTGTCATTTGAAGATCGACAATTGATGAATAGGCACTTCCAATAATATCTGATGAAACAATTGGCTCGTAAGTTGCATCCAGCACGCCTTTGTAAATAGGATTGCTCTTTGCCGCTAAAAATGCGTTATTTACTTCTTCAACCGTTGTCTTTTTTTCCACAACCATTGTTATGTCCGAAATCGAGCCTGTAATTATTGGAACTCTTAGTGAAATTCCATCGAACTTACCTTCAAGTTCAGGAATAACTTTTGTGGTTGCTTTAGCAGCTCCGGTGCTTGTAGGGACGATGTTATATCCGGCCGCGCGCGCTTCTCTTAGATCGGGTTTGTGTGGCGACGGCGGTCCGTCCACAACGTTTTGGCTGGCTGTTGTAGCGTGCACAGTACTCATTACGGCTTTTAATACTTTAAAGTTTTTATTCATTACAGCAATAACAGGCGAAATACAGTTTGTGGTGCACGACGCGTTTGAAATTACATTTTGGCCAAGATACTGAGAATCATTTACACCCATCAAAAATGTTTGAATATCTCCGCCTTTAGTTGGTGCCGAAACAACAACTTTTTTTGCGCCGGCAGTAACATGTGCTTCGGCCGCATTGTCTTCGGTAAATCTTCCTGTGCATTCCAAAACGACATCAATTTGCAAATCTTTCCACGGAAGCGCGGTTGGGTCCTTTTCGGACAGAACCTGCGTTTTTTTGCCGTCTACCACAATATAATTTTTGGTACCTGTTGTTGTAAAAAAATCTTTTTGGCCGGTGTTTTGTTCTAAGCGAACTTGCTTGCCGTCTTCTTCAACATAAATATCTTTTTTGTAAATTCCGTAAGCAGTATCGTATTTTAATAAATGAGCTAAAACGCGGGGATTTGTTAAATCATTAATTGCAACTATTTCAGTTTCGGGCTTATCAAAGGCAATTTTAAAGCTTGCTCTTCCTATTCTTCCAAAACCGTTTATTGCTAGTCGGGCAGTCATATATTTATTTTACCGAAAAAGCTGAGATTATCCAGAGAGGAAACTTAAAGATTGGAATTTATCCAGCTCTTTACAAATTCTTTGGGCATTGCTCCTTCTTTTCGGCTAACCTCTTTGTTATCCTTGAGGATCACAAACGTAGGGATGCTAAAAATTCCAAATTTTGCGGAAAGATCACTTTCCACTTCGACATCGACTTTTTTAAATTCTATTTTTCCCTCGTACTCTTTTTCAAGTTGATCTAAAACAGGAGCCATTATTTTGCAGGGGCCACACCAATCTGCATAAAAATCTAACAATTGGATCATATAAATCTCCATGAAACTTTATACTGGTGGTTTGCATTTCCACACACAAGCGCAATGTTCTTACGCGTTAATTATGATAACATAAAATCCGTTTATCCTATGCATCAGAGTTTACTAAATTCGAGCCGTAAAAAAATCTTAACAGGAATGGGGTATCGTGCTTTAGGTCAAAATATTTTGCCTGCTACTTCCGAGAAAAAGCCCCGAGCGTGGATAAGGCCTGCCTACCTAGTATTAATTGCGATTTTATTTATTATCTTTTTCATCTTTTTTAAAGAACGTATACAAAAATATGCAAAAACAGTAAATACGCCCACCCAAGTTGCCTCAAGCGAAGACCGCTATGCCGCCACAATTTTAAAACTGGCCCAAGACCGCGCGGTGTTTAAAGTTGAACAGCCTGATCCGGCCGGTTACAGCGCTTTACAAATTTCGGGAGAGTCGGGAATTATGGTAGACGCCCAAACCGGTAAAGTTTTATTTGCAAAAGATTCAGATAAAAAAATGAAATTAGCAAGTTTGATAAAAATTATGACGGCCCTTTTAACCCTCGAACATAAAAACCTTTCGGATTACGCAACAATAAGCGAGCAGTCCGCCTCAGTTGGAGAAAATGTTATGGGAATTTCTGAAGGCGAAGTTTACACATACGAAGAGTTGTTATATGGCCTTATCTTAAATTCCGGAAACGACGCCGCGTACGCCTTGGCCGAAAATGTTGCAGGAAGCGAGCCCGAGTTTGTTAAGTGGATGAACCGTCGTGCCGCCGAACTTGGTTTAACAAATACTTATTTTTATGACCCGAGCGGTTTAGATGACCGTTCCTATACTACAGTTAAAGATTTGGCAGTTTTAACTCAATACGCGCTTCGTTACCCTGAATTTAAAGAAATTGTAAAAACAGTCGAAAAGGAATTGCCTTATTCAGATAACCATAAATATCTCTATTTTTATAATCAGACAAATTTATTAACAACTTATCCCGGTGTTGCTGGAGTCAAAACAGGGTACACAGAAGAGGCAGGCTTATGTCTTGTAACTTACGCTCAAAATGACGGTAAGGAGGTTATAGGTGTCGTTTTAAATAGCATTGATAGAAAAGGTGATATGGTTTTAATGTTGGATTACGGATATAACTCTTTGGGAATTCAAATCGACCACCCTGCGCTTCAAATCGGCTATTAATTGTTGCCAAATACTCACTGGATCGATATCTTTTGTCCGACTTGAACATTGTTTACCGTTGTCCATCCGGAATTAGTTTCGACAACATAGAGTGAAGGAATATGCGAACCGTAACTCGGACATTGTGCTGTTGTACACGGCTTTGCGTCTTTTTGAATGTATACAATATTCAAATCTTTATCTACCCACATCATATCCAGCGGTATTAAAGTGTCTTTCATCCAAAATGTGCTAACCATAGGTGTTTTAAAGTCAAAAAGCATTCCGCTATTTTGGTCCATACTCGTTCGATTCATCAGACCTTTTGCTCTTTTCGCAGCCGTGTCGGCAACCTCAACATTGAGAATTGCGCCGGATTGAAACCCTATCTTTTTAGAAAAATCGTCGATTTTAACCTTTTGGGCGTTGCGTGTGGAGATGGCGGCTAGAGCAAGAACAGCTACAGCAACTCCGATTAATGTAAAGACTTGAATTGTCTTGCAATTTGATAAATTCACTAAATTCATTTTATCCTAAAACTCATTTTACCCTAAACGCAAGTATGTGATATGTTAGTTACGTGTCTGAACAACTAACAGATCCGCTAAAAAATTTAAATGATGACCAAATTCAAGCCGTTACTCACTTTTTAGGCCCGGCGTTAGTTGTGGCCGGACCGGGTAGCGGTAAAACAAGAGTTTTAACAAACCGTGTTGCCTACTTGATTCAAACACACAATGTTTTGGAAGCAAACATCTTATGCGTAACTTTCACAAATAAGGCGGCAAACGAAATAAAAGAACGTGTTCAAAACCTTTTAAAAGGTAGAAGTTCTATTCCATGGAGCGGTACTTTTCACAGTATTTGTTCAAAAATTTTACGAAAGGACGGCCGCGAAATAGGCATTCCTGTTTCGTTTGTTATTTATGACACGGACGATCAAATCTCTTTGGTAAAAGGCATTATTAAGGACTTTGGAATTGATCCAAAAAAATTTAATCCCCGAGCACTGCTCGAAGCGATTTCAAGTTCAAAATCAGAATTAATATCACCAAACGATTACGAAGGTTTTGCTCAAGGATATTTTCAGCGAACAGTTGCAAAAGTTTATCCGGAGTATCAAAAAAGATTACGCAAAAATAATGCCTTGGATTTTGATGACTTATTAGTCGAAACAGTTCATTTATTTGATGCTGTTCCTGCTATTTTAGAGAAATACCAAACCCTATTTAGGTTTATATTGGTGGACGAGTACCAGGACACAAATAAAGTTCAGTATGTTTTAACAAAGGTATTAGCTCAAAAACACAAAAATTTATTTGTGGTAGGAGATATGTCCCAAGCAATATATAGTTTTAGAGGCGCGGATTTTAGAAATATTTTGAATTTTCAAAACGACTACTCTGACGCAAAGATTTACAATTTAGCTAAAAATTACCGTTCCACTCAAAATATTTTAGAGGCCGCAAAAGCAGTAATTAAAAACAATTCCACCCACATTCCTTTGGATCTTTGGACCGAAAATAATGCGGGTGATCGTTTGATTTCATACGAAAGTTCGTCCGAAAGCGATGAAGCTCAATTTTTAGTTACCGAAATTTCAAATGCGCTAATGTCGGGAAAAGATTATAAAGACATTGCCGTTTTATACAGAACTAACGCTCAGTCCAGAAACATCGAAGAGTTTCTTATTAAAAATAATATTCCATATAAAATTGTTGGGGGCCAAAGATTTTACAGCCGAAAAGAAATTAAAGATGTCATCTCCTTTTTAAAAGCAATTTATAATCCAAAAGATACAGTTTCGTGGGAAAGAATTATAAATGTTCCTCCTCGAGGGCTTGGTCAAAAAACTATAGAAATGTTTAAAGATTTGGATTGGGATTTAACAACAATTGAAGAACGTTCAAAGCTCCCCATTCGCGAGTGGATAAAATTTGCAGAAGACCATTCTACGCAAGAATTAATGGAAAGAGTATTAGAAGATACCGGTTATATAAAATGGCTCGACGACGGATCTGATGAAAACTTCCAACGAATTGAAAACATAAACGAACTAAAGTCTGTTGCCGCTCAATTTGTTGAGCTTAGCGAGTTTCTGGAAAATGTTTCTCTAATTGAGAGCTCCGACCGTCCACGGTCCGATGACTACAACGCAATTACTTTAATGACAGTTCACGCATCAAAAGGTCTTGAATTTCCAATTATTTTTATTGTCGGTATGGAAGAAGGATTGTTTCCCCACGCGCAGTCCCTGCTGGAAATGGACGAGCTAGAAGAAGAACGCCGTCTTTGTTATGTCGCTATAACACGTGCAAGAGAAAAAGTTTACCTAACGCACGCTGTCTCGCGCTTATATTTTGGAAACATCCAGTCAAATTTACCGAGCAGATTTTTAAATGAAATTCCCGAAGAGGTCGTGGAACATAAAGGTTCACAAAGAGCACAACGTAAACCTCAACATTTTAACAGGCGCGGTAACAGCGACAGCGATTTTTTGGATGACCTGGATTTTGATAGAAACAATTTTAGTTGGGATTAATTTGTTAGCCAATGTATAATTTAATTTATGTACGAGCCTCTAAAAGAGTTAGGACAAAATTTTTTAAGCGATCGTTCAATAGTTTCAAACATGGTAAGTGCCTTAGAGGTTAAGGCCGGTGAAGATGTTATAGAGATAGGTCCGGGGCATGGTATTTTGACCGATATTATAGCCGAAAAGGTACGTTTGTTGGAAGACGCTAAGTTGTTTGCAGTGGAGCTGGATAAAAGATTTTACGATAAGCTCCAAGGCATGTACGTTCAGGATCAAAACATTGAAATTGTTAACTCAAACATTCTTGATTGGATTCCAACATTTGAAACCGATAGAAACATAAAAATAATAGGATCGCTTCCATACTACATAACATCTCCTATAATTCACCAAATTGTTAAAATGAACAAACAGCCAGAAATTGCCGTAGTTTTAATTCAAAAAGAAGTTGCTGATAAAATTTCGGCCAACGCGCCGGACGCTTCGTATCTTTCGAGCTTTGTTCAAACATTTTTTACAGTAGAAATGCTCTTTACGGTTTCAAAAAAGAAATTTAATCCCGAACCACAAGTGGATGGCGGGGTTTTAAAATTGACTAAACGAGATTCTCCAATTGCACCAAACGAGATCGAAAAGTACGAAGGGTTTTTACATAAAGCTTTTTCACACCCAAGAAAAATGTTAAACAAACCTTTCACAAAGGAAGAGCTCGAAAAAGGAAATATTGCCCCTAATTTGCGTCCTCAAAATTTAACTTGTGACCAATGGGCGGCTTTTTATAATATACTAAAGTAACTAACTATGAAATTTAGCATTTTAATACCAACTTTAAATGAAGAAAAATACATTGGAAAACTCCTCCAGTCGCTTGTAGAACAAACATATAAGGACTTTGAGGTCATTGTTGTTGACGGTAACAGCGAGGATAAAACAATCGAAATAATTGAATCCTTTAAAGACAAACTTAACGTTAAAGCTTTAAAAGCAGAAAAACGCGGGGTTTCATGCCAAAGAAATTTTGCGGCAGCAAATGCTAAGGCAGACCACTTAGTATTTTTTGATGCGGATGTTAATCCCGAGCCTTCTTTTATCGAGAAAGTTAACAGTTACATATCCGTAAACGATGTAGACATTTTAACTTCGTGGAACATCCCTATATCCGATAAAAAAGTTGATGAATTTTTATACTGGGTATTTAATCAATTTTACCTTGAGCCGCTAAAACACCGTTTTCCTGCTGCTGTCGGTACCTTCATTTATGTTAAGAAAGAATCTTTTAACAGTGTTGGGGGTTTCCACGAAGAAATAAATTTAGCAGAAGATTTTGATCTTGTTCGAAGAATGTTTAAAAAGGGGTTTAAGTACGCTCTTTTAAAAGATCCGGCAATAAAATTTAGTGTAAGGCGTATGGAAAAAGAAGGCCGTGTCCAGTTTGTGTGGAAAAACATAAGAGCCGGTTTTGACTATCACCTTAAAGGTGCAGCAAAAATGCAAGGCAAGTTTAAACACGAATTTGGAAAATTTAACGATTAACCTTAGAATTCTTCAAAATCTCAAAAAGTAAAAAATCCGGGCAAATACTTGATAGGTCCTAGTACCTGTCCGGACTTTGTGGCCCGGATACCCCTACCCGAAGCCGTCTCCTTCGTACCCCGCCTCGAAAATGAGTGCGGTTAGCTTTAATTTTGCCCGCGTTAGCAGACGGGGAAGGCGCCAATGCAGCTTCCTTACCTATGAACATATCCTATAAATAGCACGGCGTCAATGATATACTCGAAGCCATGGGCAAGCATTTTTTGCAGTCGGAATATTGGCAAAAATTTAAGAACGACTACGGGACGCCCGCAATAATTGCCGGTGACGTTTTATATACTGTACACAAAATTCCTTTTAGTAATTACAACTACGCTTACTGTCCAAGAGTGAATCCTTTGGATATTAAATTTAACGAACTTGAGGAATCTTTAAAACAAAACGGATGTATTGCTGTACATTTTGATGTTCCAAATATTATAAAAGGTAGTACCAAAGAAAAAGAAGCGGTTAATTTTCTTAAAGAACATTGCGTAGTGTCCCAAAGAGATGAATTTGCTAAAGCAAATTTTTTTATTGATCTTACAAAATCCGAAGAAGAACTGCTTAATAACATGCATAAAAAACATAAATATAATGTTAACTACGCCCAGCGAAATGGTGTTACCGTAATAGAAAATTCCACAAAAGAAGGTTTTGAAAAGTTTTATGCCCTGTATAAGGAAACAGGACAGCGCCAAAAATTCTATTTTAGGTCCCACACATACTTAGAAAAACTTTGGGATGTTGTCAGCACCGCGGGATTGGGCCACATTTTAATTGCCGAACACGAAGAAAAACCTTTAGCTGCGTGGTTGTTAATAAACTACGACGGCGTGCTGTATTATCCCTACGGAGGTTCTACAGAGGAAAAAAAGAACGTTTTTGCAAGCAACCTACTAGGCTGGGAAACAATTAAACTTGGTAAAAAATTAGGTTGTAGCTTGTTTGATATGTGGGGAGCTTCCGAAGATTTAAATGATGAGGCCGATTCATATCACGGCTTCTCAATATTTAAATCAAAATTTGGCGCACAGCATGTTTTATATATAAATTCCTACGACCTTGTATTAAATCCGCCGTTATACAAGATATTTACTACAGCAAATGATTTAAGATGGAAACTTTTAAACATTTTGAGATAGCATGTTAACAAGGGAAAAAGACATCAAACAAAGTGATAGTTGGGGTAGTTATTTAAGCCAATTAGGATGGAAAATAAAAACAACCTCATCAGGTATAAAGATAGCCGTTAGATATATCGGGCGGTTTGGTTTCACAAAAATTCAGCACCCGGCCAGTTTTTCAAAAAACGATATCTTGGAAATAGAAAAGATCTGTCGGGACAACAAATGTTTGTACATAAAGATCGAGCCTGATTTCAATCAGGACATGTCGGTCTTTGATGGGCTGCACTATGAACGCTCCAGCACTGCAAACAGCTCCCCATCGGTGATATGGGTCGATCTGAACCACGATGAAAAAGACCTTTGGGGCAGGCTTTCTAGCAGCGCCAGAAATTCGGTAAATCGATCCAGACGGGCAGGTTTTTACGTTAGGATTTCCGAGATGCCTTCAGATGACATAATCCAAAAGCTGCACGCCTTGTTAATTGAAACCGGGGCAGCAAAGCATTTTTATGTAGAACCTGCTAACGAAGTTACAGCTAGGATTCGAGCATTCGGCGATCAGGCGGCTATTGCCTTTGTATATAATTCGCAAAATGAAATTCAAGCAGCGAAACTTTTGCTTGGATACAACGATATAGTTACTTACGATGTTGGAGGCATGAAAAACAAAGCAAGAAATAATAGATCAGGATACCTATTGGTTTGGGAAGTTATGATGTTTGCAAAGTCTCGCGGATATAAAATATTCGACCTCGGCGGTGTGCACGACAAAAGGTTTTCAGCTTTTACAAGAAACTGGGAGGGGTTCTCTCATTTTAAAGAGATGTTTGGCGGAGAAAAGATAGAATTTCCAGAACCTAGAATAAAATATCTTAGCAAGATTTTAAGGCTGGTGACTAGCGTTGCCGGTACTAACCTTTGAAAGCGAACGGACAAATATCTTTATAGTCGCACCACTCACAGTGCATTCCCGGGTTTGCTTCAAACTCTTCGCTCTTTATTTTTTCAACTGTTCCGGAAATCGCTTCTTTTTGTTTCTTAAAATCGGCTTCGGTTCTGGTTGTTGATATTTTTTCTCCCGGTTCAAGATAGTACAAACTTAAAACCTGCGGATCCAGTCCCAGTGCCTCTTTTGCCGCAATAGCATAAATTGTGACCTGGGCATCTTTATCAACATCCTTTTGAGTTTTAGGTGTTCCTGTTTTGTAGTCAATTATCTCTACCTTGCCGTTTCCTAAGTCGTCTATTCGGTCTATTCTTCCAAAAAACTTTGTATCTCCTATTTTTAAATTAAACGACTTTTCAAGTGCGCTGGTGTGAATGTTTTTGCTTTTGGTTTCTTTATAGTATTTTTTTAAAATTTCCTTACCGCTTTCAAAACGAATTTGTCTAAATTTCTGATCAGGGTAGCCTAATGGAATCCAGTTGTTTTCATAAATTTCCAAAAGTTGATCTAAAGTTACCGCGGGGTCAAACATCAAGCGTGTGTGAAATTCCTTTAGCGTTTCGTGCATTGTTGTACCAAAGCTCAAAGCATAGTTAGGAAGCGTTGGAATTCTTAAAATGTACGCGTATTTATATTTTAACGGACACGAGTTATACGTATCAATTTGTGTGTAACTCATTGAATCAGGAATTCGGGCCGATATTTTTACAGCTTTTGGATTTCTAAATTCAGATTGGACTCCAAACAATCCTTGCTGTGATTGTTTTTCGGGTTCAACTTTACCGATGTAATCTAGTTCAAGCTTTGTTTCAGATAAGTATCCGCTTGGCGTTTTATCTTTTTTTCCGCCGTAGTTCTTGGCTAGTGTCATAAACAAGTACTTTTTAGCTCTTGTCATGCCCACGTAAAACAGGCGTCTTTCTTCCTGAATATGCTCGTCGCCTGTTGGAAGTGTTTCCTTAATAAGTTCGTTCGGAACTTCAATAACATCACTTTTGTTTCGAGATGGGAATCTATCTACTACTAAATTGGTCATAAAAACGACTGGAAATTCCAACCCCTTTGAGGCATGAACGGTCATCAGATTAATTGTTTCAATATCTTCTATTTCGGCTTGTGCGGGATTTTCGCCGGCTTCGATAATCAATTCAAGATAATCCAAAAAATCTATAATCGTAGGTAGTTCTTTTGTTTCATCCTTAAAGTTTGCTTCAAAAGTTTTGGCCTTTGTTAAAAACAAATCTAAATTTTTGATTGCAAGATTACTTTCAACACTTTCTTCTGCAACCAGCGGCGCAAGATAGTTAACTGAATTTACAATGTTATAAACAAACGAGCTTGGTGTTTCTTTGGTTAAATTTTTTTGAGCGTTTTCGATTTTTGATTTTACGGCTAATATCTTTTCGTTTGATGATTCTCCTACCATTTCCCAAAGATCGGCTTTTCGGTATTTTGCGTCCGATAACATTTTTGTAATATCGGCGTATTCAACTTCTAACGAGCTAATGTTTAGAACACGGTATAAACTAATGCTGTCTCTGGGGTTGATTATCACTTTTAATAAAGCCAAAATGTCCCTAATTTCCTCTCTATCATAAAGCCCGCGGTTGTTTACCAACTGATAGGGGAGCCCGTACTTTCTTAGTGCCAGCACGAACGGATCTAAATGACTATTTGCTCTGGCCAAAACCGCAAAATCTTTAAATGTGTATTGAGGTTCGGCAGCAATTATTTCTAATATTTTTTTAACAACAAACTCAACCTCGTCTTCAACAGCATCGACCTGAATAATTTTTGGCGTAACTGCTTTTTCAGTCGACTCGCTAATAAGCTCTTTTGAAATATTTAGTTTAACTTCCAGGGTGTCGGGATTATTATTTTGAATCAACGAGTATGCCGAATCTAAAATTTCCTGCGATGATCTGTAGTTTCTTAAAAGTGAAACCATTCCTGCTTCAGGATAATCTTGCATAAACTGCAAAATGTTTGAAACGGCCGCACCCCTAAATTTATATATTGATTGTGAATCGTCTCCAACCGCAACCAAACTTCGTGTGCCCATTTCCTTTGGACATAGGATTTTAATTAATTCGTATTGAGCAAAGTTGGTGTCCTGAAACTCGTCAAGCAGAACGTGCTTAAATTGTTGCGAATACTTTTGAGCAATGTGCGGGCGTTCTTTAAAAAGTTTAATACACCAAGTTATTAAGTCACCAAAATCCATTTTTGAATCAGCCAATTTGAACTCTTCGTATTTGTTGTAGATATAGGATAATTCCTTAATCCTTTCTTTTTCGTCGTTCTCAAGATTCGATGCTTTAGCAAAATCCGAAAATTCTTTTGTTGAAATATTTTCATCTTGAAGTCTGGAAATAAATTTTAAAACCGCACTAATAAATTTAGTTGGATTTCCCAATGGCCTAAAATATTTAAGATCCATATCAAAAATATTTTTTCGTAAAAGCAGCCACTGGTCGGGGCTCGAAAGAATTTTATAACCGGGGTCAATGCCAATTTCCAAGCCTTCAGTTTTTAAAATACGGTCTGCAAAAGAGTGGAATGTACACACCCACGGCTCTTCGTACCCGAGCGGCATTACATCCCCTATTCTTTCAACCATCTCCTGCGCCGCTTTGTCCGTGAAAGTTAGAGCAAGAATCTCATGAGGTTTAACTTTTCTTTTTTGAATTAATTCATTAATGCGCTCGGTAATGACCCTTGTTTTTCCGGTTCCCGCACCAGCAACAACTAAAAGAGCGCCCTTATCGTGGTTAATAACTTTTTTTTGTTCATCGTTGATTTGGGTAGTTTTTTTGCCTCTCATGCTCATGTATTATACAGGACTTTGCACCTTTTTAAGGCTGTCTTAACGAATTTGCTCGTTTTGGGGTTTTTGGGGTAAAATATCATTACTTTCAACCTTTCT
>CAZTDP010000001.1:169689-178753 GCA_964612565.1 uncultured Candidatus Saccharibacteria bacterium
AGGCTCAAACACTTGATCAAAATCAGATCAAATTGTTTGGGCCTTTTTTCATTCTTCCAACAAAGGTTTTTGTTCCTCAGGTTCGATAGCTTGAATACTATCAATCTTATTAAACAGTTTTCCAAACTTCCCTCTAACTGTGTCCATAGACTTATAACTATTAGAAATGTGTCTTTCCAATACTCCCAAGTCATCGTCAAACTTTTGAGCCTCAACTTTAATTCCGGCCAAAGATTTTAGAATTTCGCCTGCATGTTTTTCGAGCTCTTGCTGTTGGAAAGCTACCAACAAAACTTTTAAAAAGTAGCTTAAGGTGTTTGGAGAGGCCATCACAACATTTTTAGCTTTGCTGTACGATTCAATTTCTGCCGTGTTAACCAACAACTCATAGTAAACATTTTCAGATGGAATATACATTATTGCCTGATGAGTAGTACCTTCTTCGGGTAAAATGTATTTACTCGAAATCTCATCGATACGCTTTTTAACGTCGTTTACAAATTGTTTTTTGGCCTTATCTCTTAACTCTTGCGTATCTGCTTTTATCATTGCCGCAAAATTTTCCATTGGGAATTTTGAGTCGATTGGAATTATGCCCTTATCGGTCATTACCACAGCGTCGCAAACTGCTCCGTCTTTAAACTTGTATTGGGTTTTAAAATGATCGTGAGGCAAAAAACTTTCAAGTATTTCGTACAAAAATTGCTCGCCAAGTCCGCCGCGTAATTTTGGCGATTTTAGAATGTTGCTAAGATCCTTCATGTCGTTGCCGAATTCTTGAATTCCGCCCAGTTGTTTTGAAACCGACTGAATTACAGCAGACGCGTTGTCCAGACGTTCCCAAATAAGTTTGGTCTGGGCGTTCATTGCTTCCCGCTGGTGTTTCATTTGTTCATCTAAGGTTCCACGAGATTCTTTAAGTTGCTTTTCGATAACGTCCGAATTTTTTTCAACCGAGCCTTTCATCTCTTTAAGCCACTCCATCAAGACGTTGTTTTCGTCTCCTTTTAATTCGGTTTTTAAATTCTTAATCTGAGTAGAAAGGTAATAAACAAAAGCTCCTAAAATTCCTATAAAAAGCAAAGCTATTATTAATATTTCGGGTGTCGGCATGCCAAAAGGATAGCAGGAAATGTTTAAGACGTCCACGAAACAAGTGTTAATATTCTTATATGTTGAAGTTTTTATACAGCGTTATGTTTTTATGCATCGCATCGTGGATTCTGTTTGCTTTGGTGCTTTTTAAATTGCCTCCAAATTCTTATTTTGCGATTTTGCTGTTTTTGCTGATTTTGCTTGCCGCGCTGTCTCTTTCCATTGTTTTAATAATCTCATTCTTCAAGAGAAGGGTACTTAAAGAATCTTTAGATCCAAGGAAAAAATACAGAACTTACCTCAAAATTTCGTTTCTAATTTCTCTCGCATTCTGCGGCTTCCTGTTTCTTAGGGCTGCCAAATTAGTAACAATTTTAAATACCGGCTTGTTCGCTGTTTTTTATATCGCTTTGGCTTATCAACTTTTAGAGAGACAGGAGCGGACAAATTTGCCGTCCGATCACTAAAAACGTGGTAAAATCAATACTACATGTCAAAGAAAAAATTTTTAATTACGACCGCAATAGACTACACAAACGATGTAATACACGTAGGGCACTCGTATCAAAAAGTTTTATCTGATTGCCTCGCCAGATTCCACCGCATAACAAAGGGCGAAGACAACGTATTTTTTTTAACGGGAACCGACGAGTTTGGAAGTACCAACGAAAAAGCAGCCATAAAAAGGGGGATCACTCCTTTAGAACATGTTACGGAAATATCCGGCCAGGACCGCGCCCAACTAGATAGTTTAAACCTTTCGTACAACAGGTTTATCAGAACTACAGACGAAGACCATCAAAAAATAGCTCAGGATTTTTTTACGAGATCGTTAAATAACGGAGATATCTATAAAGACACCTATCAAGGGCTTTACTGTGAGGGCTGTGAGGCATATAAGACGCTGACCGAGCTTACTGAAGCAGGGCAGTGTCCGCTACACCCGACAAGGGAAATTCAAAAAGTTGAAGAAGAAAACTATTTTTTCAAATGGTCCCGTTATGGGAATTTCTTAACAGAGCTCTTAAATAAAGAGGGTTTTGTGATTCCCGACGGAAAAAGAAAAGAAATGCTAGCTTTTGTAGCTCAGGGTTTAAACGATATTCCGGTTACAAGGCCAAAATACAAAGTAACGTGGGGTATACAGGCTCCTAACGACCCCGATCACGTTTTATATGTATGGTTTGACGCCCTAATTAGTTATTTTACAGCGGGCAGCGAAACCGGATTTTGGGACGAAAACACCGAAATTGTTCATATTCTAGGAAAAGACAACGCCCGATGGCATGCTTTATTGTGGCCGGCCATGCTCAAAAGCGCGGGTTACAGGTTGCCGGACAAAATATATGTTCACGGTTTTATAAATTTAAATGGCGAAAAGATTAGTAAATCCCGCGGAAATGTTATTAGACCGACTGAGTTGGTAGCCCAGTTTGGGACAGACGCCGTGCGCTATTATCTGTTGAAACACGGTCCTATCATTGAGGATGTAGATATTTCCTTAGATCAGCTCAAAGAAGTTTATAACGCCGATTTAGCCAACGGTTTAGGCAATACTGCGGCTCGTATATCAAAAATGGCCGAAAAATCCGGATTTAGCTTTAAAATTGAAACACCCACGCTTTTTGATCCCGAGTTTATAGAGCAATTTGCCTCATTTAGAGTTGATTTAGCCCTTCAATACGTGTGGAATAGACTGGCTGCTTTGGATAAAAGTATTAGCGATAATCAGCCGTGGGCAATTTCGGACCAGGCAAAGCTAAAAGAAGTTTTAACGGCGGAAATTAACGATTTTAGAGACATCATAACTTACCTTAAACCGTTTATTCCCGGAACATACGAAAAACTAAATTCGCAGTTTGGAAAAGAGCGTGTGACTTTTGAAGGTTCGCTTTTTCCGCGTCTTTAGATTATGAAAAAATTGCTGATTTTGGACACGTACAACTTCCTACACAGAGCCTACCACGCGTTGCCGCCTACATTTAGATCTGCAGACGGTGAGCCTACAAACGCATTGTACGGCGTTACCTCTATGCTTATAAACATGCTTACTCAGATCAAACCTGATTACGTAATTGCAGCGGCAGACGGTTCTGAAACAACTTTTAGATCAGAGAATTTTACAGCTTATAAGGCTCAGCGTAAGCCAATGGAAAGTGATCTTGAAAGTCAGATACCTAAAGTTATTGATATGCTTTCGGCGTTTGGAATTAGAGTTATTCAGATCGATGGGTACGAGGCCGACGATATTATAGCCACAGCTACGCTAAAATTTTCTCCTAAAACGGATGTTATCGTTGCTTCAAACGATAAGGATCTTTGGCAGCTGGCTGGCGAGCATACTATGATACTTCTGCCCGATACTAAAGGAAACACTAACTGGCTTGGTAGAAACGAGGTTGTCGCAAGATTAGGATTTCCACCTGAAAAAATAGCAGACTATAAAGGCTTGCGCGGGGATCCAAGCGACAATATTCCCGGCGTTTTTGGTATTGGCGACAAAACGGCAGTCAAACTTCTTGAGGAATTTGCGTCGGTTGAGGACATTTTTAAGAATATCGATAAGGTCGAGCCGGAATCGCTCAGAGAAAAATTGTTAAATAATTATGAAATGGCTTTAACAAGTAAAAAGTTGGCAACATTAATCTTTGATGTTCCGGTTCATATGGAACTCGAAGAGTTTAAATATAACGGCTACGAAAAACAAGAAGTTTATGAAGAGCTTAAAAAATATAATTTTAAGTCGTTGTTAAAAAGATTAGGTTTTGAAGTTGATTCTAAAACCAAACAAAAGGAAATTGATGAAAATCAGTTAGGACTTTTTTAATGCTGACTTTGGGTGAACAGGTCGCAAAAATTTTAAAGACAGAGCATCCCAACCCTAAAACCGAGTTAGTTCACACAAATGAGTATGAACTTTGTGTTTCTGTAATGCTTTCGGCTCAAACCACAGATAAAAAAGTTAATCAAGTTACGCCTGCTCTTTTTAAAAAATACCCAAATTGGAAAAGTTTAGCTTCTGCATCCCAAGACGATGTAGCTCCGTTAATAAGACAAGTTAATTTTCATAAAGGCAAGGCCGAAAGGCTAGTAAGGGCCGCGCAGGTGGTGCTGACCGAGTTTGGCGGCAAGCTTCCTAAGACAATACCGGACTTAATTAAAATACCCGGTGTTGCAAGAAAAAGTGCCAACGTGATAACGCAGGAATTGTGGGATATCGCCGAAGGAATTGTTGTTGATACCCATATATCCAGGGTCTCAAATCGGCTAGGTCTTACAACAAACTCCGACCCTGTAAAGATAGAAAAAGATCTTATGGCTCAAATTCCAAAGAAGTATTGGAGAAACTTTTCCGGAGCCGCAGTTTTACACGGAAGATATATTTGTGTTGCGCGTAAACCAAAGTGTGGGGAATGCCCGCTAAATAAAATTTGTCCGTCAGCTTTTAAAGGTTAGTTTTATAATGGGAAGATTGTGGAGTTTAGTCTGTGGAGTCTTCACTTAGGAATTATAAAAATACTTCCGTAGTATCCGGTTTCCTGTTCCTGGTATGCCCATAAACCCATTTTAGATAGAACAAACTCTTTGGTTCCGTGAGCGGGAATTGTTACAGCCTCTTTAAATTCCGGATAAATATTTTTAGTTTGTTTCATATTCATTGTGAAATCTGTGTCGTTTAGCCATCTAACTGTTTGACCAACGACGGCGGTTGTATTTTTTGGAGAGTAACCGTTTGTTGTGTAATGTATTTCAAGTACTGTAAGATTTGCGTTTGGTTGAACAGCTGCGCCTGTGGCTGGTGCCGATCCGCTTGGCTGGGTTTGAGGTTGTAGCGCATCCGGTTGCTCAATTTGAGGAAGATCTCCCGCGCCGCCGGTTCCCAAATTGTAATCGCTAACCTTGTTGACATTTCCTGTTGTTGAAATTGGATTGAGGGATGGTTCTTGTTTTGGGCGTGTCGTCGCTATTAGTATTATTACCAAGAATACCGCAGCAACAATAACACCGATCACGAATATTTGTTTATTTCTTGCGAAAAAAGCTCTCATTAAAATGATTTTGACTATATCAAAGAATTTACAGAATCTTTGATTAACTCTCTGTTTACAAGATACCTCGGAGGCTTTTTATTTACAAGAACATCTATAACATTTTCCGCCGACATTCTGGACATTTGTATTCTCGCTTCCCATGTTGCGCTTGCGATGTGAGGGGTGAGTACGACATTACCAAGTTTTTTTAGCTCCGCGTTTATTTCCGGTTCGTTTTCAAAAACATCTAAACCGGCGCCTGCTATCCAGCCTTCTTTTAGTGCCCGGGTTAAAGCCTGTTCGTTTACAATTTTGCCTCTTGCTGTGTTAATTATGTACGCCAACGGCTTCATTTTTTGAAGCTGATCTTCGCCAATTAAGTTTTGAGTCTCCTTGGTTAAATTACAATGGATAGAAACAACGTCGCTGTTTTCTAGTAAATTATCAAGCTCAACCTTTTCGGCGTCCAACAAGGCTTCGCCCTCGGGATGTGCCATTACATCGGTGTACAGAATTTTCATATTCATGCCGTAGTGAGCCATACGCGCGAAATGCTGCCCAATTCTTCCAAAACCAATAATTCCGAGCGTTTTGCCCATTAACTTTGGGCCGATAAAATGCATCGGATCCCAGAATTTATATAAACCGTTTCTACAAAAAGCGTCGGCTTCGGCTGTTCTTCTTCCGACAGTCATCATTAGGGCAAAGGCGTGCTCCCCAACAGCTTCAGTTAAATTACCGGGTGTGTTTGCCACGTAGATGTTTTTATTTGTAGCAGCGTCCAGATCGACGTTATCGTAACCCACGGAATAAGTTGCAATGACTTTTAAATTTTTAGAAGAACTAATTATTTTTTTATCTATTTGGTCCGGTATTACAGGAATTATTGCATCGACGTTTTTAACCGCTTTTAACAGTTCGGCATGAGTTAGTGGAGGTCCTTTTCTATAATCTAATTCAATATCTTTGTATTGTTGAAGTATGTTTATTCCGGCTTGCGGAATCTCTCTTGTAATTAGTACTCGCATAATATAAATCCTACGTTTTATAAGCTGTTGTGGCAAGCGGCTACACTAAAATTTCTTGTGACCCAAACAGCCTTATTTTATTTTCAACAACCTTTTGAACAGCACTGATTGGGCTTTCCATGTATTTATATGCTGCAATCTCAGTTGTTTCATTTAACTCTTTTTGCAAAGTCATTTTAAATGCAATTCTCATTTCGGAGTTTACATTTACTTTTACAATGCCAAGTGAAATTGCTTTTTTAACATCGTCGTCATAAATTCCTGAACCGCCGTGAAGTGATAAAAATGTATTTGGAATTTCAGAATGAATGTTTTGCAAAATCTCTAGATTTAGGTGTTTTTGATTTGCGTAAATTCCATGTAAATTTCCGATAAAACTTGCAAATACATCGATTCCGGTTTTTTCAACAAAGTCCTTAGCTCTTGCGGGATCCGTAAATAGTTTTGGATCCGCGTATTTTTCGGTGTTTTCAGATGTGTGATCCGCCGAACTTCCTTCGATGTGATCGATTTCCCCTTCGACTAAAATGTTATGTTTATGCGCGAGTTCAACAATTTTTGAAGCGTTTAAGACATATTCGTCATACGAAAGTTTTCCACCATCGTAATGCACATAATCAAAACCTTCCAAAATTGCCTGCTTTATAATTTCCGGATCTGTGCCGTGGTCTAAGTTTAAAATTATCGGAAGTTGTATTTGATCTTCATACGTACGGGCAAGTGCTACAAGTTGTTTCACTCCAATATGTTGAGCCTCTCCCGGAGATGCTTCAATCAAAATTGGAGATTTTAAACTTTTTGCAGCTTGCGTTATAGCTTTAATTGTTTCTAAATTTCCAACATTAAAGGCTCCTATCGCTACTCCTTTTTGTTTTGCTGTTTGTAAAATTTGTAATGCTTTATTCATGTTCAGTTTATATTTTTAACTATATTTTCAATTTCGTCTTTAGTTTTTAAACCTTTTATTGCTCCAATAACTTTTACAGCTGATCCTGAATTTACAGCTCCCCACTTAAGTGCCTCGCCAACACTCTTTCCGTAAAAAATTGCAGATAAAAATCCAGAAGCAAAAGCGTCCCCCGCCCCCGTTCTATCAAGTTCCGGCCTGTTGTCAGTATAAATACTTTGGGAATAAAAATTTGTGCCTTCGTATGCAGTTGCCCCATTCTTGCCGTCGGTTATAACAGACATTTTTGCGCCGAGTTTTGCAAGTTCTTTATGCAAATCTTCTGCTTCAAAAATTCCTACCAACCTTATTGCTTCCTCACGATTTACAAAGAGTACGTCTGTATGTTTTAAAAATTCTTTTACTTTATCTAAACTGTTTCTCATTTGAATTGTTCCAGGATTAAATGCGACTCCTATTCCTGCGTTCTTTTGTAAATAATTAATGAGTTCGGCTTGAAATTCTTCAAACCCATTGCCAAGGGAAGTGTAGTAGATCCATTTTGGTTTTGACCAGTTTTGGATTTTATAATGTCGTTTGGCGTGATAACTAAATATGGTTCTATCGGCACTGTATACAATTATGCTATGTACATTAGTCGGTTCGTCCTTGTTTTTGACACAAAACGAAGTATCGACGCCCAACTTTTTAAGTTCATCCACAATTCTTTTCCCATTATCATCGTCTCCGACCTCTGTGTAGACCGAAGTTTTCAGTCCCAAACGTGTGCAGCCGACCCCAACATTTAGCGAATTTCCGGCAATTGCCGTTTCGAACTGCTCGACCGGCACTTTTGACCCGTGGTAAAAGCAAATTCGGGCATTCCCATCCTCTTTGGCCTCAGGAAGTCCGCTGTTGTCAGCGATTTTCATATACAGGTCGATGTCTGTATCGCCTATAGTTAATACATCCATATTAATATGCTATAAAAGCTCCTTAACTAATTTAACAATATGATGAGAACTAAGTCCAAACTTATTTTTAAGTTCTTCGTACGATCCGGAACCTCCAAAGCTGTCGTTTACACCGATTCTCGCATTTAGAGGTAGGTTTTCCTTCGCGAGAATTTCGGCAACAGCACTGCCCAAACCACCGTTAATTTGGTGTTCTTCCAAAGTAACGCATTTTCCGGTTTTTTTAACAGAACCTATAATAGTAGCTTCGTCTAATGGTTTTATGGTCGGAGTGGCTATAACTTCGGCACTTATTTTGTGCAGAGCTTTAAGTTTTTTGGCGGCGTTTAAGGCCTCGTAGATTATTGCACCGGTTGAAACAATTGTAATATCTTCACCTTCCGTAAGTTTGTACGCCTCCCCAATCTCAAAAGGTGTTTTGGAAGTTGTAATTTGAGGAGTTTTTTCTTTGCAGATTCTTATGTAAACAGGGCCGTCCTCGTATAATGCCTTAACAACTGCTTTTTTTGTTTGTTCGTAGTCGATGGGACTTATTACAACCATGTTTGGCAAAACTCGCATTAACGCTATATCCTCAAGAGATTCTGCCACACTCCCGTCAGGGGAATTGGAAAAACCAACATGCGAGCTCACAATTTTTACATTGGCCTTTGTCAGTGCAACGCTTAACCTAATTTGATCCCAATTTCTATACGGTGAAAAAACCGCATGAGAAGCAATAAAAGGTATCTTACCAGACAACGCTAGTCCGGCGGCAATTCCTGCCATATTTTGCTCGGCAATTCCGACTTCAATAAACCTTGTAGGAAATTTTTTGGAAAAAGCATTCAGTTTAAGTGACTCCGTTAGGTCGGCGCATAAAACGATAACTCTTTCTTCTTTTTGCCCGAGATCCATAACTGCTTCGCCAAAACCTTCACGTTCGGACTTTAGTTCCGAGCTCTCCATGAATACATCCGGATTTAAATTTAGCTTCTCGTTTAGCATTGGGCAGGTTTTTTCAAAACCGATTCACTTTTTGCAGTAATAAGATGTAGATTTTTACTGACC
>CAZTDP010000001.1:178853-196938 GCA_964612565.1 uncultured Candidatus Saccharibacteria bacterium
CCAATTGCAATCAACGGAATTAGTGACATTCTTAAAGTTATTTTCTTGTTAGTATCAGTCATAGTCAGATTCTATTTTCCCTTCCAAAGACCTAAGCTGTTTTAAAGCAATTAAGGCTTGTTCTTTGTTGGGAACCTTTCCGTGCCACTCAAATTTGTACTGCATAAATTCTACACCCTTGCCGGGCACCGTGTGAGCAATTATAACAGTTGGGCGTTGACTTATCGACTTTGCCATATTGCAGGCGTTTATTATTTCTTCAATATTATGACCGTCAATTTCAATAACGAACCAATTAAAACTTTCTAATTTGTTTCTCAAATTTTCTAAAGGCATTACATTTTCTGTAGTTCCGTCAATTTGAATATTATTGCGATCGATAATCCATGTTAAGTTATCAAGTTTTTTATTTGGAGCAAACATGGCCGCTTCCCAAATTTGGCCTTCTTCAAGTTCGCCATCGCCTGTCATGCAATAGACGCGATAATTTTTGGAATCAATTTTTGCCGCCATAGCCATTCCTATTGCTTGAGATAGGCCTTGGCCTAAAGAGCCGCTGGAGTTTTCGATGCCGGGAAGTAAACCAAAGCGCGGGTGTCCTTCTAATTCAGAATTTAATTTACGTAACGATTTAAGTTTTGTTTTAGGAAAAAAACCTTTTTCAGCTAATGTTGCGTATAAAATTGGGCAAATGTGTCCGTTGCTTAATACAAATCTGTCCCGATCAGGGTCCGTTGGATTTTTTGAATCTACATTTAAAATATCAAAATATAAAGAAGCAAAAATATCCGCAGTTCCAAGAGATCCGGCTGTGTGGCCGCTCCCTGCATTTAAAAGCATTGTGATAGCAGATTCTCTAAGTTTGTTTGCAGTTAATGCAATTTCTTCGTACTTATTCAACTGGGGCATTACTTACAGTATAGAAATTATGTTGTTTTTAAACAAGCTTTGGACAAAATACTATTGACGTCGTTAGGATTTACGTTAGAATTTAAACTAGTTTTTGCTCTGAACTTTAGAGCATGCTGCATTGGAGTGGCGTAAGCGCCAAGGCCTAAAAAAGGAGATGTGCCTATGGGAGGTTTATCTTTTTTAAAAAATCCAAAACTTGCTGAGGAGTAGAGAGAATAGTCAAAATGTTTCTTTCTTCGGGTTTGATTAAAAGATTTTTTTCGATTGTGTCTAATATCTCATTCCAAAATTCTCCATACATAATAATAGGTTTGCTGTTTGGCTCGTGAATCCACGAACTTACCCACGTCATTCCAAACTCGCTTAAAGTTCCAATGCTACCTTTGAATACAATATGAACGTCGGTGTTTTGAAGCATAACCTTTGTTCGGTCAAAATAATCTAAAGTTATAATTTCAGTATCAGCGTCGTTTTCAGAATCGGTACCCTCGTAGTGTCTCTTGGTTTTATTGGGATGATATGTAATTGCTAGTGCTTCGCCGCCTCCTGCGTGAGCTCCTTTTGTTGCCGCTTTCATAACGCCGGGTCCGCCTCCGTTAAATATTTCGTAATCGTTTTCGGCTAAAAGTTTTGCAACATCAAAAGCTTGCTGATAGGGATCTTCGTTTTCAAGCCATGCAGCTCCACCCAAAAACGCGATTCGTTTAAATTTTTTTCCCGAACTTGTGACCGGAGTTATGCTAGTTATTTGATTCATAGGCAGTTAACTTTTTAAATTCCGCTATTTTTTGTATAGGATTTTCGGAATTCACAATGTGCGATCCAATTACAACATCATCCACGCCTGTTTTCAATATGCTTTCTATATTCTCTTCCGAGACACCGCCGTCTATCTGGGTTCTAATGTTTGGGTGCATTTCCTTAAAGCCGGTTATTTTCGATAAAACTTCAGGAATGAATTTGGCGCCCTGCTTTCCTGGATGAACACTTGAAAATTGTACAAAATCTATTCCCGTGGGAATTTCTTTTAGTTTATCTAGAGAAGTTTCGGGGTTTACTCCAAGACCCACAATATATTTATGTTGTTTGGCCAAACTTACAAACTTTTCAAAACCTTTAGCTTCAATATGAGCTAAAACTTTAAAGACACTCTGAAATCTTTCTTGCACGTATTTTTCAGGAGTTTCGACCATTAAGTCCAGCTCAAGCTTTGAAATAGGTTCTATCGAGGCGATCGTTTCTAAATCTGCAAAAGTGCTTTGGCTTACAAATTTTCCGTCGCAGACGTCAATTTGAATATACTCGCAATTCCCGTCAACCAGGGCAATCTTCTTTTTAATGTCTTCAAAATTTTTTTCTAAAATGGCAGGAATTATCATTTGATCTTTTTTAATCTTTTAACAAACCTTTCTTCACCACTGAACGGCGTGTTTAACCAAATATCTACAATTTCAAGAGCCAGATTAGCATTTATATATTCGGCCGGCAGACACAGTACGTTTGTGTCATCGTCGTTTCTTGACGAAAAAGCGTGCCTTGGTGTCCACGAAAGAGCGGCGCGAATACCGGCAAACTTATTAGCTGCTACGCAGACTCCTACGCCGTTTCTGCACATTAATATCCCTTTCGACTCGCTTTCTTCGGCTACTTTTTGAGCTAAGACATTGGCATAGTCAGGAAAGTCGTCAGCGGGATTTAACTCAAACGGCCCCAAATCCTCAACCTCAACACCTTTTTGTTTTAAAAACCCTAAAACTCTATTTTTTAATTCAAATCCGCCGTGGTCCGATGAAATATAAATCATAAATTTTTCTTTCTTTGCGTAAGAATTATCAAGCCAATCAGTAATGAAAGTATAGAAACCATTTGGGCCACATTCAAGCCGTTTATTGTCCAAGGATTTTCTTTTAAGAATTCCATAAAAAATCTTATTGTTCCGTAGCCTATTAAATAAGCTCCCAAGAAAAATTTGTTAGATCGCTGTGTTTTTTTAAAAAATAAAAAGAAACAAAAGAGCATTAAGTTTAAACCGGCTTCGTAAAAAAAGACCGGGTGTCTTCCTTGAATTGCCCAGGGAAGTTTTGTTGGAATTCCGAGAAGTTCCATATTAAAAAAGTTACCAAACCTTCCTACGGCTTGCGCGAGTGGCGCCGAAAAGGAAAGCGCGTTCGATAATTCCAAAAACGAAAGTTTATGCCTTTTTGAATAAAGCCAAATTCCTAGTAGGCCGTCAATAACCCCGCCCCAAATGCCTAAACCGCCTTGCCACAAGTAAAAAACATGCATCGGATTTTGCAGGTAGTAATGTGCAAAATCAATAACATGATAAAGTCTCGCTCCTGTTATCCCAAACAAAACTGCGTAAAGAGCAGATCCCCAAATATCTTTTTTAAGTTTTGGAAATGCTTTTTCGGAAACAGTAAGAGCTAAAAATATTCCTAAAGAAATTGAAATACCATAAAAAGAATACACTTAGATTATAAATGATAAGATCAGTACAGCGATCATTATTGCGCTGTAAATAGCAACCCCGCCTTTTCCGGGCGCATTCTTAAACTCCCAAAACCAGTCTTTTAAAGTTCCTACAAAATAACTTTCAAGCATTCTATAAATAGAGTTGGCAAATACCGAATACACCAATACTTTTATTAAGGGCGATAATTCCGCGTATGCCACAAACAACGTCAGCGCCGCAAAAACCATTTGAAACAACGCGCTGTTAAGTGATTTATCCTCAACTTTGTCGTTGTTATATATAATGTAATTTAAAGCGCCTTTAAAGTCTCTATGAGAAATATAAGCGCGCAAATTTATTGAAAATTCCTTGCCGCCCTCAAAAACGTATGCGTAAAGAGGATACTCGATGTCCAAGACAAAAGTTCCCAGCAAGGCCAAAACGAAGGTCAGTACTAGTATCAATGGCTGTCGCGTCACATTTATGGCAATAAACACAATTGCAACCACTAAACTTATTAACAGCTGGGATCTTAAGGACATGCGCAGGATTTTGTTCATTACTAAAATATTATGCTTTTACCTTTTGTTGTTCAACTTCTTTTACTTTTTTCTTTTTAAGTTCCGATAGTTTCCACATAAAGAGTCTGCCTTTTGTAGTTGCTTTTTCGGATCCAAGCACAAACTCGCGTGCGGCTTCCAGTAAGTTACGATCTTCCGACTTGGCTAATTTTATGTATAGCGATCTGTGCGCTAGATCGCGAAATTCTTCGGCTAAACGGTTTCCATATGCTTGGAACTCGTGCTTGTTTCGCACGTCGCCCTTCCTTGTTCTTTTTTCAAGAATTTTTCCAATTGTTTCCATTTTTATAATTTCTGGGCGGGTAGACCTTCGGCTTTTACTGAGTTTGTTGTCTGGCTATTTTGCTAATAAATGGTATTTCGAAGGCCTCGTTTTTATACGTTTTCCAAATTAAAAACAACCACCCGGCTATAAATGCTGTGTTAAGCACAAATCTTAAAAGGTTTCCAAATACACCAAAGCTTAAAAATAAAAAGAAGTTAAGTATTCCGTAGATAAAATATGCCGCAAATCCTATCAGCATCGACTGGAACGCGTGAAATTTAACCTGCTTGTTTGAGTCCATCACGTAAAACAAAACACCTGAAAACGGTGGAAAAATGTAGGACAACGCTCCCGCAACATTTGGAGCCATGCTGTCAACCTGAGACTGAAACGATTCTTGACTGTTTGTTTGATTTTCTTGTTCCATATTTAAATTCTTTCACAACTTAAAGTGCTATTCAACGGTCATCTCTTTTGCTTCCGGTGCATTATTTGAATCTCTTTTACGGTTGTTGTTTCAATCGGTGATTTATCTTCTCTAAATTTAATTAAACGAGGAAATCTAAGAGCATATCCGGCGGTGTGATTTTGGGAAATCGAAATTTCATCGGCGCCGATTTCTAAAACAATTTTTGGAGAAACAATTACATCCGGAATTAACATTTTGTTAACCACAACGTTTACCGGGAGTTCCTTAACTTTAAATTTATCGGCCATAGTTTTTATTTTTGCCCACTCTTCATCTGTTAAACCTGTTCCAACTTTTGTAATGGTTTTAAATGTATCTGTTTCTGTATCATATACGCCAACCAAAAATCCGCCTATCCCAAATTTTGATCTCACGCCTTTGCCGTGATAGTAGCCAAGTAAAACGCAGTCTACTGAGTCGTCCAACAATTTTTCGTCGGCCTTTTTAAGCTTGATCCACGAATAACTTCTGGCACCTGCCTGATAAGGGTCTTCGGAGTTTTTTACAATAATGCCTTCAAGGCCTTTTTCTTTGGCCTCCTCGTAATATTCAACCAATTTGTCAAAATCCTTTGTTTCAAAATTTTCGGCAATTTTAATTGTGTCGCCGCTTTTAATCACGGTCTTCAAAATCTTTTTACGTTCTTTTAATGGTTTATCGATTTGTAATTCGCCGTTTAGATATAAAATATCGAAAACAAAGTATTTTAGGGGAATTGTTTCGGTCATGCTTTGTACATCGTATTTACGTTTGCGCTGAATTGTTTCCTGAAAAGGTAAAAATTCTCCCGTTTCTCTGTTAAATCCAATTGCTTCGCCGTCCAAAATTACCGAATCGGCTTTAATTTGTTTTTGAGCTGCTTCAACAAGATCAGGGTATTGATGAGTTGTTTCCTCTAAATTTCGTGTAAATGTTTTTATCAAATACGCATCTTTTGTTTTTTCAAATAAACTTTCCTGTGGTGTTTCGGCCTTTACTTTTGTGGCTTTATCCATGTGAAGTTGCACGCGCGTTCCGTCAAATTTAAATTCGGCCCATACATTTGGAATTCTCTCAAACGCTTCTTCCATTCCGCTGACTCGTGAAGCTTTTTGCGATAATACCGGAACTCCTGCGGCCATCTTAATGTTCTTTAAGCCTTTTAATCCATCCTTTTTTACGTTTTTCACGATTAACCCTATATCCGGTCTGGTGTAGTATGCGTGCTCAATTGCTTGCGCCGCGTTCTTATCTCCGATAAGTTCTGCAAGGGAAGCAATTACGGTTAGTTCTGTAAAGCCCAAACGTAGTGTTCCCAAAATTATTCGCGTGGCAAACTTTGCCGACAGAGCGTCCATTGAATTTAACAATTCTGCGGCTTTTCGAGTTTTACCGTCAACCGATCCGGAACCTTCGGTGAAAGCGACTTCCAGCATTTGCTCATAAACTTCTTGAATGGATTTTGTAGAACTCTTTTGCTTTGAGAATAGTTTTTCTGCAACATTTCCAAGATCGCCTAGTTGCGCGTACAAAATCTTGGCATCTTCTCCGCTTGCTTGTTCCAAAATTTTCACCATAAGTTTGTCGGCAATATTAAAATTTTTGTTTTCAAACGGAGCTTTTAAATAACCAAGTGAAAGGTAAATTGCGATTCCGGCTTCGGACGATTCGAGTTCGTTTATAAGTTCTGACAAAATGGTTGTTATTTCAAGTCTTTTTGGGGTTTTTTCAAGTCTATCGAGATATTCGGAAAATTTGCTAAACTTCATAGCCTCATTTTACCACCTCGAAACATTGCGAAGATTACGATAGCTCGTAAGAGGAATTACGATAACTCGTAATAATGGGAATTACGATAACTCGTAATATGAAGATTTAGTACTGCCCGCTTTCTTAACAAGACCTTTTTCTATTAAAGCCTTTAGATCGCGTAGTACCGTATCCTCGGAAATATCAGGAAACACTCGGGTAAAGTCCTTATTTTGCAGTAACCCAAAATCTTGCAAATACTCGATTAGCCGTTCTTGTCTTTGACTAACTTTTACACGGCCGGTCACTTTTGCAACTTTAGTATCTTTTGCCAAAAGTTTTATCTTTTCCGACAAGCCGTACGTTTCAATCGAAATTGCATCGGTAACAAATTCAAGCCAAGACGTGTAGTCAACTTCCGTGTCCGAAATTTCACTTAACAAGCTCTCCATTTCTTTTTGGGAACGAGATAGATATGAATCTATTTCATACAAAGACTCCGGATTTTTGCCGAAAGAACTTAAAACAAGGTCTGCGGACAGTGTAGCTGTAGCGTAATTCATGTTTTCAAAAGGTTCAATCCTAATTAGTTCAGCTAACATAATAGAGGAAGTAATAAACGGATGATTTTCCTTTGCATCCAAACTGTTATACCAGTCAAAGAGCTGAACCATTTTTGCTAAAATCTCTTCCGGATTAGGTTTGCCCTCTATTTTATGAGTTCGGTATGCTGCCGTTCTGTTTTTTGGAACCAAATTTTCGTTTAAAATTTTGTTAACGTATTTAATATCAAGTTCTTCTAGTTCAGTTTTGTTTGCGCCTTCCAAAATATAATTAATTGCTTGTTTAATATTTTCAACTTCCGGTATTTGTGAAGCAGCAAATTCGTCTATCTGTTCTTTAATTTTCTCCTTACTAAAAACACTTCCTGAAATTTCCAGAATCGAGTAGATACGATTTGATATAACGTCTTTAACTAATTGCTTTTTCCAAGACTGCAAAATTTTTGTATTTGAAACAATTGCGCTGTTGTACTCAATTGACGCAATATTTTTAAGCACCTTTTGGGTTATCGTAAATTCAGGAATAAACACTGTGCTAATTCTCGCATATTTCCCGCAAGTTTCAACACTTTAGGCTAACGATATTTCTTGCACTTTTTGCTGTTTTGATAAGGATTTTAGGCTCTCAATGCTGGTTATTATTGTTTGTTGTTTATCAATTATGTCCATAACTGCATTTTTGTGAAAATCATCTAACTCAGAAAATATATCATCCAATAACAGCACAGGTCTTTCGCCGGTTTGTTTTTCAATAAATTCAATTTCGGCAATCTTAAGAGAAAGCATAGCGCTTCTTAATTCACCGCGGGATCCGAATTCGGCAATGTTGCGTTTGTTATATTCAACTAAAAAATCATCGCGATGCGGCCCGACTAGTGTTGTTTTTGCGTAAACTTCATTATCTTTATGTTTTTCTAACCTTTCCTCGCTGATTTTATTTTCTTTGTACCCAATCGAGAGTTCGGAATTTTTGTTGTTTAGTTTTAAAAACATCTTCGATGCTGCTTCATCTAAAAATTCAAAAAGATGTTTTCGTCTATCTTGAATGTAAAGTCCCGAAGTTAGCGCTTCTTTTGTCCAGTAGCCCATCTCGTCCCAGCCCCGGCCAAATTCAGCAATCTTTTCTAAAATCTTATTTCTTTGTCTAATTGCGCGCGTGTATGTTGAAAGGTTCTTTTTATAAAGCCGATCTGTTTGTACCAGGATCGAGTCCACGTAGCGCCTTCTGTCGGAGGGGGAGCCTGTTATTGTATTTAAGTCTTCGGGCGTAAAAATAACGCTGTTAAAGATTCCCGAAAAATAAGTTACAGACTTTGGTACTTTGTTAACTTTGGCTTTTTTAGTAGAAAGATTAGACAGGTCATCTTTTTTAATGACTTGAAGTTCCACAAAGTAGCTGCCGTCCTTGTTCAAAATATTTGCAGCTGCTGTTGCAAAATTTTTGTTGTGATGAATTAAATCTTTATCATAACGAGCTTTGATAGATTTTCCCGTAGAGAGAAAATTTATTGCTTCAAGCAGATTCGTTTTCCCTATTCCGTTTGGACCGGTTATTAAAGTTATTTTTTCATCAAACAAGATATTAAATTTTGTATGATTTCTAAAGTTTACTAATTTCAGTTCGTTGATTTGCATTTCATTTTAGGGGTTGGCAGTTTGGGCAAAAATAAGTTCCCCGTCCGTTAATCTTTGTAAATTCTACTTTACTTCCGCATTTTGGACATTTTGTTTTTGAATAAATTTCAAAATATTTTTGATGCTCGCCCTCGTTTCCAAAAGGATCCACGTACATTTTATCGTCTAAAGTAGATCCACGGTGTCTTATTCCATCGTTTAAAACTTTTTTGGCTGCTTCCAAAAGTTTTTCGGCGTCTTTTTCGGTAATATCTTTTGTAGAGGTTTTGGGGTTTATTCCGGCAAGAAAGAGGGCATCTGTTACGTAAATATTGCCCAAACCCGACACTATGTGCTGGTCGAGAAGCGCGTTTTTAATACTCGTTTTTTTGCTTTTAATTGCTTGTTCAAATTCCTTTGGGGTTAAGTCCTTTTTTATCGGCTCCGGTCCGTATTTGTTTTTTAAAACATCAAGCTGCTTTGAATTTGTAAGTACAACTTTTCCAAACATTCTCATGTCGCTAAACGTTAACTTTTTTGTTTGGCCATTGTTTTCCAAATTAAAAATAACTTTAACAAACGATTCGTTATCCTTATTTAATAATAAACGCCCTGTCATCGCCAAATGAAAAATAATAAATGTGCCGTTGTCCAAAGACATAATAATATTTTTTGCAACTCGTTCGACGCTAAGTATTCTTCTTCCGTGGGTGCCGTGTAAAAATATATCGACACTTGGTTGTGTAATGTAGTCTTTAGCAACCAAAACCTTTAGGATTTTATGTCCTGATATCTCTTTATTTAATATTGAAGTTATAGTATGAACTTCGGGTAGCTCAGGCATTTTTTGATTGAAATTCTTTCCACTTACTTTCTACAAACTCTTTGTATTCTCTTTGGAATCTATCTTTGGAGTACTTTTGAACGCTATTTTTAATATTCTCAGGATCAAACTTTCCTTGCTCTATAGAATCTTTAAATTTTTTGATTGCGGTTTTTAAACTATCGACGGACAGCTCTTCAAAAAACATTCCCGTTTCACCCTCTTTAATTGTTTCTAGATGACCTCCCGATTTGTGGCCCAAAACAGGCACCCCTTTGGACATGGCCTCAACAGGAACAATTCCAAAATCTTCGTCGTCAACGGCGTTTATTAAACCTAACGAACCTTGTACAAGCGCATTCTTTTCTTCTTCTGAAACTCTTCCAACAAAAAGTATGTTGGGGCCGGCAATGTTTTTTAAGTTTTGCTCTTCGATACCTCGGCCTACCAAAACAAGTTTGGTGCCTAACTCGTTAAATGCTTTTATTAAAATGTCAAAATGCTTGTAAGCAACAAGTCTTCCTACGGCAATAAAATACTGCCCGCTAATTTTTGTAGTGGCCTCGGTTTTTTTAAATTCAATATCTACGGGCGGATACATTAAGGTTGATTCTCTTTTGTAAAACTTTTTAATTCTGTTTTGTATTTCTCTTGAATTTGCCAAAAGGAAGTTTGGTCTTTGAGCGGCCGAAAAATCCCAAATTCTTAAAATAGCATCCAAAAACACAATTACCGGTTTAAAATACCACTTGTTTCGTTTTGCACTTTCGACGGAGTATTTATACAAAAATCTCGGAGGTGTGTGGATAAAACTAATATGCAGTTGTTCGGGTTTAGTCAGCACCCCTTTTGCCCAGCAGGCACTGTCAGAAAGCACAATATCGTATTCCCTCAGGTCAAAACTTTCAAAAACCAGAGGCATTAAAAAACTAAGATACTTTGGAAAAGCTTTTAAAAGCGGATTTTTTAAACAGTGGATTTTTTTTGAATTTAAGTAGTCGGTTAAATGAGTTTTGTCATACAAACCGGTATAAATAGGGGCCTCGGGAAATATTTCCGAGACTGCCTCTAGTGTTTTTTCGGCTCCGCCGTATTGGGTTAAATAGTCGTGAATCAGCGCAATTTTTGGTTGTCTCATACTTGCCATTATATCAGGTTGTACTGTCGGTAAATATTCGGTTAAAATTCTTGACCTAAAGAAGAAATTATGCGTTCATAGTTGTATGAGAAAAGGATTTAGCCTCCCACTGTTATTAATAATTATCCTTTTTGTTGCTGCGCCGTTTTTATTCTTTTTTTTCAAAACTTCCCATGGAAATGACGTTAAAGGTTCCTCAAGCATAAACAGCCAGAATGGTTTCTACATCGTTCTAAATTCCACACAGGGCAATTGGGATCTTTATCAGGTCGGCTGTACTTCAATTGATGAATGTGCCGAAACCTTAGACTCGGGTCGTAGAATAAATATGGTTAGCGGGGGTCAAACTACAGGCCACAGAGTTTCATTTTCGGACACATCGGCTTACTCGGGTTTTTCTTTTGTTAAATTTTATGTAAAACCAAGCTGGGGTTCCGCTACAAGAACATTTAAATTGACCGTTGGAAATGATTCTTTGGTTGTTTCTAAGTCGTTTGAGTCGGAATCCGCTTTAATAGTGCCCGTAAGCGCTTTAAGCAAAAGTACCTTTATGGCAGGTAGTTTTTCAGATTAAAATTTAAACATGCAGGTTGTTAAACGTGAATCCACATTATGGCAGTACGCGCCCGAGGAGATTAGGGGTCTTATTGAGGACGGCGAACTTATTTTAAATTTTGTGTACGATAATAAAAAGGAAGACGTAATATCCGATTACTCCTTTTTAGTTTTTCCTTTTGCCAAAGCATACGAGGGTTTTTTAAAAAGATTTTTTTTAGACACCGGGCTTATTGCGAAAGACGAATACTTTAGTGATGACATTAGAATAGGCCGTATCTTAAACCCAAATTTTATAAAAGAAAAAAGTAACGTATTTGAAAAAATTTGTGGGAAATCTCACCAAGGCAGGGAAGTTTCAAAACGTTTGTGGCAGGTTTGGAAACGAGGCCGAAATTTGGTTTTCCATTATTTTCCACATAACTACCGACGTCTAACTTACGAGGAAGCATTAGATATTATCAACGATATTTTTTCGGCGATGAACATGGCTGTAATGGAGT
The DNA here is from genome assembly GCA_964612565.1 of uncultured Candidatus Saccharibacteria bacterium. Taxonomy (GTDB): domain Bacteria; phylum Patescibacteriota; class WWE3; order UBA101185; family UBA10185; genus CAZTDP01. The sequence goes on from CAZTDP010000001.1 coordinate 190,460, forward strand.
GTGACGTTCCACAAGGCAAAAGGTAGCACTTTCCTAGAAAAGGATGCTTTTTCCCCGAGCTGATATAATATCCTCGCAATGGCATTATCTAATACATCCAAAAAAGTGGCGGTCGGTTTAAGCGGTGGCGTGGACTCCGCAGTTGCGGCATTTCTATTAAAAGAGCAGGGATACGATGTTACTTGTGTGTATATGGATTGTTGGGACGCCGGAGAATCCGGTTGTGCCGCGAACGAAGACAAAGCCTACGCAATTCAAAACGCGATGCATTTGGGCTTGGAATTTAAAATTTTAGATTTTAAAAAAGAATATAAAGAAAAAGTTATCGACTACTTTTATGCAGAATACTCAAAAGGGCGAACTCCAAACCCCGATGTTATGTGCAATAAGGAAATAAAGTTTGGGATCTTTTTTGATTGGGCAGAAAAAAACGGTTTTGACTTTGTAGCTACCGGCCACTACGCGCGTATAAAAAAAGAGGGAAATAACTATATTTTGCAAAAAGGATTGGATGCTACAAAAGATCAGTCGTACTTTTTATACCGCTTAGGTCAAAATCAACTTTCAAAAACGCTGTTTCCGGTTGGAGAAATGCTTAAAAAAGATGTCCGCAAGATTGCCGCAGAGCAAAAGCTTCCTTCGCACAAACGGCCCGAAAGCATGGGAATATGTTTTGTAGGGGAAGTTGATGTCAAAGATTTTTTGAAGCAGCGAATCGAAGAAAAAGAAGGCAATGTAGTTGATATTGCAGGAAAGGTAATAGGAAAACACACCGGTGTTTGGTTTTACACAATTGGCCAACGTCACGGGTTTACGCTTAACGGTTATTTTGGGATGCCGATGTACGTTATTGGAAAACACGTTGACAAAAACGAGCTTGTGGTTGGAAATCACGAACAAGCTTTGGGCAACACATTTAAGATTACCGAATTGTATTGGATAAACACAAAACCAAAAGATCTAAATCTTGGGACCCGTATTCGCCACTTGGGTGAAATTATTGCAGGAAAAATAATGCCTGGTGAAAACGGAGAGACGATTGTGATACTCGAGAAATCTATTTTTGCATTGGCACCCGGTCAAAGTGCTGTTTTTTACAACGGCGATGATGTTTTGGGTGGTGGCGTAATTAATTAACACTAAACCTTACGTCTTTTATTGAGGCCGTATCTCCAAATGGTTTTGAACCTATCCAAAATCTCCCTTGCTTAATTTGTTCCCAATTTCCTGCTGTGTCCCTTGCCTTATATAAAAGCTGTGTGTATCCTGGAGATTCTATAGAAATAGGTTCGGCGTATATAAGCCAGCTGTAGCCGTCATCTAGCGAATAAAAAATTGTGTCAGTCATTTCGTTGGTGGATAAAGTTACTGTTATTGGTGCTAGGTAAAAACTGTTTTCTCCCGGCGGCTCGGTTGTGCTAAATGTTTCAGGCGGTAATATATCTGATTTTTCACCAAAAATCGCAAAATAACTAAAGTGATCTAAAACGGCTTCCAAAACTTTGCTTGACGAGTCAAATGTGCTCGCGACTTCAATCCATGTTTCGGTTTCTTCTGCCCAACGGTAAAGTTTTAAAGTTTCGGGAACAATGTTAATTAAATTTTCTGCCGAAATTGAGATTTGTATTTTTGCTAAAACATAATCTAGAGCTGTATTGCCGAGTTGATCTTTTAAGTCAAGATAAAACGCAGAGTTTTTAACATAGTCCAAACTTTTGGGTGGGGTAGGTTTTGGCGCGGATTGCAAGATAAGATCTAAAAAATCGTGCCCATGATTTTCTAAAATTTCGACGACTTTGTTGCCTAAAGATATCTTGGCGGAAATGTTTGTTTTGGTTTCAATACTTTCAGGGCCGGTGTTCCACAAATAGCTGCTTTGCGAACCTCGATGTTCGCCAAGTGAGTCTGACCATTTATACTGCGGCCACGGATCTACGCCCAAAAGATAATTCCAACCAAACGGATCAGTTCTTCCGTCCGGAAGATCATTTGCAAAAATTCCATCTTGGTTTAAATCCAAAAGAACTTCAAAATGCAAATGTGGGCCGGTTGTTTTTCCTGTCATCCCAATTTTTCCGATCGTATCGCCTTTGTTAATCCAAACTGATTGAGCCGTTGTTGCCAACCCGTCTTTTTGTAAGTGCATATATGTGGTTTGAACACCGTTTAGATGGTTTAGCTTAATTGCGTTTCCGCAGTCTTTGCACTGGTAATAAGATGCTGTGCCGCTTTCAACAGCCAAAACATCTTCACCGTAATCCATATCAAAATCAATTCCACCATGTGAACTATAAAATATTTTGGGCTTAGCATCTTTCTGGCCGTAAAAAGTTAGGGTCGTACTTTGCTCGTCCGTTGGTTCGGTTCTATATGAAAGCAGCGGGTATGAATGATCAAAAAACGAATTTATCTTGTCCAGCACATTTGCGCTTTCAGAATCCCTCCATGGAAACGTGAATACTTTGTTAATTTTGTTTGAGTCGAGGGTAGTCGAAAAACCGACACCATTTATGTCTACAAAGACAAGTCTTGGTTTTTGAATACCTACTAAAGCAAGGTCTCTTATTGTAGTTGAGGTATATGCGTTTGCGTTTAAACTTTCCCACGTACTGCCGTTGTCGGTACTTCTTATAACGTCTTGTCCGACAGCCGCAGCTATCATTTGGCCGCGGGCAATTACTTTCCTTATCCCCATCGAGTTGTTTTCAATGCGCATACACTCCCAAGAATTTAGATCCGGCTTTGTTCTAAACACACAATCCTGGCCTATTCCTCCTGCAAAGACATAAATATCGTTTGCTGCGGTTGAGTAAATAGTGTAATTAACTAAAGTTTGTTCCCATGTCTGACCTAAATCGCGGCTTACCATGTTACGGTTTACTGTTGAGATCATGACAATTGTTTCTGTGCAAAATATGTTAAGTATTTTGGAATTAAACTCAGCGCGGTTTGCTTTTTCCCAGGTCAAGCCGTTGTCAAAAGATAACCACAATCCTTGAGATTCGGTTCCGAGATAAATTGTGCTGCCAAATTTACAGATTGCAGTGACGTGAGTTGTTGGGCCGATGTGCTCCCATGTAGTGTATGGATAAGAACTTTTTAAAATTCCGGGTGAACCTTCTGAGGCATAAAATGAACTTGCAAAAAGTGTGTTGTCTGCTAAATAAACGTATTCGATGCCTTTTTTATTTAGACCAATTGTTTGCCAGCTCAAACCGCCATTTTTAGAATAGTAAACACCGTTATAGGGATTAACCCACGAGCGGTCGTCAAATTCCGACGCTATAAGTCCTTCTGATGTAGGTAAAATTGTTGTTATCTTATTTGAAGGAAGATTAAAGGGTTCCCATATCAAAGCAAATACAGCTTTGGTAAGGAGTAGAAGGAAAATGAAAACCGGAATCGTTTTAAACCTCATTTTATTTTTATACAAATTTACCGCTGTCGTAAAAAGGTACTTTATTCTACGTAGGTTAGACATTTATCGGAACCAAAGTATAATGGGAAATCGTGGAAAAGGTTATTACAGAGATCCAAAAATCAAATAAAAACTTAAATTTAGCCGAAGTGTCCGGTCTTTTGTACCTTGTTGTTAACGGTAACGGCGCCGATTTGGTTGGAAAAACCGGCCTTCCTAAGGAAACAATTAAAGCTTTTAAGTCCTCGATTGCCAATTATATTGAGGAAAAAGAGGATTCGATAATTTTAAATTCCCGCGGGAAAGATTTGCTAAAGGATACAGAACTCAGACCGTATAAATGGAGTTTAAGCGACACGTACGAATTTGATACCAATGTGGTTAAAGAATTCACTTCAATTCGAGAAAAATACAATTTAAATGCAAAAAGGGATCTTGATCAATTTTTTGCACTGCCCGAGATTTCTTTAAAAAAAGCGCAGGTGATGATTGATAAAGGTTGTGTTGACGGGAACAAAATAGCGATATTGGGGGACGACGATCTTGTTTCAATTGCCCTGGCCTTGCTAAATTCTAATTACGATGGAATTTATGTATTTGAAACGGACCCGGATCTTTTAGCCTATATTAGTGCAACAGCTAACAGGTTGGGGTTGAAAAACATTTACACTATTAAGTACGATTGCCGCGATGAACTTTTGACCGAGCATTTGGGAAAATATGATGTGGTAACCACCGATCCTCCCTACACCCAATCAGGAATCCGACTGTTTTTGGACAGAGCACTAAGTTTAGTTGGCCCGACATCAGAGCTTCCCGGCAATTTTGTATTTCTTTATTATGGTAATAGCTTTAAGTCGCCCGAAAAGTTTTTAAAGATTCAGGAGATAATAAACCAATCAGGCCTTGTTTTAGAAGAAAGAGCAGCGAAATTCGCTCGATATTCAGGTGCCGAATCTATTGGAAGTGCCAGCTCTTTGTATGTTTTAAAGACTAACCCGCACTCACACCTCGTGCCAATAGTTAACGATTTTTCAAAACTGTACACATACGATGTTCAAAAAGAAGAAAAGTTTCCATTTGTCGACCACGTTGTCATTAAAGCTACAGGTATTGATCAAAAACTTTTGCTAAACAAAAAGGTCTTTCTGAGCATTGCTCACAAATTTTGCGATGCTCACAAATTAAAAATGGTTGACCAGCTAGTTACTCAGTTTAAAAACGGCGGTTTAAGTGTGACATTTATTTTATCGACCTCAAATTTGGTTGTTCATACGTGGCCGGAGTTAGGGGCACTTCACTTGGATTTAATAACATGTTCACCGATATATAAGAAGAACGAATTACTTTCAACGGTTTCTGATTTGTTTGAAACAAAGCTTGTTGAGTCGTTCCTTGTTGACTAAAAAATAAGCCCCGGAAGATTTTTAAGTCCGGGGCTTTATGGCTTTACGCTCAGAGTGATTGTCGGCACATCGTTCGTTAAATATCGGACAGCGACTTCAACTTGTGTTTTGTTATCCACTACTGCATCGGTGCCTGCGACTACAACATTTCGCACAGATGGCGGTAGTTCTGCAAAGTACAAAGTGTTGGATAACATAAATTGTTCCAAATCATCCTCACTTATGGGTACTCTAACTTTTAGTGTTGTAGGTTCGCCAAAGAAAAAAGAGATAAACCTTGGAACCGGCTGTGTTATCTGGAGGTACGTGTCCATTTCTCACCTTTCTATCTGAGCGTTGTTTGCCTACTTAAAAAGTAGCATACCCTTGACAACAAAGGAAGGTATTGATATTTGTAGGATGCTAGTGTATTCTGAACTCCGCACGGTAAACGTGCGTTTTTGTATTGGCAGTTACTAAAATGCCAAGTTAACAGCACGTTGAAATTCGAATAACTTTCAAGAATTAAAAGGCAAGAAGAATGTAAGTTCCTGAAATTCCTTTCATCCTTCGGGATGAGAAAAAATTCGGACCACTTTATCCCGTCAAAAGGATAAAGATGCAAAGAAAATCTTAGGATTTTCTTTGGATTGAGCCATAGCATTACATGCTATGGTATCAATCCTAATGCCCCGGTGTAAAAACCGGAAAAATAACAACCAAGATAATAATCTTTTCCTTTTCAGCTTCGGTTGAAAAGGTATATTTAAGAATTTGATCCTGGTTCAGGGTAAATGCTAGCGGTGTGCCTAAAGTATGCAAGTCGAACGGTTTTGTAGCAATACAAGATAGTGGCGAACGGCTGAGTAACACGTAGGAATCTACCCTCAAGTTAGGGATAGCCTCGCGAAAGCGGGAGTAATACCTAATGTGAAGGAAACTTCAAAGACGCAAGTCGCTTGGGGATGAGCCTGCGGCCTATCAGGTAGTTGGTGGGGTAAATGCCTACCAAGCCTATGACGGGTAGCTGGTGTTAGCGCATGACCAGCCAGAAGGGCACTGAGACACGGGCCTTACTCCTACGGGAGGCAGCAATTGGGAATCTTCCGCAATGGGCGAAAGCCTGACGGAGCGACACCGCGTGAGGGATGACGGCCTTCGGGTTGTAAACCTCGTTATAAGCACCGGCTAACTACGTGCCAGCAGCAGCGGTCATACGTAGGGTGCAAGCATTACCCGGTCTTACTGGGCGTAAAGAGTTCTGTAGGCGGCTAAGTAAGTTGAGGGTTAAATATCTCGGCTCAACCGAGAAAAAGCTTTCAATACTGCTTGGCTAGGAGGCAACTAGGGGGTAGCGGAACATATGGTGTAGCAGTTAAATGCGTTGATATCATATGGAACACCAAGGGGGAAGCCAGCTACCTGGGGTTGTCCTGACGCTGAGAGACGAAAGCGTGGGGAGCGAAACGGATTAGATACCCGTGTAGTCCACGCCGTAAACAATGTCTGCTAGATGCTCGATTTTTTGAGTGTCGAAGCTAACGCGTTAAGCAGACCGCCTGGGGAGTACGGTCGCAAGATTAAAACTCAAAGGAATTGGCGGGGACCCGCACAAGCGGTGGAGCATGCTCTTTAATTGGCTGATAACCCAAGAACCTTACCAGGGCTTGACATGC
>CAZTDP010000002.1:0-37019 GCA_964612565.1 uncultured Candidatus Saccharibacteria bacterium
CCTCTCATCTGTTTTTCAACTTTTTTATCTACGTCCTTAAAGGCGTCGTTTAACATTTCTCGCAGTTGTTTGTCATCTTCACCATTAATTTCAAGTTTTTCAATTCTCTTATCGCCTCTTATCACAACACGGTAACCGCTTTTTTCTATAGTTACAAAAATATTTTCAAGTTGCTTTTTAATTTCGGATTGAGCCTTTCGAAGCTTGTTCATGTCTTTTATTTTGTCGAACATAGATCCTCCTTTGAATACTAATACAAAAACTTATCATAACTTCTGCTTACCATTAACGATTCTACTTGCCTAATTGTTTCAAGTACAACTGATACAACAATCAAAAGTCCGGTACCGCCAACGGTTAATACCGTAATTCCCGAAAACTGTTGAATTATAAACGGCAAGATAGCAATTAAACCCAAAAATAAGGCACCCGACAAAGTTATACGTGTAACAACACCCTTTAAATATTTTGTTGTTGCCATTCCGGGCCTAATTCCTGGAATAAAACCGCCGCGTTTTTTTACGTCATCGGCAATTTTTTCCGGGCTAAATTGAATAAACGTGTAAAAGAAAGTAAATATCACGACTAAGAAAAAGTATGTAAGGTTGTAGTAAACACCATTGGCGTTAAAATTTGTTGCAAAGAAGTATCCTATATTTCTTAAAAAAGCTGAACCTGTGGCCTGTAGAGGAGCACCGATCAAAGAAGGTATCATGACTACCGAAACAGCAAAAATAATTGGAATAACTCCTGCCTGATTTATCTTTATCGGTAAATAATTTGTAACTTTTTGAGAACGAACACCGGTGCGCCCGTACTCTATAACAACATTTCTCGTCCCTTCGTTAACTAGCACCACCCCAACTATTACTGCTATCGCAAAAGCCAAGAAAATTAAGGTATTAAACAAATTATCTGCAGTTAAAGTTGCACCAAAAGCGTACAGCGATTGAGGCAGCTGGCTTATTATTCCCACAAATATAAGTAATGAAACGCCGTTGCCCACGCCTCTTTCGGTAACTAAATCTCCTAACCAAACCAGTAGCATACCACCGGCCATAAGTGTAAATATTAAAACCATCAAATCGTTAATTGCGAGTGCCGGAATAACACCCTGCTTGTGCAGTAAAAAATAAATTCCATAAGCCTGAATTAAAGTCATTGGGACAGTTAGGTATTTTGTGTAAAGATTAATTTTTTCGCGGCCATATTCACCCTCTTTAGCCATCTCCTCAAGTGAAGGAATCATAACTTGCAGTAGCTGCATTACGATTGACGCGTTGATATAAGGACCTAACCCTAACGTTACAATTGAAAAATTTTGAAAACCGCCGCCGCTAAAAAGGTCAAATGCGCCGAGAATAGAGCTTTGATTTAAAAATGCCCTAATGGAAGCCACATCGACGCCCGGAACCGGAATGTGAGCTAAAAGTCTAAAAATCACAACAACCAAGAGAGTAAATAAAATTTTAGCTCTTACTTCAGGATATTTTAATAGTTTAATCATTTATACTAGAACCAGACTTCTCGACTTCTTCACGTGCACCTTTTGAAAAAGCGAAGCCTTTAAGAACAAGTTTCTTTTTTAGTTCTCCACCTTTTAGGATTTTAACACCGAACCTTGGTATATAAGAAATAGTTCCTTTTTCCATCAAAACTTTGGGTGTAAGTTCCTCGCCCTCTTTAAACTTGTTTAAGTCTGATGTGTATACAGTCAACACTACTTTAGAACTATGATTTATAAAACCGCCGATTTGTGGAAGTCTTTTAAACAAGGGCACCTGACCACCTTCAAACCCTAATCCGAATTTATGGCCTTTTCTCGAATTTTGTCCTTTTGTTCCGCGTCCTGTCGTGTGACCGCCTTTTCCACTTCCGTAACCACGGCCTACATTTTTGGAAGATTTTCTTGTTGGTAAAGCTTTTAAATTAGACAAATCCATAATTTTATCCTTTTAACTTTCTTAAAGCCATTAAAGTGCACTTAATATTACTGATTTTGTTATTTGCTCCAAACATTTTTGCCGATACATCTTTTACTCCGGCCATTTCCAAAACAATTCTTACTGGGCCGCCCGCGATAACACCGCTACCTTTTGTAGCCGGCATAATTAAAACTTTCGCGGAATCGTACTTTGCTGAAACCTCATGTGCAATAGTTGTACCCTTTAGTTTAATAGGCATCAATGTTGTTTTTGCCTTACCGACTGCTTTTCCAATTGCTGAGGCAACATCCGTTGCTTTTCCGTAACCCATACCGACTTTACCGTTTTTGTTCCCAACAACCGCCACTGCCGCAAAATGTATTTTGTTTCCACCTTGAGTTTTTTTAGAAACCCTTCGTATTTGAATTACCTTTTCAGAAAATTCCTCGTATTTAGTTGCGTTAACATCCGCAGTTATCATAGTTTCAATCCTCCTTCTCTGGCACCTTCCGCTAAAGCCTTTATTCTTCCCTGATATCTAAAACCGTTTCTGTCAAAGATTACTGTTTTTATCTTTTTCTCTTTTGCGATTTCTGCTAATCTTTTTCCTGTTTCAAAAGCCGCCACAGCCTTAGCTTTTTCTTTATGTAACTCTTTGGCCTCGGTATCAACCGACGCAAGTGTTACACCTTTTGTATCATCAATTATTTGAGCGTAAACGTATTTATTAGATCTAAACACAGAAAGTCTTGGTTTTTCCGGGCTGCCTACAACCTTGTCTTTTATTCGTAACTTTCTTCGTATTCTTTTGTTTTTTCTTAGTTGTACTTTATACATATTACTTGGCAGATTTTGCAGCCTTCCCTGCTTTTCTTCTTACAACTTCACCTGCATATTTAATACCCTTACCTTTATATGGCTCAGGCTTTCTTATCTTTTTTATCTTTGCTGCTGTTAATCCGACTAACGATTTATCAAAACCTCTAACAATAATAGTGTTATTTTCACCGGCTTCAAGTTTAATTCCTTCGGGTGCTATAACAGGTACCGGGTGTGAAAAACCAACGGTTAGGATTATATTTTGGCCATCCTGTTTTGCTCTATACCCAACTCCCACCATTTCCAAGCGTTTTTCAAAACCTTCTGAAACACCTTGTATCATATTTGAAATTATAGATCTGGTTGTTCCCCAATATGCCGTTGCGTTTTTTGTTTCTTCTTTAATAGAAAAAACAACCTGGCCGTCTTTTACCAAAACTTCAATTTCCGGCCTGTGCTCAAATTTCATTTCGCCTTTTATCCCTTTTACCGTCACAACGCGGCCGTTCATCTCAACGGTAACTCCTGACGGTATTTGAACTGGCATTTTACCTAATCTAGACATATTAAAAAACCTCGCAAATAAGCTCCCCACCCAAATTTTTCTTTTTAGCTTTGATAGAATCCATTATTCCTTTTGATGTCGAAACCACCATTAAACCGTAGCCGTTTTTTGAGCTTCTCATTTCGGATGCCTTAACATACATTTTTCGCCCCGGTTTAGATATTCTTTTTGCGTCAGTTAAAGTTGCAGTGTTTCCAACAAGTGCAAAATCCAAGTGAAGCCTTTTTACACTTGAATGCTCGGGTTTAAAAACCTTAACATTTTCCAAAAAACCTTTTTCTTTTAAGACATTTGCAACTTCTTGGCAATTTTTTGAGTACATTATCTCAATTGAAGGCCTGCCTGCCATCGAAGCGTTTTTTAGGGCACTTAACATGTTTGATAATCTATCCATAGACATATATTTACCAGCTCGCCTTTCTCACACCGGGCAAAACACCCCTGTGTGCTAGTTCTCTAAAGCACTTCCTGCACATTTTAAATCTTCTGTAATAACCTCTTGGATTGCCGCAAATAGGGCATCTGTGGTATGACCTTGTGCTAAACTTTTCTTCTCTTTTTTGTTTTTCTATTAATGCTACTTTAGCCATATTTAGTCGTCTTTCTTAAACGGCATTCCCAATGCGGTGAGCAAATATCTATTCTGGTCAACATCTTTTGTGTTAAAAACGATTGTAACTTGCAAGCTCCTTGTTCCTTTTGTGTTATTCTGGTTTACTTCCGGAAATATAACGTGTTCCCTAATACCTAGCGAGTAATTACCGTTTCCATCAAAAGATGTGTTCTCTAAACCTCTAAAGTCTCTAACCCTTGGCAAAGCGATGGATATAAGCTTATCGAGGAACGCCCACATTCTATCAGATCTAAGCGTAACTGCATACCCTACAACCTCGCCTTCCCTAATCTTAAAGCCCGCTTCTGATTTCCTTGCTTTTCTTGGGAAAACACTTTGTCCCGCCAAAGCTGACATTTCATCTGCAAAATTTTGCACTGCTTCTTTGTTTTCTCTAAACGGTCCAATACCTGCGTTAATAGAGATTTTTTGAATTTTCGGCAATGCCATGACACTAGCTATACCTAGCTCTTTTTGTAATTTGGGGGCTATTTCTTTTAAATACTTTTCTCTAAGTCTGTTCATATTATTTCTTCTTTGCAGATCCTTCTATAACCTCACCTGTCTTTTTATTAATTCTGTATTTTTTACCATCAATTATTTTGTAGCCTATTCTAACCGGCATGTTGGTTTTATCGTCAAAAAACATTACATTAGAAACATTTAACGGTTTTTCGATGCTAACAATTCCGCCTTCTTTTGAAACGGTACCGGGTTTAACGTGTTTTTTAACGATATTAATACCTTCGACAACAATTTTGTTATCACCGGGCAATACCTTTAAAACCTTGCCAAGTTTGCCTTTATCTTTTCCGGCTATTATTTTTACTTTGTCATTCTTAATTATTTTCATAGATTACCAAACCTCTTTTGCTAACGAAGCTATTTTTAAAAGTCCTTTGTCCCTTATTTCTCTGGCGATGGGTCCAAAAACACGAGTACCAATCATGGTTTTATCTTTGTTTACTACAACAGCGGCATTATCATCAAATCTTATGTAGCTGCCGTCTTTTCGACGCTGTTCTTTTCTTGTCCTAACAACAACGGCTTTAACAACTGTATGATCTTTAACGTTACCTGCTGAATCCGCACCTTTAACAACAACCGTTACCAAGTCGCCAATCCTGGCAACTGTTTTTCTGGATCCCGGAATTCCGATAATCTTTAGTCTTTTAGCTCCGGAGTTATCCGCTGACATAATTGTTGAACCAATTTGCAACATGTTATTTCCCCTCCGTACCTTTCAACTCTTCAACAACTACCCATGTTACTTCTTTGCTAAATGGACTTGTTTCTTCAACTACAACCAAAGCTCCGACCTCGATCTTTTTGTCGGTTCTAGCTTTAACTTTTTTGGTTCTTTTAACTAATTTATCGTAAACAGGGTGCCTCTTTGGAAGTTCCACTGCAACAACAACTGTTTTTTCCATTTTATTTGATACTACTTTTCCTGTTAATCTTTTACTCATTTTGTTTCCTCATTTACTAAAAACTTCTTTTCACCTATTAATGTCATTAGTCTGGCTACCTGCCTTCTAAGCAACCCAGCCTTTTTAACATTTTTCTCTTTGCCTTGTAAAGTACTAGCCGAAACATCCTTCAGTTCGGTCTTAATCTTTTTCAAGTTTTCGGTCAGTTCCTGTTCATTTTTATTTCTTAGCTCTTTAACGTTCATATTATTCTTCCTTCGATATAAACTTCATTTTTATTGGAAGTTTAGCGGCGGCCTTCCTAAAAGCTGTCTTAGCGGTGTCTCTTGTAACACCACCTATTTCAAACACAACTCTTCCGGGCTTTATTAAAGCCGAATAATGGTCGGTTGCTGCTTTTCCGCTTCCCATTCTTGTTTCTGCAGGCTTTTTAACAACAGGTCGGTCAGGAAAAACTCTAATCCATAATTTTCCGCCTCTTTTTGTTTCGTGCATAACAGCTTTTCTTGCAGATTCAAGCTGTCTTGCGGTTAACAAGCCTCTGTCCACAGCTTTTAAGGCGTAATCGCCAAAAGCTATGGTAGAACCTCTAACTGCAATTCCCTTGTTGGTGCCGCGCTGTTGTTTTCTAAATTTAACTCTTTTTGGCATCAACATACTTAAATCTCCTTTTCGCCTTTATAAATCCAAACTTTTATTCCAATTGTTCCGTAAAGCAAATGACAATCTATCTGAGCGTAATCAATATCGGCTCTAAGAGTTTGCAAAGGAATTGAACCCAAAGTGTACTGTTCAGTTCTAGAAATAGTATTACTTCCGCTTAAGACTCCCGATAATCTAATTTTTATTCCTTTGGCACCTTTATCCATTGCCGAGCTTAAAGCAAACTTAACGGTTCTTCTGTATGGAACGCGTCTTTTGATTTGGCGTGCTATGTAGTCACCTACAAGTTGAGACTCAATTTCAGGTGTTTTTACTTCTTCAGCTGTGATTTTAATCTTTGCCTTAGTAAGTTTTTTAAGTTCTTTTTCTACTTCTTCAACACCGGTTCCGCCTTTACCAATAACAACGCCCGGTTTTGAAACCTTTACAGTGACGCTAACTTCATTTTCGGTTCTTTCGATTTCGATCTCTTTTATTCCCGCCATCTCTAATTTCTTTTTAAGGTACTTTCTTATCTTAAGGTCCTCAAGAACAAGGTCAGCGTAGCTTTCCTTTGGCGCAAACCATCTGGAGCTCCAGTCTTTTGATATTCCTAATCTAAAACCCAACGGGTTTATCTTTTGACCCATATTTAATCCTTTTTACCTCGCGGTGCAACTTTAGCCTCGGTGCTTTTTTGGCTTAAACCTACATAAATATGACTTGTTCTTTTCAAGATTGGACTAAAACGGCCTTTTGCAACAAAGTTTCCGCTTTTTTGAACCGGACCGCCGCTCACCCAAATCTCTGACAAAAACAAAGCATCTTTGTTAAATTTTGAATTGTTAACAGCATTGGCTTCGGCAGATTTTAATGTTTTCAATATCATTTTTGCTGCTTTTGTTGGATCAAAAGCAAGAATCACTTTTGCATCCTTTAAAGGTTTACCCCTAACAAGATCCATAACAGGAGCTACCTTTTTTGGTGATATTTTTGCGGTCATGTATTTTGCGTACACTTCAGATCTTTTTTCCATATTAGTTTCCTATTAAGCGGTAGTCGCAACACCTTTCTTCGATGAATGAGCTCTAAATGTTCTGGTAGGTGAAAATTCTCCAAGTTTATGCCCAACCATTGCTTCGGTTATAAATACCGGAATGTGCTTTTTGCCGTTGTAAACTTCTATTGTTATACCAACCATTTGAGGCACAACTGTCGATCTTCGTGACCATGTTTTTATAGAAGCTTTTCCACCGGCTTCTAGTGCTTTTTTAACTTTTTTCATTAACTTTTCTTCGGTATATATTCCTTTTTTTAGCGATCTCGACATAATTGGTTAGAAGAGAGGCTTGTCTTCACAAAAGCGTGAAGGAAACCTACTTTCTCTTCTTTTCCCTTCTTTTAACTATAGTATAGTCTGTATGTGATCTTTTTCGGCTCTTAACACCTCTGGTTTTCCAACCCCAAGGTGACATGGGAGACGGTCTGCCAATACCTGTGTCGTTGTACTTACCTGCATGCGGGTGGTCTTTCTTTGGATTTGCCATTGCGACTCCCCTTACGTGAGGTCTCCATCCCAAATATCTTTTGCGCCCTGCCTTACCAAGCTGAGTATTTCTTACATCAGCGTTAGATAAGACCCCTATTGTAGCATAGCATTTGCCTAAAACACGCTTAACTTCTCCGCTTGGAAGCTTTAAATTGACGTGTTCACCTTCTTTTGCCATTACTTGGGCTGAATTTCCTGCTCCACGGGCTAAAATGCCACCGGCGCCAATATTGAGCTCAATGTTATGTACAAAGGTACCTAAAGGTATATTTGACAAAGGAAGGGCATTTCCCGGGGCTAATTCGGCCTCTGTACCCGACATTACTTCCATGCCTACCGTCAAACCTTCCGGAGCTAAAATATATCTTCTTTCGCCATCGGCGTAACAAATTAATGCTAAGTTGGGTCCTCTGTTTGGATCGTGCTCAATAGTTGAAACCTTTCCAATAATATTAACCTTATCTCGTTTAAAATCGATTATTCTCATTCTTCTTTTTACGCCTCTTTGCCTGTGACGGCTTGAAACAGTACCGTGGCTTCTACCTGCCGGCCCTTTTAGTACTTTTGAGGTTAAGGCTTTTACAGGTTTAGAAGAAGTAAGCTCTTTTACTAAAGTCTTTCTTTTTCTTAGTCCTTCACTTGTTGGTTTATATGTTTTTATCATAGTGATTTAAAATTTTTCTTCGGAAACGGTCCTCGCCGATTACGGCTGTGGGGTGTTTCCTCAAAAAAATTCCTACTCTTTCGGCATTATGTCGATTGTCTGACCTTCTTTCAACTTAATAATTGCTTTTTTCCAATTTCGTCTGGTTTTAACAGTTCTTTTACCTAACATTCTTCTCGGCTTGCCTGGCATAATATTAATGTTTACTGTTACAACATCCACACCATACAACTTCTTTATCTCTTGAGAAATAGACTCTTTTGAAGCTGTCATGGTAACCTTAAAGCCGTAAACGCCTTTCGACGCCATGGCGTAGGATTTTTCGGTAACTATTGGTCTTTCTAAAATGTTGGATATTCTCATTTTTTGTACCTCTTATCAATTTCTAAAATAGCATTTTTATCAAAAACAACGTTATCTGCGCTAATTAGGTCATAAGCATTTAAAATCCCTGAAAATTCAGTTGTTAATTCAGGGATATTACTTGCACTTTTTAAAACAGCTTCGTTTTTATCGTGCCAAATATAAAGTGTCTTACCGCTAAGCTTTAACTCTTTTAACAAATTCAAGAATACTTTTGTGCTGGGTTTTTCAAATTTTACTTCGCTTACAACTTTAATAGAGTCGGCAGATTCTTTTAGCGATAATGCCGACTTCATAGCAAGCTGTCCCATTTTCTTTGGAAACTTAAGAGTCCAGCTTTTTGGGTGAGGTCCGTGAGCAACACCACCGTGAACCCAAATCGGGCTCCTGTTTGAACCGGATCTCGCTCTTCCTGTACCTTTTTGCTTCCAAGGCTTAGCGCCGCCACCTGAAACATCTCCTCTGGTTTTAGTATTTGAAGTTCCTTGTCGCTGATTAGATCTAAAAATTCTTACATACTGAGATAAAACCGATTCGTTAGGCTCAATTTTAAAAACGTCATCACTTAGTGTGATCTCTTCAATTTTATTTCCTTTTAAATCAATAACTGTTTTTTTCATATTATTTAACTCTAATCGTGATCTCGGAATTTCTTGCTCCCGGAACGGGACCCGAAACCATAACTTGTTTATTTTCAGGAAGTACTTTTACTATTCTCAAACCTTTTATCGTAACTTTGTAGTTACCTTTTCTTCCTGCCATTTTTTTACCTTTTAAAACACGGCTGGGTGTCTGGCTACCAATAGAACCTGCTGCTCGTGGCTTTGTGCTTTGACCTCTTGTTGCCATAGCTCCTACAAAGTTCCATTTTTTCATAACACCTGTAAAACCTTTACCTTTTGATGTCCCGACAATTTCGACCCATTTACTTTCTAATTCGGAAGCCAAGGGCTGTTCAATATTTCCGATTATTGTAACCGGAACAACCTTACCTGTTTCCAGGAATATTTGGGTCATATTGATTTTTTTACCTTTTAATTGTTCTTCCATTTTATTTCCTCGAACTGCAAAAGAAAAGCGCCTCAAGGGCGCCGTTAAGCAAATTAATCCCTTGTTTTAAACTATTCTTTTTGTATTGCCTTTGTTAGCATTCGGCGTCTATATTACCTTAATTTAGGGCAAAAAGCCAGCTTTTTGCTTAAGCAGTCAATAATTCGCATCACATCTTCATGGTTATACCCACACCGGCCGGCAAACTAAGCTTTGACAGGCTCTCAATGGTCTGTGGTGTAGGATTAAGTACATCTATAACTCTTTTATGAGTTCTTAATTCAAACTGTTCTCTGGACCTTTTGTCGATGTGCGGGCCCCTAATTACCGTGAACCTTTCGATTCTGGTAGGCAAGGGAACGGGACCAACAATCTTTGCTCCGGTTCTTATAGCCGTATCGACTATTTTAGAACAGCTTAAATCAATAATTCTGCTGTCGTAAGAGTTTAGCTTTATTCTTATCTTTGTTTCTTTTATTTGTTTTGCCATGGTGCTTTCTTTATCGAAAAGTTGCCCCCAGTAATTGGGGGCAACCGTTTTTCTTCAATCTTATGCGATTATCTTGGAGATTATACCGTCTCCAACTGTTAAACCGCCTTCTCTAAATGCAAATCTCATTCCATCGTCCAAAGCAATAGGTGTAATCAACTTGACCTTGATATTAACGTTATCGCCCGGCATAACCATTTCTGTTCCTTCAGGAAGTGTGATCTCACCCGTGACGTCAGTTGTTCTAATGTAGAACTGAGGTCTGTATCCGTTAAAGAAAGGTTTATGTCTGCCACCCTCTTCTTTGGAAAGAACGTAAATGGATGCTTCAAATTCGGTATGAGGTTTAGCAGATCCAGTTTTCGCCAAAACTTGTCCTCTTTCAACGTCACTCTTTTCAATACCTCTTAACAAGATACCTACGTTGTCTCCTGCTTGAGCTTCCTGCATTTGTTTGTGGAACATCTCAATTCCGGTTACAACAGTCTTTCTTGTGTCTTTAATACCGATTATCTCAATTTCCTCGTTTAGTTTTACAATTCCTCTTTCAATTCTTCCTGTAACAACTGTCCCTCTTCCGGGAATAGTAAAGACGTCCTCAATTGGCATTAAGAAAGGTTTATCGAGTTCTCTTACAGGAGTAGGAATATACTCATCTACAGCTTTCATTAAATCTTCAATGGCTTTTACTGCCTCCGGATCACCTTCAAGAGCTTTTGCTGCCGAACCTTTAATAATCGGCACTTCATCCCCGGGGTAACCATATTTAGATAAAAGTTCTCTAACTTCCAACTCAACAAGATCCAAAATTTCCTTGTCTTGAACCATATCTGTCTTGTTCATGAAAACGACCATTGCTGGAACGTTAACCTGTTTGGCAAGCAATATATGCTCTCTGGTCTGCGGCATTGGGCCGTCAGGTGCTGAAACAACTAAAATTGCACCATCCATTTGAGCGGCACCGGTAATCATGTTTTTAATGTAGTCTGCATGTCCCGGAGCATCGATATGGGCATAGTGCCTTTTTTCTGTCTCATACTCAACGTGAGTAATGTTAATTGTAATACCTCGGGCTCTTTCCTCGGGAGCCTTGTCAATATTTTCGTAGCTTACAAACTGAGCTTGCCCTTTACCTGACAATACTTTTGTAATAGCTGCGGTTAAAGTGGTCTTACCGTGGTCAACGTGACCAATGGTACCTATATTTACGTGTTCTTTATTTCTTAAGAATTCGGCCATGGTTTAATAACCATCCTTTCAAAAAATTAATACGAAGCTTTTTTAGTTAATTTGAACAACTGATAGTTAACCAAATTAAGACCTAAAAATCAAGGTTTATTCTGAGCGAGGTTCCCGCGAAGAAGAAGAAACTCTTCATTCTGAGCGAGCCGTTATAAGCGGCCGTTTACCTTGCTTATCTCAGATGCTATGCTAGCAGGCACTTCCTCATAGTGGCTCGGCTCCATAGCAAACGAAGCCCTACCCTGAGTTAAACCTCTTAATTCAGTTGCGTATCCAAACATTTCTGCAAGTGGAACCGTAGCAGTTATAACTCTGGCATTTCCTCGCTGTTCAGTACCTTCTATCTTACCTCTTTTTGAAGAAAGATTTCCGATAACATCGCCCAAGAAGTCGTCTGGAGTTGTAACTTCCACCTTCATTATAGGCTCTAGTAAAAAGGAATCGGCACTTCTTTGAGCATCTCTCATGGCCTCAATTGCAGCCATCTTAAATGCCATTTCTGACGAGTCTACCTCGTGGAAGGAACCGTCGTGAAGGGTTACTTGCAAATCCACAAGCGGATAGCCTGCCAAAATTCCTGATTCAACGGCTTCCTTAACACCTTTTTCAACTGCCGGAATGTATTCTCTTGGAATTGAACCACCCACAACTTTATCAATAAAGGCCACGCCTTTTCCTCTTTCCAAAGGCTCAACCTTAACAACGACGTGTCCGTACTGACCACGGCCTCCGGATTGCCTAATGTATTTAGCCTCAATATCAACTGTTTTTCTAATTGTTTCTCTGTAAGCTACCTGAGGTTTGCCTGTATTTACTTCGACGTTAAATTCTCTTTTCATACGATCGACGATAATTTCAAGATGAAGCTCGCCCATGCCGTACAAAACACTTTGTCCGGTTTCAACATCGGTTTTTATTTTTAATGTCGGGTCTTCCTCTAAAAATTTCTTAAGCGCATCAGACATTTTATCTCGATCAGCCTTTGATTTCGGCTCCAAAACCAAACCAATAACCGGTTCTGCAAAGCTAATAGATTCCAAAATAAGCGGCGTCGCCTCGGTACAAACTGTGTCTCCGGTTGTAGCTTCCAAACCCACAGCGGCGGCTATTTCTCCGGCTTTGATCTCTTTAATCTCTTCTCGATGGTTTGCGTGCATTAACAAGATACGACCGATTCTTTCTTTTTTGTCTTTTGTAGAGTTATATACGTAAGAACCTGCGCTGATTTTGCCTGAATAAACTCTGAAATAGGTTAATCTACCAACGTAAGGATCCGTTTGAACTTTAAAAGCTAGCGCAACAAAAGGACCGTTTTCATCGGCTTTCAAGGAAACTGTTTCATCGGAATTTGGTTTGAAACCGGCAATATCCAAAGTATCTTTTGGAGAAGGAAGATAATCAACAACCCCATCCAAAACCTTTTGAACACCAACATTTGCTAGCGAGGCGCCGCAAAACACAGGGTAAAGCTTTGTTTGAATAGTTAGCTTCCTAATTGCAGTTTTAATTTCCTCAACTGTTAATTCCTGGCCATTTAAGTATTTTTCTATCAGCGAATCGTCTGACTCGGCAACTTTTTCAACCAACTTCTTTCGATATTCTTCAACTTTGTCTTTCATATCTGCCGGAATATCAATTTCGTCAATGTCCGAACCAAGAGTTCCTTCAAACTTAAAGGCGCGCCTTTCGACAAGATCGATAACTGAATTAAAATCACCTTCAATTCCAATAGGAAGCTGAACGGCGACACAATCGGGTGTTAATTTTTCGGCGATTGATTCTAACGACATATAAAAATCTCCACCGATTTTATCTAGCTTATTTACAAAAAACAGCAATGGTACACTATATTTTTGGGCTTGCCTAAAAACTGTTTCTGATTGGGGTTCGACCCCTTGGGATCCGTCAAGAATAATAACGCCACCATCTAAAACCCTTAATGATCTTTCGACCTCGGCTGTAAAATCCACGTGACCCGGAGTATCGATAATGTTAATTCGGTGATCGGCCCAAAAACAAGTTGTGGCTGCGGACGTGATTGTAATTCCACGTTCTCTTTCCTGAGCCATCCAGTCCATTTGAGCAGCGCCTTCATGGACTTCGCCTATTTTGTGGGACTTACCGGTGTAATACAACACACGCTCGGTCGTTGTAGTTTTTCCGGCGTCAATATGGGCAATAATACCTATATTTCTAATTTTTTCTAAAGGATACGTTTTGTTGGTAGTTGTTTCAGCCATAATCAATCTTTCATGAGGAAATTAATTTAACTTCGTGCAAAATGCGCGAAGGCTCTGTTTGCTTCTGCCATTCTATGGACGTCGTCTCGCTTCTTAACTGCGTCACCCATATTTTGATAAGCATTGTTAAGCTCGTCAAATAATTTAAACTCCATTGCTTTACCTTTTTTAGATTTTGCTGCACTAATAAGCCATCTTATTGCAAGTGCTTCGGATCTTTCGTGTCGTAAAGGCATTGGAACCTGATATGTTGCACCGCCAACTCTTTTGGAGCGTACTTCCTGCTGAGGCATAACATTTTTTACAGCTTGCTCAAACATTCTTAATGCTTCTTTTTTATCTTCATTAAGTTTGTCGATTGCGCCATAAATAATACCTTCGGCAATAGATTTTTTACCGCTATCCATAATTATATTGGCCATTCTTGTAACAACCTTGGATTTATATATGGGGTCTCCGACTATTAATCTTTTTTTAGCTTTTTTGCCTCTCATTTTTTAGACTCCTTTGGCTTCTTTGTGCCGTAAATGGATCTGGAAGTTTTTCTATTTTGAACACCTGCCAAATCTAATGTACCTCGCACTATTGTAAATTTTACTCCCGGAAGATCCTGCACCTTGCCACCTTTTACCAAAACAACCGAGTGCTCTTGCAAGTTGTGGCCTTCTCCAGGTACATAGGCAGTAATTTCCCTCTTGTTAGAAAGTCTAACTCTAGCAGTTTTTCGTAAAGCAGAGTTTGGCTTTTTAGGTGTTTGGGTTCTAACTTGAAGTACAACACCTCTCTTAAACGGACTTGGAAATTGAGTTACTTTTTTCTTTTTAGAGTTAAAAGAGCTCTTTAACGCTTTTGTTGTCGCTTTTTTACCTTTTCTTTTTCTATTTTTTCTTAATATTTGGTTTATAGTTGGCATATCTTTTACTCTAAGCGAGCTCTTTCACCTGTCGGAATCAATCTACCAATAATCACGTTTTCCTTCAAGCCCAATAGATAATCCACCTTACCAGATGCCGCTGCGTCGGTCAATACGTTACTTGTCTGTATAAATGAAGCCGAAGACAAAAAGCTATCGGTGTTTAAGGAGGCTCTTGTTATACCGAGCATTGTAAGTTTTCCTGTTGCAGGAGTGCCGCCGCTGGCCATTACTTCCTCGTTTACTTCTAAGAATTTAGCTTTTGTTATAAGTTCTCCGTCCATAAATTCGGTATCACCGGGCTCATCAATTTTAACGTGATGGAACATCTGCTTTACGATTATTTCAATATGTCTGTCGTTTAGAGCGACACCTTGAGAAGCATAAACTTTTTGAATTTCGTCTATTATGTAATGTTTTGTCTCGTCAACACCAACTGTTCTAAACAAGTCCGAAAGATCAAGATTTCCTGCTGTAAGCTTTTCGCCTTTCCCTACAAGTTCACCGTTTTTAACAATAATCTCCTCGACCGGGTCGATAAGGTATTCTGTTGCGTCCTCTTCAGGATCAGTCGGAGCTATAACAATTTTTCTTTCGTCGCCGTTTTTAATAATGTTTACCGTGCCGGTGATATCAGACATTACGGATAGGAATTTGGGAGCGCGAGCTTCTACAAGTTCTTCAACTCTTGGTAAACCTTGAGTAATATCTTTTCCCGCGATACCTCCTGTGTGGAAGGTTCTCATTGAAAGCTGGGTTCCGGGTTCTCCAATTGATTGTGCCGCAGCAACTCCTACCGCGGTTCCGATCTTTACAAGCCTTCCGGTCATTAAGTCATTTCCGTAGCATTTTGCACAAATTCCTCTTCTAGTCTCGCAGTGCATAGGAGATCGAATGGAAACAAATTCATTTCCGGCTTTTTCAATTGCGTCGGCGTCTGCTCTTGTAATTAATGTTCCTTTTTTAACAACTACTTTACCGGCTTTCTTTACGTCTTCGGCCAAAAATCTTCCCATAACTCTGTCGGCAAATGATTGTAGTAAAGTACCTTCGCCAACTTTCATAAGTCTGCCTGCCGAAGTACCGCAATCATCTTCTCTAACAATAACGTCTTGAGAAACATCAACAAGTCTTCGTGTTAAATAACCCGCATCGGCTGTCTTTAATCCCTTGTCGACCAATCCTTTTCGTGCGCCTTTTGCTCCAATAAAGTACTCAAGTGCGGAAAGTCCGTATTTATAGTTACCTAAAATTGGAACTTCAACCGTTTTACCTGATGTATCGACAACCAAACCTTTCATACCCGCAACCTGTTTAACCTGGTCTCTTGAAGCTCGTGTCGAGCCTGATTTAACCAAGACTTTAACAGGGTTGTCGCTTTCAAGGTTATCCCAAACAGCGGTATCAAGATCAGCAATTGCTTTATTCCAAGCATCTTCTTTTAATCTTGTAGCCTCTGCTCTGGTAATTAAACCTCTCTTAAAGTTGCTTTCAATTTCGGCGACTGTTTCTTTACCTTTGTTTATAATCGCCGGTCTTTCAGCAGGTACCTTAATGTCCGATAAAGAAACTGACTGACCGCTGATGGTTCCGTATTTTAGTCCAATATCTTTGAGGTCGTCGATAAATTTAACAACAATATCGTTAGTCTTTGTTTCAAATGTCTTCTGCAATAAGGCGTTTACTTGTTTTTTGTCCATTGACTGATTGATAAAACCAAAGCCTTCCGGAACGTATTTGTTGAATATAATCCTGCCATAGGTTGTTTCCACAATTTCACCGTTAACATCAACCTTAACAAGCTGTCTTAAATCAACTTCTTTGGTAACGTTTACCGAGTACATCAACTCTTCTTCACCAGAAAACACTCTTCCAAACATCGGGCGTCTTTCGTCTGCCGAAGTAATGTAGTAAACACCAAAAAGCATTATCTTTGTTGGAACCGAAATCGGAGATCCGTTTGAAGGATTTAATAAGTTGTTTGTTGAAAGCATTACGTTCTTTGCCTCGTCAATTGCTTCTTCTGAAAGAGGAACGTGAACAGCCATTTGGTCTCCGTCAAAGTCTGCGTTGTAACCCGAGCAGACGCAAAGATGGAGCTTAATAGAGTTGCCTTCGACTAATTTAGGATAGAATGCCTGAATACCTAATCTCCAAAGAGTGGGAGCTCGGTTAAGCAATACCGGGTGGTCTTTAACAACCTCTTCAAGAATATCCCAAACTTCGGGTGTTCTTCCTTCAAGGTAATACTTTGCGCTCTTAACGTTTGGAGCATAACCTCTAAGGAGGATCTCTCTTAAAACCATGGGTTTAAACAATTCAAGAGCCATTTCTTTTGGAAGTCCACACTCGTTTAATTTAAGTTTAGGTCCGTTAATAATAACGCCACGACCGGAATAATCGACTCGTTTTCCAAGTAAGTTCAACCTAAATATTCCTTGTTTACCCTTTATCATATCTGCCAAGGATCTTAGTTCTTTTTTGCCTCGCGAAACTCTGGCTTTTTGTCTTTGTTTTGAAGAATCAAACAAAGCATCGACCGCTTCTTGAAGCATTCTTTTTTCGTTTCTAACAATAATCTCTGGTGCTCCAAGCTCTAGTAACCTTCTTAATCGGTTATTTCTGTTAATAAGTCTTCTGTACAAATCGTTTAGGTCCGAGCTGGCAAATCTTCCGCCTTCAAGTTGGACCATAGGTCTGAGATCGGGTGGGATTACCGGGATAATATCGAGTATCATTCGGTCCGGTGTAATGGCCGCTTTTCTAAACTGCTCGATGACTTTTAATCTTTTTGCTAATTTTTGAGCTTTTTGACCTTTTGCGTTATCAAGCTCGATTCTCAATTTTTCTGAAAGCTCATTTAAATCCATTCCTTGCAAAATACTTTTTAAAGCTTCGGCGCCGATTTCAAGTGTTGTAAATTTATCCAAGTAGTCTACAAGCTGTACGTATTCATTTTCAGAAATAACAGAATAAAGCTCGACGCTTTCAATTTTCTTTTGCAAAAGTTTAAAGTGTTTTTCCTGCTCGTCTATCTTTTTTTGAGTTTGATTCTTAATCTGAGATGTCTTTTCACGTATGGACCTCTCGGCTTCTGTTCTCTTCAATTCGTCTTTTATTTTGGAAACTTCTTTTAAACCTTTTTCGATTTCAGCAACTTGATTGTCGGCGTCTTTTGTCATCATCTCTTTAACTTTTATCAAATCCTTTTCGATACTGCTTATTGCTTCAGCCTTATTTTTACCATCCATCGAGGTAACAATAAACGAAGCAAAATAAACTACCGACTCGACGTTTCGAGGTGTCAAATCCAAAAGCAATGCCATTTTTGATGGTATTCCTTTAAAGAACCAAACGTGAGCGATAGGAGAAGCAAGTTTGATATGACCCATTCTTTCGCGTCTTACTCTTGAGTGTGTAACCTCAACACCGCATTTATCACAAATAACACCTTTATATCTGATGCCTTTGTACTTTCCGCAGTAACATTCGTAGTTTTTGGAAGGTCCAAAAATGCGTTCATCAAATAAACCTTCTCTTTCGGGTTTAAAAGTTCTGTAGTTGATGGTTTCAGGCTTTGTTACCTCACCATACGACCAGGTCAAAATCTCATCACCTGATGCTAAGTAAATTTTAATTGCATCGAAATCTTTTAGTAAACTAATGTCTTTCATAATTTAAATCCGTACCTTTAATTTTGTACGTCCTCCTCTCCTTCTTTAACTTCTGTAAGTTTTCCTTCTTCGTAAACGGCTTTAACATCGGGCTGTGCGACTTCTTCTACAACCTCGGCGGTATCGGGGGTAGCGGCATCGCTGTCCTCTTCTGCAGAGTAGGCTTCCATGCCCAAACCTAAACCGTTAAGTTTCCTAACCAGCAACTTAAATGTTTCCGGCACGCTTGAGTCAGGAATTACTTTTCCTTGAACCATTGCGCTATATGCTTGGGTTCTTCCTAACATATCGTCTGATTTAATTGTCAACATTTCTTTTAATATGTGTGCTGCTCCGTAAGCTTCAAGTGCCCAAACTTCCATTTCTCCAAATCTCTGGCCTCCGAACTGAGCTTTTCCGCCTAGCGGCTGCTGAGTTATTAAGGAGTAAGGTCCTGTAGATCGTGCGTGCATCTTTTCTTCGGACATATGGATAAGCTTTAAAATGTATGTATCGCCAACCACAATTTCGTCGTGGAAGTATTCGCCGGTTCTTCCGTCTATTAATTTCATTTTTCCCGTTATAGGAAGACCTGCTTCTTTAAGTTCTACATCAATTAACGATTCTGGAATTTCCTGCAATGACGGAACTTCATATATTTTATTAAGTTTCTTTCCGGCCATTCCAAGAGAAGCTTCAAGAATCTGCCCTACGTTCATTCGTTTTAAGACTGCTTCAGATGAAAAGACAATATCAACCGTGGAACCGTCAGGTAAAACAGGCATATCGATTGCCGGAACAATGGCCGAGATAACACCTTTATTTCCGTGTCTTCCTGCCAATTTATCGCCGACATCAATTTTCTTTTGCTGTGCGACGTAAATGGTAATTCGTTCAATCGTTCCTGCTGGCAACGATTCATTATCTTTTTTAGTTACTCTTTTTACACCTATAACGACACCGTGCTCACCGTGTGGCATATACAAAGAAGTATCTCTAACGTCTTTAGCCTTTTCACCAAATATTGCTCTTAAAAGCCTTTCTTCGGATGTTAGATCAATTTCACCTTTTGGAGCAACTTTACCTACCAAGATATCTCCGGATTTAACCTTTGAACCAACAGCAACAATACCGTCTTCATCCAAGTTTCTAAGTGATTCTTCTGAAACATTTGGTATATCCCTGGTTATTTCTTCAGGCCCAAGTTTTGTTTCTTGAACCGTGCTCATGTAGTCAGAAACGTGAATCGATGTTAAAACGTCTTCTTTTACTAAACGATCGGATATAACAATACCGTCTTCAAATTCCAAACCTTCGTAAATCATGTAAGCAACTTTCATGTTTGTTCCGGTTGCCAACTCACCCCTGTCTACAGCAGGGCCTTCAACTAAAACGTCGCCTTTTTTAACTTTTTGACCGGTTGTAACTGTAACGTATTGGTTAAAGCATGTATCTGAATTTGTCTGTTCAAATTTTGCTGCCTTGTATTCAACTTTGCTGCTTTTTGAACCATTTGTGTATTTAACAGTAACTTTTACTGCGTCTGCGTACTCAACAACTCCGTCGTCTTCGGCAAGAATTAAGGCATTTGTATTTTCAGCAATTGCCTTTTCGATACCGGTACCGACAATGGGTCTTTCGGGCTTAATCAAAGGAACAGCCTGCGACATTTGCTGGGTACCCATCAAGGCACGAGCAATATCATTATTTTGTAAGAAAGGAATAAGTCCTGCAGCTATACCAACAACTTGTCTGGGTACAACCTCAATATATTGAGCCAGCGCAACATCGCTCAAAAAGAAATTTCCAGCCCTTCTCAAAGGAACTTGTTTGTCGGTTATAAAACCTTTTTCATCAATAACAACCGACTGATCGGTAATAAACGCGCTTTCCTCGTCGTAGGCCGCTAAGTACACAATTTCGTCAGTAAGTCGCACTCTACCGTCAGATGTTTTTTCAAGTCTAATGTAAGGAGTTTCTAAAAAGCCGTAGTCATTTACTTTTGCGTACATGGCCAAATAGTTGATTAAACCAATGTTTGGACCTTCCGGAGTTCTAACAGGGCAAACTCGGCCGAACGAAGAGTAATGAACATCTCGTACTGAAAAGCTTGCTCTTTCCTTGGTTAAGCCACCGGGGCCTAAAACAGAAAGTCTTCTTAAATGATCTAATGCGGTTAAAGGATTTTGCTGGTCATGAAGCTGAGAAAGCTGACCGGTTGCAAAAAAGCTATGAACTGCGGCAGCTATCGCTCGTGGTGAAACCAAAACCGAAGGTTCAGGAAGCTCGTCTCGAGGAGTCAAACTCATTCTTTCCTTGATATTTTTTTCCATTCTTAAAAAGCCAACTCTCATTTGCCACTGTAGTAATTCTCCAACACTCTTGACTCGTCTGTTTCCTAAAAAGTCAACGTCATCTGGAAAACCTACACCATTGTTTAAGGTAATTATTCGTGAAAGAATCTTCAGTAAGTCTTCAAGGGTTATTAATCTGTGATCCGGATCGTTAGGAATGTTTAAACCCAATGATTTATTTAATTTGAAACGCCCAACATTTCCCAAGCTAAACCTTCTTTTATTAAAGAACATAGCTCCAACTAAGGCTCTGGCGTTTTCTATAATTAAAGGCTCGCCGGGTCTCATTTTTCTATATATTTCAATGCAAGCCTCGTCGTACGAAGAAGCAGGATCTTTAGAAAGTGTTTCGTCGATGTAATTTATTTCAGGATTAGACTCAACACCTGCAAAAGCTTCTCTTATTTCGTCATCATCTTCCAGGCCAAATACTCTTAAAAGAGTAGTTGCTGTTATTTTTCTTTTTCTATCGATTCTTACGCTTAAAACGCCGCTTCTTGATGTTTCAAACTCGAGCCAAACACCGCTTTTAGGCAATATTTTGGCACCCGCAAGGAATTGTCCCGTAACGGGAGACTGTTCTCCCGTAAAGAGAACTCCCTCAGATCTGATTAATTGATTAACAATTGTTCTCTCAACACCGCTGATAACAAAAGTTCCCCTCGGAGTCATTAAGGGGATATCGCCCATGTATATATTTGATACTTTTTTCTTTTTGGTTATTGGATCATCGATTGTTGCTTTTACATACCAGGGAGCGTCGTATGTTCTGCCTGTTCTTTTGGCTTCTTCGATCGTGATGTTGGCCTTTTCGATCGTGGGGTCTGTTAACGATACTATCCAACCTCTTCCGGAGTTGTCTTCGATAGTGCCAAGCTCTCCAAGGATTTCGTTTAAGCCGTCACCCATGAGCCAGTTATATGAATTTAATTGGATACTAACAAGATTTGGAAGATCTAAAGCTATTTTTCTTTTTGAAAAGTTTTGCCTCATTAATAATTCCTTTAAAACTAGAATGATCCCTTTTAGGTCGCAAAAAAAATAATACTACAGATTACGTGCAAGTTCTACACTTGCGGACAACTCATGGTGCCAAAAACGGCACCTAACGAAAAAACCGATTTTTCCAATAGAAAACGGACCATGAAGGCCTTTTTTCAAAAAGTATTGGAATTCGTTGGAACATCGCGAAAATTAACACATTGACACTGCATTGTCAACAGTTAATTAATGAATCCAGCCTTATTTACAGGCCAGAAGACAAAGATTACTCTGCCAACCACCTCCGATCTCTTAATTACGCCGAAATACCTAGAATCTAACGAGTTATTTCGATTGTCGCCTAAAACCACATAATTATCGCTGGCAATAAGCACAGATCTGCCCTCCTCGATGCCGGGACCTCCTACAGTACACGTGTCAGAAGGAAGATAGTCCTCTTGAAGTTCAAACTGCTGATTATCCCTATTTATATACACGCGGCAATCCTTGATTTTAATAATGTCGCCGGGAAGCCCAATTATTCTCTTAATGTAGTGCTTTCTTGAATCATTTGGGGGGATTATTACTACAACTTCTCCCCTTTTAAAGTCCTTAAAGTCTTTTGTAACCTTATCGACGAGTATTCTTTCGTTTGTCTCGAAATTAGGCTCCATGCTAGCCCCCCAGACAACTTCGACACTAGCTACAATAGAATACACAACCAAAACAACAACAAAGGAAGTTACGAACGACTCTATAATTTCTAAAAAATGCTCCTTTAAATTCATACCCGATTTGTGTTATCACTATATTACTATCTATGCAAGAAATTACAAAAGATACTTCTTTAAATTTTTCCGGAATTGTTAAGATCTTAAAAGACAACAAACTTTTGATTCTAATTTTAGCCATAATAGTATTTTTAGCCTACTTTCCTCTTCTTGGCGGCCAATTTTTGAATATGGACGACGAAAACGGGATTGTTTATAACGCTAACATTAAAAATTTATCCTACATGTTTCAAACAGGCCGCTTATATAATATTGAAACAGCACTGCTTTACAAACTGGTGGGTTTAAACGGCGGTGTTTTTCATGCTACATCCATAATTTGGCATTTTATAAATACCGTTCTCTTCTTTTTATTTGTTTATATTTTGTTAGGAAAGGAAAAAGCGCTGATTTCATCGCTTCTTTTTGCGGTTCATCCGCTTGCCAGCGAAGCCGTTGGCTGGATATCGGCTCAACATTACCTACACATCACGCTTTTCATGCTTCTTATTCTAATATCGCACACACTTTATAAAAGAAGCAACCAAACAAAATACTATATTGGAGAAATCTTAATATACTTATTAGCAACGTTAATTTTACGAAATGCTCAATCTTTAACAATTCCGTTTGTGTTACTTGTTTTCGACCAATTTGTACTTGAAAAGAAAATTAACTTTAAAAGCGCATTAAAGACAGCCCCGATATTTATAGCAGGAGGCATATTGGCATACTTTTCGGTTTTTGGTTTATTCAATACACGAGTAGTAGATTTGCGAGAAGACTACTATTTTAACCCGACGCAAGGAACACCTATCTTAAATAGAACTCCTTATATTATTTTCACAATTGCAGATTTAATGGTGCTTCCTGTTGCCTTGACCGTTTACAGAGAAGGAAACGCCATAAGCACTGGGATGTATGTATTTATGACTTTATTTACCATTGCGGTTTTTGTACTCTCAGCTGTTAATCTAAAGAAGCACCGCAGCATTGTCGGATTTTTTTTAATGATAATAATGTCGACACTTCCGTCTTTTAGCCCAATTGCAATAGCTTGGTTTGTGGCAGAAAGGTACCTGTATTTTGCAACTACTATCTTTTGCATACTATTGGCAACATTTTTATTGTGGGCAGAAAAAAAATATAAGATCAAAAATTTTGCAATTACAGCAACCGTAATTTTATCGATGATCTATTCTGTAAAAACTGCAATCAGAGCTAACGAATTAAAAAATAGCAAAAATCTTTGGGTGGCAACTCAGAAGGTGTCCCCTTACAGCTATCGTGTCTACAACAATTTAGGCGACGTTTATACCCGGGAAGGCAACTATGATTTGGCAATAGAAAATTTTAAAATGTCGGTCTCACTCCAACCCGACTATGCAGATGCGGTACACAACATCGGCTATATTTATATGCTAAAAAGCGATATGGAAAATGCTAAAAAATACCTTGAAAAAAGTTTTGAAATGAATCCAAGGCTATACGGATCTGCGTATAAATTGGGTGTTATTGCTTACAAGACAGGCGATTATAAAACAGCAAAAATGTATTTTGAAAAAGTTTTACAACTTTCACCGACAGATGCTTCGGCGGCGCAGTCACTTCAACTGACTAATCAAGCTCTTTCTCAAACAGGCCAATAAAAAATCCGTCAAATAGTTGTGATGGCAAAATTCTTACGGCGTTTGTAACCTGAAAATCAAATTTGTGGTTTTTAAAACTTTGGAATCCGGGTGCAAGCGGAATATCCGGCAGCAATTGTGATATAGGTAAAATTCTTATGTTTTTAAATTTCTTTAGTGCCCAATCCAAAATTGCCTCGTTCTCGCCGGGTTCGTATGTGCAAGTTGAATAAACAATTTTGCCTCCCGGTTTTACCAAATTTACTGCTACCGCCAAAAGTTTTTTCTGAAGTTGGGGCAGTCCCTTAGAAGATTTTGGGTGCCACGAGTCCAAATTTTCATTTTTCAAAAGTCTAAAAGTTCCTTCGTTTGAGCACGGAGCGTCGAGCAAAACTTTATCAAAAATTTCTGTTCCCAAAATTTTTGGCAGAATCGAAGCGTTAGCTCTAATTGTTTTAACCTGTTCAAAACCCTGCTCGGCTAAATTTTTCTTAAGCCCAAAAAATCTATTTGTGTTATTTTCCACGGCCGTTATGTTTTGGGGTACGCCGGCTAATTGCGCCAATTGCGAAGTTTTACTTCCTGGCGCCGCGCACATATCCAGCACAGTATCTTTGTTTATTGGATTTAAAACTAAAGCGGGGAGCATACTATTTAGGCTTTGAATATAAATTTTGTGCTCTTTAAATAATTTGGATTGAGACAATTTCAGTTTTGTATTTTTATTTACATAAGAACCCACAACCGGCCCTTTTATTATTTCATAACCCTCGTCCTCCAAGAAAGTTAGAGTGCTCGATTTTTCTGAGTTTATTCGAAAGGTTTCAAATCGCCCGATCTCTAAACTGGATAAAATCGATTCGTAATTTCTTGGATAAATTTCTATGATTTTATTTTTAAGTAATTCGGTTTTATTTTGGATCATAGCTCATACCTGAGTTTGTATAAAAGTTCTTACTCTTTCTGCTTTTTCCGACCTATTCGTTTCGTCATATGCATCGGCCTCCGCGTAAAGAGTTAGACAGGGGATCGACATCTCATCTAGTTTGACCTCTGTGAAACATTTTGAAAGCAACTTACTAACATATACTCCGCTATTCTTCTCCCCTAATATGTGCACGGGAACGGTATCAATGGTCAATTTTACTTCCCAAGCCGGTTCGCCGGTCTTGGCCATGGACGGCAACTCTGCTGTCGCGGATACATTATAATCATCAAAAATTTTATCCATTTTTTGTAGATCATCCAATTTCACTATTACATCTAAATCTCTTGGAATTATTCCCACACCCTGTAACGAGCAGTTTGCGGAACCAATTAATGCCCATGCGATTTCATATTTTGTTAGCTTTTCCCTAATGCTTTTCAGAGCACTTTGAAATTCTTTGGATAACATTCGGTTTATTACTGCTTAAAATTTAAAACTACCATCCGTGACAATTTTAGCCGTCAAAACGGCAGCAGTGCTGTAGAAATGCTATTTACCATGACACTGCTTAAACTTCTTGCCACTACCGCACGGACAAAGATCGTTACGCCCAACCTTAGCCCTTCCGGTTTCGATTTTTTCTACTTTTAAAACGCGGCCCGATGAATCCACAACTTGAGCACGAGCTTCTTCGTTAGCTTCTTGTCTAACACCCGTTTCAAGCTCACCGTGCTGATAATTTAAATTTTGGCTAAGTGGGTTACTTGTGGACGACACTTGAACGACAGTTCCCTTTGTAGCTTTTGAAAGTCTTTCACCTACAGTGGAATAAATGCGTTGAAGTAAAAATGCAAAACGTTCGTGGCCTTCATTTTTGTACTCGACCATTGGATCGCGCTGGGCGTAACCACGTAACCCAATTCCTTCGCGAACTTGATCCATGTCTACCAAATGATCCATCCAAAACATATCGATTACGGGAAGTGACCAATCATTTACAATGTTGTACCAAATCTTTGCACCAAATTCTTTTTCTTTTTCTTCCCAAACTTCTGCTGATATTTCGGAATTTTCAGCTAGTTTATTTATTAACCAATTTTTGTGTTCTTCACTTTGCTCATTTGTTTCAAGTTCAAGAATTCTTCGGCGAAGTGTGTAAATAACGTCTCGGTGAACATTTATTACGTCATCCATTTCGACGACTTGTTTTCGTCGGTCAAAATTAAAGCCTTCGACTCTTTTTTGAGCGTTTTCAATTGATTTTGTAACTAAACCAGCGGTCAGCGGAATGCTGTCGTCCATGCCAAAACGATCCATAAGATTTTTTACCTGCTCACCACCAAAAATACGCATTAAATCATCTTGAAGTGAAACATAAAACCTGGTTTCGCCTGGATCTCCTTGTCGTCCGGCGCGGCCTCTTAACTGATTATCGATTCTGCGTGAATCATGCCTTTCGGTTCCAATAACAAAAAGTCCGCCGGCTTGTTTAACTTCGGCTTGTTCGTTTTCAAAAGGAGGATCGCCGCCTAACAAAATGTCGACTCCTCTTCCTGCCATGTTTGTTGAAATTGTCACCGCACCTTTTCTACCCGCCTGAGCAATAATTAAAGCTTCCCGTTCATGATTTTTTGCGTTCAAAATTTCGTGAGGAATTTTTCGGCGCGATAATTGTTCGTGAAGCTGTTCGCTTTTTTCAACGGAAGTAGTACCGACCAAAACAGGCTGACCGTTTTTATGTCTTTCGGCAATGTCGTCGGCAACAGCTTTAAACTTAGCGGCCTCGGTTTTGTAAACAACATCATTGTGGTCGATTCTAGTGTTAGGTTTGTTTGTCGGAATAGCTACAACATCCAGTTTATAAATTTTATAAAACTCCTCGGCTTCGGTGACGGCTGTTCCTGTCATACCTGCGAGCTTTTTATACATTCTAAAATAATTTTGATACGAAATTTCTGCTAAAGTTTTGGATTCCTGCTGAATCTGAACACCTTCTTTTGCTTCAATTGCCTGGTGCAATCCGTGAGAAAAGCGGTTGTTCTGCAAAAGTCTTCCTGTAAATTGATCGACAATCACAACCTGGCCATTTTTAACAACATAGTCACGGTCTTTTTCGTAAAGCGCGTGGGCGGTCAAAGCTTCCTCGATTAAATGAACCATTTCAAAATCCTGCTCATATAAATTGTTGATGCCAAGAAGTCTTTCAACTCGTCTAATCCCAAGGTCAGTTAGAGTTACATTTTTAAACTTTTCTTCAACTTCGTAATCTGTGTCTTTTGCTAAGCTTCTTATAATTCTGTCCGCATCGTAGTACCGATCGCTTGGTTTTGAATCGGCAGCCGAAATTATTAAAGGAGTTCGAGCTACGTCTATTAATATAGAGTCGACTTCGTCAACAATTGCAAAGTTGTGAATTCCAAAATCACCTCTGGGGCTTGTTTGAACCATTTGAGATAAAACCCTAACCATATTGTCGCGAAGGTAGTCAAATCCAAATTCGTGATTTGTGCCATAAACAACATCGGACTTATATGCTTCCTGACGAGAAACTTCTTTTAGATGTATAGCATATTTATCCTCAAATTCTCCGCTTTCAAAGGCCGGATCATAAATAAAGGCTCGTTCCTGCATTATTACACCAACCGAAATTCCTAAGTAATCGTAAAGCGGGCCCATCCAACCGGCGCCGTGCCTGGATAAGTAATCGTTGGGTGTAACAAGATGCACGCCTTTACCTGCCAAGCTATTTAAAAACAAAGGCAGTGTTGCAGTTAAAGTTTTTCCTTCTCCAGTTTTTTGCTCCGAAATTTTGCCTTGGTGCAAAACAATACCCGCAATCAGCTGAACATCAAAATGTCTCATGCCTAACACTCTTTTTCCTGCTTCACGTACAAATGCATAGGCCTCGGGCAAGAGTTCATTTAAAAAGTTTTCTTGCTGATCATCTGAAAGTTTTGATAGTTGAGATTTCCAATCTAGCACCTTAGCTTTTAATTCACTTTGAGTAAGTTTGGAAACAGCTTCATCAAAGGAGTTAATTTTATCAACCAAAGGAAGAATTTTCTTTATTTGTCTTTCGTTAGAGTCAAACAGTGATTTGAACATTTCACAAAGATTATATCACTCAAGCAATGTTACTTAATGAAGGCAAATACAAGCAATACCGCAGCCAGTACTAAACGGTATATTATAAAGGGTTTAAGATCGTGCTTTTTTACAAAACCTAGTAAAAACCTTACGGCAAAATACCCTGTTCCGGCGCTGGTCAAAAAACCGGTAATCAAATTTACGGTACCGATTGTTTCTAAACTAGAAAGTGAATGAGGAATTTGAAAAAGTCCTGCTAACAATATTACCGGCAATGAAAGTAAAAACGAAAATCGTGTAGCGCCTTCACGGTCTAATCCCTGAAAAAGTCCGCCCGAAATCGTTGAGCCCGACCTTGAAATTCCCGGAAGCAGGGCCAAACATTGAAACCAGCCTATTTTAAAACTCTTTTGGGTCGAAAGGTTATTGTCAACCTCAGGTAAATTCGACTTGTAATACTTTTCTGCAAGATAAATTAAAGCCGATCCTAAAATTAAAGTCATTGAAACCCAAAAGACACTTCTAAAAGTGTTTTCAATAAAATCCCCAAACAGCAAACCAACAATTGCGGCAGGAACTGTTCCCGCGATTAAATAGATACCTAACGTGCTGTCCAAAGAATAACTCTCAACTTTTTCTTTGTGTTTAGCAACATCCTTAAAAAGACCTGTCACAATTTTTTTAAGATCATTAAAAAAGTAAACAACTAAGGCCAGCGAGGTTCCTAAATGAAGTGTTGTATCAAAAGCAAGCGGCTGTTCTCTCCAACCAAAAAGTAAAGGAAAAACAACAAGGTGACCCGACGAAGAAACAGGCAAAAACTCAGTTAGGCCTTGAATAATACCAAGAACAATAGATTGAATGATCGTCACGATTAAACCTTTCCGTAAATTAAAACATTGTCGGAGTTTGTGTACCCGGCAACAACCAGACAGGTAACATCGTGCAAAAAGTCGCCAACGTAGTCTATAAAAATATTAACGTCGTCCTGATGGCTTTCAAGATAAATTCGATTGAAAATTACAAGTCCTCCGGGCCTCACCATTTTTTTGACCGCAGCAATAAAATTCCCGGACTTTCCCAGATCAGGAAATTTCTCACCTTGATAAATATCAACCAGCGCAACATCGAACGCATGCTCAGCGAGGTCAAAAGTCTCAGGCTCAATAACAACGCGCATCGCGTCAGCTTCAATAATTTTGTGATTTGGGATGGTATCGACTCCAAAAAACTGCCTGGCGATGTCGATCATTACCGGATCAATATCGACACTAACAATTTGAGGTTGGTTAAAAGCATCCGAGATTAAGTGTGCCATTGTTCCTCCGCCTAAACCCAAAACAAGGACTGACTTAAGATCAGGCATTTGTTCTTTTAACACCTCAACCGCTTTACCCCAAACTAATCTGTTAACTGATTGGGAAGTATGCGAAACCGACTGCTCGAAGTGGTCAACCTTAATCTTTTTATTTTTACCAACTTGCCAAACCTCTATCTTTCCATTGTATTTGGATTCAGCTTCAAAAATTATTTTTGGCAATTGGATACCGTCAAAAACGCTCATATTTATTTTATGATAACAAAGTCAGTTAAGTTTGGGCAGAATTTTTTCGAACGACAAATACGGTTTTAAAACTTCGGGAACTGAAACAGAGCCATCTTCATTTTGATAGTTTTCTAAAATTGCAACAATAATACGTCCCACGGCAAAGGCTGTCGCATCATTCATGTGTACAAACTTTTTTTCTCCACTTGCGTCTACATAGGTAGTATTAAGTCTTCTTGCTTGATAGTCAGTCATATAGTCGGAGGTGTGCGTTTCTCTATATTTATTTTGGGAAGGAATCCAACATTCCATATCTAGTTGCCTGTAGTCGGGTTTCCCCATATCGCCTGTAGATATTGCTACAACCTGATAAGGTATTCCAAGCTGCTGAATTAAATATTCCTGAATTGCAACAATGAGGTCTTGCTCAAGTCTGCCGTTTTCGATAGTTGTAAAGCTTTCCATTTCAAGTTTGTCAAAATGATGAACTCTTATAATGCCTTTTGTGTCCAACCCATACGAACCAGCTTCACGTCTAAAAGCTGGTGAAAATCCAATGTATCTCACAGGAAGATCCGCAAGTTTTAACGTCTCGTCCATGTGCATTGGCCCCAAAGTGTGTTCGGCGCTTCCTATTAGTACCAAGTCATCTTTTTCAAAGTAATAACGCTCATCTATAGGTTTAAGTCTCGCCATCCTGTCCATTACGGGAGCTTTAATAAACAACGGTGGCAAAATTGGAGAAAAGAGTTTGTCCGACGGATTTCCAACTTTCTTGGCCAAATCTCCAATTATTTTTGGATCTTGCAAAGTCTTTAAAACAAAGTTAACAATAGCAAACTCAAGCATAACTGCTTCATTTTTTAAGTAATAGAATCTCGACCCACTAACCTCACCGGCTTTCTCCAAATCCAGAATGTCTAATGCTTCGCCAAGTTCAACATGATCCTTCGGCGCAAAGTTCATCTTTTTAGGTTCTCCGATTTTTCTTATGGAAATGTTGTCTTTATCGTCTTTTCCGTATGGTACTTCGGGATCTATGACGTTTGGTACATCTAAAAGTGCTGTTTGTACAAAAGCCAACTTACCGGCGAGTTCGACCTCTAAACCTTGCAAGTCCGCTTTTACAGCAGAAGCCTGTTCTATGATAGCTGCCCTGTCTTCTTTTTCGGCTTTTGAAACTTCTTCTGAGATTTTATTGCGTTTAGCCCTTAATTCTTCTACTTTTTTCAAGGAATTTAGGTAGTCTTCGTGGTCCGACAAAAGCTTATCAATATCAACCGTACCCGACAATTGCTTGTCACTAATAGCTTTTTTAACCTTTTCGGCGTTGTTTTTTATGTAATTTATATCAAGCATGGCAAAAATTCCTTAAGAGATAGGTGTTTTTGTTGATTTTTATGTATACAATGGTAATATAATTTTCGCGGTTAGAAAAGTCAATCAGATCCGTATTTGAGTCATCAATCGAGTTGTTGACCTGCTGTAATGGTTCTGATACAATCAAGCGCGTCGTGAAGCTAAAAGCTTCTGCTGGGCTTTGTGATATAAACTGAATACCCATGCCGTGTGTGGTATCGATATTAATGGATACAAAAGACGTTATAACAAAAGATGGAAAAATATTAGAAACCCACATGGGTGGTATGTTTAAGGTTGAGTTGGACGCCGAAACAACAGCTTTAGCAGTCATTTCGGGAAAAATGAGGAAGGCTCACATAAGAGTCTTGCCCGGAGATAAGGTCCGAATGGAGTTTTCTCCCCACGACTTAACTAGGGGTCGCATAATTTATAGATTGAAATAATATGAAAGTAAGATCGTCGGTAAAACCAATTTGCAGGGACTGCAAAGTTATAAAAAGAAAAGGCGTTTTAAGGGTAATTTGTAAAAGAAACCCAAAACATAAACAAAGACAAGGCTAATTTATATGGCAAGAATTAAAGGTGTAGACATACCAAATGAAAAAAGAATCGAAGCCTCTTTAAGGTACATTTTTGGTGTGGGTCCCGCGTTTTCAAAAAAGATCTTAACAATGACTGAGATCAGCCCTGATACTAGAACTAAGAATTTAACGGATGAAGAAATTGCAAAGATTAACAGCGCAATCGCCAAACTTGAAATACCGGTAGAAGGAGAACTAAAGAGAATTGTTAACCAAAACATAAGAAGGCTTCAAGAGATTAAATCATATAGAGGGTCGAGACACTTAGCAGGTCTTCCTACAAGAGGCCAAAGAACTAGAACTAACTCTAGAACTAGAAAAGGTAAAAGAAAGACAGTTGGAGGTCAAAAGAAGAAACTAGCAAAGAAGTGACGCTAACGCGTCCTTCTTCGCACTGCACAGCAGTACTCAGAAGTGGGGCTTAATTATGGCAAAAAAAGTAATTAAAAAAATAAAAAATAAAGTAAAGGTTGTCACACCAACCGGCAGAGTGTATATTACCGCCGGTATGAATAATACTATCATTACTATCACAGACTCTGAGGGCAACTCGCTTTTTGCAGCCAGCTCAGGAAAAGTAGGTTTTAAGGGCTCAAGGAAATCAACTCCTTATGCCGCAACAAAAGCCGCTGAATTGGTTGGAGATAAAGCATCAAAAGCAGGCATGAGAGACGTTTCTGTGTTTTTAAAAGGCCCGGGTTTAGGCAGAATCTCTTCAATTAAAGCTTTGAAAACAACAGGTTTAAATGTAGTTTCTATTTCGGATCTAACACCGATACCGCATAACGGCTGTAGACCAAAGAATAAGAGAAGGATTTAACAGATATGGCAAGATATCACGATGCAAAATGCAGATTATGTAGAAGAGAAGGCGTCAAACTTTACTTAAAGGGCGCTAGATGTGAATCAGATAAATGTGCAATTGCTAAAAAAGCGCAGGCTCCGGGGCAACACGGAACCTCAAGAAGAGCCTTGTCAGAGTATGGAAAACAACTTAGAGAAAAACAGAAAGCAAAAAGAATTTACGGAGTACTTGAAAAGCAATTTAAGAACTATGTTTCCGGTGCTTTAAAAGCAAAAGGTATTTCGGGCGAAAATTTAACTCAAAAGCTTGAGTCTAGATTAGACAACATGGTATATAGAAGCGGCTTTGCAGTTTCCAGGGCACAGGCAAGACAGTTTATAAGACGAGGATTATTTACTGTTAATAACAGAGAAGTAACAATTCCTTCGTACACATTAAAGGTCGGTGACGTTATAAAACCGGTCAGTTTTGAAAAAATACATTTAAGAGAGGGTTTCGTAATGCCGGAGTGGTTGGAAGCAAATACAAAAGATAAATACGTTAAGTATTCACGCTTCCCTTCTCAGGAAGAATCTGTAGAAAAAATAGATATTCAGTCAATTATTGAATTTTATTCTAGATAAGTCGGGTTAACGGGTTATTTGCCCGTGCTCAAGGCCAAAGGAGGCTTTATTTTTATGATAGTAACGAAAGAGAATTTAAAAATTAATAAGGTAGCAGAAAACGCAAAAAGCGGTACATATTCTTTTGAACCGTTGCCAACAGGATTTGGTCACACACTAGGCAATGCTTTGAGAAGAGTTTTAATGACCGAAACAAGTGGTGCCGCAGTAACACAAATCAAAGTAGCAGGGGCAACTCATCAATTTACCACGCTGCCTGGTGTAAAAGAGGATTTGGTTCAGCTTACCTTAAACATTAAAAAGCTAAGATTTGCTATACACTCAAATAACCCTGTTATTGCAACTATTAAGAAAAAGGGTACCGGCGAGGTTACTGCCAAAGATATAGAACTTCCTTCAGACCTCGAAGTAATGAATAAGGATCTCCATATTGCTACACTAGCCGATTCAAAGAGCGAAATTAACATCGAGCTTGTGATCGAACCCGGAACAGGCTACTCACCTATGGAAGAAAGACAGACATCAAAAGTCGGAGTAATCGTGCTTGACGCACTATTTTCACCCATCTTAAACGTAACCTACGAAGTAGAACCAACCAGATTTGGCGAAAGAACCG
The DNA here is from genome assembly GCA_964612565.1 of uncultured Candidatus Saccharibacteria bacterium. Classification (GTDB taxonomy): domain Bacteria; phylum Patescibacteriota; class WWE3; order UBA101185; family UBA10185; genus CAZTDP01. The sequence goes on from CAZTDP010000002.1 coordinate 33,440, forward strand.
ATCTCGATAAATTAGTTTTAACCGTAGAAACAGACGGAAGCGTCGCTCCTAAAGAAGCAGTTGTCAGAGCCGCTAATATCTTAAAGGACTTTTACGGCGCCATTGAAAAATGGGACGATGACAAAAGCGGAAAAGAAGAAAAAGCCGAGGAAATAGAGCTTGAGATCGAAGACGTAGCTGTCGAAGAGCTTCCTTTGCAAACCAGAACAGTAAATGCCCTAAAGAAAAACGGAATCGAAACACTAAAGCAATTGGCACGAAAATCAGACGAAGAAATTGCCGACATCAAAAATCTTGGCGAAAAATCAGTTGAAGAAATTAAAAAGTTGTTAAAAAAGGAAGGTCTTAGAGACTAAACACAAGCATGAGACACAACGTAGCTAAAAAGAAAATGGGAAGAGACTTTGAGCACAGAGAATCTTTGTTAAAGAATCTCACCTCAAATGTTTTGATCCATGAAAAAATAAACACTACGTTGGAAAAAGCAAAATTTGCAAAACCCTTTGTTGAAAAGGTTATTACAAAAGCTAAAAAAGCCTTTGCGGAAACCGATAAAATAGCTAAATTTAATGCAGTTAAAGATATAAGAAGATCGTTAGGCAACGACGAAGCCGCAAGAAAAGTTATAGAGTCAATTGCATCGAGATTTGAAAAAAGAAATGGCGGTTACACAAGAATCGTTAGAACGGGAAACAGAGACGGCGATAACGCCAATACTGCAAGATTAGAACTTTTACCGGCAGAAAAGACCGAAGTTAAAACCCCGGTAAAATCAGCTAAAACCGAAACAAAAAAGACAAAAACAGCAAAAGCTGTAAAGAAAGAAAAAGAAAATGCAAAATAGTACAACATCTGCAAAACCAAATACAGAAAAAAAATGGTACTTTATAGACGCAACAGACAAAATTTTAGGAAAAGTTGCCGAAGAAGCAGCGGTTGTTCTAATTGGAAAGGACAATCCGGAGTATGCCCCTAATCAAAATATGGGCGGAGTTGTCGTAATTACAAACGCCGAAAAAATAACGGTAACCGGCGGTAAGATGGACAAAAAGATATATTACCACTACACAGGATTTCCTGGAGGATTAAGAGAGCAGAAACTAAAGGATGTATATGCCAAAGATCCGACAAAAATTTTAGAAAAAGCCATAAACGGAATGCTTCCAAAAAATAGACTTAGATCCGAAAGAATGACTAATTTGCACATTTACAAAGGTTCGGAGCACCCTCATAAAGCTCAGGAAGGCAAAAAATAATGGAAGAAACAGAAAAAACAACTGAAAAAGCAGTTAAACTTAAAAAAGGCTTCATTACCGGAACCGGCAGAAGAAAGACCGCTACTGCGAGAATATTTTTGTGGGACGAAAAAGGTGAAATTACCGTCAACGGTGTTGATATTGCCGAATACTTCCCCACCGAAAAAGAGCAATTAATTTGGACAAAACCTTTTCATTTGTTGGGCGTTTCACATCCAAAAGCAAAATATACCGGGAGCATAAAGGTTTTAGGATCCGGCAGGGCATCTCAATTGGGCGCTGTTGCTCACGGAATTGCTTCGGCACTATCAAAGCTTAGCGAAGAAAACTCGCAAATATTAAGAAAGCAGGGCATGTTAACAAGAGATTCAAGAATGGTTGAAAGAAAAAAACCAAACTTACACAAAGCCCGAAAAGCTTCTCAATACTCAAAACGTTAAGAAGATACGACCGACTCTATTTCTTCAACAAATGTTTTAATCTTTATGATACTTTCCTTAAGTTTCATTTTTTCGGAATCGTTTAGATAAAGAATAGGTGTATTAAATATTTCAGCAATTGCTTTTACTATTTTAATTGGAGGATGTGCTCTTCCTGTTTCATAAGCTGAAACAGCTTTTCCTGTTACACCTATTTTCATTCCAAAACGTTCCTGGGAAAGGTCAAACTTACATCTAATCGCCTTTATTTTTTCTCCCACGTCACTTGTGTAAACCATTTTTAGAAATTAACATATTACATTGTATGTTGCAATAATATATATTTGTACAATGAAAATTAAAGACCTTCCAATTGCCGACAGACCTAGAGAAAAGCTTGGCGCAATAGGTGTTGAAAATTTAACAGACACCGAACTTATTTCTATTATTCTTGAAACCGGTAAAAAAGGACAATCGGTTCTCGAGGTTTCACAGGAACTAATTACGGAAGCCGGCTCGTTAAAAGAATTATTTAAAAAATCGCCGACAGAACTTTCGTTGATTAAAGGTCTGGGGTTAGCAAAAACTGCAAAGTTGGCGGCCGTTAAGGAATTGTCAAAGAGGCTTGGCGTTGAAAATAAGAAAACAAAAATTATTAGGGGACCTTCGGACATATATGACTTAATAAAACTGGAGGCAGCTAACAAGGAAATTGAGTCCTTGTACCTTTTTTCCTTAAACACAAGAAGTAAGTTGATTGCGAAAGATATTGTCACCACTGGAACCGTAAACGAAACCATAATTCATCCTAGAGAAATCATAAAGACTGCACTAAAAAGAAACGCCGTATCAATAATTCTCGCTCACAACCATCCGTCCGGGGATCCAACTCCAAGCAGTGAAGATATTTCGGTAACCAAAAGAATAAAAGATGCCTGCATAATTTCGGGTTTAAATTTTGTTGATCACATAGTAATTGCAAGCGCCGAATTTGTAAGCATGAGGGTAACAAATTTAATTTAGAAAGGAGGTGAAAAGATGCAAATTCTTAAGAAATTACCTGTCAAAAAATTAGTTCTACCGGCAGCTATACTAGCTACCTTAGCAACAATCGTTAGCGTAACTTACGCGGCCTTTAGCGACTCGGCACAAATTTTAGGCTCCAAATTCTCGATCTCAAGCGCCGACCTTAGATTTGAGTACGATCCTACTATCGGCTCCGCGCCAGACAACTTGGTAGATACGCTGGAAGGACCTAGCTTTGGAAACATAGGTCAAAACTGGAGCAAAGAATACGCCTTAAAGATGATAAATAACGGGACAACGAGGCTTAACGTTAACTCATATGCTAACTACGAAACAGAAAATGATCCTGAAAGTCTAAGATCTGACATTTCGGTTGAAATCTTTGAATGGAACGACTCAAACAGCGACGGTGTTCTGGATCCGGGTGAAACGGGGATGAGTAAAGGTAAAAAAACAATCGTAAAATGGAAAACCGAGGGTTTTGACCTTGGAGACTTTTATCCGGGACAAGGAAAATTTGTGGTCCTTAAATTTACAACGGAAAATATAAGTGAAACAAAACAAGGAGCCCAAGCACTGTTTGACTTTAACTTTGAGTCTATACAAATGTAACTTAGCTCAATAGAAAAGAGCGACTCGCGCTTCTTGTGAGGCGCGAGTCCTGAAAAAATGAAAATGCTAATCTATACAATAATAATTACTGCGTTAGTTGTAGGAACTGCAAGAATATCCGGAATTAAAATCTTGTACGTCACATCCGACTCTATGAAACCATCCTTTCAAAAAGGCGATTTACTAATATCGGTACCAACTAAAAAACTTGAAGTCGGAAACATCGTAAATTTTTTGTACAAACGCAATGTGTATAGCCACCGCATT
>CAZTDP010000002.1:37119-38795 GCA_964612565.1 uncultured Candidatus Saccharibacteria bacterium
TATACTTTAGTTGGCCGCATGGTAGGCATAGTGGTGAGAATTGTTCAAGTTGCATTAGGATTAACTTTTATGATCCTTTTAGCCTCGGTGTGTTTAGCGCTCCCCCTGATTTGGTACGCAATGCCTGTAGTAATATTCAAGTACCTTGGACTGTTAGTCTTGGCCCTTTATACAGCAACTTTATATTTACTTTACGCGGTCTCCCAAATAAATGTTCCGCGAAAAACGGTTAAAAACTGCACTGTCGAAAATTTAACAGATTGTACACAGCCCACAACTGTAAAACTTTTAACTAGATTTAACGACGATCAAAAGAAAGCGTTTAACGAATTATTTTCAAATATCGAAACGCAGGAAGTTGCAAAGCGCGCAGAGTTAAACTTAGAAAGTCTTAAAAACGAACTTACAGGCGTTCCATTTATAAATTTTCAAGACTTAAAAAATTCACTTTATGAAATTGCTAAATCTTTTAACGAAAAATATATCGACTCAAGCCATTTGCTGCTGGCCGTTCTTAAAAATATTCCAAAAATCGATTTAACACTTTTATCAATTAACACAAGTTTGGAAGCGGTTGAAGGGGCGGTTAAATGGGAATCCGAATACAAAAGATTTATGTCAAAATTTTATATTTGGCAGGAAGATTACGAATTAATGTTTACAGGCGGATTTGGAAAAGGAATGCTTGGGCGAATCACACCCAACCTTGACGCCATTTCCACCGACTTCACAAAGGAAGCAAAACGCGGCAGATACAGGGAGATAGTAGGCAGGGACAACGAAATCAAAAAAATTGCCGAAATGCTTGCCAATTCAAAAGAAAACATCTTAATTCTTGGTGAACCGGGAAGCGGAAAAACCACGCTTGTCCGGGGAATGGCTCAAATGATTATGATGGGAACTGGGTATAAATCGTTAAACAATAAGAGAATCGTCAGCATGGATTTGGGAGGTCTTATATCCGGCGCCGCAACTGCAGGTCAAATTGCCGAAAAACTTAAAAAAGTAATTAACGAGGTAAAAGGGTCACGCGACATAATTCTGTTTATTGACGAGATTCATAACCTTGTTGCCGGAGCGGGCGACGATAAAGCAGAAACATCAACAATTTACTCTGTGCTAGGGCCTCAACTTGCCGACAACGAAATTCAATTTATTGGAGCAACAACAATCGAAAACTACAGAAAATACATCGAGCCCAACGGCGCGTTTGCCCGACTTTTTTCAATTGTCGAAATACCTGAAACCTCACGCGGCGACACTATAAAAATTTTAATGTACATCGCGCGAAAAATTGAAAACACAAAGGGTATTTTTATAACATACCCCGCATTGGCAAGAATAATTAAACTTTCTGAAAAGTTAATGCATGAACGTGTACTGCCCGACAAGGCAATTGATATTTTGTTGCGTACTTCTTCAAATGTTGCAACAGGATCTCACCTACTAAATGCGGATGAAGTGGTTAAGGAGATTGCATTAATCACGCACATTCCGGCCGAAAATCTTTCGGAAGACGAGGCTCAAAAACTACTAAATCTTGATATGGAAATGGAACAAACGGTTATCGGACAAAACGAGGCCGTTAAACAAATTTCCACGGCACTGCGCCGAGCCCGTGTCGGTATAAGAAACGAAAACAAGCCAATCGCTAGCTTTTTATTTGTGGGCACAAC
>CAZTDP010000002.1:38895-47355 GCA_964612565.1 uncultured Candidatus Saccharibacteria bacterium
CCACTCTCAACTGAAAATGTTTCGGAAATTGCCAAGTTACTTCTTAAAGATACTCAAAAAGCAGCAGACGAAAAAGGTATAAAAGTTTCATTTAAGCCAATACTTATAGACAGACTTGTTGAAAAGGGCTTCAGCCCCGAATGGGGAGCCAGGCCTCTTGCACGTTTAATAGAAGACACCGTAGAAACGTATATTGCCACCAAAATTTTAAAGAAGGAACTAAAGCCCGGCGACCAGCTTGAAATTGGATTAGAAGCCTTTGAAACCCCGTAGATACAGCAAAATTATGGTAAAATGCAACAGTTATGCATCAGGAACAGCAAGAAAGATTAGAAAACTTAAAAAAGTCTCTCTTTATTGACGACAAGCGCCAAAAAATAAGTGAGCTTGAAGCGCGCATGCAAGACGAAAATGTGTGGAAAAACTGGGAAGAAGGAAAAGACATAGCACAAGATCTTGCGGGCTTAAAAAAAGACATCGAAGATTATGAGATGCTTGAACTTATTCTCAGCGAAGGCGACACAGAAGAGTTTGAGCGGGAAATTCACAAACTTGAATTAAAAACTTTCTTTGGCGGAAAACTTGATAAAAACGACGCTCTTTTAACAATTCACGCAGGCCAAGGAGGCAGCGAGGCAATGGACTGGTCCGGCATCTTGCTAAGAATGTACGAGCGTTACGCCGAAAGAAACACGTGGAAATTTAGTGTTATTAACAAAATTGCAGGCGACGAGGCAGGAATAAAGACCGCAACACTTGAACTTAACGGCAAGTACGCTTATGGATTTTTAAAAAGAGAGTCAGGTGTGCACAGACTTGTAAGACAATCTCCATTTAATTCCGACAGCCTCAGACAAACTTCGTTTGCGCTGGTCGAGGTAATTCCAATAGTCGACGAAGAAGCTATTGAGATTGAACTTAAAGACGATGATCTTGAATGGGACTTTTTTAGATCCGGCGGTTCGGGCGGTCAAAACGTAAATAAGGTTTCTACGGCAGTTAGAGTCAAACACAAACCCTCGGGCATAATTGTTGAATGCCAAGAAGAGCGATTCCAAGGCAAAAACAGAGATAAGGCACTAAAAATATTAAAGTCAAAATTGTATACATTGGAGCAAGAAAAACTTGATGACGAAAGAAGAAAGTTAAAAGGTGATTACAAAATGCCGGGCTGGGGTAATCAAATTAGAAATTATGTTTTACACCCGTACAAATTGGTTAAGGATTTACGAACAAATGTAGAGTCGACAGAACCCGATAAGGTTTTGGACGGCGATCTTGATGAGTTTATAGATGCAGAGATAAGACTTTAGAAAAATCAATTCCCGAAACGCGCAATCCAACTATTACAGCAACGGCAAAAACAGCATAAATCAGGTTCAGTATCAAACTTCTTTTTATTTCTTTAAGGGGTAAAAGGTGGTACGACAATTTTGATTCAGGGATTACTTTTTCATTTGCAGTACCGGATTTGCTTTCGTGAGCTACCGGCAAAACGCTGTTGCCTGAAACTGCAACACTAGCTTTTTTTAGTTCATTTAATCTTCTTTGTTGCTTTTCTTTTTTAGATAGCTTCTTGGACATATTACCGATATTTTAGCAGAAAGATCACAAAAATTCTTCCGGCAGGTCGCCGGGCACAGGCATGATGTTATCTAGCAAAATTTCTCGAGCCTTGCTTCCGCCCTCGGCCGGACCAACAACACCCTTTTCTTCCATTTGGTCAATAATTCGGGCAGCTCTTGAAAAACCTATAGCAAGCTTACGTTGAAGAAGAGACGCTGAAGCCTTACCAAGGGAAGTTACAATTTCTACTGCTTCGTCGAATAACGGATCTACATCTTCTCCCCACGAGCTGTTGGAGCTGGAACCATCTCTTTCGCCCGCCATTTCGGTAACGTCTTTTACATATTCCGGCGAAACTCCCTGCCCTTTTAAGAAGGTAACTAGGTTTGATATCTCTTTATCCGATATGTAGGCGGCTTGTAAACGTATCGGTTTTGGCATATCCGGCGGTATAAAAAGCATGTCTCCCTTACCTAAGAGTTTTTCGGCGCCCGGCTGATCAAGAATAACTCTGGAGTCCACCTGACTCGCTACGTTGAACGCCGCGCGACAAGGTATGTTAGCCTTAATAATTCCGGTAATAATGTTTGTGGAGGGTCTCTGGACGGCTAAAACAAGGTGTATTCCGGTGGCTCTGGCAAGCTGGGCGATCCTAATAACGCTTTTTTCAACCGTATTGGTATCTCGAAGCATGATCTCGGCAAATTCGTCCACAATTAAAACAATGTAGGGCATAACCTGAATACCGGAATTTTCATTGTAAGCCTCGATGTTTCTAACCTTTGCCTGCTCAAAAAGTTTATAGCGCCTTTCCATTTCTTGCACGGCCCATTTAAACGCCGACGGCGCCTTGTCCATGTCGGTAATTACGGGGGTTAAAAGATGAGGAATGTCTTGATAATAAATTAATTCGGTCCTTTTTGGGTCGACCAAAATAAATTTAACTTCCTGAGGCGATGCTCTAAAAAGAATAGAAAACAAAATGTTATGAATAAAAACTGATTTTCCTGAGCCGGTGGCTCCCGCTATAAGCAAATGGGGCATTTTGGCAATATCGTAAACAAACGTGCGCCCGGCCACATCCTTTCCTAAGCCAATAGCGAGCTTTGACTTTATTCCTTTCATAGGATCCGAAGTCAAAATTGATTTGAAAAAGACGGTTGTTCTATTAATATTAGGAACTTCAATTCCAATTTCGGATTTACCTGGAATCGGGGCTTCAACTCTAACTGACCCTGTCGGAGACGCTAATGCCAAGGCAAGATTTTCTTGCAAAGAGGCAATTTTTGATACTTTTGTAACTGACTTTGTTCTTAATGCGTATTGGGTAACCGAAGAACCAACTTTTGTACTGGCAATTTCTACGTCTATGCCAAAAGATTTTAATGTATCAACAATTATCTTTTCTTTTGCTTTTGCGTCGGCGATATCTTTAATTTCAGGAGGAGCCTCGGTTAGTAAATCGACCGGAGGTTCTTCCCAAATCCTGTTTGATGGGGTAGATAAAAATCCCATTGGCGAAATATTTGAAATTGTTGTTGTATGGTCGTCTAAAATCGAGGTTGTAGAGCTTTGAGGTTCCGACATCGTAGGAACAATTTCAAACGGATCTTCTTCCTCGTATTCGGCTTCAAAATGTGGGGATGTATTAACCGGAGTATTACCAAAAGGTACTGAAACACCGCTCGCGATCTCGACCTCTTCCATTTCTCCTGCTTTTTCCGAGTCCTCTTTTTTTCCAAACGGAAGTTGGATATGAATTTTTTCTTTAATCTTAAGGGCAAAAGCAAATACGCGATCAAGTGATAAATCAAAAAGCAAAAAGGCAGATATTATTACACCGGCAAAAAGTACTACTACGGTGCCGTAAATGCTTACACTTCCTATTAAAATTCCCGAAATTTTGTAGCCTACTATTCCTCCGCCAAAGCCTTTTTTGGCCATTTCAAGCGCGGCGTCTTGTTTAATAAAAGTGTGAAACAACCCCGCCAGTGACAAAAGTGCCAGCAGTAAACCTGCAGCAATGCGAGGCTCCTTAATTTTTAGGGTAATGTTTTGAATTAATAACAGCCCGATTATTGCAAAAAGAAACGGAAGCAGTACCGCGGGCTGGCCAAACAAGTATCTTAATAAATTGAAAATCTTAGCGTTAAATGCGTAACCCGGAGCAAAAAAAGCAATTACACTTAAAATTGCAAAGCTTAAAAAAATCATTGCTGCAATCGACCGCGCTGTATCGGGCTTGATATTAAAATTTAACTTGAATTTTTTTCTTCGGCCTCTGGGCATTATTTCAATTATACAATAATTTAGGCATAGAACCACGGTCATTGCCTTAAACAAGCCTGCAACAAAGAAATAAAAGAGGGGTTTGGGTCAGAGGTAACTAAACATTTATCGAATGCACGATAACTAATGGTTTCATTTGCGTTTCTTTTCGCAAAAACTCCTGAATTTCGGATTCAAGTTTTCGTTTTGTCATTGTCCAGTCCTTTTGTTTGCCCAACAATTTATCCAAGGTTTTAGTTACAAACTTTTTAGATTTATCCATTAAATCTTGAGAACCTTTAACATAAATGAAACCTCTGGTAACAATTTCGACTTTGTCTTTTAATAGATCACCTTTGGAAGAAGGTATCACAACCACAAAAACTCCGTCTGTAGACAATTGATCTCTGTCTTTTATTAAAATCGGGTTTATTGCTTCGGTGCTTCCCGCGTCGATATATATTGGGGAAGTTTCAATGCGGCCTGATTTTTTTGCATTTCCCTTGGAAAATTCGATAATATCGCCTTCCATGCATTCAAATACATTCTTTTTATCAAAACCCAACTCGCCTACCATATTTGTATATGCACGCATCCTGGTAATTGTTCCTCCGATTGGTATAAAGTATTTTGGTTTGGCAGTTGCAGCTATAATTTCTAAGTCACCTTTTGTACCATGACCTGAAACATGCAGATTAGCCTGAATTTTACTGTAAAGCACTTCAGCTCCGGCAATCGTAAAATTAGACATAACTCTTTCAACAGCTTCCGACACTCCCGGAGGATTTGGATCGGCAGAAAACACCATTAAAGCGTTGCCTTGGAGCGTAATATCTTTGTGCTCTCCGCGACTTAATCTTCCTAGAGATGATCCTGGCTGGCCGTAGCATCCAGCAATAATATAAACCAAATCGCCTTGCTGGTATTTAGAGCTTTCACGTTCATCTACAAAAAGATCCTCGGCAAATGGAAGCAGGCCTAAAGTTCTGGCAACTTTTACACTTTGTTCAATCGATCTCCCGCTTAGCACAACTTTTCTGCCGTGTTTTAAAGCCGCATTAATTATTTGGTACATTCGCGAAATGTTGGAAGAAATTGTTGTTACAAATATCTGGCGCTTTTCATAATTTTCAAAAATATCGGTAAATGTATCGGTTAAACTGCTTTCGGATTTTGAATAACCTTCGGTAGTTACGTTTAAACAGTCGGAAAGCAAGCACAACACACCCTTACCTCCGTATGTCGCAATTGTGCTAAGATCTATGGGCTTATCTAAAACCGGCGTCCAATCTATGCGGTAGTCGGCCATGTGCAAAACAGTGCCTTCGGGGGTTTCTATAGCAAAACCCATGGCGTTAGGAACCGAGTGATTAATACCAAAAGCCTTTACCTTAAAGGACCCTACACTTATGGCGTCTGTGCTTGGATCGATAAGGTTTAAACGAGCTTGATCGGCTAAATGCTTAAAGGATCTGTCGGTCAACCTTTCGCGGATAAATCCTTGAACCAGTTTGCTAGTGTAAATTGGAACATTCAACTCATCTAAAAGGTAGGGAACTGCGCCAAAATGGTCTTCGTGGCCATGAGTAATAAATAGCGCTTTTACTTTGTGCGAATTTTGCAAAATGTATGAAAAATCGGGAATTACAACATCTACCCCAAAAAGCTCGCTGTCAGGAAAACCTATACCGCAGTCTACCAAGATTATATCTTCGCCGTACTCGTAAACTGTTAAATTTTTGGTCACAGACTCAGTACCGCTTAATGTTACTATTTTAAGTTTCGGAGTTGATTTTGAGTCTTCTTCTGTTAATGAGTTAATAAATTGTTGATCCATACGTACTTTTAAAGTTTACAGACCCAGCCCCAATTGTCCATCAGTATTTTCTTCTGGTTCCTGCTGTGAAACTAAATTACTTGGTTTTTCAGCCTCTGCTAAAATGTCCGGAATTCTCTTAAAATCTTCTATAAAACCTCTCATCATTGTTGGATTTCGTAGGGCGGCGGCTGGATGATACACCGGATACACATTGTACGCGGATGTTCGTACAAGACTTCCCCTATCTTGAGTTATTTTCCCTTCAGGATAAAAATAGTTCATTGCAAACCTGCCTAGCGTTACAACTAATTTAGGCTTCATAATCTTCAACTGGTAGGACAAAAACTTTTCACAGGCGTGAATCTCATCGGGGAGCGGATCACGATTGTCGGGCGGACGGTGTTTTATAATATTTCCGATCCATACCTGAGATCTTTTTAATCCGATTTCGGCCAAGGATTTTTCTAAAAGCTGTCCTGCTCTCCCGACAAAAGGCCTGCCTGTTTGATCCTCGGTCTGTCCCGGAGCTTCACCAATGAAAACTATTTCTGATTCAACATTTCCCTCCCCCGGAACAGCATGTAGTGCGGTTTTATACAACCTGCATTTAGTGCAATTTTTGACACTAACTTCAATCTTGCTCATCATTTCTTGTTTAGTCATGTTTGAAAATTATTTTGGCAGATAATACTTTAGATTATCGGCATTAATTTGCACTTTGGTGCTTTTACCTTCTACTATTTCTTTTGCGACTTTTCGGCAAATTGATTCAAGTGTTCTTCCCAAGCTCCTTATTCCTGAATCATAACCAAATGGCCTAATAATGCCGGGCCAAAGATCGGGATCGATTTCTAATTCCTCGGGTTTTAAACCGGCATTTGCCCTTATTTTTGGCAGTAAATAATCTCGTGAAATAACCATTTTTTCGTTGTCTGAATATGACGGCATTTTAATTACTTCCATTCTGTCTAGCAATGCCGCGCTTAAATTAGTTAAACTATTTGCCGAACATACAAACATAACGTCGGATAAATTAACAGGGTAGTCAACGTAGTGATCTCTAAAAGCCGTATTTTGGTTTGGATCTAAGATTTCCAAAAGTACAGCCATAATGTCGTTAAGAAGTCCGGAATCACCGCTTGATTTTTCGATTTCGTCCAAAAGAATTACGGGATTTTTAACCTGACATTTAATCAACGCTTTTACAATTTGGCCCGGTTCTGATTCGGGAAAAGCTTTACTGCGTCCTCTTAGTTCCAACGTGGAACCGATTCCTCCCATGGCAATTCTTATAAACTTGCGATCCAAAGCTTCCGCAATCGAAATTGCGAGGGTTGTCTTTCCCACACCCTGCAGTCCGACAAATAAAAGAATCGGCGAACGAGCCAGTGCGTCTTGTCCGCGCTGTTTTAATAAAACAATGGTCGAAAGATACTCCATAATTCTTTCCTTCACGTCTTCCATGCCGTAGTGATTTTTGTCTAAAATTTCTTTGGTCCCCCGCAAATCCAGCTTATCTACAGTTTTTGCTTCCCACGGTATAGAGGCAACAACTTCGATGTATCTCGAAAGCGTGTCAAATTCTGTGGCGTAGTGCCCTAAATTCGCCATTCTTTCTAGGCGTTGAATCATTTGTTTTAATTTTTCGGAAAGATCTTCGGGCAAGCCTTTGGTGCTAGCCACTAAATCTTGAAGTGTTTTTAATTCTTCGAACGCATAATCTTTTTTTTCTATTTTTTCCATATATTACTTTTGAGGCGAAAAGCCTCGAACTTTATCGTCACTTAACAAAACCATAATACGAACCTCCATCTAAGTAACTCTTCATTAGATGTGTTAACAATTCCGGTGCTGATTCAGTTTTTAAACTATTAAGATATAATATACCTGCATCGCTAAAAGCGAAAATCGCCATACGTTTTTGATCCGGTATCTTCTTTTTTATCTCTACGTAGCGAGAATTTAGATTTAAACCTTTCTTTAAACTTTTTGACACATCTGAAAGCTCCGTAATCAGATCCGGGCTTGTTGTAGCGACAAGGACAGGTTTCGGATATCCAACTTTGAAGGATGCTTCAAGAGAGCTCTCTATTTGTTCCGCCCCCTGTTCACTTTTTGGAAAAAGTATCACGCTAAAAAGCATCTCGTCCTCTTTGTGTCCGAGCAAAATGTACGGCGATTTAATTTCGTTGCCTAAGGTGTCCATGGCTATACTGTTTTGAATATTAAAAAAACTTAAAAGGTCCAAGTAATCAGCGGGTGTATAAGCCTCTATCACAATGTCTGAATTAAAAGGTAAGTATGTTTCGGGGTTTGAAACGGAGATGCCGTGGGTATCTTTTTGGGCATCCGCGCTTTGTGTTGATTGTTTTGCGTTTAGTGTTTCGTCAGAGTCAGAAGCTATGTGGTTTGGTTCCGTAAACATTCCTGCGACATATCTGTAGGTATCGGCGGCAAAAGCCACCGTAAGAAACACGACCAATGACAACGGAATGGCCACCAATGACACCCGTTTTATATTTAGCGCTTGTTCCTTGTGATTACTTTTAGAAGTGTCGAAATACTTTTTTGGTTGTGCGAGCACCTGCTCTTCTGGCAAAACTGTGCCACAATTTCCACAAAAATATATATCGGATTTAGACAATTTACTTTTACAGTTTGGGCAGTATCGAATCATTCAATATTGATTATACAAGCTTGCTCGCGTTGAGTACACCGCTGTGCTTCCTTGTGCAATGCTTACGCATTGGAGAAGCTTGCTCGCGTTGAGTACACCGCTGTGCTTCCTTGTGCAATGCTTACGCATT
>CAZTDP010000002.1:47455-51951 GCA_964612565.1 uncultured Candidatus Saccharibacteria bacterium
AAGCTTGCTCGCGTTGAGTACACCGCTGTGCTTCCTTGTGCAATGCTTACGCATTGGAGAAGCTTGCTCGCGTTGAGTACACCGCTGTGCTTCGTGCTAGGCTTGGTTTTTAGGCTCTAAAGCTTTTCGCGACAAACCGATCTTACCTTCGGGTCCCAAGTTTACGATCTTAACTGTTACTTTATCCCCGGGCTTAAACCAATCGTCAACTTTTGCAACGTAAGCATTTGTGATTTCGCTAATATGAAGAAGCCCTACTCTTCCGGGTAGAACTTCTACTAAGGCTCCAAAGTCTAACAAGTCCTTTACCGTACCATCAAAAATTTCACCAACTTTTAGTTCTCTTGTTATACCATCAACGGTGTCATAAGCTTTTTTGGCATCCTCCATATTTACAGCTGAAATAATAATTGTTCCGTCTTCTTCGACAAATATCTCAGAATTTGTAGTCTCCTGAATCTCTTTTATCGTTTTTCCTCCGGAGCCTATTACCATTCCTATCTTTTCAGGATTTATTTTAATTGAAACGGTTTTTGGCGCGTACTTGGAAACCGTTGCGTTTGGCGTACTAATTGTCTGTTCCATGATATCTAAGACCTTCATTCTTCCTTCTCGTGATTGATTTATAATATTAGGAAGTATTTCGATCGGAATACCTTTTGCCTTCATATCTGCCTGAATTGCAGTAACACCTGTTCTCGTACCGGTCATTTTGAAATCCAAAAAGCCAAAAGCATCTTCAAGGTATGCAAGATCTGTCATGATTTTATAGTTTGAAAAATCATCGTTTGTAATTATTCCTACACCGATTCCGGCTACCATTTCTTTAATCGGGACTCCTGCATCCATTAAGGCAAGTGTAGAACCGCACGTTGCAGCCATAGACGAAGATCCACTAGAAGAGAGTGTTTCGGACACTAGCAAAACAGTGTAAGGAAAATCTTTTTGTGAAGGTATAACGGCCTTTAATGCCTTTTCGGCCAGCATCCCATGACCTATTTCACGCGATTTCGGTGCTCCCATTCTTCCCGTCTCACCTGTAGCAAAAGGCGCAAAATTATAGTAGTGAATATATCTCTTGTTAAATTCTCCGTACATGTTTTGAACTAAAAGCTCCATAGAAGGCGAACCCAAAGTTGCAACGGTCAATACCTGTGTCACACCTCGTGTGAATAAACCACTGCCGTGAGTCCTGGGTAATATAGAAACACCGCAAGAAATATCTCTGATTTGTGTTATACCTCTACCATCAGGTCTTTTTCCTTCTTCAAGAATCAAATGTTGAATAGACTTCTTTTCTAACTCTTCCAAAGCCATCAACATATCAGCTTTTTTGTATTTACCTTCAAGCTTAGTAAGAACCGTCTGACTAATTTCCTCTCGTTTTTCTTTTAATTCGGTCTTGTCAAATTCAAGTCTTATTATTTTCTCAATTGTTTCGCCTGCGATATCTTTAACATCGTTTAACAACTCTTGGCTTAAGGCTTTGGAAACATATTTGTATTTTGTACCATCAGGATTTACTTCTTTAGCAAAATCGGTTATTAGGTCGTAAAGAGTATTGGCGGCATCTCGTGCAAAATTTATAGCACCTAATATCTTATCTTCGGGTAAAATGTCGGCCTCGGCTTCGACAGCCAAAAATTTTCGATCCTCACCGCTAAAAGAAATCATCATGTTAAGTTTTGATTTGTCTCTTAAAACTTCGCTTGAAGGATTTAGGATAAAGCCGTCTTCTACCATTCCGACTCTTACACTTGTCATAGGTCCGTACCAAGGTATTTCACTGGCGGTTAGGGCTGCTGAAGTTGCGATCATTGCGGTAAATAATGGATCTGCGTCTTCTTCCAAGGACAATACTGTTGCAATAACCTGCACTTCATCCATGTAGTCTTTAGGAAACAAGGGGCGTATAGCATGGTCGACCAGTCTTTTATCTATTACGGCTTCGTCGGTACTTTTACCGTCACGTTTCACAAAGCGGGAAGATTTAATCGTGCCGCTTGCGTACAATCTTTCCTCGTAGTTAACGGTTAAAGGGAAAAAATCGGTATCGGGTAGCGGCGCACCGTGAACGACCGTTAATAAAATAACGGTGTCTCCATACGAAGCTTTAACTGCCATGTCTGCTTGAACAGCCAGTTCGCCTGTTTCCAAAACAAGTTTTTTTCCGGCAAATTCGGTTTCTTTACGTACTATTTTATTGTTCATTTTTATTAAGCGGAAAGAATTATTAAAGGATTAAGATTTAAAATATTATGCGCAAGACGCACAATAGCCTAACTCCTAATCCAAAAACCAATCTATCCTGCTTTTGGAGCAAGTGCAAAATTAATGCACAAGCAAATTAAATTTCTAGTTCAAAGAGCAACACAAAACTTACTTAGATAACTCAAGCTTTTCAGATGCAGTTGTAAATCTTTCTTCATCTTTTTTCTTAAGATATGAAAGGAGTCTGCGTCTTTTATTTACCATTTGTAATAGCCCTCGTCTTGAGTGATTGTCCTTTTTGTGGGACTTAAGGTGTT
Organism: uncultured Candidatus Saccharibacteria bacterium; assembly: GCA_964612565.1. Classification (GTDB taxonomy): domain Bacteria; phylum Patescibacteriota; class WWE3; order UBA101185; family UBA10185; genus CAZTDP01. Next base: position 49,984 of record CAZTDP010000002.1, read on the forward strand.
CGCTCAATTTAGTTATCTTTTCGTTTAATAATGCAATCTGCACTTCCGGAGAACCGGTATCAGCATCGTGCAATCTGTTGGACTTTATTATTACTGCCTTTTTATCTTTAGATAACGCCATATTCAGTATATTATACTATCAGATGAATCCCTAAAAATCAAGGGCATTAGTTCATGCTTTTGTGATTAACGCCCACAATCAAGGCTTTAGCTGCCTTTGAGTCTAAGACAAGACCCCATTTCGGCGCTTTATTCATGACGAGAAGACTAAGTCTATCCATAGCGGTGTCTACAACATAAACGTTACCGTACCTCGTATTTACGCTTGTATTATCAAGGTTTAACACAGGCACCCTTGCGAATTCAAATTCCAGATCCTTTTTAAGCGGGCCTAAGTCTTCTAAGGTCGGAATTCCGATGGTAATAAAAAGGTCGTAATTTGGCCCAACAATTTCGGATTTAACCTTTGTAAGATCAAAATCGTGGTCTACCGGGCTTAAAGTAATGTATAAAACGTCGTTTTCGGTGTTGTAGTGAACCTGAGATGCCGGAGTATTAGAATAATCAATGGAAACTGTTAAGGACCTCGAAGCCACATTTTGGTTGATATTTAAACCCTCAGCTATAGATTTAACTTCTTCGGCAAGTTCTCCGGGAAAGAGAATTGTGGGCCTCGCGCCTTTGGCTTCAAGCATTCGGTAAATTCCGGCCGCAGCCGAAAAAGCATCCACATCAGAAACCATAGAAGGTATTATTGCAACCTCCCCAGCTCCTAAAATCATATTCTTAACTTTTGCTTCTAATTCTGTTTCAATCATAGTTTTTCCAACTGAACAGGCCATTGTACTATAAAGGTCCTATAGTGTCAAAGTTTGAGATATATAAGATAATTAAAATGGGATGGTTTTGAAAGGGTTAAAGAGCTTCAATCCACATGTCAGCCTTTACGTCTTCAAACGGCGGTTTAAACATTACACCGCACTCAACGTCCTTGCCTATGAGTTTAACCTCATCGACACCCTTGTGCAGAGACTTAATCGTGCCTGTAAACAACGGAATATCCTCATCTTTTAGTTCGGAAGGGTTTTTATCGTAAACGGACACCCTGCCTCCGGATTTTAATGCTCCCGCAATAACTTTTGTTCCTGCAATCAAACTTCCGGAAGGGAGTTTAAATACTTTAAGAACCTGTCCTCTGCCCTTAATCTTTGATTCGGCATCGATCGCGGTACCTTCCAAAAGCTTTTTGGCATCGTCGATTAAGTCATAAATTGTTCGGTATGTTTTTGCAGTTACTTTATTAGCTGCCGCAAAATCTGCAATTGACGGCGGAAGTTTAACATCAAAACCAAACACAATGCCTCCCTTAGAGCTTTGAGCCAGCATTACATCCGATTCTGAAATATCACCGGTGCCGCTATGTAAAAACTTTAAAGCGTACGTCGATTCTACCGAGGAGGTTATCAGTTCAGCTAAACTGCTTTTAACGGCCTCTAAAGTGCCTTGTGTGTCTGCTTTAATCACAACAGCTATTGTCTTTTTGGCGTTTTTACCAACTATCTCGACCCTGTCTTCGGCCATTGAAAGTTCCGCAAGTTCGCTGCCCTCGGATAAAATGAGGTCTCCAATTCTCGGAACATCCTTAAAGCCCAGTATTTCGACCGGAGTGGAGGGACCTGCTTCTTTAATTAGTAATCCTTTGTCATCCATTAAAGACTTAACCTTGCAGGGAATTCCACTTGCCACAATTTTATCTCCGATTCTTATCGTTCCGTTTCTAACAATGCACGAAACGGCCGCGCCTCTTTTTTGGTCTAACTTTGATTCAATAATTATTCCTTCGAGTTCGCCTGCCGGATCTGCATTTAAATTTAAAAGATCAGCAACGGCCAAAATTGTGTCTAACAATTTATCTAAATTCTGTTTTGTTTTTGCGGACACTTCTACCGAAACGACCTCGCCGCCCCA
>CAZTDP010000002.1:52051-94793 GCA_964612565.1 uncultured Candidatus Saccharibacteria bacterium
CCCGGCGTATCTATAAAGGTTATTTTTTTATTTTTGTGGGTAACTTGGTAGGCACCTATGTGCTGAGTTATGCCGCCATATTCCTTGGCCTGAACGTTGCTGTTTCGGATTGCATCAAGAATGCTGGTTTTGCCGTGATCAACATGCCCCATGACTGTAACAATTGGGGCGCGTAGCTCTTTGGCATCTTTTGAATCAGATGATGCGCGCAAATCCTTTTCACTTGTATTAACAGCTTTGTTTTTAACCATAAAATATTTTTATCTAAAGCTATCTTATGTTCAGGCATAAGACTCAATTACCTTCAGATTGTACATCTTCGGGCTCGGTTGAGCCAGATTCTGCATCCTTATCAGGTATTATTTCTGTTGAATTTAGTTCCTCTGCAGCGTCCGCTTCGGCTTTGGCCTTTGCTGTTTCGACCCTAGCTTTTTCTTGGTCTTCCTCAACTTTTTTGATTGCCTCGTCCCAAACGCCAACCACTTTTTTATCTACTTTTTCACCAATTCCAAGGGCTCGTTCGGATTCCGTAGAAAATACACCCGCAACACCCTTAATATCGATCTTCCATTTAGTAAGTTTATTGGCAAGTCTGGCATTTTGGCCTTCTTTACCAATTGCCAAGCTTTGTTGTTCTTCGGGAACCGTGACGACTGCTCTTTTATTCTCTTTATCCAATTCAACTTCTGTAACTTTGGCAGGAGCCAAGCTCGCTGCAATAAATTTTTCAGTAACATTGTAAAAAGGTAAAATATCAATTTTTTCACCAAATAATTCGGAAATTATGGCTTGAACTCTCACACCCTTTTGACCGACACAGCTTCCAACCGGATCAACCTTGTCATCCTTGGATGAAACAGCCATCTTTGTTCTTGAACCGGCCTCGCGCGCTATCCCTTCGACAATTACTGTGCCTGAAGCAATTTCAGGAACTTCCTGCTCGAACAATTTTACAACAAGCTGCGGGTCAGAACGGCTTACAACAACCTCCGTTCCGCGAGGTGTTTCCTTAATATCTTTAACAAGAACTTTTAATCTTTGGTTTATTCTGTAGCTTTCGGATGAAACCTGCTCGCCTGAAGGCATAACACCTTGGGCTCGTGTTTTTCCCAAATCCAGTGTCACAAGACCGTTCTCAATTCTAAACACGGTTCCAAGCATGATTTGACCAATTTTGGATTTAAATTCGGACGTTATAACTTCTTTTTCGGTTTCTCGGATTTTTTGTAAAATAACTTGTTTTGCGGTTTGTGCTGCGATACGACCAAAACCTGAGGGCGTTACATCTTTATTATCTTTCAAAATCTTCACTTCCCCTGTTTCAGGATTAAGATCGACAGATATTTCTTCAATATTAACTTCTTCGCCTGCTTCTTTTCTATCTTTTTTATATGCTGTTGCCAAAGCGGTTTTTACAGAGTCTAAAACACTTTCTACCGCTATTCCTCTTTCGGCGGCGACTTGGTTAATAGCTGCGCTAAATTCTGATATTGCCATAATACAAACTTTCTAAGCGAGAATTATATGAAAAAGCACAAACACAAAGCGTTGAACAATCTCATATAAATCACTTCAGGTTAGGTAATTAAAAAAGTGGGTTTTGCCCACTTATCAACCAAATATTATCGTTACCTAAACCAGTAGATGATACATCAGCAGGACTCTAGGGTCAAATGGGCTTTTGGAAGAACACTCGGGAATTATGATTTTTGATACTCTTCGAGGAGTTCTTTTTGCTTTTTAGTTAATCTTTTAGGCGTAACGACAATCAATTCCACCACAATATCGCCCTGACCTTTACCGCCCAATCGGGGCATACCCTTTCCTCGTACCAATAATCTTGAACCGTATTGAGTTGCCGGAGGAACCTTTAAACTCACTGTACCCAGCGCATCGGAGGATTTTAGATCAACAACCGGAATTTTTACTTCGGCTCCCAAAGCGGCCGCGATCGAATCTATTTCTTTTGTAATCAGGATATTGTCACCATAAAACTTAAATTCCTTCGGTGTATTTATTTTTAAAGTTATAAAAAGATCACCGGCGGGCGCGTTATTTGGACCGGGCATTCCTTTTCCCGAAAATTTAAGCTCTAAACCGTCCCGTGCTCCGGCGGGTATCTTTATTTTAATGGTTCCGCTTTCAACATGAACTTCCTTCTCGGATCCAAATACTGCCTCATTAAATTCTACGTTCATTTGATAGTACAGGCTTTTACCTTTTCGTGGAGCACGGCTTGAACCGAAACCTCTAAAACCAAAAAAATCCTCAAAAATGTCAAATGGGTCAAAGTCACCAAAATCCGAATTAGCCCCATTTGTTGTGTAAGTATAATTAAACGGCCCCCAGCCACCTTGATTTCCGTTGCCGTTAAAACCACCCATGTTAGGATCGGCCGTACCAAATTGATCGTACATTTTGCGCTTTTCCGGATCGCTTAAGATTCTATAAGCTTCGTTTATTTCTTTAAACCTTTTTTCAGCCTCTACCTTATCTTTTTCAGCAACAACATCGGGATGATGTTCGCGGGCGAGCTTTCGGTAAGCTTTTTTTAGGTCTTCTTGAGATGAGTTTTTTTCAACACCCAAAATTTTGTAATAGTCTTTGTTCGTGGACATACTGAGCTATTTTAGCACTTTCTGCAAATTATAAGAAAAGAAACAGGGCCCCGCAGGACCCTGTTCTTAAAGGCTTCTGGAAGCCGTAAGTAATGAAGATTACTTGACGGAATCTTTAAGTCCTTTACCGGCTTTGAAAGCTGGAATTTGGCTTGCAGGAATATGAAGAGGTGCTCCAGTCTGAGGATTTCTTCCCATTCTTGGTTTTCTTGATCTTACTTCGAAAGTACCGAAGCCTGTCCAAGTTACTGTATCGCCCTTCTTCAATGCTGCTGCGATTGCGTCTGCAACTGCATCTACTGCTTTAGCTGCGTCAACTTTTGTCATTCCTGCCATATCTGCAACTTTAGCTTGCAATTCTTGTTTAGTAATTTTTGCCATTCTTTAAGACACCCCCTTTCGGATATCTGCCTGGTTGGCGAATTAAATTATCTTATCTATCCTTGTCATTTCAAGCTTTTCTGTATCAAATAATACACTTCTAAAAGCTTTTCTTCCACTAGTTTCCCACTCAAAGCGCTGATTTCGTGCGGTTTTGAACATCTCTAAAACAATATCACTTTTTACACCCAACACCGAATCAATTGCGCCTGTCATTCCAACGTCCGTGATGTACATTGTTCCTTTAGGTAGAACAATTTGATCACATGTAGGAACGTGCGTGTGGGAACCTACGATTATGCTCACTCTTCCATCTAAGTAATGAGCAAAAGCGTATTTTTCACTTGTGGCTTCTGCATGAAAATCAACAACAATGGAGGCAAATTTTTGATCCGAAAACTCATTTAAAATTTTATCGGCCGTTTTAAAAGGGTCGTTAAGATATGAGTTTGTACTAGAAAAAGAAGTTCTACCCATTAGATTTATCATTAGGATTTGTCCGTTTGACCCTGCATCAACAACTTTGTATCCAACACCGGGCTCATCTCCGGGATAGTTTGCAGGTCTAATTAATGGCGCAGAATCTATAAGATCCTCCGTATCTTTTTGAAAGAAAATATGATCCCCGCCCGTAAAAAAATTTATTCCGGCTTTTTGAACCTCGTCTAACGACTCTTTATTAATGCCCCTTCCGTGAGCAATGTTTTCACAGTTAGAAAAGATAAAATCAGGAGAATATTCTTTGATAATTTCAGGGAGAACGGCTTGAACCGCTTTTCTTCCGGGACTCGCTACAATTTCGCCTACGCATAAAATTTTCATATAGATTTCAAACGAGCAGTTATATCGCGAACTACAAAAAATTAGTTTTGAATTTTGGTAATCTCAAAATTGTTTATTTTAAATTTACCAAGCAAACTAATTGGCTGTATTGTTGATTTATACAATAAAAACACCGATGTGACAATAAGAAAAAGTAAAATGGCGCCTAAACATCCTTTAATAATTGAATGAAGCAGATTCATTAAGACGTAAAAAACAACAATTATTAAAAGAAAAAACAATAAATAAAACATCTCATACACATGATAGCAAATTATAAAGGAAGCCGCGGACTAACGTCCGCGGCCCCAACAATATTACAATTAATATTAACTAAAAATTTTTATAGAAATCACTTTGCTGTTTCAATAGCACGTGTTTCTCTAATAACTATCACCTTCACTACTCCCGGATATGTTTGTTCGAGTTCAATCTTTTTTGCGATCTCTTTTGCCAAGTATGCTGTAGAAAGATCGTCAACTCTTTCAGGCGAAACAATAACCCTTACCTCTCGTCCGGCCGAAACTGCGTAAGCTTTTTCCACACCATCAAACGATGTTGCGGCTTTTTCTAATTCTTTAAGTCTTGTAACATATGATTCGTAATCTTCGCTTCTTGCTCCGGGTCTTGTACCGCTAACGTGGTCTGCTAAATTTACAATTGCAGATTCAACCGAACTAAAAGGTTTATCTTCATGGTGTTCTGCAACACAGTTTATAACTTCCTCTTGAATTTTATGTTTTCTAAGAAGATCGACTCCAAGTTGGATATGTGTGCCTTCATCCTCTGTTACAACCTTTCCAATGTCGTGAAATAAACAACCCAATCTAACAATATCAACGTTAGCGTTTAATTCGTGGGCTAATGCAATTCCAATCTTTGTTTCTTCTAGTGTGTGTTCAATCATATTTTGACCATAAGAAAACCTGTACTTAAATCGTCCCAATATTTGAACTAAATCTCTTGGAATATTATATGCACCAACTTTGTGACAAAGATCATCACCTGCTTTTACTATTAAGTGGTCAATTTCACTACGAGTTTTTTCAACGATCTCTTCTATTTTTGCGGGTTGAATTCTTCCGTCTGCTAAAAGTTTTTCAAGTGAAATTTTTGCGATTTCTCTTCTAACCGGATCAAAACATGAAACAATTATTTCTCCGGGAGACGAATCCAAATCCAAGTCTACTCCGGTCAGTTCTTCAAATGTTCTAATGTTGCGACCTTCTTTTCCGATGATTCTTCCCTTTACATCGTCATCAGGCAATTTAACTTTTGATGTCGTATATTCAACAACAATATCTGTTGCGGCAAATCTCATAGCACTTACGAGAATTTCTTGGGATAGTTTATCTGAATCGTGTTTAATTTCTTCTTCAACCTGTCGTATTCTTTTACCTTTTTCTTGAGCAAGATCTTTGTCTAACTCTTTTAACAAAACACTTCTCGCTTCATCTTTAGTCATAGACGCAACTTTTTCTAATTCGTCTTTAGTTTTTTTGTAAAGTTCTTCTATGTCCAGTTGTTTTTTTTCGATCTGTTCTTTAGCGGTTCTTAAAGTTTTTACTTTTTGTTCAATGTCCCTTTCTTTTGCGTCGACTTCTGCTTTTTGAACAGCAATTCTTTTTTCGATTTCAACAGAACCTTCTTTTATTCTTCTAACATCATCTTCTGCCTGAGCTCGTATTTTTAAGGCTTGATCTTTTGCCTCGATAATAATTTCTTTAGCCCTAGACCTTGCCTCTACTGCAATTGCCTCTCTATCGGCCTCGACCAAAGGCGCAGCGCTTGGCTGAAACGATTTAGGCTCCGGTGAAACTTCGACAGGTTCATTTGAGACCCTTTCTTGTTGCTTTTTAGGACCTGAAAAAACGCGCGAAACTACAACTCCCACAGCCACGGCTGCTACTACAAGACCAACTGTTAGTGGATCCATATTTAATTACCTCCGTAATTCCAAAAAACACAATTAATATTTAGGATAAGCTACAGGAATATTTAGAAACAGATGTAAACAGTATAATTTACCGACGTCCCAGCAACTTGGAAAGGTTGTTAGCAAGTAAGGTTTTTCTGATTCTAATAGCAAAATCCATGGCTAGATTCTATTTTAAGTGGGTAAAACTGTCAACCGCATCCCTAATCTTCTCAGGAGTAAACCCCTTTCGTACCAGATACCCAAAAAGCTTGTTTTTAAACACCGGATCAGTTAAATCCTGCCCTTTGGTTTTTTTAGAAACAAGCTGCAAAAGAGATCTTTTCTCCACCTCTTCAACATCCAGGGAATTGATCTTTTCAATCTCAAAACGGTCAATGCCTTTTTTGCTTAAAAAGGCGGTCATTTCCCTAAAACTTTTGCTCTTGTTTGAAAGTTTTAAACCCAAAATATAGTTTTCGACGTACTTGGGATCGTTTAAGAAACCTTCTTCTTTAAGTTGCTCTACTACTTCACTAATAAAGCCGGGTTTTGGTTGAAACCCGTATTTTTCATATCTTTTGCACAGCACGTTAAGCTTTGTTTCCACCTCTTTTACTGTCCTTGGGGAATAGGTTACAAAATCAAAGACTTTGGCTTTTATTTTTTCTATTTGAGAGTCGCTCATTCCTGGGTTTCTGCCGTATCTAGTTCCGGCGGAAGGTCGTCAGACTCGTCCATACCCACTTCTAACGGTATTTCACGTTTTAGAATAACAGCCTCACGAATCCTATTTGATATCTCATCTCTTAGTTTCGGATTTGATTTTAGGAAAAGCCTTGAAGCCTCCTTGCCTTGTCCAAGTTTTTCACCGTTAAATTCGTACCATGCTCCTGATTTTTTTAGCACGTTAAGATCCGCTCCAACGTCCAATATGTTTGACTCTTTGCTGATACCTTCTTTAAACATAATATCGAATTCGGCTTTTCTAAACGGCGGTGCTACTTTGTTTTTTACAACTTTTGCTACAACCCTTATTCCGTTTATATCCGTTCCGCTCTTTAACTGTTCGATTTTTCTAACTTCGATTCTTACCGAAGCGTAGTATTTTAGTGCCTTACCACCCGCGGTGGTTTCGGGGTTTCCGAACATTACACCTATTTTGGACCTGAGCTGATTAGTAAAAATGATTGTGCAATTAGACTTGCTTATCGCACCGGTCAGTCTTCTTAAGGATTGACTCATTAAACGAGCCTGCATTGCCACAAAACTATCCCCAATATCTCCCTCGAGTTCCGCCCTGGGAACTAAAGCGGCAACCGAGTCTATTGCTACAACATCCACGGCGTTGGATCTAATTAAGGTTTCGGCAATTTCTAAAGCCTGCTCTCCTGTGTCCGGTTGGGAAACTAGCAGTTCTTCTACATTAACGCCGGTTTTTTCGGCGTACGACGGATCAAAGGCGTGTTCAGCGTCTATCAATGCGGCTGTACCGCCTTGTTTTTGAGCCTCAGCAATTATGTGCTGCACTAAAGTTGTTTTACCCGATGATTCCGGTCCGTATATTTCGACGATTCTTCCTCTTGGGACTCCACCAATTCCTAGTGCAATGTCCAAAGCTATAGATCCCGTGGGTATAAATGGAATCGGCCTATCCGACATCCCACCTCCTAGACGCATGATTGACCCTTTTCCAAAATTTTTTTCAATCTGATCAATGGCTGACTGCAAAGCAAGATCTTTTCCTTTTTTAGCGACTGCATTAGCAGTATCCGGTTGTTTAGTTTCTTTAACCACAATTTTTCCTCCTGGTGAATTTACTAACTTCATTTTAGCAGGGTATCCGAAACGGTCAAAAGACAATTTCTATTTTAATTAGAGTTTTAGGGCGCTGTCGATACGCTTAACCGATTCGTCTTTGTCTAAAACCTTTAGGATATCAAAGATATGAGGTGTTGCTACTTCATTTGTAAGAGCCACACGTAAGGTCATAAAGGCTTCTTTTGGTTTGTAACCAAATTTTGTTAAAACCTCTCGACAAAAAGTTTCAAAATCCGTATCCTTCCAGCTGTCTTTATTTATACTTTCAAAAGCCAACTTGAAATTGGCCAAAATCTCGATGCCTCGTTGGTGCGAGTCGACAAATGAAAACAACTTATCCTTTTCTACTTTGGGAGTTTCGTAAAAGTAATGAACTAAACTGTTGTACTCACTTAAAAGTTTCATTCTTTCTTTTACTAATTCGAGTATCTTGAGAGTTTTTTCGTTGTCTTCAGAAACCAAAAGCGAGACACCAAACTTTTTTGCCCACGCAATAAGTATGTTCTGCAGCGCCTTAGTTTCAGTTTCGCGAATATAATGCCCATTTAACCAAAGAAGTTTTTGTCTGTCAAAAGCAACAAGATCCGAATGCTGGATGCGATCAATTGAAAAATCTTTTATAAATTCATCAAGCGAGTAAATTTCTTTTTCGGTTCCAGGGTTCCATCCCAAAAACATTAAAAAGTTTAAAAGAGCCGGGACTAAGTAACCTTCCTGCAAAAATTCAATAGCGGCCACCGATCCAAATCTTTTTGATAATTTTTTACTTCCACCTAATTCTTTTAAATTCGGCAGGTGAATAAATTTAGGCATTTCCCAACCAAATGCCTCGTATAACAAAACGTGCTTGGGAGTTGACGGGAGCCAATCGTTTCCTCTCATAATATGCGTAATTTTCATTAAGTGGTCGTCAACAACAACGGCAAAATGATAGGTAGGAAACCCGTCGCTTTTAATTAAAACCTGATCATCAATTGCATCCGTGTTTATTGTTATATCTCCCCAAACCTCATCATGAAAAGTTATGTCGCGATCTTCCGGAACTTTTAGTCTTAAAACGTGTGAAACCCCGGCCTTTAAATTTTTTTCAACCTCGTCGGCCGAGAGATGCAAACAACGTCGATCGTACTTTGTAGAGGGAAGACCTTGGGCTCTTTGCTCTTCACGCAATTGAGAAAGTCTTTCTTCTGTACAAAAACAATAATAAGCGCTTCCCCTTTTTACTAATTCATCCGCATATTCTTTATAAATATCCAGGCGTTGAGATTGTAAATAAGGCTCATAGGGACCTCCAACTCTTGGACCTTCGTCCCACGCTATGCCATAATCGCCGATTACATCAAGTATTCTTTCGGTGGCATCTTCGACAAAACGAGTTCTATCGGTGTCCTCAATTCTTATTAAAAATCTTCCTTGATTCTGCTTTGAAAAAGCGTAGTTATATAAAACTGTTCTTATGTGTCCAATGTGATATTCACCGGTCGGGCTTGGAGCCATTCTTGTACGCACGTCCATATCTGCGATTTTAGCACAAGAATGGGTTGCTGTAGACATCTTCCATCACGCTTCTCGAAGTTGTAATATAAGTTAAGATGAACCTGACCCAAATGTCTGCCCTTGTAAAAAAGGCAATGAAAATCGCATTTATTGTACTCGGCGTTTATTACGGCTGGGTGTTTTTTGTGGGCCCCGGCTCTAAAGCTATTATTCGTGCCATCTTAATGAAGAGAGAACCACCGAACCCTATTTATGGGCTTCTTGATCCTCTTGAATTTGCAAATGCCAACGCTAACGTTTCAAATGCTCAATATCAACTAAATACAAAAAACGGCGGACTTCCCGGAGACCTCCCTTATAAAATGGATGTTTATAAATTTGCGGCACCGGCCTATTCGTATTTGGCTGGCGAAGACGCCGCAAAAGATGCGCTGTCCTTGGGGTATACAAATGACGACTTAACTACAGATCTTAAAGGCCGCGTTTATCAATGGCGCAAACTGGACACAGGTTCAACTCTAACGATAAATATTGACACCAAGGATATATACGGAGCAACAAGTCTCAATCAAGCCGGTGGAAAGTATCAAAGATCGGGTCTCAGTAAGGATTCTGCAATAAAAAGTGTATTGGGATTGTTTAGCAGTTTAAATAGGCTGGACGATTTATACAAAAACGGTGTTCAATCTGTAGATTTTGGCGTTTTTTCGGGAAATTCCATTGTGAATACAATGGCTTCTGCCGATTACCAAATCGCAAAGGTTAATCTTTACAGGAAACTTGGGAATTACATGATTTTAGGTCCTGATCCAAAAGAAGGTCTGCTTTACGCCTACTTCGGCGTTTCTCTTAGCCAATCCAGACTTTTAAGCTACCCTCTGATATCGGGATATTTTCATCAAATCGAACCAAAGGCGTCTTCGTCATACGCAATCATAGATGTAGATACGGCATGGACTGCGGTCAAATCCGGAAAGGGTGTTGTTTCAGGGATCGTTCCGGTCAATTCAAACCCATTTCAAAAAAGTTCAAACGTAAACGTTGATCAAATTTTAATTGACAATATTTACTTAGCATATTATGAAACACCAAAAGCTCAAAAATATTTACAGCCTATCTATGTTTTTGAGGGGAAATATAAGGTTGGTGGTGTTGCAGGAGGATCTATTACAATTTACCTTCCCGCAGTTAGCGGAGAGTATGTTAAAAGCACAGGAACACCTGGATCTGCACAAAAGTGATTAGTGTAGCTACAAAAAAAGAAACAAATTACTTCCAAACGTAGTTAGATAGAGTCCAGTTTAGCAGGGCTCTGGTGTCATAAAAACGATCAAAACTTCCCATCACAACAACAATTAACTCTTTTTTATCATCTCTCCAGCCGTAAATTAAAACTTCCCCGGCGCCGGCGGTTGTGCCTGTTTTTATTCCAATAGACTGAGGGATCTGCCATAAAAGGGAATTTGTGTTGTAAACGGTTGTGCTAAAAGCACTATTTAAAGATTTGATTGTATACTCCTTTGTTGAAACAATATTTCTTACGGTTTCGTTAGAAATTGCAAACGCCGCAAGTTTGTATAAATCATTAGCCGTAGAGTAATGACTGCCCTTAAAACCATCAAGCCCAATAGGATTTACAAAATGCGAGGAATACATATTTATATCACCTGCTTTGTTGTTCATTTTTTCAATAAATAAGTTATACGGAATCTTTACCGAAGCTAGCGTACACGCAACATCCCCTGCCGAACCAATTAACATTGCGTACAACGCGTCCCGAACCTTAATTTCGTCGCCTGCGGGAATCCACGCCTTTGTTGAGTCTATTTCGGTACAATCAGCCGGGATCTTTATTTTTTCGTTCAAATCGTATGTATCGAGAGCAACCAACGCAGTCATTAATTTTGTTGTTGAAGCGGGTGCAAGTTTTTCATCAGCATTTTTAGAATAAAGTACCTTTCCGCTTTTTACATCGTAAACTACGGCCGCAATTGCTGAGATTTGAGGTTTTGTACCATCAGGACGTTTAAGAGGCATTGATGTAAGATCCGGTGTCCCAACGAACATGTACTCATGATCGACAAAAATGTACTCTGCAACATAATTCAAAAGATTAGTTTTATAAAAATAATAAGCACCCAACAAAAACGAAGTATAAGTAACAATCAAAAAAATATAAATAAGGTTTTGAGCAAACAAATCAAAAAACCACAACACCTTAGCAACGAATCGTATTAAAGAAATTAGAATCTTCTTATGTATAGAAAGGCGCATTTAAAGTTTAGGGGGTTAATCTTTTTACATCCCTTGGAAGGAAAGCCGCTTCTTTTACGCTTGGCAGGTCTAACATTTTCATAATTATCCTTCCGGCGCCAAGTCCTGCACCACCGTGCGGGGGACAGCCGTATTTGAAGAAATTTAGATAGTCGACTAAAGATTCGACACTGACGCCCTTTTCATCAGCCTGATTTTTAAGAACTTCGTATCGATGCTCACGCTGAGCGCCTGTTGTAATTTCAAGCCCTTTATACAGCAAGTCAAAACTTTTAGTTAACGTTTGATCCTCTTCCAAGCGCATATGATAAAAAGGTCTGGCGGCAACAGGGTAGTTTGTAACAAAAACAAAATCACTTCCTGATTCCTCTTTAACAATTTCAGAAGCTATGCGTTCTTCCTCCGGCGAAAGATCGTACTCCTTTTCACTTTTAACACCTTTGGTCTTTAATTTTTCCTTCAACTCTTTTAAAGTAATTCGCGGGAATGGCTGATTTGGAACATCCAACTTTAAGTTAAGCTTTTCGTTTACGTTTTTAAATCCCGCAACAATAAGTTTTTCTTCTATATCGGCAATGTCCAAATGATCTGAAATATATGACATTTCAAAATCCCAACCTGTAAATTCAGTCATGTGTCTGGTTGTAAATGAGGGCTCTGCACGATAAACAGGTCCGACCACAAATACTCTTTCCATTCCTGCGGCCATTGCCATTTGTTTATAAAATTGAGGAGACTGCGAAAGGTAAGCATTTTTATCAAAGTATTGAACTTTAAAGACCTCGGCTCCGCCTTCGCTGGGCGTACTCATAAACGACGGTGTATAAATTTGAATAAAATTGTTTTTAAGAAACTCTTGTCTAAAACCTTCTTCAAAATAAGTCCAAACTTTAAAAATCTTTAATTTTTCTTCTTTTCTCAAGTCAAGCCAGCGCCAGTCAAATCTTTTTGCTGCCTCAGTTTCCTCACCACCTTTTTCTTCAACAATAGGTATTGGAAGCTCGGGCGCGGCTTTGGACAAAACTGTTAGAATCAAGGCTTGAACCTCAAATCCGCCGGGGGCCTGTTTTTCTTCTTTTACATTTCCAATTATTTCTACAACCGATTCAAGTGAAAGTTCTTTAACAAAATCAAAGACTTCTTTCTCGGATTTTAAAATAACTACTTGAACACTTCCGGTTATATCCCGAATTATTAAAAATTTAATTCCGCCTTGGTCTCTAATTGCCTGAATAAAACCTTTAATTACAACCTGAGTACCAGTTTTAGATAGTAGATCTTTTATATATGTACGTTCCATGATTTTTTTGGTCAGTTTTCTAAGCTGAGCCTAATATCCTTTAAAAATAAATCGACGGTAACATTACCATTGTACTCATTTTTCTTTAGAGTATAAACAATATCAGCCTTATCGCCAAATTTAATACTTTTTACACCCTCCGGAGCATTAAAGTAAATACCTTTATGATGTTTCCCATCATGGTAAATTTTAAAAAGTGCGTGCTGAGAATCCCTGCCAACTAAGCTAACGTCCATAATTCCAACGCCAAAACTTGCAAAGACAGGTTCCTCATTCCCAAGTCCAAAAGGTTTTAGTAGGTCCAGTTCTTTCAACAGGTCCATACCTGCCAAATTTAGTGGAATTTTAAGATCTATGTCCATAACTGGTTCAAAAAGAGCATTTGGCAAAGACGTCTCGGCCAAGGCTAAAAGTCTTGAGTGTAGTTCGGGAATAAGCTCTTTTTTTATTGTAAAACCCGCCGCCATTGGGTGGCCACCTATGCTTTCAAACATATCTTGAAAATTTCTTAAAAATTCAATTATGTTAATACCGGGAATCGATCTGACCGACCCTTTTCCGAAACCGTCCGAAACGCTAATTACAATCGCCGGTCTATAATATTTTTGCGTCAGCCTTGCCGCTACCAAACCTATAATGCCTTCATGGTAGTCACTGTTGGAAGAAAGAATAATCTTAGGTAGATTTTTTTCATCGGGAACTGATGCCAGCACGTACATCTCCATTGTTTTGTCTTGGCGCATAGTATTTGTATCGTTAAGTCTTATCGCTATTTCCTGAGCCCTTTCAGGATCATCAGCCAACAAAAGTTCAACAGATTCCCCGGCATCAACTAGCCGCCCCGAAGCGTTTAATCTGGGTCCCAGAATCCATCCCAAGTCATAAGTTGTAACTTCATCTTTACCTTTACCCGAAACTTCAATTAACTTTTTAAGACCCACAGGCGGGGTCGAATTAAATATCTCAAGTCCTCGTTTCACAAGTGATCTGTTAAAACCAACAAGAGGCTGCAGATCTGTTACTGTCGCAAGTGCTGCCATTGAAATAAACTTAGGATCTTTATTTCCTAAAGCTTTGGACAAAAACCAAGACAATGTTGCGCCGACTACTTGATCGCTCCATACAATTGCATCGGCAGGCGGTAAAACTTGAGGCAGTTGGTGGTGATCGGTAATAATAACTTGGTGGCCATTTTGTTTTAAAAATGAAACTTCGTCAACAGCAGTAATTCCGTTGTCCACGGTTATAACCAAAATCTTTTCGGCTCCTTCGGGCGATAAATTTATTTTTTCAAAAAAGGCTTTAGTTGATTTGGTTGAAACACCGTAGCCGTGATCAAACCTATTTGGAATAAAATAGTAAACTTGCTCATATCCAAGTCCGTTCTTAATTGTGGAATATAAGATGGCCGTGGCATTTATTCCATCCGAGTCGTAATCTCCGTGAATAACAATTTTTTTACCGTCTTTTACTGCAGCCAAAACCAAATCCTTAGCTTTTAAAACTGAGCTCTTTAATTCCTGAGGTAATAAGTTAAAAGCGTCGGAAACCGACAACGGATTTAAAAAAGCGCCGACGTCCTCGACACCCCTGTTTGCCAAAAGAAACGGTACAAGGTCTTTCTTTTGGTCAAAATCAGCATGAATGTTCCACTTCATTTAGGATTTCTTTTTCTTTGTGGCGATGCTCTCCCATATTACCAAGATTGGCGCCGCGGTAAAAAGGGACGAGTAAGTTCCGGAAAGGATGCCTATCAGCATTGCCAAAACAAATATTTTAATTGTTTCGCCACCCAAGACATACAAAGCCAAAAGCGTTATTAAAACCGTCATAGAAGTAGCCAGCGAACGACTCAAAGTTTCAGCCAAAGAATAATTTACAACTTCTTCAAAAGAAAATGTTTTTGGGAGTTTTGGTAAATTCTCACGGATTCTATCAAACACAACAATTGTATCGTGAACTGAAAACCCTATTACTGTTAACACAGCTGTAATAAATAAAGCGTCAACCTCAACATGAAAAAAGTGACCCAAAATTGCAAATACACCTAAAAGCATTAACGCGTCGTGCAGCATTGCAATTATTGCGCTGGCGCCAAATCTAAAGCTAGAGTACGGCTTCGGAATATTCCTAAAGGCATATGCCATGTAAAACAAGATGCCCAGCATGGCCCAAAACAAGGCTACAAATGCTTTGCGCGTTGTTTCCTGCCCAACCGAGGGACCGACCGTTTCAAAAGAAATCTGTTTTGCGTCCGAGAATTGTGCAGAAACTGCGTCCTTTAGTTCGTTGTTTATAGAGGTATCGACCGGGTGGGTCCTTACAATAACTTTGTTATTTTCCTCGTTAATGGACTCAACAAAAATGTTTTTAGATTCATAAATCTTTTTTAGATCCGCGTGATTAGGTTTGTTAATAAATTCGTATGTAAAAACGGAACCGCCCGTAAAGTCAATCGAAAGATCCAATCCATCAATTGCCAAAAAAATTGTACCGGGCACCAAAAGAAGCGCCGAAAATAGCAAGTATACTATTTTGTATTTCATTAAATTACGCATTTTTTACCTTCTCCTTGCCTTCGCCCGAAAATTCTATAAATGTTCTGACTACAAATATCGATGTAAAAAGCGAAACTAAAATTCCAATTGCTAAAGTCAGGGCAAAACCTTTAACAGAGCCCGTGCCAAATTGAAAAAGTATAAACGAAGTTATTAAAGATGAAATGTTTGAATCTTTAATTGAGTTCCATGCGCGGTCAAAGCCCAAATGAATTGCTAAATTTCTTGGCTTACCCCAAACAATCTCCTCGTGTACGCGCTCAAATACCAAAATGTTTGCATCAGTGGCCATTCCTATGGAAAGAATAAAACCCGCAATGCCGGGCAAGGTCAAAACAACCGGAATTAACTTAAATATAGCTAAAACAATTAATGAATATATAAAAAGCGCAATTCCGGCAAAGATACCTAACTTTTTATACCTAAAAACAAGAAAAAGAACCACAAGAAGAAGTCCTACTGCGGCGGCAAAAAAACTTTTTTGAATCGATTCGTTGCCAAGGGTTGCGCCAATTGTTTCTTGCTCGACAACCTTCACAGGAACAGGTAAAGCTCCGGCTCTAATCTGAATACTTAGTTCCTTGGCTGAATTAAAATCAAAATTTCCGCTAATAACTGGGTCGTCGGTTAAACCTGCTGCTAAATCGGAACTTACAATAGGCATCGACAAAGGGTAAGTGCCTTGATCTAAAAACAACGCGAT
This sequence comes from uncultured Candidatus Saccharibacteria bacterium, assembly GCA_964612565.1. Lineage (GTDB taxonomy): Bacteria > Patescibacteriota > WWE3 > UBA101185 > UBA10185 > CAZTDP01. The sequence continues at coordinate 67,941 of CAZTDP010000002.1, forward strand.
CGGTTTATTAACATTTCGTTTTGCAATATTGCTAAACTTGTCTCGACCTTCATTTGAAAACTGAAGTTGAATTTGAGGCTTGCCTTGATTTGAAATATCGCCTTGCTGCGCTACAACAACGGCGGCACCTTTTAAATCCGCTCCGGTTATTCCGGTGTCTTGCCAGGCATCGGGGTTTGTGTAAAAATCATAAAATTTATCCTCGGACCATTCCTGATCTGACCTTAGTTCTTTAAAAGAAAGCTGCGCCGTTTGGCCAATAAGATTTACTGCGTCGGTAACATTGTCTAAACCCGGAATCTCAACGGTAATTTTATAATTTCCGCCCTCTTTAACAGTTGCTACGTACGATTCTGTAACACCAAGTAAATTTACTCGGCGTGAAATAATTTCTTTTGCAGATTCGATAGCATTATCTCTTTCGGCAGAGTCAACTTTGGAAGTGTCGGCACTTAAAACAACTCGTATCCCGCCTTTTAGATCCAAACCTTTTTTTAATTCGCGTAAATCAAGTACAAATTTACCTCCAAAAGGGTCAATGTAGTAACCACCTATACTGCCGTCTAATTTTAAAAATTTGTTATCTATCGATATTGGAATTTTAGGCAAAACAATTAACAAAGCTAAAATTGTAATTGCTGCTATTATTGCTAACCTTGTAAAAATACTTTTAGACATAACTTAAATGAATTTCTCCGCAATCACGCCCGACTGCCTTTCAACCAACGGTAATTATACCTAAACAGATTGCGTACTCGCAACATCATTGTGTAATTACAGCACCACAAAAATTTTCCTCGTCCCCAATAAGCATTGTGCGGCTTTGAGCCAAGACGTGCATCACGAATGGATCGTTTGTACGTTTACGATAGTTAAACTGCTCTTCGTCCATCACGGTATAATTTATTTCGCGGCCAACTTCAACCTCGGCTTGTTTAATTAAAGCGTCAAGTTCTACAGTATCCACGGTTCCAACTATAAAAATATCCACATCAAGAGCTGTTGATTCGCGGCCTCTTAAAAATGCTCGCGATAAAGCGGCGTAAGTAATAGTACCAAGTTTATTTTGGTTTTTAATTATTCTATATCCAAAACCGTCGTCCTTAGCAAACAAAGACACCAATTCAGGAAAAAACGGGTGTAGCGTATCAATTGTATAAAACAGTTTGTTTGAACTCTGACGTTTTTTAAGTAAGGAAATGGAAACAAGATTATCAAGCTCGCGCCTAACCGCGTTTATCTCCGCACCCACCGCCCTAACTATTGCCCGTACATGATAGGACTTTGTTGGATTGAGCAAAAGTAATCTTAGGATTTTCACCCTAACTTCTGACACAAATAAGTTCTTTAACATTTTTGACCTTTTCTTCGGCAGGCGAAACCGCTGCTGCTACGGAAGTTCGCCGAAACTCTTCCAGCCTTTAGGGCTAAACCCCTTGCGGCATCACCAAAACACAGTCTGCTCTCTACGAGCAAAGCATTATTTATACACAACTTGATCGACATTGCGGTCAGGAACAATGCTGATCCAAAAATTACCTCTATTAAATTTAATTTCGTTGCCACTCTTGTCGTAAAAAACTGTTCTATCGTCTCTTCCGACCTTAGACCATGTTGCCAAAATTACTTTTCCATCATCAAATACCAACGCGTCCCCGCTTCCCAGTAACTGGTACTCTAAACGGCCTTTGGCATCATCGAGGATAGTACTTTCGGTGGCAAACTGAACAATCAAGTTTTTAGCGCTAACCTGCTCTTTTGTCTCCTGATCCAGCAACGCAATAGGCTGGTCACTTGCGTCAACTCCCGAGTATCTTAGATATACATTTTTTGCTGAATCATATTTAAACGTTGCAGTGTAATCACCGTGATCCCAAAAATCGATTTGAATATCCGTGGCACTCGGATAAGTGGAATAATAATTTGAATCATCTTTGAAAACCCAAGGTCTTACATCTGTTTTACCCTCCCACCCAAGTTTAAGTCCTAATTCTCTAAGTTTTACAGCATTTGTATATTCGGTGTGCTCGTAAGCCACGTTTCTTGGGTTATCTCGCCAAACACAACCATCGCACTGAGATACCAAAGTAGCACCTCCTCTAAACAAGCTTCTTACGGGCCATGTGTCAATAGCAACTAAAGCCTGGGGCGAGTAACCATCATGCATGATCATTGCGTCTCCTAATTCCTTAACCAAAACAAGATAGTACTCTCGAGTGCTTCTCACAGGTCCGATCTTCTCGGGGGTTTGTGTATAAAAAAATGTTAAGAAACGAGTGATACCTCCCTCGGCTACTACTTCATAAACAATATCGGAATGGATCAAGCCTGACTGAGGTCTGGCATCTACGTGATTGTTAACCATGACGCCTAAAGGTCTGTCGTCTACCCACTCAGCTGCTCCTTCGGGAAACTTTTCGCCTGTTAATGGATTCTCGATTTTTGTAGGATCAACAACCGAATTGGTATCTCCGTTAGGAACCATATTTTCAGCAGTATAACCTCGACCCTTAACATATAAAAAAGTGCCTCCTACTATTCCTGCCAAGGCAAGCCCGGCTAAAATCCAAAGCCATACTTTTGGCTTTTTTTGAGATGGCACAGCGGTGCCTTTTATAGAAAAACTTGAATTACCTGACGGTTGCGAAATTTTAGGCATAATAATATTTTCGTTTAAATTTTGCGACTCTTGCAGATTATCAAAATCCGATATTTGCATGGATTTATTATATATTGAGTACAAAGTTTGTCTAGATGGTTATGGGTTAGACTATTTTACAAGTGCGCCAACTACTACAAGACGTTTCAGCGTTGTACCTGCAGGCCAACAAGTCATCAACGTAGCTGTGCTTTTTTCATCATCGAATCCTTTTAGATACGAAATGTCATCGGCAGGAACCACCTTTACGGTAGTAACCTTGTATGTATATTTAACTTTGTTGTAAACCAAGTAAAACTTATCATCGTTTTCTAATTTATTTATTAAGTAAAACACCGAATTGTAGCGATTTGCATTAATGAACGAATCTGAAGAATGGGCAAAAATAAAAGTATTACCGACTCTGCCCGGAAGTGCTGTGCCTTTTGCATGAGCGACGCCCTGGGTCAGGGCCTTTTGATACTCCTTGCTATTGTAAGGGTCTACATCTTTTATAACTTTAGCGTTAGCTCCAATTTTTGGAATAACAATACTAAAGTTAGGATCCGCGGCCACAATATATTTAGATACATTTTGATTATCGCTAACAGCCGTTGGGCGAACATCTAAACCGGCATCAGGTGGATTAATTTTAAAGCCCAATTCCAGTTTTATGGTGGGGTAAAAGATTGCTGTTAAAACTATTAGGGCTAGTGCCGCAAAGGCATAACCCAGTCCTAAGGAGACCGGGTTATGTTGCTTTTTTGTATCTAAATTTAAATTATCTCTTTTTACGCGCATTGTTTATTAATACCGCGCCAATACCCATAACAAGAACGATCCAAACCCAAGGGCTTGAAACTATTTGTTTAAAGAGCCCTTGTTGTTGGGGAACTTGGTCCGTAGCTGCCTGTGCAGTACTTTCACCTAATACCGTAGGTTTTTCTTCACCGCCTTTAGCTTCTTCTTGAGAAACTATAACTTCGGGGTTGCCTCCGGCAGGACCGCCGGTACCTAAATCTGCGTTCCCTACAAGGATCGCTTGTTCAGTAGACTCCTCGTTTGCACTGGTTGTAGTAATTGTAACCTTTGTAATTTCTTGGTTTCGCACGTCAGAACCATTCCCGGCTGAATCAAAAGCCCTCGCGGCAAAGTATTGAGTGGTACCGCAAGCTCCTCCCGAAACTTCCTCGCTAAAATCGTACTCTTCGTCAGGACCTATGTTAATTGTTCTTATCTTACTACCCGAGTCTGCTGTGAAATCCTTTTCGTCAGACATATAAACTTCAACGTAGTCGGTTTGACCGTCATCCGAAGTTTTTAGCTCGATTTCATATTTACAGCTCGACTCTTTGTCTACATGCAAATATCTGGGCCTATCCGGCTCCGAGGTGTTGTAGTTAGTAGAAACGATATTTGATGCAACTTCGGCATCTGAATCGTTTTCAGGAGCAACTGTGGCGTAAAATTGATAGTTTCCTTCGGAGGTCATGACCGTGTCATTGATATCGCAAACCCCTGTATTTCCGCCGGCATTTACATTATTTACCGTCTGGTATGGGGCTGCAACACCTTGAATATAGCATCTTACTATCAACGGCCCGTTTGCATCCGTATCCATGGCAACATACGTGAGCTTAAAAGGCTTGCTTACGTCAGAACGTGGTTCTTCCAGCCTGATTTTTAAACCATCGGCTGCAAAAACCCTGGAAGATATTAAAATAAACAAGCCTATAACAGGCAGTATCCTAACTAGTTTTTTCCTGGAGAAAATCAAGGATAAACCGACACCAAGCAAAGCCAGTGCCCCTGCCAACATTGCACTCGAAGACCCTGTATCAGGAAGTCTAATATCGGAGGCACCTAAAACCTTTTCCTCATTTTTAGTTTTTACTTCAGCCTTTGCTTTTGAGGTACTTTGGGTTATTACCTCAACCTGAGTTCCTACGTAACTTTCATCGACAATACCTTGGTTAATCGGGAAATCGCTGGAATCTGACAAAGCTAGAAGTTTTACTTGACCCTCGTTGTTTCCGTAGGCCCAAGCCAGATCCGGATACACACCCGCGTCAACGTCAGACTCTACAACAGCATCGTAGGTTAAGGTTATTTCCTCCCCATTAGCCATATCCCCGATGTCCCAAGTTCCGGGCGAATGATACTCTGGATAGTCACCTATGGCTCGAGAGGCATAAAAGTTCTCCGGCACAAACCCCGAAGGAGCCAAATCTATCAACTTAACTCCGTTTAACGGGCCGTCCATAGCCTTCAGCGTAAGCTCGTATGTTACTTTATCTCCGATATGAAGTTTATTTGGCCAGCTGTGGTTTGTTTTTGTGATACTAAGCCTCGCCGTGCTAAAGTTACCAAAGTCTTTACCGGTTATATTGGCACCAGGCGTCAGGTTAACCTCGTAAACCCCTCCTTCGGGAGCAGTTTGTTTCCAGTAATCCTTTTGAGTTTCACTTAGACGATACGTCCTGTTTGCCAGCAAGTCCTCAAACTTATATGAACCATCCTCGGCGGTTAACACGCAGTTACTTTCACCATCTTCAAAAGCTCTTGCCGAGTCATTAACTTCTTCTATGCAAATCTGGAAACCTGGCAAACCGTGCTCGCCTTCATCTTTAATACCGTTAGGTTCGGCACCTTTGTCATAAAATTTTGTTCCAGATATAGAACCACGGTTCAAGGTGTTAAAACCCACACAGTAGTAAGTTGTTCCGTACAGCGGGTTGCTGATAAAATCCCAATTGTCGTAATTACTTATGTCGTTGGAACAGTAAAACTCGGCCGACACATTATTTCTGTTATCGTTATTTTGCCCGTACGTGAACGGAATGTAGTCACTCTGTAGAACCTCTCTAAACTCAAGTCTGTCACCGGTAAAGTTTGGAATCGACACAACCGCAGTACCTTCAGATGTAGGTCCAAAAGTTGTCCAGCCTGCCCCGCCGTACCCAATCAAAGAATCTCCAGGATTGCCGGCGCCCTTTTGACCCCACTCAAATTCCCAGTCATTAACTATAGTGCATCCCTTGTGACCCCTAACCCAATCGCGAGCTGTACGGGCATCGATCTCTGAGGGAACCCTTGGGTGAATCCCTAAGCTTTCAATACCTACCTGCAAGGTTGAGGTAGAAGACCAATTAGGAAGATCTTCTTCTTTTTCGCACACAATCTTTGTTGCTACAACTTTAATGTCTCGGTGATTGCCAAAATTAATGTTGGATTTATCTTCACCCGCGTTGAGTGTGACTTCCTTGCAAAGCGCATTACCCGGTTGAGAGCTGTACCAGTTTTCCTGCATTTCTTCGCAAATAGTGTATTTTCCGGGAAGTAGATGATCAAACATATAGGATCCCGTCGGCTTAAAGAACCACGATCCGTGAGTAGTATCCAATTTTTCACCTACATCGTAAACACCGTTCTTATCCCCTTCGTCGATAAATATTTTCCAACCGTTTAGTTTATCTTCGCCGCCAAAAAACGAGGAATCCCAGTCGTTGTTTCCATTTTTATCTTCGAACTTAAATCCGGAAATTGAACCGAGTTTAGTGTTTTCGTATGTGCAGGTAACATTCTCACCTGCGGCAAGTGTTATATCAGCCTTACTGCCCGCAACGGAAACTTGTTTCCCATCGCAGACAAGCCCTGTAAGCGCCCAATCGGCATTAGGCAATTCTTGAATAGAGTAAACACCGGGCAAAAGATTATTAAATGTTTCTGACTGGTGCACGATACCGCCGGGGGTTCCATCCAAATGGAAGTTGGGCCCAAAACTTCGAGTAAAGGTAAAGTCATTTGAATCTCCTAAAGGTAAGGTGTTTTTAATAATCTTTATAGAACCGGGTTTTGTATTTACAATTTCGCAATATTTTGTTTCTCCGGCCGCAACAGCAACTCTAGTACAAGTGTCCGAGGTCTTTACCCAGCCCGGCACCGGCATTTCCGTAACCGAGAATGTCCCGGGTTTTACCTCATAATCTTTGTCTATAGAATCAGAAATTACTGCCGAACTGCTTCCAATTACCACACCACCTGTAGCTTTAATTGCAAAGTTCTCCAAAGACCCTGCTGGATTAGTTGTTTTTTGTACAATTAAGTGACCGTGCTTGGTATTTGTAAACACGCACTTTATCGTTTCACCGGCCTGTAGGTTGAATTCTACTTTTCGGTGATCTACATCATATGTACTGCGATTTTGTGTAGGGTCCGAACGATCATCGCAGGCGATTCCTGTTAAGTCCCAGCCTGCCAACGTGCCCTCGGTTACCACATATTTTCCCGGCACCAAAGCGTTAACAACTATCTGCCCATTATCGGAAATTTGACCCGAAGCGGCACCAGTAAAGTTGAATAACTCCTGATTACCATCGGGCAGTGTTTGCTTTTCAACGATGACTGTACCTAAAGGCTGATTACCAAAATCCATGTGGGATATATCTAAACTGCCGTAGTCAATTACCACAAGATACGAAAAATTATTGTGGTACGGATTTGTCCTCTTCCAGCCTGTCTGGGGAACTTCTCTCACGTTGTAATTTCCGTGGGTCAAGTTAGTAAACTGATACTTACCGTCAGCACCGGTTACCGTGGATTGTTCTCCGGCATCTAAGTTATCGTTATTGTTTGTATCAAGATAAATTGTCCATCCAGACAAAGTTTTCTCACTGGCATCCCTATGGGTGTTTCCGTTTAAATCCTCAAATTTAATACCCGATATAGAACCCAAGGATTTAACATTAAATGCAACACAGTAGTAATTTTCACCATATTCCGGAGAAAGCACTCTATCCCAGTTATCGTAGTTTGCAACGTCACTTGAACAGTACATTTCCGCACTCTTGTTGTTTATGTTTGTATTACCGTTAAGACCGTACGTAAATTTTATGAAACCATCCTGCCAAGCCTCTCTAACCCATAAGTGCGCTGTATCTTTTAGATCAGCGATGGATGCGACTGCCTGTCCGTCGGAATTTGTAGGACCAAAATTAAACCACTTGGGATTGGCCGTTGCCGGAGTATTATCTCCCGGGTTTGGTGCGTCACTATAACCCCATTGAAAGTTCCAATCTGGAGCTAATTTACAGTGGCCACTACTATTTGAGACAAAATCTTCCGCGGTTGTGGAAGTAATATTTGGGGCACTTGTCAAACTTGCCCAGTTAGGCAGGTACGACTCGTTATCACAAATAATTTTTGTCGCTGTAACAGTTGCCGGCTTGTTTACCTGGTTCACCAATGTAAACTTTTCAACTCGATCGTTAACCGTAACCTCACCTATTCCGCTTATATTTTTCCAGCCACCCATTAAAGCCTCATCCACGTTGTACGAACCGTAAGGTACGTTGTTAAATGTTACACACCCGTCTTTTCCGGTAACACCTTTATAGCCCTTGTATACATTTACCGTAAGGTCTCCCGAGTTGTCACTGTAGTTATCGTCTTTTATTTTGAACTCAAAATCTCCCGAATACCCCAAGTACCCAAGATAGTATTTGTGGTCGGCAGTAAAATATCCCCAATCTGTAGGTGTTCCGTTAACCATTATCCCAAGATAGCCCTTTACCGATGTTGGGAAGGTATTTACATTTACCCAAGGGGAAAAGGGACCGCTAATATAAACAGGGTCTGTTAGCAGCCTCTTTGACCAGCCCGCATCCGAAATAGAACCATCGGGACTGCCCGGTCTATAAACGTACGTTCCTAAAGCTTCTAGCACGTAGTTGCCTAACGAAAGATTTATAGTGCTGTAGTCATTCCCATTTGGCAAAACCTTTACAGAATCTACCGGTGAGCCTTCTTTAAGTACAACGGTCCAATCCTGAAGATAGCGGCCTTTTTGATCTTGTTTACAGATTGAAACATTTGATACTTGTCGATTTCCAAAGTCGACTACATTAGTCTGATTAGACGTTACAACGATATCCTTACACAATGACCCATCGGCAGGATCCGTGTTGATCCATCCAGAACCCTTTGCTACTTCGCATATTTTGTAACTTCCGACCTGAATGTTATTAAACCAATAATCGCCTTTTGAATCTGTTGAGGTAGTTGCTAGAACAGCGCCTTCAACGGACATAAGACGAATCCCCCAACCCTCTAAACCGGGTTCGGTGTTTTCAGTGCCAACAACAGTATCTCTAGTACTATTTCCGTTAAGATCGTTGTACTTAGAGCCTGTTATGCTGCCGGTATCTTTTGAATTAAATCCGACGCAATAATATGTTTGACCGGGTTTAGGGTTGTTAACCCAGTCCCAATTATCAAAGTGATAAACATCGCCGGTGCAGTAAAATTCCGAGCTAGGTACTGCTAAATCGTCGCCTCCGCTAAAAGGTGTAAACGTATCATCCGGGAAAACTTCCCTAACTTCAATTTTGCCTCCAACCGAGTTGACATCTATTACCGCAGGGGATGCAACGCTAAAAGTCGTCCATTTGGGGTCGATAATTAAGTCAGTATTTGTTTGGAAATCCCCGTTGCTTCCGGAATTTTCCGGGCCCCATTGAAAATTCCATTGATTATCGAGTCGACAATTGTTTGGATGGTCGTCTACCCATTTTTGAGCCGTGTTTTGGTCGATTACGCCGCCGTGGTTTGCCCAGTTAGGCAAAGCGGTTTCACTGTCGCAAATAACCTTAAATGCTTGTATAGAGGCAGGCTCTCTGTGATTTGTAATAGTACACGATATATTTTGGCCTTCGGTTAGTGTCACCGCGTCGCCTAAATTTTTTGGACACTTGGGATCTCCTGTGATACTCACAAAGGTGTACCCATCTAGACCTTTTTCGTTTATTGAGTAAGAGGTATTAGCGTTGACGGCAAGCGCTTGGCCTGAATCAACAACCATATCGCCAACTGTTAAACCAAAATCCAATGTTGTCGGAGCAGCAGACGTCGGGTTGTTATCGAGTACCTTGTTAAGTGTAATTGTTGGGGCTATATCGTCATTTATAATCGTACATGTTTTGGATTCGCCAACCCCGATTGTTCCTGAGCACCCGGCGCTAAGAGTTTTGGAATAATTAGTAAAATTTTCTTCATCCACGCTATAACTTCCGGCGTCAAGTGTGATGCTAGTTCCGTCCTCAGAACCTTTAAACGAAGGCAAACTAACATTTGTTCCGGTCACGTTAATAGTAAAATCGTCAGCCGATGCAGTTCCACCGTCATCTTTTGTGACATGCTTAACTACTACCAGCGTCGCAGGTTTATCATCGTTGGTGATTGTACAAGTCTTTGTTTGCCCAATCGAGATGCTTCCCTTGCAATCATCCGAAAAACTACTTTGATACCCCTCGGGGCCGCTTTCTGTAACTTTGTAATCTCCGGGAGTTACCACTTTATCAACACCAGGGCTTTCGCTGCCCGCAAAGGAATTTCCTCCTTCTGCTGTTATCCCTTCAATAGACATCGTGAAATCTTTGGACTCTAAAGTGCCACCACTATCTGTTACGACATCTTTGATTACGATTAGATGCGCTGCAATATCGTCGTTAGTTATAGTACAAGTTGCTGTTCCGCCGTTTAAAACCTTAATATTTTCGCAATTGTCGTATGTGGTTGCGTACCCTGATACAGCAGGTTCTGTAATTGTGTAAATACCTGCGTCAACAACTAAGCTGTTTTGACCGTCTTCCTCAAACGGTATCGCAACACCGTCGTTGATTTTGAATGTAAAATCTTTTTCAAGCAATTTTCCACCATTTTCATTTTTAACTACCTTATTAACAATAAGGGTTCCCGCTTGGTCATCGTTTGTAATGGTGCAGTATTTTGTAACACCCGGGCTTAAAGTTATTTTACCGTTCGCGTCACAATCGCCCGAGAAAGATGCTGTGTATCCGGCTTGACCGGTTTCAGAAATTGTATAAGTTCCTGAGTCAAATTTTTTCTCGACACCGCTAGTTACCGAAGTTGAGTCAACAAAAAGAGGAAAGTCAGAAACCACCTTTGTACCCCCGTTGTCATTCTTAACTTCTTTGGTCACCACAATTTTTGAAGGTTTTTCTTCGTTGATTATTGAGCATACTTTAGCTGAACCGCTAGTGACGACAATATTACCGCTAGAATCGCACTCGCCCTCATAAGTAACGTCGTAGTTGGAATCTGCCTGTTCGGTTACTTTGTAAGTTCCGGCATTAAAAGCTAAAACAGCATTAAGCGCAACCTCCGTATCTCCAACCTTAAACGGGCCAAAATCGGAAGCTGCTTTGGTACCTCCGTGATTTATAACGGTTTTTGTTACTTTAACCGTTCCTGTCTGTTTTGTATTCACAAACGTGCATGTAATCGACTCTCCGGCCTGCAAGGAAATCGCATTAACGGAGCTTCCGTCACTACACGTAGAACTTGTTAAATCCCACCCCGCAGGAACTGTTTCAGATATCGAAAACGTGCCCGGCATTAAACCCGAGTAGGTTTGGCTTCCTACGCCACCTGTAGTAGTAATAGACGGATTTGCCGGAGAAAGTCCCCCGGTGGTTGTAAAATCAAACTTCCCGTCACCCCCGATGGTGTTTTTAACTAAGGTAATTTTTCCTTTATCGGTTGTGTTGTAAAACTTGCACGTAATAATGCTATCCCCGGTAACATCGATGTCCTTTACACCTTTGTTGGGGGTATCCGGTGTACCGCTCGAACAAATCGCGCTATCAAAAGAATATCCCGAGGGAATTGAAACTTCAGAAATTGTGTGTTTCCCCACACTTAAAGTTCCACTAGAAACTTGACCGTTGGAATCAGTTGTTATCGTAGTAGTCCCGTCAATTTTAAAAGACCAGGTCTCACCGCCGCCTTTTTGTACGCCATCAATATATTTATTTACGCTAATTTTTCCACCGCAGGTTTGCTTGGCAAACGTTGATAATTGAGCTGCTAAGGTAGCAAAATCCGAAGTAATAACATCAGATGTTAAAACATTTCCGGTGTTTACATTATGCCCTGAAATAGCCTTTAGATTCTCGACACTTAATTCGTTCCCTATTCCCAGCGCTAAAACTCTTATAGAACTGTTTTTGGCAGTATTGGCTTCACCAACTGCGGCGTTGACTGCCACAGCTTCAGTGGCATTAGCACCATTTCCAATTCTGTTTGGATTGCCGTCCGACGCAAAAATTATGAGGTTGGGTTTTCCTGCTCTTGGATCATACGTAGAACGCGCTTTTATTAAACCATCTTGCCAGTTTGTGTAATTTCCTCCGGAGGCTGAGTCAATCTTGGTTTTCGTTAAAGCAAAGTCAGAAGTAAAAGACTGCAGCACTTGCGCTGTAGTATCAAATTTAGTAACTGAAAATTGTGTTGGGGTGCCGTCTAACGCGTCAACAAAACCCTTGAAGGCGTTCTTCATGGCTGTCAGCTCCCCGGAGTCGATGCTTCCGGAAACATCAAGAACAAGCGCAATATCCAGCCCGCACGCCTGCGCCAGCGTTGGATTTGCAACAGGAACCGGATTTGTAGCGATAACATTAAAGTACGCTGTTCCGGAATCTTTTGAATTAGTGTCATTGGTACAATCGTTGGAATTGTTGTATTTGGTTATAACGGCCCTCCAATTGTTACCCACCGTAGCAGTTGAACTTAAAGTGTAAGAACCGCTTAAAGAGGTCACGCCTGTCACACAAGAGTGGGCCTCATATTTAGGGCTTCCATCTGGTTCGTAAATGTCAACTCTATAGTATTTGTCGGCATACAAAGGATCTGTGCCGGGTTTATCTACTGAATTGGTATAAACCGTATCACCCTGCAAATAATCTTTTTCTGATACAGAAAGACCTAGGTCAGCGTAAGTGGCAATCCAAATAGAAAAGTGATCCAAATCACTTATCTTAAGCTCCTTGTCCGACTCGTTTTGGTCAATGTCTTTTTCGTCAATTGACTTAATATCTTCAGACTTTACTTCCTCGTTTGTTGCCTCCTCAACCGATCTTTCAATATACAAAACGCCTGCTTCTAAGCCCTCTGGCTTTGGCAGGGTAACATCGTACTCAAAACTTCCGTCTGCCATATCAGTTGTAATGTCATACGCGTATTCAGCCGACGTAGAAACACCGTCCGGCAGTTTTAAGTCCTCAACTTTAACTTTTTGAATTTTTAAAGCCGCGCGATCCTCATCGTTTTTTGGAAGGCACGAAAATGTGACTGAAACTTGTTCTTCTTCAGGGAATAAATATTTAACACCGAGCTTCACTTTTTCTTTAGTTTCTGCCAGCCCTTTTTCAGAATCAACACTCCAATCTTCATTTGTAGTGGAAGAAATTTCCTGGCCTTCACTTAAACACTCTTTTTCGATTTCTTCAGATTTAAGTTCTTCTGCTGTAGCCGGCTCAGGCTCGTCGGAAACAGTAGGTGTGATCTCAGGAGTTGGATCGGTCGGGGTTTGGGCGGGGGCGGTGGTTTCTTCAGGCCTGTAATCGGAGGCAGCCTCGGGAAGCAAGTCACCTGCCTCAACAGATTCTTCTACAGGTTCTTCTAACGATACTGTCGGTACTTCAGCGACGTCGGGTTCGTCTTGCGATTCATCTTGAGTACTAACCTCAGCAGATTCTTCATCGGCTGTGTTGGCAGCATCTGACGACGAACTTTCAGTTGCATCCTGCGCATATGCAACATAATTAAAAGACGCAAAGTAGGGTAGGAAACTATTTAAAAGCATTGACGTAATTGCAATGCTCAAAAAAATTTTTTGACGGAGCTGTTTTCTGACACGAACACGAACTTTTAAAATTTTATATATCATAAACCGACCTCAACTCAGAGATCGGTTTCGCTAGTGGCTCCACTTGACACAAGCGACCAATTTACGCGTCAAGTTTCATAGCCTTCTCATTTAAATTTATAATTAAGATTACAAAGTTCAATCTAAACTAAAAACAAGCAACAAAAAAAGCCACGCTTATAACGTGACTTTATTTACAATCAGGCGGTAAATTAAATTGCTGCCCAGTTCATTAGTTTTCATTTTTACCGTTAGGTGTGCCAAACACCTGCACTTTCTCGCGACATTAATTTCTTTTTACTCCATATACGGTAAAAGTCAACTCGATATAGTTCTATACTACAGGATCTAAAAAATAAGAAATCTGTGGTATCGGCATCAAAGAGTACTTAGTATCTGATTAATAGCTGAAATTTTAAATAAACTTATTAAAAGCAAAGATTAAATTTTCTTTAATTTTTTTGCTAATAATTCGGCTTCGCTTAGCAGTAGGTCTAGTTCGGCTAACCCGGTTTCCCAAAAGTTTTTATCTGCTATGTCTATTCCAACGGTTTTAAAAGCATCCTTGGGAGAAACAGAAGAACCCAGGCTTAAAAAGTTTTTCACCTTTTCAACAAAACTGTGATCTTTTAAAACAAAACTCTTTAAGGATTTTGAAATGAGCGAGCCGCTCGCGTACGAATAAACATAAAAATAGCTTCTGATGTGGCTCCAATACACCCACCAATTTTCACTACCGGGCGTCATTTCTACAAAATCCCCCATGTAAGAGCTCATGTTTTTACTAAAAATTTCACCAATTTCCTTTTTGGAAAGGTAGCCTTTTTTTCTAAATGTAGAGTGCAATTCCAGCTCAAAATTATAGCAGGCAACCTGCCTCTGAATACTAGAAACAGCGCTGTTTAGCCTTTCCATCATAATTGCTAATCTTGTTTCATCGTCGGCCTGATTTTGAATTTCATCAAAAACAAAATCTTCCATAAATGTACTCGCAACCTCTGCAACTCCTGTTGAATTTTCTGAATTCAATTCTTTTTGGTTCTGTCTAATTAACTCGTGGTTAATTGCATGACCAAACTCATGGGCTAACGTTGTAACATCATTTAATTTTCCGGCATGGTTAAGTAAAATAAAACCCGGAACTGACTTTTTAAGATAAGCACAAAAAGCGCCGCTGTCTTTTCCCTTTTTAGGAAATACATCAACGCTACCCTCGGATAAATATTTATCAAAAATTGCGTAAAAGTCGGGGTGCAGTTTTTTAAAGACTTTAGAGACTATGTCGACCGCCTCAGCAAAAGGGTAACCTCCAAAAGACAAACTGTACTGAAAATTTCTATCTTGATACTGAAGCTTTTCAACTCCTGTGAGTCCGGCCTTTAATTTGTAATATCGCTGGGAAATATCAAAACGTGAGGTAACAGCACCAATTAGCGCGTCAACCACGCTACTGTCAAAGTCATCCGACAAGTGTCTTGATTGGTCGGGCCTTGTAAAACCGCGAAGCTCGTCGTTTACTTTTTTATCGTATAAAACCGAGTTTATTTCATATTCTGCAACAGGTGTGTGCTTCTCAAAAATTTCGTTTAAAGCAGTAAACGCAGAGTCTCTTACTTCTTTTTTTTGACTAATCAACATTTCCATAATCTCAGAAAAATTGTGTCTTTCAACCTGCCCTTCCTCGGTCAGGACATCTCTTTCTTCTCTCGATATAAAATCCGAGACCATATCCACCCAGTTTTCGTAAGAAGTTTTTGAAATTAGGTTTAAAATTTTTTCTTCGGGTTCTGTCAGTAAATACTTTGATTCTAAAAACATTCTTTCTAAAAGATGCTTGTACTCCTTTAAATTTACGTTTTCTAAAAACTTGCTTTGATCAGCTTCCGGTATCTTTGAGATACGGTGCATAAAAAATTCAAGTTTATTTCCTAACTCAATGCCTTGATTTTCAACTTGTGAAGCTTCCGCTTTTAGCTCGGGGTTTTCCTGGTCTAACGATCTTTTCAAAAAGTAGTACGTACCAAGTCTCCCGGTCGTTCCCGAGCCGCCTTCCAAAGCGTCAAACTCGTCCAAAGCTTCCTTCAGCACTTTTGGATCCGACAGGTAATCGGTGCGAGGCTCCCACTTTGATATAAACTCTAAACAAATCGTTTTTGCAGTTAAAAGCTCCTTTTTATATAAATCCGGCGTAAGATCGGGAAAAACAAGGCTAAAATTCCATTTTTCCATATACTTTTGATTTAACGGCATAATGTGCATTATACCCTACTTTTTGCCTTTAGCCACGGCATAACCTAGAGTTTTAATCATTTGACACGGTAGTAACGTTGTGTTAAATATTATACGTTCTGAATTGCTATCCCCTCTCCAAAGTTGATGGGGAAAATTTTTTTTAGATACTGCCCCAGTATAGGAAAATATGGATAAGATTGATGTAGTGTACATAACAAAAGAGGGTTTGGAAAAACTTAGATCTGAGCTAAAAGAATTGCTCGACCTTAAAAGACCTGAGATTGCCAAACGAATAAAAGAAGCCCGTGAAATGGGTGATATTTCCGAAAATTCCGAATACGATGCTGCTCGACAAGAACAGTCATACGTAGAGGGAAGAATCTCGGAGCTTGAGGAATTTATTAAAACAGCTAAAGTTTCGGAACAAAAAACTGGCGACGGTGCTGTTGGAATTGGCTCAAAGGTGACAGTTCACATTGACGGCGGCGAAGAAATTTTCCATATCGTCGGAGCTCCCGAAGCAGACCCGATGCAAAAGAAAATATCCCACGAATCTCCACTTGGATCCGCGCTCGTCGGAAAAAAAGTAGGCGACCAAATCGAAGTTCAAGCCCCAATGGGTAAGCTAACATATAAAATATTAAAAGTTGTTTATTAAAGCTTTTTCTGATTGAATTAGTTAATGGCTACTTTATCCGAATACCGACAGACAAGAATAGAAAAGTTAGAAAAGCTAAAAGCACTTGGCATCAACCCCTATCCTCCTACATCAAACAAATCTCATTCCAACGAAGATTTTATTAATAAATACGATTCTCTTGAAGGGAAAAATGTAGTTGCGGCCGGCCGTATAACCTCTATAAGAGCACACGGAAAACTCGCTTTTATAGACCTTAAGGACTCTACCGGAAAGGTGCAGCTATATATTAAAGACGCAGCATTAAGCAGTCCGGATTACACAAAAGGGGATTTAGGATTTAAAGATTTTAATTTATTAGACACCGGAGATTTTGCAGAAGGTATGGGAGTTTTAACCAAAACTCAAACCGGTCAGATTTCGATTGAAGTTAAAAGTTTAAGATTGTTAACCAAGGCAATCAGACCTCTTCCGGACTCTTGGGACGGACTAAAGGATAAAGAAACACGTTTACGTCGAAGGTACGTCGACACTAATATTAACCCCGATGTTTTTCAAAGATATATTAGACGTGCAAAGTTTTGGGAAGTTCACAGAGAATTCTTTAAAAAATGCGGTTTTTACGAAATGAACATTCCGGTTTTAGAATCTACACCGGGCGGCGCTGACGCCAAACCGTTTACTACCCACATGGATGCTATTGATCAAGATTTTTACTTAAGAATTTCACAGGAATTATATTTAAAAAGACTAATTGGAGGCGGCTACGAAAAAGTGTATGAAATAGGCCCCAGATTTAGAAACGAAGGCCTTTCGGATGAGCACCTGCCCGAACATATGGCCATGGAATTTTATTGGGCATACGCCGATTGGAAAGAAGGAATGAAATTTGTCGAAGAGTTGTATAACGAAATTTTAGACAAGGTTTATGACGGCAGGCGACAATTTAAAATTAGAGGTTTTGATGTCGATTTTTCAAAAGGATGGAAAGTATTGGATTTTTCGGAAATTATGAAAGAAAAATACGGCCTTGATGTTTTGAATACAAATACAAAAGAGGTCGAAGCGGCATTAAACAAATTTCACGTTAAAGGTAATTTTGAAAACAATCTTCACCGAGGCATAGATAATCTTTGGAAAAACATTCGAAAAGATATTGCAGGTCCGGTGTTTTTAATTAACCATCCAAAATTTATTTCACCGTTGGCAAAATCAAACCCCGAAAATATAAATATTACCGAAAGGTTTCAACCCATTATTGCAGGATCCGAATTAGGGAACGGTTGGTCCGAATTAAATGATCCAAAAGATCAGTACGAAAGATTTAAGGAACAACAAAATTTACGAGACGCCGGAGACGAAGAAGCTCAAATGCTCGACATTGACTACGTAGAAATGCTTGAGTACGGCATGCCTCCGACATTTGGCTATGGACATTCCGAAAGAACATTTTGGTTTTTGGAAGATGTGAGCGCGCGCGAGGGTGTTCCGTTTCCTCAACTTAAACACGAAATAGATCAAGTCACAAAACAAATTTACGGTTTGTAATTTACCAATAGCCCTTTCCTATATGAATAGGTGCAGTATTACTTTGAATTTCATCAAATAGCTCCAAGTTTCTTAAAGGCACTACCATACCGTCATTGTCAGTTTTTATCTCTCCATAGACATTTTCCCATGTGTAATTTGTATTTAACATTTTGAAACCAAACTTTTCGTATAAACCTGCGGTCCCGGTAGCTGCGGCAAGAAAACCAATATCGTAATTTTGTTCTCGAAGATTTTCCATGGCTCGAGATATTAGGTCGTAACCGTAATGTCTCCCGCGATATTCAAGTAAAATTCCAATGCTTAATCCACCAATAGAAAGCGGTTTTCCTTTATAACTTCCGTCTGATTTGTGCAAATCCAAAAACCCAACAACAGCTGCACCATCTTTAAGTAAAAGGTGCGCGTACGGAAGATTAATAAAATCTTCAGCTGCTTCTTGCTTGTTTACAGTTCCTCCAAAAATACGCATCTGAACTTTACTTAGTTCAGCACTTTCTGCGTCACTTAGTACTGTTCTGTATTCAACCTGAACATAATCAAATTTTTCTTTTGTTAAATTTTTTTCTAAATCTTTCATTGGTTAAGTATAACGGTACCCAACCAACAGCACAAAAGAAAACGGCTCCAAAAAATTGAAGCCGTTCTCATATTAGTTTAAACAAGAAAAATTCTTCTAAATACTGTTTAGAAGAAAAAGCTAGGTTATTTTCTTTTAGCTGTTCTCTTTTTTGTTGTTCTTTTTACTGTTTTTTTTGCTGCGACTTTTCTCTTAGTTGTTTTCTTTACTGTTTTCTTAGCTACTTTTTTTGTTGCTCTTTTTTTTACTGGCATTATCATTCACCTCCTAAAAAATTAGGACATCTCCATTACAAAAATGGAATGTCCTTAGCGAAAAATTAATATTGGGCAGAAATATATATTTCTATTCATTTCTATGTTAATTAGATCTTTATTCGAACTGTTTGTCAATGATTTACATAAATAAAAAAGTTTAGCATCGTGTGATATTATTTAATAAGTATGAATGATGGTGCTGTCCAAAAATTTGAAGAGCTCCCGATAGAAGAAAAAGAAAAAATAATTTCTTCAAGAAAAAAAACTTTTAAACGTATCACGATTATCGTAGGCGTATTGTTTTTGTTTGTAACCGTCTCAATTGTGGTTTTAACCAGATACATAAACGAAACGATAAGCCATAGAGTCACCTACGTTCAAAACGAGACGCCTCAAGCAACAATTTCTGACGTGCCTCAAATTCAAACACTTACGTATTCAAGTATTCCATTACAGGTAAATTTTAGTTATCAGAGTGATGCAAAATTAAGTGAAACTGTAGACACCGAAAAAGGTGAAGGGAAAGTAGAAGTTACATACTCCAAAGGAGAAGATCCAAACTTTATTGAAGGATATAAATTTACAGTTACGGTTTTTTCAACTTTAGTCAGAGGTATAAATGAAGTTGCCCAAACAAAAATGCAGTCACTATATACAACATGCCCCGAGATTGCACAGGGCGCACAAATCCAGGAAACAACCGTAGGCGATCAAGGAGCGCTTTACTTTTCTATCGATGGGTGTAACGGATACTACAGAGTGTATTACGTTACTTATGGCGGAAAGTTTTATGAAATTTCAAGATACTATAAAGGAGATATTGGTTTTAGACAGCAATACGATATTCACACAAATGAAATATTAAACTCCATAAAGTTTACGCCAAAAATATTTGATGACGTCGACACCGAACTTTTAAAACAGGTTTCTGACGATCAGACAAAAATAAATTTTAAATACCCCTCAAATCTTTCGGTGGAATGTCAAATTGAAACCCCAACAGATTCCGGGTATAGAACGATTTTAAGTGTATGTGACGGCAACTCAGGAATATCTTTTGTTTATTTAACACAAGAATCAAAATCCGGCGACACGGCTGTAATGTTAGATTTAGAAAAGAAAAAATTAACAGACGATTATTTTGCGGCAAAGGGAAAACCTGCAAACGGTGAGGTAAAAGACGTAATAGTGGGAAACAAACCAGGATATCAGTACATAAATTATAGCTGGAGAGGTGATGTTTACACATTTGTCCCACTCATTTCAAACAAATCTAAAATCCTCACCATCATCTACAGACCGGGAACTAATACTACATTTAAAGATGTTTCAGAAAAAATTATTAACTCCATTACCTTCGGGGATTAAATATGGACATTAAGAGGTACGAAAAAGATTTAGATTATTCTTATGCACTGGGAGTCTATCCTACAATTGATCTTTTTAAATACAGGGCAAACCAAGTATCGCGAGTAATCTTAAGTTCTAAAGCAGGCTCAAACTCAGGTGTTTCCGAAATAATTGCCGCGTGTAAACAAAGCAGTCTTCCAATAGAAGTTAACGACAAAGCGATAGACAAGATTTCTGATAAGGAAAATACGTACTGCATAGGTGTTTTTGAAAAATATCAGACACAACTTTCGGTCGAGAAACCCCACGTTGTTTTAGTAAACCCAAGCAACACCGGTAACCTGGGAACAATTTTACGTACAATGCATGGTTTTGAGTTTAAAGATATTGCCATAATTAAACCCGGTGTAGATATTTTTAATCCTAAAACAATTCGTGCATCAATGGGAAGTGTTTTTGCCATGAACTACACTTACTTTGACAGTATTCAGGAATATTTTGATCAGTTTCCAAAAGAACCATATTTTTTTGCAACCGACGGAAAAACAATTTTAGAAAATGTTAAACCCCACCGCACTTTTACTTTGATATTTGGAAATGAATCTACCGGATTATCGGATGAATTGGTTGGAGACGGAAAAACTGTAAGAATTCCTTTTTCGAGTGAAATTGACTCACTTAACCTTAGTATATCCGTTGGCATAGCGCTGTACCATCTTTTTCCACACAGATTCATTTGAGTCGTCTAAGTGAGGAGGTATTGTGTTCATTTTTACATGGCCTTCACCGTCGTACATCGGAACCGTCCAATCACCTGACACGTTATTATCAGGTACATACTCATACAAATATACGGCTACTTTACCAAGCGCGTTACGTAAACCTGCTGTATTTAAGTTCTTAGACGCTAAATACTGCTCGGCATCACTAAAAACACCCAAAAACATTCTCCACTCTCTTGAGGTCATGCCGGATACGCTCCCCAGATCAAATTCGCCGGACCCTATATCAATTTTTTTATTTTTTTCGTCTTCAAAGACTTGAATAAATAAATCCTGAACATAAGAATCGATCGTGGGTTCTCCCTTCTTCCAATGTTTCATTTTATCTTTGATACTGCTCTTTTGCGCATTTAAATAAGTTGTTAATTCGCCCAGAGTGACTTTTGAACCAACTAAATCTTTGTATTTATCTTCAAGCCCGAGAATGTGAGGTTTTTCGGAGTCGACTTGATCTAAGGGAGATTCAATTTGATTCTGTTCTGTGTGTTCCATACATTGATACTAACTTAAAACGTCTATATTTCAAAAAAGAAAAAGAGCCGGTGATTGTGCTTGGTAGCAAAAAACCGGCTCTTTAATCGAGGGATTGGGGTTAGTTCCCTCGGGAAATAGCAAGTTACACACTCTGTTCATCGATTTAAAAGCCCGGCTTTAGTTAGTGGCTTTTCAATCTTCGCATTTTGAGGTTTTAGTTTCCTTTGCAAGATTCCTTTGTAAGAATTTGTCAAAGTCAACCAATTCCTGTGCATAACTCAAAGTTTGTGGCGTATTAAACGCCTGAAGCTTCTTTAGGAAGCTTCTTTCGGAATCTCCGATGAAGGCGCTGTTAGGATAGTGCGTCTAGTTAACGAAAACCGGACGTATATCGGCGCAGGCCTTTGGCCGGGGGTTTAACCGAGGCCACAAACTGGAAAAAAAGTGTTTTTTCCATGGAGAATATTGCTAGGATAACACAAAAAGCAATAGTTGTCAATACTATAAGTTAAGGGAATTGCGGGAGCGCCGGCTTTCGATGGTTTTTATAGTTAGTCGGCGTTTACTATTTAGTGCACAATACTTATACTTAACAAATGCTACCGGTAGAAAGAGACTGGATCTTGAGTAGAATCCATCCCGTACTAAGCGAAATAAAGACGGTCCTTGATATCGGTTCGGAATCTCCTGACTATAGAACAAAAAAACAAAAGTATATATCGGAGCTGTACAAAGCACTTGAAGTCAACCATTGCAAAATAAAAACGCTGGATATGGACCCGGATTCGCATGCAGATATAGTTTGTGATATATCCAGAGTAACAAATTTCAAATTAGGTTTTGATTTAGTCCTAGCCAACAATATTTTGGAACACATATGCGCCAGCGACTTTGACAAAGCAATTGAAAATATAAAACAGGCGGTAAGTTTAAATAAATACTTATTGGTTACTGTTCCGTATAAACTGGCTTTACATAACGTACCTATAGACAACGGGTTCAGACCTAACTTACTTGACTTATGGAATTTGTTCAAAGATAGTTTTACTTTCGTGTCTGGTGAAATTTGGGTAGACAAGCACTACAGAGAGCCGTACATAAGCAATCCCGGCTTAGCTCCTTCCCCAGAAGTTACAGGAATTTTTCTAAAAAAGACAAGTGTTGGAAGACAAAATTTGGATACATTAGTATAGGTGACCCCACAGGGAAGAAGCAAAGCTTGCATTAGAGCTATAGTTCGCCTTGCTCTCTATAGCATCTAAAGTAGAACCGTTAGCTATCGCTAACACTTCGTTCCAATGGTGGAAACACAGTAATTTGCCCACCACGCGATGTGTTGGTCAAATTACTGGTGACCCCACAGGGAATCGAACCCTGATTGACGGAATGAGAATCCGCCGTCCTGAGCCATTAGACGATGGGGCCGCAATAACTAGCTCACACATTTTAGCAGAAAAAACCGGATTTTCTAAATTCTTACGCCGTAATCAATATAAAATAACGCGCACGTCAAATATACAAACACAAATGACACACCGCCTGTAACCTTGTACAATTTAAACACATGGGCAAAGACTACAAAAAACTACTTTCCATACTCGGTGTTATAACCGCAGGATTTATTGTTAGTTATTACGCCTTTGCTTCTTATCAGCCAAAAGCCTTGCACAAAGTCGAGGAAGTTAAAGGCGCTGATACGACCAGCCAATTTGATTTTCCAATGCCAAGCGGTGCCCAAAAAATGGGAACAAACGAAAGTGCAACTTCAAAACAGTTAACTTTTCAGGCTAAAAAAACTCAGGGTGAATTAAAAAGTTTTTATAAAACGGTTTTTGCCGACAAAGATTGGCAGGCTACTTCTGAAAAAACGGACGACGGAACTATTGTGTTGAAATACAAAAACACAGACAACCGCGCAACTGTTTTAATTTCGGCTCAAGACAATGAAGGGTACTCGACTGTAAGCATTGAGATTAGCAAAAGATAGATCTGAACTTCTATTTAGTTCCCACAAGATAAATCGCGCGCCAAGGCTGATAACTGCTGTTAAACGTGTCATCATACAAAATTTTTCCATCACTTGATGTAACGGTTCGGGTAAATTTAACCTTTGCACCCCAGGCAGGAAAGTCTACTTGTTTAACAACTCCTTTTGCAAGCGTCGGATCATCTTGATACAAGGCCGGCGGCGGAGGGGTTTGATTCGTTATTACCGGTTCTGTTATTTCTACTTTGCGGCCGTCGGAAGTTCCAAATAATTTAAATGTCAGAGACGATTCATCTAAATTTGCCTCGGATTGAACTAAAACATAGCCCTTTGTGTCGTTTTTAAATTGAAAATCCCAAGATGGTTGAAAGATTGCAGCGTCAAAACCAACTTTCATATCCTGCTCGTAGTAGGAAACTCTATACGCGTGAGGGTATCGCTTTACAACCGGTAAACCCGAATTTAATACTGCTCTAAATAAGGTTGTGGATGTTTGACAAACTCCTCCGCCTTCGCCTAAAACGGTTCTATCTCCTTTAATAATATAGGCAGTATCGTAACCGGTGGCAGCGCTTATGTCACCAACAGAATTGTTTAGTGAATAAGTTGCACCGGGCGCTACTAAAACGCCGTTCGTTCTTTCGGCTGCCAATGTTAAATTATGAATTCTTGCTTGGGCGGATCCTTTATAATGTGAAGAGCCTTCGCCCAACAATTCTAAAATGCCGTATTTTTCTTTGTCGGCAGGACCGGAAACGGAGTTCATCGGGATGGAAACGGTAGGCTTGGCGTTAAAAAACGCATCTTTAAAGTCCGAAATAAACTTGTCTTCGTTAAGCTCGCTTCCCTCTTTTGTAATTTCAAACGAAACAACTTTAGTGCCGTCGGTTTGAGCAACTTTTCCACGCGGAAGTTGATTTACCTCCTGAGATAATTGGTCGGCAAAGGTATTAAATTCGGGCTCATTAAGCGCAATTTCAATCTTTCCGGCGTTATCTTTTGTAAACGAAATGTAGCCCAAAAGTTGAGGTGATTCTAAAACCCAATTACTGTTGCCGTTTTTAACCGTAATTTTGTTATCTACAATTTTTTGAACTTCAGCCAACAATGGTTGAATATCCGAAGCTACAATTTGAGGAATTATCTTTTTACTTGGAAGTTCCTTTTCGCCAAAATTTAAATCGTCAAGAGCACTTATAACAACATTGTACAAAGCGTCGTCGACAATTTTTACACCTTCGGATTCAACAGAAACAGCTAACTTTCCGTCTTTCATTTCTAAACTTGCCTCTTTTTCCTCAACATTAAATTCACCTTTTACCTCCGAAAATATGTCGCTAAGTTTTTGGTCTTCATAATCGTGATATGCAGCCAAACGTAAATTTTTAAAAAGTCCGGCAAGTTTGTCTTTTGAGTCAATTAAAAAATTACCGGATCGGCCGATCTCAAATGCGCGTGTTACAGTTCCATCCAAATCGTAAACCAAACCAATGTCCTCGGCTTTTATTACATATGATTTATCGTTGTACTTAAGCGTAATTGTTTCATCTAAATTAGTTGTCTTTAAAGTCAGTGCCTCCTTAGCTTGAGCATAAGTTTTGCCGCCCAGCGACGCATCCCCAACTACAACGCCAGGAATCACACGACGGGAATAATAGACATGATACAAAGTACAAAGCAATAAAAAGAAGTAAATCAAAAACAATATGTTTTTGAGGTTTTTTGAGTGCAAAAAGGTTTTAAACTTTTCCATTTTTGTCAGAACTTTCTTTTGAAGCACCGAAGGTCGGTAAAATAGTAAATTTGGACTTTCCAATTAAAAACTTTTCGGGTGTTTCGCACATATCTGTTATTTGATCAGCAACACTGGTTAATCTGTTTGAAGCGGTTTTACTAAAAGCGATAACCTCGTTTCGCACACCCTGGCTTCTTGCGTATTCTAAAAGATCCATGTAGTCGCCATCACCCGAAACCAAAACCATAGCGTCAACCTTTGGCATAAGCCTAACCGCATCCATGCACAAACCCACGTCCCAATCACCTTTTTTACTACCGCCGTAAAAGATTTGAAGCTCTTTTTCCCGTACCTCATAGCCGATTTTGCTTAGTGCATCAAAAAATTCTCGTTCGGAACCGACATCGGCTCTGATAACATAAGTAAATGCCCTAACCAAGCGGCGCCCGGCTACGGCCGTGGCCAAAATTTTTCCAAAATCTACCTTGGCTCCATATAAGTTTTTAGCCGAGTAGTACATGTTTTGAACGTCTACAAATACTGCTACTCTTTGCTCTTTGTGCTGTGTATTTAACATACTTGAATTGTATCGTATAGGGGTTTATGGGACAATCGGAAGTTAAATCACTTAGCGGTTTGTTTAACAAAATCCAATATTGCCCCTCTCATGGCCTGCTGCAACGCGGATTCTTCTACAGGCATATTGTTTGCATGGAAATACTTTTCAAAAATGTCCACGGTAAGATCCCCGCCTTTTAGCTCGTTTTCAATGTCCTCTATAACACTAAAGGGCCTGTTTCCAAGAGATTTGCTTGAATATGACCACATTATTTTTAGAGCATCAAAAACCTTATCCTTGTTTCCACCACTTGATTCGCTATTGGCTTCGTAAAGTTGGTAAATATTTTGAAATTTATTAAATCCTTTTTGAATTCCTATCCGTGCGTCTGCGTGTCTCATCATTAACCTCACTAGTGTTTTTACATAAAAAACAGCTTCGGGACTTGTGATGTCTAGTTCACCTCCGGATAACACAGTATTGTGCACAACTTGTAGATTTTCTTCGTCAACAGGGTTAAAAATAAGCAAGCTGTTAGTCTTTTTGGAAAGATCCAAGAGAGAAGTCATTTGGTCGATACCTTCTTTTAGGGAGATGTATCCAAAGTCTAAAGAAATTTTGTGTGGTAAAAATCCTTCTTTTGCGCTAGATGAAGCCGGTACAAGCAACGGAGTACCGTCTCTTGTATTACTCAATAAGTTTTTTGCGTTTTGAACAAAATTTTTGGCCACGGCTTTATCTCCAGTAATTAACAAAGCAAATTCGTCGCCGCCATACTTTGAAACAATTGCATCCGGATCGCTGCTTGTTGCTTTTTCTAAAGACGCTGCCACTTTGCACAACTCCCAATCTCCGGTTTTTCTCCCTCCCAAGTCATTTGTGTAGCGAAGATTGGCCAGGTCACCTAACAACAAGGTAACATCGCTTCCATCCAACAACGCGTGGCCAACTTTGTCAAAAGTACGCTTAAAGAATTCCTCCTTTTTTATCAATCCTGTTAACTCGTCACGTTGAAATACTGCCTCCTCTACCAACTCCATTGTTTGGTCGTTAATGAGTTTTAACTGTAAAACGTCTTCCTTCAATATTTCCTCATGGCCACTTATATTCTCAAGCCTAAATAAGAATAAGTTTAAAATTTTCATGTTTTCTTGCAATCTAATATCCGACGGCATGCTGGTAAAAATATCAAACCTGCCAGAGTAATTTGACGCAAATTCTTTATAAGAATCTGTATATAACTTGAGTTCGGCTAGTGAAAGAGACTTAGGATCTCGCAAAAGGGAAGCACCAAAATTTGTAAGTGTCTTTTGTAATTTTTTAAGCTCCTGAATTTCGGAGACGTAGC
>CAZTDP010000003.1:0-6672 GCA_964612565.1 uncultured Candidatus Saccharibacteria bacterium
ATCGACGAAGTTCACATGTTAACTTCCGAAGCGTTTAACGCTTTACTCAAAACATTGGAAGAACCGCCAAGGAACACAACTTTCATTTTATGCACAACCGAATCCCACAAAGTTCCCGACACAATAAAATCAAGATGCCAGGTTTTTAAATTCAAACGCGCAGGTGTTTCTCAACTTGTAAGCAAACTTAAAGAAATAGGCAAGGAAGAAAAAATAAAGCTTGATGACGAGGACTATCAAAAAATTGCTCTTGCCTCACTGGGGGGCTTTAGAGACGCTGAGACGCTGTTGGAGCAGGTAGCCGAGGGCGATATAAGTGTTGACTCGCTTTTGGGTATGAACTCGAGAGACGTTTACATAGATTTTGTTTCGGATCTTGCTTCCGGTGATGCTGCTGCAGCTTTAACTTTACTAAATAAAGTTTTTGAGGACGGCCTTGATCTTTATACTTGGACAGGCGAACTTTTAAGATATATGCGAGATCTTCTTTTTGTAAAGTCAGGTGTTCCAAATGCAGTTAGCGGAGTAACACCTGAACTTTTGACAAAAATTACCTCACAGGCCGAAGTTTTAAATATTTCGTGGATAAACAGTGCTGTCGAGATTTTGCTCGAAGCTCATTCAAAAATTAAGTCATCTTTTATTACCCAGCTCCCGCTGGAGGTTGCTGTACTTAAGATAACCGGTCTTTCAGATAGTGATGTTTCGAAATTTTCGAAGCCAAAAGGCACGGAGCCCAAACCTAAAGTTGATCAGGAAAAAACTTCAAAACCTAAAGAAAAAATCGTAGTTGAAGATGCCCCCGAAGAGCTTTTAGAAGTTATTTTAGAAACAGAAAACGAAGTGGAAACCTCCGAAGATGCTGCGGATGAAAAACATGTTGATTCTGAAGCAACTGGGGATGCAGCTGTAATTTCAGTTGAGGAAGTGGAGGAGAAGTGGAAAGATTTCTTAAAACAAAGTAAGGATTTAAACCACTCGCTAACCGCTCTTCTTAAATCTGTAAAGGTTGTCGGTGTTGAAGGAAGAATTATTCTTTTAGAAGTTTCGTACAAATTTCATAAAGAGCGTCTTGAGGCACCCTCTAACCGCACGTTAGTTGAGAGTTTGTTAAACCAAATTTATGGTCAGACACTCGGAGTAAAGTGTGTCTTATGCAAAGAGCCGCCAAAAAGAGTACGGGCCGGAGAAACCGGAAATTTAACCGATATGAATGTTGCGCCCGCCCAGGCTGCTTTTAATAGAAATGCTGTTATTGATGCGTTTGACGGCGGTCTTCCGTTAATTTGATAGAATATTCCGGTGAAAATACCTCAACCCATTTTAAATTTAATAGAATCATTTGAACGCCTCCCCGGCATCGGTCCAAAAACTGCCCAGCGGCTTACATTCCATTTATTACACTTTCCAGAAGAAGAAATTGCGCGCTTTTCAGATTCCTTATTGGCCTTAAAGAGGAATACCAAACTATGTTCAGTTTGTAAAAATGTGACGGAATTTGATGTATGCTCGGTGTGCGACGATCCTTCGCGAGACAAAAGGGTTGTGGCCGTAGTTGCAAACCCATTGGACGCTTTTGCCATTGAAAAAACCGGCTACAAGGGCGTTTATCATGTTTTACACGGCATAATCGACCCGCTAAATAATATGGGGCCCGAAGAGATCTTTGTAAACGAGCTTATTACTAGGATTGGCAGCCTGGTAAATACAGTTGAATTTGACGCTTTAGATTTAAAACCGGTTGAAATAATTTTAGCTACAAACATGAGCATGGAAGGTGAGTCCACAGCAATGTACGTCACAAAGTTAATTAGGGATCGTGGTTGGGGGCAGGATGCGGTCAAAGTAACTAGAATTGCTCGAGGCTTGCCTGTCGGCGGTGATGTTGAATACGCCGACGATGCAACTTTGGGTCGTGCACTTGACGGTCGTTCGGAGGTGGCGGATCCGGCTTTAGCCTAGATCCGATCCCGAGCTGGGTCGGACCCTGCTAGTGTGATAAAATCAAGCAAGGTATGAGAATATATAACTCCTTAACAAAAAAAGTTGAAGAATTCAGTCCCTTAAACTCGGAACTAGTTACAATGTACTCCTGCGGTCCTACGGTTTACGATTACGCCTCTATAGGAAACTTTAGGACATATTGCTTAACGGATTTTATAAATCGTGTTTTGCTGGCTAGTGATTATAAAGTCAAGTTTGTCATGAATTTGACTGACGTCGGCCACCTTACCGGAGACAACTTGGGGGATGCAGATACCGGCGACGACAGGCTGGAAAAGTCTGCCCGTAAAGAAGGAAAAACTGCGTTAGACGTTGCCAACTTTTATATCGAAAAGTTTTTGCAAGACTATGACAAATTGAATTTTTTAAGACCCGACAAGTTTACAAGAGCCACCGAGTACATTGAGGAGCAGATCAAGTTAGTTAAGATATTAGAAGACAAAGGCTACACTTACACAACATCTGATGGCGTATATTTTGACACATCAAAGTTTGAAAGTTACGGACAGTTATCCGGGTATACAATCGGCAATATTATGGAGGGAGCCAGGGTTGAACCCAATCCGGAAAAGAAAAATTCTACAGATTTTGCGCTTTGGAAGTTTTCGTCAAAAGATGACAATCGTTCACAAGAGTGGCCCTCACCCTGGGGTGTTGGGTTCCCCGGGTGGCATCTTGAGTGTTCTGCGATGTCTTTGGCAGAACTTGGCAGTACATTGGATATACATGTTGGAGGAGAAGACCTGAAGATGATTCACCATCAAAATGAAATAGCTCAAAGTGAATGCGCAACTGGTAAAAAATTTGTTCGCTATTGGGTTCATGGTGCGTTTTTAACAGTGGATGGTGGTCGAATGGGTAAAAGTTTAGGAAATTTCTACACAGTTAGCGACTTGGAGAAAAGAGGGTTTGACCCTATGGCGCTTCGTTACTTTTATATGACATCCCACTACCGAAGCAAATTAAACTTTACATGGGATTCGTTAACGGCTGCTCAAAATGCGTTGAAGAAATTATATGATTTGGCAAGAAGTTACAAAAGAGAAGAGTCGGCCAAAGTTTCAAAAGAATTTTATAGAAAATTTTTAGACAAAGTGAACGATGACATTAATTTGCCTGAGGCTATTGCTGTGGTTTGGGAAATGATGAAAGCTGATATTCCGGAGCCTGAAAAATTGGCCACACTTTTGAAAATGGACCCGATCTTAGGTTTAAAACTTGAGGAACATTTGGCATATGAGACTCCTCAAAAAGTTATAGATCTTGCAAAAACGCGAAACGAATATCGTAAAGCCGGGATATGGGATAAGGCCGATGTTGTAAGACGCCAAATTATTGAGATGGGCTACGAAATCGAAGATATTCCGGACGGAAAGTTTAAGTTAAAACGCAAAATATAGTTAACGCACTGGCGCTGTTTGGCATGCCTTTTAATCTTTTAGATACAGCCTCAAAATAGAAGCTGTTACTATTAAAAACACAAAGTACTACAAAGTACTAAGCCACCTAACCGCGTTGTATCCCATAAAATCCTTAAGCTTATATCCAAACCTTGGTTCAAAAATAAAGTTTTCCGATGGAGTGTTGTTGTTATTGGTTCCTTGCAAAGTTCGTTGAAAAACAAACTTATTAGCCGCAAAAACGCCGTTTAAATTTAGGATTTCGGTGTTATCACCTTCGACAATGTCGTAAGCGGTGTAAAAATTATGGTCGGTAACAATTGCGGCTGTAACCTGAGTCACAGCTTTGGCAATCTTTACGTCTCCCGAAACAACAAAAAGCACGGCACTGGAATTTGAAACGGCCGTGTTTTTATCAATTGTTAAATTTCCGTTTACAAACACAATGTTTTTAAAAACAGCCGAACCATAGTTAGAAGGAATTGTCGAATCGTTTAAAGTTAAATTTCCGTTTTTTCTAAATACACCGTCGGACATTGGAAGACTGCTTCCCATATCGGAGTACGATTTAACGCGGCCAATGAGATCGTTGTAGCCTACACTGTAAGTTGGCGGATTATTTGTTATTTTCCAGTCATGACTGCTTGTAAAAAAATCAATTTGAGTGTTTCCGGCCTCAATAACACTGTCGGTATTGTCGCCTTCGGCTTCGGAGAGCATATCAATTCCATATTTACTGCCCACAATGCCTCCACCGCGTATTTTTATCCACGGGCCGTTGATGCAAAGATCCTTAGTACTGGTGTTTCCGGCCAGGTCTTCGGAATAAAATCTAATAGTTTTGCAAATATTCCAGTTGCTGTTGCAAAAGCTTGTCTTTGGAGCAAGCAAATACGCCGAATGTACGCCTGGCAAAAACGGCGGGGAAATTAAAAATAGCCAATTATTAGCCTGCCAAGTAGATCCGCAGTCCAAAATGTTGCTGTATTTTCCAAACTCCGGATGAAGCTCAGTTCTAATTTGATATTTATCTGTAAATGTAGAAATTCCCGATATCGGGTCATCCACTTCGGTGTATACCCAAAGTTGATAATTTGAACCAAGTAACCCTCTGAATGCTCCTGAATTATGCCAATTTCCCGGAGGTGTTTGGTCTACTTTTAATGTAGTACTCCTCGTTGTTTCCGTATTTCCGGCTCGATCGGTAGAGTAGTAGTAAACAGTATGGTTCCCATCCGCAGAAACCGAAAAATTAGCTTCTTGAGTACTAATAGACTGACTTATATTTACGGCATCAAACCAAGCTGTCCCACTGCCGCTTAGCCCGGGTTCTATATAAACTCCTATTGCCGTAGAACTGTTAACAACAAAATTGCCGGATATTTTTGTCCATTCATTTGTACCTGTTAACGCAGAACTTTGTCCGATCAAGCCGTAAGTTATATTTCCGGCAGTGTCCTGATTAACACTATAAATTTTAAAGTAAACACCTGGAGATGCAGTGACTGATTCAGTCTTAACCCATACCTCAGCACTCATGTTGCTGTAAGGGGAAGAAACAGCATAACTAACAGAATTATTAATTGAGTGCCAAGTTGAATTTGTGCTGGATATTTTTATGGAAGCCGTTTCAAATCCGGTTAAATAATTTGAAAAATCCTTGGTGTAAGTTGTTTGTGCATCGGTAGCACCGATATCCCAGTCTAACGTGTCAATAGAGGAACTTGTATCTCCCTGCTCAAAAGATGGATTAGGCGCAAGATTTAGAGTGTCATTAAAAGTTGCCGTTTGCCAAATTCCTGTGTCGATTTTGTAGTTTATGGTTTGAACACCACTTTCCAGGTCTGTGGCTGAAAGGTTTATACTGACGGGTGTTACATACCAATTGTTTTTGCCGTTAGGAAGGGCAGGGGACTTAGTAAGTGTTGTAACAGGGGCGGTTGTTTCGGCTAATGTTGATGGAGTCATTATTATGCATAAAAGGGCCGTTGAAACTAGGGCAGTCATGATTTTATTCACACTTATATCATAAGATAGATGCCTTGTTTGTTGCAATGAGAAGGTTGCTTTATAGACAGAAGTTTGCGTAGAATACATTAAATATGGTTACTTACGCAGTCCCGGAAAAAAGCGGTGAGGAAGCAGTTCAGGAAGCTCATGGCGGCTTATCACTAGCAGTTATAAGGCAAAACGGTTCTCAGTCTCTTGAACAGAAAAAAGACAGCAGTGGTGATGAAAAAGATTGGAGGGCGTCAATAGAGAAACAAGCACCCGGTATTTTTGAGAAGCCTTCTTTCAAAAATTTTTGGATATTAAGCACTAATTTACAGTCGGAGTGGATCCCCAACCTTATTATTGAGCAAACACAAAACGGTGTTTCATTTGAGGACGCACGCAATAGTGCAGAATTCCAGGCTTTGTCCCTGCGACAGCACGTGTTGGACAAGTACTTAGAAAATCCTGATTTAGATCAGAAAACAAAAATTGACATGATAGGTTTGAATTTAGCTTTTTTTGTCGTGTCTTACAGCAAGGATGATTCTAAACTCAGTGATACCTCATCTATGGAAGAAAGTCGCTTACTAGCCTCTTCAATAGGCAGCCTTGTAGATATAGGAATTGATGAAATAGACCAGTTGGAAAGGATATTTAGGGTCGTTAGAAAATCCCACGCTATCTCCTCGGAATCTTTGGAAAATAAAGCGGACTGGTACATAACTGAAATCAGACGAATAGACCAGGAAAACACTGTACGTAAGCAGAAAGCTTATGACTTTCAAAGCAAGGGCAGATATGCCAAAAAAGGAGAGGAATTTTCTATAACGTCGCTCGAAACCGGTATTAGATGCGAGATAGCTACCTTTTACGGTTTTAGGGCCCTAATCGAGGCGGTTGGGTTAGAAGAAAAAGTTAAAATGGTTAAAACCGACCCCGATATGGATTTGACAGGTGGTTTGGACTTTTTATTTGTGGATATAAAAACAAATATTCCTGTATTAGGCATCGATACCAAAGTGGAACAAAGGGACAAATTAGGTCTAAGACTGGTTGCCGGCAACCTTGCTCCTACAAATAATTTGGAAGTTGATGAACTATCTAAAGATATTCCTGCAAGTGCCTTTTCTTACGCCCGTCGAAATAAATTAAATGTCTTGTCGGTTCGATTGCCGAGATATTTAGTTACAGACCCTCTTTCGGCCGACGGCATCACGAGCACGCAAAATATTATAAGAGATGATATAATGGCTCGTACGAATTTGCTAAACAG
>CAZTDP010000003.1:6772-43078 GCA_964612565.1 uncultured Candidatus Saccharibacteria bacterium
CCGTGCAAATCTGCCCCTAAAGATTTCCTTTCAAATAAAAATAGAACTTCCTGAGCTCTTGAAGAGTGGGGTAATAGTGCAAGAGACGGAAAAGGCAGGATTGTGTATTCAAAAGTATCAAAGTAAGGATTTAATAACAACAATAACTATATAAAATTATAGATCAAGATAGTGTAAAATGAATGTGTGCCCAATCTCTCCGAAACTATTAGTAGTATTAATCCTCACGTTCAGGAGGATGAAAAGACAGGTATTCGACAATTTTTCAGTCCTTTAGAGCCTGTTGTTGTCGCAGATCGGCAGGATCCTGTAGAGCGAGGTTTTGAGGAACAGAGAGTACTCGCTGAAAATTCGTACAGAAGTGAATGGAACAACCTTTGGGACCTTTCCTTAGAGGCTAGCAATGTACTTTTAAAATTTTCAAAAGATTCTGTGGAAGTGGTTTCAGATGAGGATGTTAGAGCTGTAGGAGTCATGCTACAAATGCGAAGTCGGGTTAATCCAAAGCTTTACCCATCGGATGAGAGAATTTTGGGTTTTAAACCTGCAGAGGTTTTGAACGAGGCCTATTTGTGGGAGGGCTCCGGTATCCAAGTTAGAGTATCCCCGGAGCAACTTGTTGATAGATTATTTCAAATAGATACTGATATCAATGACAAATTAATTCGTGAGGTAATGACAAAGGGGGATGGCCGTGTAAGAAGAGATTTGGCTAATTATGTCGCCGAAAAGTATAAATTGTCTTATTCTGGGGATAGTGATGCAGAGACCAAACTAAGAGAACTCCTATCTCTTATTGTAATAGAGTCGGCTACGCGTGGGGAAGGGCTTGCGCTGTATCTTTCAATAAGAGCTCTGTTAGAAAAAGGTAGGCAAGATGAAATAGAACATTCCCTCTACGACAGTTCTCTGACTAAAGAAGCTAGGATGGCGGTTGCTATACAAACTATTCGTGCGGAAGAAAATATTATTCCTACAATGGATCGGCTTGCACACGGCGCAAATTCCGATACGAGGGAGGATGTAAGAGCGCAGCTGCAGAGTATATATAGTGATCTGAATGGTTCTAGAGTATCGAAAATATTTTCAGAATTATCTGGAATTTATGGTGAAATTAATTATGCTGAGTATGCTCGCAATAATGAAAGGCTGAATCAAAGAGAAGTTAGATTGGTAGTAGACGAAGTTTTAGATCATTTCTATAATCAAGGATCATCGGACACAGAGGTTCTGTCATCAAAGACATTACTTGATATTGGTGCAGCAACGGGAAGAAACGCGTTACCGTTGTCAGGTACTGGATTAAAAAAGGTTATTGGTTTTGAATATGAAAATCATTATGTCGGGCAAATGCAGATGCTGGCCAAAGAGAAGGGGCTGCCTTTGGATGCAGTAGAAGGAGACTGGAAACAATTATCTACAATTTTAGAGGAACGAGGATATCCAAAGGGATCGATCGATATTTTTATAAGTCTTAATAGGACTGGTATGCACAATAGAATGCCATGGGACATGCTCCATTGGTTTGATGAAATTGGTCAGATAGCGTCCGCTGATTGCATAGGCATAGTTGATTTTCCAAGTACAGAGGTAGGGGTAAATGCTGAAGAGATGAATGCCCTAAGAAAAA
This sequence comes from uncultured Candidatus Saccharibacteria bacterium, assembly GCA_964612565.1. Classification (GTDB taxonomy): domain Bacteria; phylum Patescibacteriota; class WWE3; order UBA101185; family UBA10185; genus CAZTDP01. The sequence continues at coordinate 8,403 of CAZTDP010000003.1, forward strand.
ACCTGGAAGCCTACGGGATAGGGGAGTATTTTCCATTCCCACAGGTACAAGTATTCGACGGTCCAGACGAAGGACATAAATTCCATCGTCTTGCTGTAACCGATGAGCAAGCTGAAATCTACTTTAAAATTACTGGTTTTAGGGTTGTTAAGAAGATCGAATCCATTTGGGGGAACAATCGCGAGTTTCACAACAAGTATTACGTTATTGAACGCGATCCTAATTTTGACCCGGAGGCAATTAAAGCTGGTATGGCACTATATATGCACAAATTAGGAATTAAAGGCCCGGCTGTACCATGGGAAATGCGTATAGAATCCTTAGATTCAACACTTAAGGAGTTAGTGAATTAATTGAAGGCTGCACTTCTTTGTAGTCTCCGGCCTTTTCCCAAGCTAATGTAAACATAGCCCGCATTGTATTAGCAATAAGCTCGTTTTGAACAATAATTCCGACTAGATCCCTATCTTTGTGAAAGTTAATAAAGGCCACCTTACTTCCGTAGATATCAACTTCTATGCCGATAGGAAACTTTTCCTTCGGGACAGTTCTTGTTTCCCGCTTTTCAGCTTCATCTTTACTTACATAAGTTTTTGTCTTTGAATCCTCCGCAGTAATAACTTTAGCCCATATATTGGCCTCGGCTCTTTTTTTGCCGTAGGTGTGCGAGAGCCAGTCATATACCTTTGGTTCAACCTCGGAGGTTTGCAGTATAGCCCAAATCTCTTTACCTTCTTTGAGAGTGTCATTGTAGACCTCTTTAATGCCGTTTATACCTTCATATATCTTTACGCCCGGTTTATTATCTGTTGTTTTGAAGGCTGATATAAGCTGGGGTAGGTAAGTCTGCAAAGTCAGTTGATGGTTCTGAGCTTCTTTCAACTGTCCCTCTACAAGTTCCGATAGTTTGTAAGGGTGCTCAGCTCGGAAGTGAAGTTTCTTTTTAACTGTTAATTGCGAGGCTAGTCCTTTATTTTGGAGATCGTAGAGTGTTTTATAAACAATCCCTCTTTTTAATCCTGACTTTTTAATAATATCTAAAACTGGTAAAACCCCATGTTCAAGCAGGATGTCGTAAACAATTGCTTCTTTATCTTTTAGTCCAGATTCTTTAAGAGTTTTTAAATACATAACTAACATAAAGGTAGCAAAGTCCTAATACTATGTCAACATACACACTGTCAAAGCAACTTGACAGCAGCATTAACCTGTAGTAATATGTACCTGTGATACAGAGAAAATGTCCTGTACAGCGTCTGTTGTAATACCATCAAAAGTACTTGACAAATATTAAGCTATAGGATATAATGATTGCAGAACGTTAGAGAGGGTACATTTAAAACCACATAGAAACCGCCTTAGAGAACCTACCATCTTGACCGGCAAACCATGCTACTTTATAGAAAGCCAAGATCTGGTGAGAATTCGTTCTCTTCGGTTCTTGGCTTTTTTGTTTTCTTAGACACAGACCTACCTGCAAGGTACGGAAATACTGTTTCCAATCTTTCGGTGCCTTTGGCACTTAAAAATGGAAGCATTTGCTGTCCTTACCTTAGAGAGAGTACACGAACAGGTCCTACCGGCCATTGCAGATAGATCCTTGCCTAAGAAGTTCCTATTTATCTTTTACCTAATTTAGTAAAAGACGTTGGGCAAGAAATTAAAGCGGTTCTTTTCATTAGTCCCTACCGACCGATTCCAAGTATATCTTGGCTTCGTTGAATAAGAACAAGCTTACCGCAAGCTTAGCTTGCACAATCGGGAATCTGCTCCTTTGTGAGAGAGTGGCCCAAACAAAAAGAGATAACAAAAGATTGCTTTTTTACATTTGCCAAAATACCTGGCAACAAGTTCAAGATAAGAACTTTTCATGTGGACATAGATTTGTTTACCATTTATTGAACCTGCATTGATAATGCGAGTTCATCCTACCTAATAACTGTTAACTAGATTTTTGTTTGTATGTTATTGGGAAACCTAAAAGGGGAGGGGAGAGTACTAAATCATCCTACCGGGTCGAACGACCTGCTTCCCTTGTTTAATTTAATAACTTGTCTAATGACTGTGTAGCGGAATTTGCTGTAGTTAAAACCTAAAGCAAAACCGCTATCAGCTATCAGATAAGACTGATAGGACATCAGGCGCTTGTTTTGATGGCCTTTAAAAGGTCGTTGGCGACTGAGCACTTTGAAAATTGAAGTAAGAGACTGAATTTAAGAATTTAATCTTAATTGCTGGATTCGCGAGCAATTGTTGTAAGCGCGGATCCGGTTGTCCGGGAGGAGAGACGTTGGTATTTGGCTTTGCTTTTGCTTAGCTTTTTGCCTACTGTCTCTCCTTGAGGATGTGGGTTTGCGGTGTATGCGTGGGCGAATTGGTAGCGAGTGTTTTCTTTCTTGTGCAGTTCGTACTTTGTTGCGGGTTGTTATGGTAAGAAAACAAAAACAAAGAACAGGAGAAAAAAAAATGAACACAAAAGCGTTGGAGGATTTCGTTGAGGAAAATAGCCCGGTGAAAGTAGCTTTAAACGCTACCGATATCAAGGCTTTGGCCGCTAAAGCTGGTCTAGAAGTTCTTAGCGCCAGCAAAGGCCGTGTCTTTCTTTCCAAGGGTAACAGAGCAGTGGTCGTGTGGGGAGAGGAAAAGATTCCCAATGACCGCTCGTTCGACTACATCGAGTTTAAGCCGGATGACGGGATTGTTGTCACCTGGATGGCGAGCGTATCTGGCGACCATGTGACTTATGCCCCCTTTGTGCCCTCACCTGCTGCGGGTGGGTTTGGAAAGTGTCCCAGAGCTAGCGAGGTGCTCATAAAGGCCGCAGGACTTGGTCCGGTTGTTGTAAAACTTCCGGAAAAGGCCGTTACGCTTCCGCGGGCGCCTTGGGACCAGTCTTTTGCAGCGGATTGGGGCAGTGGGATGGTCGAAGACACGGTCACGTGTTACGTGTCCGAGGCCGCAGCTTTGGTAATACCGTTTGTGCGACACCTCGCCGAGATTGCAAGTTTGAAAATCGCGGTCGAGTAAAATTTATCTCTTTTGAGTGGAATTGTTTGCCATTTATGGTCGACTTTTCCACTCTCATTCTACTTTTCGTTTTGCACTATTTGAGCTGGTAAGCAGCTTAAGAAGAGCAAAATGAATAGGCTGAACTCTTCCGTCCCAAAGTTAGCTTCGGCAATGGGAAATTCAACGGATGGTTTTTAAAAAGGTATACCTAAGGAGTATAAAATGGCTACAACTTACGTTGGTTTGGCAATTGCTGATGGCATGTTCCCAGAAACGGCAGCCGCGACTCGTCGCCCGTTGACCGTTGAAGAAGCGAAGGGATTGATTGAGGCTGGTGTAGCGTCATGCTGCAACCCAAGCCATAAATTGACCCTGGATGCTTTGAACACCAAGCATGGCATCGTGGTTCCCGTCCCCGAGAAAGCCCCCTTTGTTTCCTTGAAGGCGGGTGACAGGGTTATCGTGCTGTCCGCTCGTTTCCCTCGCCGTTTGGCTGAGGGTGAGACCTGGACTGCCGAGGATGTGGAAAAAGCGGTGTTCAAGTTTGGTTTGTGGGAAGTATCGTAATTTCCTTAAAAGATCCTAACTACTAAAACTAAGTTTCTTCGGTAACGAAGAATGGAAGTAACACCCACGCGTTTATCGCTGAAGTGCGAAAACAGCAGCGGGGCAGCCCACTGCACCTGAGTTAGGACGTAAGGTTAATCCTTGAACAAGATTAACCCACGATAGAACCTGGTTCTCGGAATTATCCGATGCTCAAATGAGGCTGATTAATTGAGCAAAAAATAATGGAATTATCTCTTTTGGGGTCCGGTAAGTTTGAGTCCATTTTAATGAATTCAGCTTCCGGACCCTATACAAAATATATTTCAAACGAATTGCAATAGTTCACAAACAAGCAACTTAACTTGTGATCTTTTGGATTCCGCTTGGTATGTACGGACTTGCGCATTCCTACGTTCGGAGAGTAGGAACCTTAAAGGCGACAATTTGGTTTTGTTTATAAAAACAAAGCTGATTTGTTTTCTTCAAGAAGAGTTTTGGAATCAAATTGGGGGAACCGAAACCCCTACCTGCAAGGGTTAAATTGTGATCAGGTCCGGCACTTCCGAAAGGAGATGCAAATCCGGATAAAACCCGCAATTTAAAATGATGCGAAACGATTTTACGAGAAGACTAGGAGATCGTCCGAAATACGAAGCTTGTTTGCGAAGCGCCATAACAGGCAAACAGAATAGGCAATAGCACCGATAAACGCTACCCTCCAAAGGCACTCTGATCCTGAAAAGGCAGAGAAAACGGAAGTGGGGGTCGAAAAAGGAGAGTAAGGTGGAAAAGATTAATCTAAACCCAAGTCGTACCCACCACAACATTTGTGAGAGCGATCGTGCTTACTGGCTAAAGACCGCCGGAGAGCCTAATTTTGAAACACTTGAGGACCTGACTAATGCTCTCTTGGCAAATGCGTGGGTTCCTAATTGGGCAAGAACTAGCCCGGTGCTCGGATACGCCGACGGTGGAACCGTGTTTGGGGATCCTCACATCCTGTGGTATACGGGCGTGTCGTACCTTGGTGGCGATAATAACAACACAAGGTATTACCGCTTTCACGGACATGACTTCGGTGGCACCGAGATGGTTCCCAATCCTTTGTATTGGGAACTTGGTGAACCAAAGAACCTTAACCTGGTGTATTCGTGGCCTTGCCCTGATAAGGAAAGCGTCTCAGATGGTGACCCACGAGGTGAGCAGGTTAAACCTCTCACCTTCGGAGATGGGAAGGCATTTGCCGAAGCAAATGCGCTTACCCAGTTTCACGTGTATGGGCGCGTAACAGAAGACCTGAAGGTTGCACCACGGAGTGTTAGTGCATTGCGTGACCCGTGGCAGACACCGCAGGAATTTCGTGGGCGGCCGATATTCTGGTCGTTCTATGTTGTTGACGGCGAGGAAATGTCGCCTAAAAGTGGGAGCGAGGTGCAAAGGCTTCTCGACCTCGGAATTCTCAGAAAGGTTAGTATTCCGAAGCAGGATCAACGATACCCAGGGCTTGTGGGGTATGCCGTTGGTCCGCGTGGGATCAACAAAATCGTTATCCTCGAGCCGCTTGGGATTGTTGTGCTTAGGGACCATAATTTTCGGTGGTGGCAGGTGGATCTTGTTTCGGGCGCACAGGGCAGAATGACGCCTTCAGTCCGAAAAGTGCTCAAATCTTTAAACGGAGGTCCGACCCGCTATCAAGTTTGGCGGCGCGCCAAGGGCCAACGCGATGAAAGGGTACTTCTGGTGGAAGTGGGTAAAGGCAAGGTTCCACGTGCTTGGCTCACGGATTACCCCGAACATTGGCGTAGGGACTACCGTTGCGATGAGGGAACGTTGACACATCGGCAGGCGGCAAAACTTCTGCGTGAACGCGGGGGGAAATCCACGCTGCTGGAGTTCATTTAGACTAGGGAATAGTTAAGGTAGAGATGTCACTACCTGTTCGCACAGATTCTGTGAACGAAACAAACAGGCGATATCTCTTTAGGGCAAGCATAACAAGTGAATTTTTCACGGTTACTGCTTGCCCTAGCGTTCTGCTTAGCAGCTGATGAGACTTAGGAAGTTTAAGTCGAAACGCTTGTTTTCTTTCTTGGGCAGTTCGTACTTTGTTGCGGGTTGTTATGGGAAGAAAACAGAAAATCAGGTAAGAATAAGAAAAGAGGGAGAAAAGATGAACGGCTTCAATATCCTGGATTGGTCTGCCCCCATAGGCGTGGGGCTTATGTTTTTAGGCCTTTTTTTGGCCGTTTTAATCTCCGATTGGGTCAACAAGGCCCGCGAAGAGGCCTTTAAAAGAGGCCGAAATGCCACCTATTATTGGTTGATGGCGTATCGTGGTGGCACTTTATCAAAGGAGGATTACGAAAGGCTGTACGATCCTGAAATTGGGATCTATGCAGATCCTCCTTCAAGAAAGAAGTAGATTTAAAGGGCTCTCGCAAGATTTCGCCCTTTTATAACCCTAGACGAGAAATGGGTTAAAACAACACATCTCTTTTGGGGCCCGGTAAGTTTGAGTTCATTTAAATGAATTCAGCTTCCGGGCCCTATACAAAATCTTTCAAATCCAGCCTTTAAGGTAATTTGCTTGAGGGTTGAGTTTAAAAGAGAAGCTCCTAATTTTGGGGGCGATAACAATAAGGAGAAGAGAAGATGGAGATTAAACTGCGCCGTAAAGGCGAGGTCTTAACCGTTGAGGGATTCGAAATTGAAGATATCCCTGTTGAAATTCTTGAAATTATGCCGGAGGAATTAGAGGGTATAGACCTTACAGCGTACCCCGTAATTTACACTACACCCGGTCGCCACGGCCCCGAAAAGGCGCAAGCACTTCACGAGCGCATCCCTGATGTGTTTTGCGTTTACTCGTACGATTGGGCAAACGGTTATGGCCAGGGTGTAATTCTTCCCGATAACTTTAATCGCAGTCGAGTGCGTTTTTACAAAAGCGCAAAGCAGGTTAAGAAAGAGGAGGATGTGGCAAAAAAAGCCCAAATGCAGTATCTGCTTGAGCAAATTCCACGGCAGGTACCAAATATTATAGTTAACATCAACCAGACAACATTTTCAGTAAGTATACGACCCGACCAAGAGGTTTACTGCTGGCGCTGGGAAAAAGTTGTGATCAGCGTTGCCGAAGCTAAGGAGTTTTATGACTCTAGCCAAGCAACCTGGTCCGAGTGGAATCAGCGGATTTTGAACGCCTTTGCGGAAAGCGGGGTTGCTGAAGTTCCGAAGGGGTGGGTCGAACTTGTCTTTACCGGCAATCCAGCCGAAAAGGCGGTCGCTACCTACAAAGACAAAAAAGTTGTTTTTGTTTTTGAAAATCAAAACGGTCGATGGACCGAGAGGAGAAATGAAAATGGCTAAAAAACCACGTTTGGTGAAACTTCCGCCGGAAGTTATTGTTGACTATTTATGCCCGCAGTGTGGGGCACCGATGAGCTCGGGAATTCGCGACCCCGAGGGGGATTACAGCGATTGGTTCGTAAAGCCGCATTGTACGGAGTGCGACTACGAGGCACCCTCTTCCCGATATCCATATGAAGACTGCAAAAAAAGGGAAGAGTAGGCTTTATGTGGCGGTCCTAGATTTAATTGCAATACTTCTAGGCCGCCCAACCTTACTTTAAGTGCGTGACGATTGTGGAATTCAGATCGCGAGGTTTCCATTTGTCACATGAACGCCCGAATGTTTAGGTAGCGGAGGTAGGACCGTCTGTCAAAACGTTCGGGGATTTGTGTGACAAAACAAACGTTATTTTTGTTTTGTATTTCGAATATTACTTCAATTTTCACGTTCCCACGCAAAGTATGTTGTTTTGTGCTTTTGCTCTTCCTTATAAGCGTACCCTTCGGTATTATTGGGGACAAATCCGCTTTCATCCATTTTAGCCTGCACTATGTAGACGTCGTATTTTCCGTCAAGTCCAGGGTATGTTTGTGCGGGTTTCGTTTTAGTTTCCAATGCTGAACTTAAGATTGTAATGTGATTCTCTTCTATGCCAAGCTCCTCTTTAACACCTCTTTTAGCAGCCACTTCAGGAGATTCTCCTGTCTCCATTTTTTCTGAAACAGATCCCTGTAATCCTGATCTTACTTTTACGCTTCCGTCACGCTTGGAGACTTGTCTTGTTTCAACGAGATGCAACGTAGTTCCTTGCTCACCTACGTACCTTATATCTACGGCAACAACTCTTACGTGCCTGTATATTTTTTCACCATCAAAAACTAAGGCTGTGTTTCCCTCCTCCAGTTCGTTAAAAAGGTCTTGTGCTGTTTTAGTTCCATTTAATCCGTCCCAAGTGTCTACAGGAATGTTGTGCTCTTTTAATATCGAAATCATTTCGTCCATTCTTTGCTGCTCGTTACCTGGTGCTTCATTGTTTAGTTCAGTCATATATTATATATAATCACAAAAATTGGGAAGTAACCATCGTTTATCTGGTAGAATAATGTGTGTTTAATTTATTAGTTAGTTGGAGGAATAGATTTTGTCTTTATCAATCGGAATCGTAGGACTTCCCAACGTTGGTAAATCAACATTATTTAACGCCCTGCTCAAACGCCAGGCCGCGCTTGCGGCTAACTATCCTTTTGCCACAATCGAACCCAATATAGGGGTTGTGGATGTTCCTGACGCGCGTCTTGAGGTTTTGGCGCAGTTTGTGCGCAATGATTACGGTTCAAAAATGGGGGATAGGGAAGTGCCCGAAAAAATAATTCCGGCTGTGGTCAAATTTTATGATATTGCAGGTCTTGTAAAGGGTGCTTCTCAAGGCGAGGGACTGGGCAACGAATTTTTAGGTCATATTCGTGAAACTGACGCCATTGTTCAGGTTGTCCGCAATTTTGCCGACGAAAATGTAATAAGAGCGGGCGCTGTTTCTCCTCAAGAAGACATTGAAACAATTAACACCGAACTTATTCTTTCTGATCTTCAGGTTTTAGAAAAAAAGCTACCCACGCTCGAGAGGGAAGGGAAGTTGGCAAAAGATAAGGATCAAGTCATTAAACTACAGGCTGTTAAAAAAATCTACGAAGCATTAAATACCGGTCAGCTCGCTTCGTCTGTAGAGCTGGATGAAAACGAAAAATTACAGGTAAAAGAGTTCAATTTTTTGACAATTAAACCAATGATAGTTGTTATAAATTCTGACGAACAAAACTTGAGTAAAACAGTTGATCAAAATAATTCGCAATCCTATCTGGATAGCATCAAAATTTGTGCAAAAACAGAGGCCGAATTAGCCTCTTTTGACCCGGAGGAGCAAAAAACCTACATGAAAGAGCTGGGAATTTTGGAGCCGGGACTCGACAAGTTAATTCGTAAGGGATACGAAGTTTTAAACCTTGAATCGTTTCTAACTATGGGGCCTAAAGAAGTTAGAGCCTGGACTTTTGAAAAGGGAAGTAAGGCGCCGCAAGCGGCCGGTAAAATTCACACCGATTTTGAGCGCGGTTTTATATCGGCCGAAATCGTAAATTACGAGGTGCTAAAGCCTTTAGGGAGCCTTAAAAAGGCTAAGGAAAAAGGTTTGGTACGCCTGGAGGGAAAGAATTATACGGTCAAGGACGGTGATATTGTGGAGTTTAATTTTAGTGTTTAAGGCCACAATTCGGATTGACGGCACGCGCAGAAAAATGTAGGATCCGGCTTACTATCATCTTGTCAGCTTGATAAAAAATGAGGAGGGGTACTTATGGGCGCATATTTGGTTAGTTGCACGGGTACTGTAGACTACGTTGAGTTTTGCTTCAACGGGGAAACTTACAAGATCCCAAAGTCGGATATTTTAAATGTTTACGATATTGTTAGACTGCCTGAGCATAACCGGCTGTTGGATATTAGTCTTTCGCCGGAAGGCAGGGTTTTTGTTCGGGAAATAACACCGCGGGAATATCGACAGGCTGTGCACAGTGGCAATGTTTACGTTGTGCACAATGCTTTGATTGTTAGTGCTTAACGTAGAGCCGGGCGGTATCCCATTTTTGGTTGCCGCCTCTTTTTATTAACAAGAAGATCCGATCTACGTTCATTATTTAAACCCCTTGCCAAAAACCTCGATTTTATGTACCATTCATGGGCTTAAAAGGTTCTCTACTCTTATTAGAGCCTTTTGGTAGACACGCGCACTTTATGAATATATAATGTGCAGGTTATCAAAGCACAAAGCGGGTAAGCCCGATTCAGGTTATGAAACAATACGAAATAATGACAATATATAAATTAGAACTGGGCGAGCAGGGAGCAAAAGACCTCTCTTCAAAAGTTCAAGAAGCAATAACCGCTAACGACGGTGAAATTAAAGCCGCAAATTTTTGGGGCAAAAGAAAGTTTGCCTATGAGATAAAACATTCTACCGAGGGGTTTTACGACGTCATTAATTTTAATTTAGAGCCTTCCAAGTTGAAAAAGTTTGAGGGTAAATTAAAGGTAATGACCGGGATCGTAAGGTATTTAGTTACAGCCTAGGCTGACATTGGAGGTAGTATGGCATCAAGAAACCTTAACAAGGTAATACTCATAGGGAACCTCACGAGAGATCCTGAGATGAGATACACTCCTCAGGGTAATGCGGTAGCAAGTTTTGTAGTGGCTACAAATAGAGAATGGGTCACGCAAGGGGAAAAGAAACAATCGGTTGATTTTCATAACATTGTTGCTTGGAACAAACTTGCCGAAATCTGTGGCCAGCTCTTGAAAAAAGGTATCAAGGTTTACGTTGAAGGAAGACTTCAAACCAGAGATTGGACCGGCGACGACGGAAAGAAAAGATACAAGACCGAAGTTGTGATTGATGACATGATAGTTTTATCACCTAAAAAGGATGGAACCGACGAGGACGGAGAAATTACCGATTCCGATTTTGTAGCATCCGAAGAGCCTCAGGGCGAAATCAACCTTGACGACATTGATCTTGGTGATTTAGATTCTTCGAATTAATTAAGAAAGACAAACCGGGCCCCGTTCAGGGGCCTACCTAAAATTACTATGGCAATGAGAAAGAAAAATACAAAAACTACACAAAAAAGAGCACCAAGGCCAAAAACCGTTGGTTGTTACTTCACACAAACAGGTACGACACCTGATTATAAAGAAGTATTGGTCTTAAGAAGATTTATAACCGACCGAGGTAAAATTGTTCCTCAAAAATACTCAGGATTAACATCTAAAAATCAGCGTAAACTTGCCCAAGAAGTTAAAAAAGCAAGATTCATGAGTCTTTTGCCTTATACTGAAAGACACGCTCTCTAATTTTTAAGTAAACCTTCATATAACTTCACGACTTCTATGGACTAACACGCTACGCCCATATAATATATAAACATGCCCAAAATCAGAGAGAAGCAGGAGAAAATTGCTAAAACTCCTAAAGTACAAACAATGCCTGCTGAGCCGACCTCCCAAACTTCAACCATTTTGGCCGCTTACATTGGATACACTTGTGTTAGTGTGGCCGTTGAGGGTAAAGACGGCACTTTTACCGTTTCGCAATTTCCATATATTTATTCAAAGGATCTTTTTAATGAGTTTGTGGACGAGTCTCACTTTTATACCCAGGTTTTAGGGGTTATTGCTAAAGATTTTAAAATTAAACTAAGCGACTGCGACATATTACTTACAGGATTTTTGAATGCCCCAACTTTAATCGATTCCTTAAATCCAAAACTAGTTAAGCCCTTACACGAACTTCTAAGCTCGTGTGATAGCTACTACCCGGTATTAGTTAACAACTCGGGAATTTTAACAAAAGATTCCTTGTTATCTAACGTGCCTTGTGATTTTTTGTCCAAAAACGATTTTTATGCAAATCTTTCAATTTATCCTCAACTTATTACTCGTGACTACAATGAACAAACTAACCTAGACAGCATTTTGGTCGATAAAGTTAATAAAAACCAATTAGTTATAACTTCTGAGAAACAGATCGTATTTACCGGCGACCGCTTTTCCCAAAACGATACTCAGCCTCTTTTTAAGTACGCTTTAGCGTTGGATCTATTTTCTAGCCCGGGTTTTTACTTTTTTAGTATTGATAAATCAAACAGTTTGATCTTAGATCTACTAATAAAAGCGTACAATCCGGCAAAACATTTAGACATGACTCAGTATTTGGAAACAGTAGGCACACTCGCAGTTGTTCCGGGCGCATCCGAGTGCCTTGTAACTACAGACTTAGAAACCAAACAATTTTTTGAATTGTCTAACGACGAGCTTTTTATTTTGCCGCTAGACCAAAATTTGAAAACAAAAATTTCGTTAAAGAGCAAAACCATGGGAAATTTAGAGGGAGCCGTTCCGAGTGGAACATTAGGTCTGATACTGGACACAAGAGAAGAGAGAAGGCAGCTAGTCTCGGATTTAAAAGTTATGAATTCGTTTATTAAACAAATTGAAGAGGTCGAAAAGGGGCTGTAATAGTATGTTTGCACCTGTTTTACAAAGAATATATAAAAATAAAAGCCTACTATTAGAGCGCACACTGCCCTCTAAGGGTAATTTATTTGTTCAAAAGAATGATGTTTTGGAACCGTTCCAAAAACTGGGTGATTGCATGTACTCAAACGAAGTAAATTACTTTGAAGAAGACTTTAATCCCATTAAATTTTTACGTGAAAAAGTATATTTTAAGTCTGACTCACTTCTGGGAAGTTACAAAGGTAAAAATATTTACGCCCCGTTTAACGGATACTTAAATTACGATGAGCAGTCAAAAGGCTACTTTTTTCAAGAAATCCCCTCAAAATTTAACTTACTGTCCGGTGTTTGGGGAGAAGTTAAGGAAGTTGTGCCCGAAGTATCGGTTTTAATACAGGCCAGGGTTACAGACATCAGTTTAATTGCGTGTACTGATAAAACGGCTTTTGGCGAATTTGTGGTGTTTCCTAACCCAACTGAAATTTTAGAAAAGTATTACTTAGAAAGTTTTATAAAAAGCACCGAAGACAAAATTGTTTATGTCGGACATTACGCCGATTTGGACTTAATTAAAAAAGCCATAGATCTAAAGGTGAGCGCCCTTATTGCAGGAAGCGTAGACCCGGAGGGCTTTATATTTGCAAAAAAACATAATTTAGGTTTAGGTTTAGTAACAGGCTTCGGGCGCCTTGAAACACCGGCCTATCTTTACGAAGTTTTTAACTCGGTCGCCTACAGACACGTCTTTTTTCACGGTGACAAAGGCTTGCTAAGAATTCCTATGGCGGGGCAGACTGATATACCCGTAACTGCTCAAACAAAAACAACCAAGAGCAGACTGACCGTGTCGCAGGCTGTCAAAAAAGTTACAAAAGATCAACGAGTTCAGGTTCTTCAAAAACCTCATTTCGGCAAAGTCGGTATAATTGACAGAGTTTTAGATTCTAGTATATTTGTAAAGTTCGATAATGAATTAGGGCCAGTCGAAATCTCTCTTCCAAACTTCTTCATCGTCGAGTAGTATTCAACAACATATGAGTTCTTTTGAAAAATTTCAACGAGTCTTAATTACACTTTTAATCGCCGTAGGGTTCTTTTACGGCGGCTACTACTTTGGGAAAAGCGGCTACATTTTTGAACTAAGAAAAAATCCCCCGAAAATTGAAGTAATTAACCAATATCCCGGCGACAAAAAAGTTGATTTTGCGCTTTTTTGGCAGGTTTGGGACTTAATTGGCAAAGACTACTTAAACAGACCTGTTGACGGTCAAGAAATGATGTACGGTGCTATTCAGGGTATGGTTTCTTCATTGGGTGATCCCTATACGTCTTTTTTACCTCCCGATGTCAATCAAAATATTAGCGATCAATTAAACGGTAAATATCAGGGCATAGGAGCCGAACTTGATATAAAGGACGGGCAGTTAATAATTGTTTCGCCTATAGACGGTTCGCCGTCTAAAGCCGCCGGAGTTTTAGCCGGTGACAAAATTTTAAGAATCGAAGGTGTTTCAACCATTGGAATGAGCACAACAGACGCAGTCGCAAAAATTAGAGGCGATTCCGGAACAAAAATAACTTTGACATTGCAAACCGGAGATCAGGATCCGCGGGATATAACAATAACCCGAGGTGTAATCACAGTCTCAAGTGTTACGTGGCAAGATAAGGGTCAGGGAACAGCCTACATCAGAATTAGCCGTTTTGGCGGAGATACTAATAACGAGTGGGACAAAGCCGTCAACGAAATGTCGGTAAAAATGAAAGAGCTGGATTCTGTAATCGTAGACGTTAGGGGAAACCCGGGCGGCTATTTACAGTCCGCAGTTCATATTGCCAGTGAGTTTTATTCAAATAAGACGGTTTTGTACGAAGAAGATGCCGACGGCACTCAAATTCCTTACAAATCAGCTACTGCCGGTAGTTTTGTAAAAGTTCCAAGAATAATAGTTTTGATTGACGGTGGCAGCGCCTCGGCTTCTGAAATATTGGCCGCTGCGTTACACGAAACAATTGGCGCAAAGCTTGTTGGTGTCAAATCCTTTGGAAAAGGAACGATTCAGGATGCAAAAGATTTTAGCGACGGTTCGGGCGTGCATATAACAATTGCAAAGTGGCTGACTCCTAATAAAAATTGGGTTCACGGTGTGGGTATAGAGCCCGATACAAAGGTCGACATAACCGAGCAGGACATAAAGGACGGCAAAGATCCGCAATTAGATTCGGCGCTTGAATTAGCCAACCAACTTTGAGAGACTTTACGCGTAGAAGTAAACGTAGTAGAATCTTTTTTCGATAAGGAGGAAAATGCTGCCAATGAAAAAACCTTCGAGAATTTTAACCGGTATTGCATGGTTCATATTTTTTTTATCACTAATCTTACTTTTGGATGCCAGATTTAATGGTGATAAAGCTGCCGTCAATTTTATGGGCAGTGCTTTAGCTTCTACCTTTCAAAATATTAATTCAAAAATCGATTCTTTGTTTCACATAAACAAAACCGGTTACACCGGTCCTGCATCTGTTACTACTCACGAAGTTGTTCAAGAAGAATCAACCGTAATAAATGCCGTCGATAAAGTGTCTCCGGCCGTTGTGTCGGTTGTTGTAAAGACAACAAACTTTGACTTTTTTTCGGGCAATTCAACTTCCACCGACCAGGGTATTGGAACCGGTTTTATTGTTGATAAAAATGGTTTAATTGTTACCAACAGCCATGTTGTTGACGACCCAAACGGTCAGTATTCGGTTGTACTAAAAGACGGTTCCACCTACGATGTTAATAAAATAAATTTGGACGAAGCCACTGATCTTGCCATTTTAGAAATAACCGCTCGAAACTTGCCAACAGTCGAGCTTGGAAATTCGGATGTTTTAAAGGTTGGGCAAATGACAATTGCTATTGGCAACGCACTTGGAAGATTTGAAAATACCGTCACGGTGGGGGTTGTTTCCGGTATTCAGCGTCAACTACAGGCAACGTCCGGGTTTGGAAATGCAAAAACTTACGAAAATATAATTCAAACCGACGCGGCGTTAAATCCCGGCAACAGCGGAGGCCCTTTGCTAAATTCATCGGGGCAGGTCATTGGGATAAATGTAGCCACCACAGTGGGAGCAGATAATATTAGTTTTGCAATTCCGGTAAATACTTTAAAACCAATACTAGATGGGTTCATTAAAGAGGGTAGAATAGTGCATCCGTACTTGGGCGTTACCTATGCAACAATAACTCCGGAAATTGCACGGCTTAGAAATTTACCGAGCGGCGCGTACATTCAATCAGTTGTAAAGGGTTCCCCCGCTGATAAGGCCGGACTTCAAAGAGGAGATATTATTAAGTCGATAAACAACACTACTTTAGACGACAAAAGTACTTTAGCCTCAATTGTTGGTAAGTCAAAGGTTGGAGATAAGTTAAATTTGATAGTTGATAGAGATAATAAAGCAGTAAATTTAACCGCAGTAATCGAAGAAACGCCGGCAAATATGCAGTAAGTTTGCTAGCATTAAACAAGTTCGTGTGTTAATTAAGGGTCAGACAATCCTCAAGCATGCCGGTTATTTCACCGTTCATAATCATTTCAATGTTGTGCCACGATTTGTTTAGTCTGTGGTCGGTGACACGATTTTGCGGAAAGTTGTAGGTTCTTATCTTTTCGTTTCGTTCTCCGGTTCCTACTTGACCGGTTCTTAAGTCGGTTATACTTTTTACTTGTTGTTCTTGCATCATTGTGTAAAGGCGTGAATTTAAAATGCCTAGGGCTTTTTCACGATTTTTGCCTTGAAAACGCTCTTCCTGACACTCAACAATGACACCGGTAGGTTTATGAATGAGTCTAACTGCGGTGGAAACTTTGTTTACGTTTTGACCTCCACGGCCGCCCGATCTAAAAAACTCCCATGTAAGATCGTCGGGCTTTATTTCAATTTCAACCTTTTTAAGTTTTGGCAAAACAGCAACCGTTGCTGTGGATGTGTGAATTCTTCCGCCGGACTCCGTTATTGGGACACGCTGGACACGATGAACACCTGATTCGTGTTTTAATAAATTGTAGGCATCCTTGCCCCGTACCTCTATCGAAATGGTTTTTATTCCGCCAATTTCGTTTTCAGACTTAAATAATTCTTCTAATTTCCAACCGGTTTTTTCGGCGTATCGCGCGTACATTCTGTATAAATCGAAAGCAAATAAGCCTGCTTCGTTTCCTCCGGTTCCGGATCTTATTTCGAGTGTGGCTACGTTTGGGTTTATGTTTACACCTCCGTCGGGGTTTGTTGCCTCCTCGTTATCCTCGTCGGTTGTTTGAGTAGATTGTTCAAGTGCTAATTTTTGTTCTTTTAAGTTTAGGATTTCTTCGTCAATTAGCGTAGAAAATTCGGCATCGGCGCCGATTTTCATTTTTTCATGCTCGGCAATTTTTTCGTCTATTTCTTTTAGTGCTTTTTGAATGTAGTCCATAGGTACACCTATATTATAGTTTCAATCTTGGATAGATAATAGATAGGAACGATTGATCTACTTGCTTGTTTCTTCGGATTTGGCTTGTTTAAGCAGTTCTTTAAAGTTAATTTCAGCGTTTGTTTTTGAAGATCTTTTGCTCATTTTTTTGTTTTCTTTAATTTTGTCGGCTTCTTTCTTTCGTGTTTCGGCAAGTTCCATTTTTTTGTTAAATTTATCAATTCTTCTTTCAGTGTCGACAAATCTTCTTGTACCTGTGTAAAAAGGATGGCAGGCACTGCAAATTTCAACCGAAATTGTCGGTAATGTGGACATTGTTTTAAAAGTGTTGCCGCAAGCGCAGGTAACAACACATTCTGTATTAACTTTTGGGTGTATATCGTTTTTCATATAAAATCCTTCAGTGCGTTTGAAAGTATATCAATTTTTTGACGGTTTAACAAGGGATCGAGTTTTTCGACTCGGCCATGACAACGCCCGCCGTTATAACAGCAACCCCGATAACCATGTATGCATTAGGCATTTCCCCTAGCAGAAGGTACGCAAAAGGAAGCGTAAATACCGGCGTTAAGTAGCCATACATAGCGCTGTCCGAAATTTTTGCGTTATCCAAGGCCCACTGGTTTAATGTGTATGCAACGATTGACGAAACAAGAGCCATATACAAAAGACCCAATAGGGCATCTAAGTCCAGATTTGCATGGCTCGAAAGTGAAGTTTGCGGCTGTGCAAAGTTTTCAATAATTGCCAGGGGTAAGAGTGTCGCCAGTCCAACATAAAAGGTTGAAAATATTAAAAGGGTAGGGGAGTACTTTTTGGTCATAGGTTTTATATTTATAAAACTTAAGGTTTTTTTCATCATGCTTGATCTTTCTCCCATGCTGTACTTTGACCAAATTATAAATATTAGATATAAAAATGCGTACATAAGGCTTAGTACGTTACCCAAAACGCGTTCTGTAATTCCTAGAGTACCTGCCGCGGACCCGGATATAATCGGCTCAATGACTATTAAAATCGTACCTAGCGACGCTGTAATTAGACCTGCTGAAACCCAGCCATTTATCTTTTCCTTGTAAAAATAATGTCCCGCGTAAACTGAGGCAACGGTTCCTAAAACACCTATAATGGTGGCATCTAGGGCGGTAGTGTACTTTAAGCTTATAAATAAGATGGCTAGTGAGGTTTGTGAAAAAAGCCCGAGTAAAAAGAAGTTGAGATAGTCCTT
The DNA here is from genome assembly GCA_964612565.1 of uncultured Candidatus Saccharibacteria bacterium. Taxonomy (GTDB): domain Bacteria; phylum Patescibacteriota; class WWE3; order UBA101185; family UBA10185; genus CAZTDP01. Next base: position 26,073 of record CAZTDP010000003.1, read on the forward strand.
TTTATTAATTTGTTCACGTTTTAACAATATTGAAATAAAGGGCAAAAGAACAACACAAACTATCAAAAAGCGTAAAAACAGAAAGGTAAGAGGTGGAATGTAGTCCACTGTGTGTTTAATTATCGGTGTCGCTGCGGCCCAAATGAGGTTTACTGCCAAAAAAGCAATTTGTGCTAAAAAAAGTTTTGAATATTTAAAGGGTTTTTTGGGCAGTGGGTTTTTCATGACTGTTTTAAATTATTTTGGCTAAAAACTCTTCTAGCGGTACGCTGGTTTGGGTTTTGGCAGCCATGTCTTTTACAGTAATTGTGCCGTTGTTAACTTCTTCCTCACCGATGATAAGAACTGATTTTATGCCGGTTTTGTCGGCGTACTTTAGCTGTTTTTCAAGTTTTGAACTGTCTAACCATATTTCTACTTTTTTACCTTTTTTTCTAAGTGCCTGAGCGGTTTCTAAAGTAGCCTGGGTGTACTTAGTATCAATGTCCGGCCAAAGTGTTACCAAATACTCTGTTTCGGCCTCAAAATTGGGCAGCAAGCCCCAGTTTTCTAAAAAGTTCCTAAATGTTACATCGCCCATACCAAAACCGATTCCGGAAAGTTTTTGAGATGAAAAAAGAGATATAAGATCGTCGTATCTTCCGCCTCCGCACATTGCTCGATTGTTCTCGGGCGTCATATCAAAAAGTTCAAAGACAGTTCCTGTATAGTAATCAAGTCCGCGCATGATAGTGCTGTCGAGTTTTAAAAATTTATTAAGTTCGGTTTTTTTTGAAAGTTCCAGCAGTTTTGTAACCTCTTCTGCTCCATCCGATTTGTCCGATAAAGATTTAATCCACTTTTCCGGGTCTTCCAAGAAGTCGATAATCGCCAGGTACTGCTTTTCATCAAGTGTCAAAGTCTCGGTCAGTATTTGTTTAAAAGTTTCCTCGGTGATTTTAGGCTTTTTATCAATTGCTTTGATAACATTTAGCTTTTTACCGTCTTTTATGCCAATTTCATCAAAAAAGCTCTCGACGAATCTTCGATTATTAAATCTAATTTCAAACATGTTTTCTTTTGCACCAAACGCCTTAAGAATGTCAGTAATAATCGAAAGGATCTCCCATTCGGCCGTTGTCTGATCAGAACCGAAAACATCGACATTTAATTGGTAATGTTCGCGCAAACGACCCTTTTGAGGCTTTTCATATCTCCACAAATTAGGAATTGAAAACCAACGAATCGGTGTCGGGAGTTCGCCTAATTTTTGAGCCACCATTCTTGCAACCGTCGGCGTCATTTCGGGTCTAATAGCCACTTTTCTATCACCCCGGTCGGTAAATGAGTAAAGCTGCTCGTTTACAAGCTCGTCTCCGGATTTTGCAGCGTATAAGTCAAAAGGTTCAATAAACGGGCCGTCGTATTGTTTGTAACCATAGCTCTTGCACACCCTCGCCCAAGTTTCAAAAATGTAATTTCTCACACGCATATCTTCGGGATAAAAATCCCGCGCGCCTTTGTATGGTTGCGTAGGTAGTTTGGATTCAGCCATGTGTAAATGATAGCAGAAAAAGTCTGTGAGTGGCTAGGCTATTTGCTTGCACGGTCAAAAGGCCTCGGCCCTGAGACTGGAACCGAAGATATAAGTTTTATGGCCCGTAGAGTCTCTTTTTTGTGCCTTTCTCTAGACTAACACCTTCATCTAAGATATGATGATAGCCATGGAAATAACTTACATCGGCCATTCATGTTTCAAAATAAAGGGAAAAGATTCAAGTATAGTAATTGATCCTTACGATCCAAAAATAGGCTACAAACTTCCAAAATTAGAGTGCGATGTTTTACTTACAACCCACGACCATTTCGATCACCACAATGTTGACGGTGTTTCCGGCTATAAAATGCTGATCGAAGGCCCCGGTGAATACGAATTAAATGGCGTTTTTATCTACGGTATTCAGGTTTTCCACGACGACAAACAGGGAGAGGAACGAGGAAAGCAGACAATTTATTTAATAGACATCGACGGTATTACTTTGTTACACCTTGGAGATCTTGGTCACGAACTTTCAAAAGAGACTTTAGAAAAAATCTCAAAAGTTGACGTTCTAATGATTCCGATAGGCGGAGTCTATACAATAGGGCCCGAAAAGGCGGTAAAAGTAATTTCATCTTTGGAGCCGGGAATTGTTATTCCCATGCACTATAAGACGGATGATTTAAAGGGATTTGACGATTTGGCCGGAGTTGATAAATTTATGGATGAAATGGGAGTGGAGAACAACGTAAAGAGTGAAGATAAGCTTAAGGTTTCGACAAGGAGTGATATTCCGGAAGAAACCGAAGTTGTGATCCTCAAACCCAGCCACTAAACTTCATGCCAGCAAGAAGAGGAATTGATCAAAAACAAAATTTGCATGTGCCTCCGCACGACGATCAAGCCGAACGCTCGGTTTTAGGAGCTTTACTGTTAGACAAAGACGCCATTGTTAAGGTCGTCGAATTTTTAAGACCTCTTCATTTTTACAAACAAGCGCATCAAGATATTTACGGCGCAATTTTGGCCTTATTTGAAAAGCGTGAGCCTGCAGATTTAATTACGGTTCCTAATTGGCTTAAAAAGAATGGTCAGTTAGAAGGGGTTGGCGGAGTTTCGTACATGACCGAACTTGTTAACTCTGTTCCGACTGCCGCAAACGTAGAAGCTTACGCAAAACTAATAAAAAATGACTCTATAAAGCGCTCTTTAATTTCCGCTTCAGCAGAAATCGGCGAATTGGTCTTTATGGAGGGTGGCGAGGTTGAGGAGTTTTTAGACAAAGCCGAACAGTTAATTTACTCAGTTTCACAGGATGCTGTTTACCAAGATTTTGTGCCGGTAAAAGATACACTTGAAGTTACCTTTGAGCGCTTAGACGAACTAAGCAAGAATAAAGGAACTTTAAGAGGAGTTCCAACAGGGTTAAAAAACTTGGACAAAATACTATCAGGTTTGCAAAAAGAAAATCTTATTATATTGGCCGCAAGACCCTCGGTTGGTAAAAGCTCGATGGCGTTAAATATAGCCCAGTACGCGTCTGTTGAAAAAAAGTTTGGTATAGCCTTATTTTCACTAGAAATGGGACGAGAACAGCTTGTAGACCGTATGATTTCCTCTCAGGCAGGAATTGACAGCTGGAAGATATCTACAGGCAACTTGGACGAGGATGATTTTGAAAAGTATGGTATTGCCGCGGGCGAACTTGCCGAGGCAAACATTTTTATTGATGACACGGCAGGCATCGGTCTTCTCGAAATGAGAACAAAGGCACGTCGTCTTATGTTAGAACAAAAAATAGATTTGATAATTGTGGACTACTTACAGCTTATTAGAGCCCCAAAAGCCGAGAGCCGTGTTCAAGAAGTTTCCGAAATTTCTCAAGGACTTAAAAATCTGGCTCGTGAGCTAAAAGTTCCAGTACTTGCGCTGTCGCAGTTGTCGCGCGCGGTTGAGCAGAGAGGCGGCGACAAAAAGCCTCAGTTGTCCGACCTCAGAGACTCCGGTTCTATTGAGCAGGACGCCGACGTTGTTATGTTTTTATATCGTCCAAATGAGGAGGATAGAAACAATTTAAAGCTAAACATTGCCAAACATCGAAACGGAGCCACGGCAGAATTTGACCTGTTCTTTAAGGCCGAATTTACCCGATTTTACGAGGTCGAAGGCCAACCACAGGAATCTTAACAATTACTGTTTGAGTTTTACCGTTTTTGGTGTATTTTCCCAACTGATAGCACTAGACGTGGAAAGGAGTACTTAATATGTCCGTTCATGAAGTTGTTCTGATAGTAGGTATAGTATCTGAACGGCCCAAGGTTATGAGAAAGATAGGAGCCAAGCATAGCGTTAGGGTTTCCTATTTACCTTGGCATTCCAGTCTGTTCCCACAGATTCCTTTGGGAACAGTCGCTGTAATATTAGTGCGTCCTCATCCGAATGACAATAGTTGGGGTAAGACATTTGATAGCTTTGTGGAACATATACGAGTAGGGCGTAAGTTGCTTTATGAGATTGTCGAATCAACTGAAAATTTTGATCTTGACGGCATTCTCACTTCTGTTTTGTCGAATAGCGAAGCGGTGTAGCCCCAAGCACCGCTTTCTTTTTTTATCTCAAATTGATAGAATTGGTGGGCTTTTGCCGTGGTGGCGGAATGGTATACGCGGTGGTCTCAAAAACCACTGGGAGTTAATCCCGTGTGAGTTCGACTCTCACTCACGGCACCAGATACGTGGTAGGACACATTCCTGGCAAGCATTTGTGCCCAAGGATTTGTGCGGGTTTCCCATAATAAATCCCTGGTCAGAATCCCAATCAACAAGGAGGAGTAAAAATGGACGCCAAGACAATTAGGCTTGGTCGGATTGTACGTTTTTGCATCGTCGGAGGCTTTGCCGTTGGTATTCAGTGGGCAGTACTGTATGGCCTCACTGAGTTTATCGGTGTTTTTTACCTTTTATCAGCAGCAACCGCCTTTATTGTGAGCACCGGAGCAAGTTTTTTGCTTCAAAAGCTTTGGGCATTCCAAAACAAGGAGGTTGAAGGGGCGGGGCGCCAGCTGGTGTTCTACTTTGTCATGAAAGGCATCTTTCTTGCCCTTGACGTTGTTCTTCTAGATATCCTGGTGGAAGTTCTGCATGTGTGGTATATGTGGGCGCAAATGCTCCTTACCGTGGTATTTTCAATTATCAGCTACTTTCTGTCGGAACGAATTTTTGTGTCTTCAAAGTAGATTTGTATTGCTCAAACCCCTGTGAAACTCAGCACCTCACGGGGCTTTCCTTTGCGCGCTGCAAGGAGTAAAATTTCTAAAGTCCACAAGCCTTCCCAGCCAAACAGATATGATTGCAACAGATTTAAAAACAGGAAGAATATATCAGGAAAACGGCCAGCCTTTGTTGGTCTTAAAATACGAGCACGTTAAAGTGAGTCGGGGAGGCGCTAGTGTAAGAATTAAAGCTAAAAACTTACGTACAGGCCAGGTTTTGGATAAAGGATACAATGCAACCGCAAAAGTTGAAGATGCCGATGTTCAAACAAAAAATGCCCAGTATTTATACTGCGACGGATCGTATGTTTTTATGGATACCGAAAATTTTGACCAATTTAGTATTGGTGAAGATATTTTAGGTGATTCAACAAAATTTTTACTCGAGGGCGAAAAAGTAGTAGTCCAGTATTTTGATGGGAACCCAATATCTGCCGTTCTACCTCCGTCAGTAGCTTTTGAAATTTCGTACACCGAACCGGGTTTTAAAGGTAACACTGTAACCAATACCTTGAAGGAAGCAGTATTAAGCAACGGAACAAAAGTTAAAGTTCCGACGTTTATTAAAATCGGAGATAAGGTTAAAATAGATACCAGAACCGGCGATTATATTTCAAAGGCTTGATAGGGCTCTATGCTTTTATCTGAAAATCTAAACTTTGGCTTTACAACAATTCCAACATTATTGGTTATTTTTATAATCGGGTACGTTTTTTGGCTTTTTGTCCTTTGGTACGAGGCACGAAAGGATGGTTTTGATGACGAACACTTTTTTGATATCGTTGCTGTTTCCACATTGTTCTCAGTTTTAACTTATTTTGGGTACGCTCGGCTGCACAATTATCTTGTAATATACAAACCCCATAACTTCCTTCTTACTGTCAATAACGACTTGCTCATCTCTTACATCGCGTTAATAAGCGCATATATCCCACCTTTTCTATTCTTTAAAAAAAGAAAATGGTCTATTTTTAGAATCTACGACATTTACTCGTTAGCCTTCGGTTTTTTGTTGGTGTTTCTTTCGTTGGGTAAGTACTTAGTAAGTGGCATTTCAAACTTTCTTTTACTTTCGGTTTTAAATTTAATTTTTTACTTTGCAGTACTGCGTTTCAGGGGGTATAAGTTTGTTTCGGGCTTGGTTTTTTCACTCTTTTCTTTCTATACTGCAGCTCTTATACTTACGCTATTCAAAGGCCCGGGTGATTTGATCTTTTGTACTTCGTTGGTTATTATTGGTGTAGTAAATTTATATGTTAGGAGTCAGCGAAACATGATCACAAAAAATTTGCACGAAGAATTTATAAACTTAATAAAGGGCAGACTCCATAGAAAAGAAAAAGATCTTCAAAAGGAACAAAATCTGTTGCTTAGAGAAGATCCTTACTCTCAGGCAGGGAGGGCAGAAGATAACACAGATTACATCGATGAGACAGCCATCGAAGACATTCCTAAAGAAATTTCGGATGTTAGAATGGGTCTGATAAAATCCGCGCTTGTCGATGTGAAAAGGGCTTTGGCTGCTATAAAAATCGGTAAATACGGTGTGTGCACAATTTGTGGCAAACCAATTGATAAGGCTAGACTGGTAGCTTACCCGGAGGTTACAACCTGCTTGGAACATGCCGATAGGGAAAAGGACTAAGTTAATCTAATGTTCGAGACTCGTTTGAACTGTAACGTGCTTTTGCCGATTCCGCTAACCTTAATCTTGTTGGTTATTTTAGGTATTATCACCTTTGTCGTCTTAAAAAGAGATCAACTGCAGTTTGTTGGTGGTTTATCAGCATTAGCCGGCGGAACGCTAAATCTAATTAGTAGACTTTCTTACGGTTGCGTAAAGGATAACTTGAATTTTTTGGACCTGTTTAGGTTTAACTTTCCTGACTTATTGGTTACATTTGGCGTTTTTCTGATATTATTCAGGTTGTGGAAGAAAAAAAGCTAAAAATAATTAATGAAACAGCAGATTATCTTGTCGTGGATAAGCCTGCCGGGCTTGTAGTTAATCGTTCTCAGACTACCAAAGATACTACTGTGCAAGATATGGTGGAGGAAGAGGCGCCTAACCTTTACGACACCGAAGAGCTTGGCGGCACAGACTTTTCCTTAAGATCCGGAATTGCTCATAGGCTAGACAAAGATACGTCGGGCCTTTTATTAATAGCTAAAACGCCCGAATTTTTTGAGTTTATTCTGAAGGAATTTAAGGAAAGAAGGGTAGAGAAGGGTTATAAAGCAGTTGTGCATGGGGAGGTTTCAAACCCTATAATCGAAATTAACGCTCCTATTAAGAGAAGTCCCCGAGATCCAATGAAAATGGCTGTCGTTGCGGAAGGTAAGGATGCGTTCACAAGAATTGAACTTAAACAGACAAAAATTTTACACGGACTTACTTACAGCCTTGTGTCTTGCTTTCCAAAAACCGGAAGAACCCATCAAATTAGAGTACACTTGTCTGCCTTAAATAATTACATTGCAGGCGACCCTATTTATTGTCCACGAAATTTACTCGAACAGGACAAAAAGACTTTTGGTAGAATGATGCTTCATGCATTTCATATTAAGTTTTTTGACCCCAAGCTTGACTCCTTTGTAGAATTTGACTCGCGTTTGCCGGACGAATTTCAACAATTGTCTTGAAAAACGTATTCCACTTTCCCAAAAATTAGTGTAGATTATGACCATATATGAGATTTGTACCTGCCCAAAGTACGAATAAGCGACACGTTTCTAAAACCAATTCCGGTTCTAAAAGGATACAAAAAGGAAACAAACCGGCCATTTCGGCTTCGACAAAAGCTGCTAACCACAAATCTTCCTCTAAAAATACCAAAGTTTTGAACAGGGCAACCAAGAAATACTTTCAACAGCTTGTACTCGGATCCGTAATATTTGTCGCTTCACTCCTTTTTTTGGGAGGTTACACGCTTGTAAAATACCTTAACCAGACGTTTGCGTCAGCACTTTCACCTTCCAGCTATAATATAGACGGCCAGTCGATAGTTACTGTATCGTTTTCTGTGGTTGAAGATATAAACGCCGATCCGATTCTTTTAAAAGAGCTAAATTACTTTATTTTCGATAAGACGCAAAAAACACTTCAGGTCTATAGTATCCCAGTTGATTTAAGTATCGACATGCCGGGCAAGTTTGGTTCCGATCAAATTTCCAAAACTTATGCAATTACAGCGTTAAATGCAAAGGATCCGGTTGTCGATGGGGTAGCAGGCATAAATACGGTTGTTAAAAAGATTTTTGGCTACAATGTCGATAGATACCTTATGACCGATGAAAAAGATTCTTTAGTTTTGAAGCAGCTGCTGCTTGGAAACGATTTTTCAAACATTTTTAACCTAAAAACACTCAATACCTTTAGGCAAAGCGTACGTACGGACATGAATTTACGTGAATTCTATTCTTTGATATCCCTGTCCAAGTCTTTACCCGCCGATGTAGCTACAAGTTACATTGTTTCTCAGGACGATATTGATAATTCTCAAAAAATTGATGAGGCCTTAAAAGATTTACGTTTTGACAGCGAAGTCACAAACGAAGGTTTAACCGTGGGAATCCTCAATGGTACCGATTACCCCGGGGTAGCAACGTTTGGAGCAAGGCTTGCGCGAAATGAAGGCTGTAGGGTGGTTTCGGTAGAGAATGCCGATTCAAAATACGATACTAGTGTACTAATTACCGATAGGAAAGATTCAAAAACCGTCGCGTATCTGTCCAGAGCATTTAATATAGACAAAATTTTAACAAAAAACGAAGCCCAAAACTACAATGAGGCAGAGATCGCAAGGTCCGATGTGACCGTGGTTATGGGATTTGACATCGCTTCGGATATGTACTAGTATATCCCTAGTACTCTCTCCTTTCTACCCCCGCCCCAAATAAGGGCGGGGGGTTTGTATTTTCTGGCAATGTTTTGGTCATATTTCTTAATATTTTTATTAATTTTTATATTTATCGCATTCGTTATATTTTTGCGCCTTAGGTCTACAAAAGATGGCGTAGATTCCACTTTTTCATCAGACGAAAATAATGAAGCCGCCTCCAAAAAGTACGAAGTTTATGAGGTTCAAATTAATCGAAGTTCCGACAAAACATTGGACACAGCCACTTCGGCCTCATTAGCCGCCGAAAGCATGTACAGCGCCCTGCACGGTTTGTTAAGAGAATCGGCGGATGCTCAAGAAAAGGTTTCGTTTGAGGTGGTTTCCTCCGGTGTTGACGGCATGAAGTTTTACTTTTCCGCACCATCCCAAATAGTTAAGTTCGTAGAGGGGCAGATATACGCACAGTACCCAAACGTACACATAAGAGCGGCTACCGACTTTTCGGAGTCATACAGAAAATCTGAGGCAGCCTACGAAATTGCCACCCTTCAGTTTTCAAGACAATATTATTTCCCACTAAAAAGCTTTAGAGATTTTGAAATCGACCCTCTCGGTGCTTTGACGTCATCCATCTCAACCATAGGCGAAAACGAAGATATATGGATGCAAGTTCTAATAAGTCCTATCCCTGATGTTTGGCAAAAAGATGGCTATTCCTATGTGAAGGCTGTTCGTGAGGGCCAAAACCCCGGCGATAAAGGTCCTTCACTTTTTGGAACTATAGGAAAATCTGCCGGTAAAGAGCTTATGGACATAGTTTCCGGCTCTTTAACAGGCGCATTTGTGTATAAAGATAGGACTGACGAAATACGAAAGGCAGCGGGTGGTTCAAATTTTGTGCCAAGACTTTCTGCCGCAACCGAAACAGAACTGCAGTCTATAGAAAACAAGCTGTCCAAAATGGCTTTTGAGGTGAATATAAGAATAATGTCCAAAGCTAACGATAAGGTAAGGGTGGACAGCAATTTAAGAAGTGCGCTCGCCGTATTAAAGCAGTATTCCACGACTACATCAAATTCCTTGAACTACACAGTTACCAAGAATAAAGTTCATTACTTAAATTTAATGTGTGACCGCGAATTAGAGTCGGACGGCTCGTTGTTGTTAAACACCGAAGAACTTGCCACCCTTTTTCACTTTCCGGCCTCATCCATCGATACACCAAATATTTCGTGGGTTTACTCAAGAAAATCCGAACCGCCTGCGAACCTTCCTACAAAAGACTGTGTTTTTATTGGTGAAACAATGTATCGAAATAGAAAAATACAGTTCGGGCTTCAGAATAATGATGATCGTCTCAGACACCTGTACGTAATAGGGAAGTCGGGAACCGGAAAATCCACCTTATTTGAGTCTATGGTTTCGCAGGACATTGCAAACGGTGAAGGTCTTGTTGTTTTAGATCCCCACGGCGAAACAATTGAAAAGATTTTGGATAGAATTCCGGATGATCGTGTTGACGATGTTATTTATTTTGATCCCTCAGACACTGAACTTCCGATAGGCTTAAATCTTTTGGAAATTGACGATCCTTCTCAAAAAAATCTTATGGCCTCGGGTCTTGTGGCGGCAATAAAACAGCACTTTGATTATTCATGGGGACCCCGCTTGGAGTACCTTTTAAACTACGCAATTCTCACACTTTTAGAAGTGCCCGGCACAAATATGCTGGGGATTACCCGTTTATTGGAAGACAAAAATTATCAAAATTATATCCTGCATTTTGTAAAAGACCCGTTAGTACAAAAGTTTTGGGAAACTGAATTTAAGGAAATGAAGGGCAACCAAAAACTAGTAACAGAAGCAATTTCTCCTATTCAAAACAAGGTAAACAGATTTTTAGCCTCAACAACCATTCGAAATATTTTAGGTCAAAAAAAGTCGACGTTAGATATTTGGGATGCAATGAACTCGGGCAAAATTCTGCTTATTAACTTGTCAAAAGGAAAGATAGGAAGCGATAATGCCAATCTATTGGGTGCACTGCTGGTGTCCAGAATTCAGTTTTACGCCTTACAGCGCGCAAAAATACCTTATGAGCAGAGAAAGCCGTTTTACATGTATGTGGACGAGTTTCAAAATTTTGCTACCGGAAGCTTTGAGGAAATTTTGTCTGAGTCCCGAAAATACAAACTTGGGTTGTATTTAACGCATCAGTTTACCGGCCAACTGCCGGAAAATATGTTAAAAGCGGTTTTTGGCAACGTAGGAACGATTATGGCCTTTTCCTTAGGCGCCCCTGACGCCCGTGAATTAGCCAATGAATTTGCACCTTACTTTGAAAGCGAAGACATTATTTCATTGGAACGTTTTCAAGTGTATATGAAACTTATGGTTGACGGCATGACATCCCATCCGTTTTCGGCAAGAATAATGCTGCCTTGGGAAGATAAATTTCCTGTAAAAAAGACCGGCAATAGAGAAAAGGTTCTCAAGCAAAGTAGAGAAAAATACGGTGTTCCAAGGGAATACGTCGAAAATAAGATAAATAAGTGGATTGAGGCTAAATTTGACAAGGGTATGGCGATTGCTCAAGAGTACAAAGATAAACAGCAGGGCGAGGCTCCAGGACCTCAGGACGGTGCTGCTTTGGGCGGGTCGGGTCTAAATGAAGATTCCCTGACCTAACGCTCTGTGTCTCTTGCCGCAAAAATAATCTAGACTCATGGGGTAGTTTAGTTTAAATTTATACAGAAGGAGTCTGAAATGAACGAAAACGAACTAGAAAAGGTAACAGAAAAAAGCTTAGATGATTTGAAAAGAGCTGTTGCAGCAGCATATAAGAGCTTTGAGCGGGTTTCAAAAATAGTAGAGAATATCGAAAAAGAAAAGAAGAAAGTAATTTATAAAAGTATGCCTGGTGTGTCCGGCACGTTTGATGGCGTTAATTTAATTTGTGAGGACGGTTCAAAGTTAGAGGTTCCCGCAAACTATGCCGCCAAATCGCGTTTGGTGTTTGGAGACACGTTAAAGGTTATCGAAGAAAACGGTACCAAGTTATTTAAGCAAATCGACAAAGCTGAAAGAAAAAAGATCGAGGGAGTTATTTCTAAAAAAGAAGGTCACTGGTACGTTTTAGCAGGTGACGGAAGCTATAGAATATCTGATATCGCCGCCGAATTTAACCGAGCCGAACTAAACGATAAGGCCATTGCTTACATTCCTGAAGGAAATCCCAATTCACCATACGCTGCTTTAGATAAAGTTATCAAACCCGGGCAACCATCTGTTGCGACAGATAGCACGAACGCGCCGGCCGCAGTTAAACCGATTGTAAAATTTCCTGAAAAAAAGCCTGTTGTTCAAAAGGAAGCGGTTTCTCCGGTAGCATCTCCAGCCTCTCCGGCTGTTCCTGCTACCCCTGCTACTTCTACCTCAACCGTTTCAAAGACTGTTTCAACAAAACCATTTTTGCCCCCAAGAAAACCTGCCAAGCCAAAGGAAGCTACGATTCGGGCCGAGGCACCAAAAGAGTCTCCAAAAGAGACCCCAAAACCAGTATCAAAAGAGTTTGTAGCAAATATCCTAGAAGACGACGACCTGAGATAAAAATTGGTGCATCAAAAGTTATTGGGATATTGGGAAAAATATGTGTTCAATGGCTACTACTCTTCGACGACTTCTTCTTCAACTTCTTCGTCTTCATCTTCAAGTTCAATATCATCAAGATCCTTTTTAATATAAGGTCTAATGTCTTGTCTCTCACCTTTAAAAACCGGAACTGTTGATCTAATCAAAAGGGTAATATTTTTATCTTGAGCCCTAATAACGCACACAACCAGCGTTGCTAAAGAGCTAACTGCTTTATTAAGCCTAGATACAAGATCTGTGTTTTCGATAGTAGTAACAAGAATCTCTTTACCTTTTTTGGTTTTATAAACATCGATCGACTTCTTTTTAACCCTAAATTTTAATATTTCTCCCACGGCAAAGTCTCTCCCAGTTATACCTTTGGAAGTTATAGGGCTTGTGAATTCGTAAGTTATTCCGGGTTCCTTTAAAAGATTATTCGAGTTTAATCCTGTATCTATCTTGTTTTCAAGTTTTTTAGCTTTGGCTATTTCAAAATTTTTGAGGGCAACGGAGTTTATAGGATCAATTGCCAAGACCTCTTTAAAGATCTTTTTTGCCTTTTCGAACTGTTTTGTTTGAAGATAGGCACGTCCTAGACGTATTTTTGTATCAATATTAGTTTGATATTTTTCAAGAATCTGACTATTTAGATCTATTGCTTTTTCCCATTCCTGTCGCAAAGCAGCTTCTATTGCCTTCTTGCTTAGGATTGCGAGGCTTAGTTGCATGCCTACAAGCATATAAAAAATAAGTTTTTTGTCAATGCGTTTCTTTATATAGGGGCTTGGCCCCTCTTTAGACTCACCAATATAGCTTTTGCCGGGGGGGGGAGGACCCGTGGCTTTAGACCAAGGGTGAAAGCAGGAGCCTCCTTTCTTCTTTTTTGGCTTGCTCAAAAGTGCTAAGATATACCGGTATGTCGGGTCATTCTAAATGGGCAAACATTAAAAGAAAAAAGGAAGTTACGGATTCAAAAAAGAGCAAAGTCTTCTCTAAGATGAGCAGACTTATTAGTGTTGCAGCCAGAAACGGCGGCGATCCTGAATCTAACGCCCAGCTTAGACTTGCTGTAGAAAAAGCCAAGGAAGCCAGAATGCCAAAGGATAATATTGATAAGGCCATCGCCAAAGGAGCCGGAACCGGCGGCGCCGACACCTACTCCGAAGTGGTTTATGAGGCATACGGTCCAAACGGCGAAGCATTTTATATAGAAGCTTTAACAGATAATAAAAATAGAACCGTTGCCGAGATTAGAAATATTTTCAGCAAATTCGGGGGCTCTCTTGGGGGAGCTGGAAGTACCGCCTACATTTTTTCACCCGATCCGGAAAATCCAAATTATACTATGGAAATCACCGAGCACTCTCAAGCATCAAAATTGGAAGCACTTTTAGAGGAGCTTGACGATCACGACGATATTCAGGAAGTGTACTTTAATTTTATATTACCGGAAGAACAATAATGGTTGTTTTAGGAATCGATCCGGGAACGGCCCGAATGGGTTACGGACTAGTTAAACTTACCAAAACCAAAATTTCCTTTTTAGAAGCCGATGTGTTAACTACCGCCAAGGAACTCGAGGCCTCGGAGAGGCTTAAACACCTGTATAACGGTGTTACCGAAGTTCTTAGGGATAATTCTCCCGACTTAATGGTAATAGAGAGGTTGTTTTTTAGTTCAAATGTAAAAACAGCAATCGGAGTGGGGCAGGCCAGGGGAGTTGCAATGCTGGCGGCGGCCCAAAAGAATATCCCTGTTTTTGAATACACTGCTCTAGAGGCAAAGCTAGTGCTCACTGGTTATGGAAGATCGGACAAAAAGGTGGTGCAGGAAGCTGTAAAAAATATCTTAAAGTTAGATGCAATCGTTAAGTCGGATGACGCTAACGATGCAGTTGCCATGGCTTTGTGTTACATTAAAAAAGAGCATTTGAATAAAGAGTTCGCGGAGAGCTAAAGTCTTCGATCTCTCCTTTCTTTGCAGGCAAAAAACAATATATGTTTAGTTTTCTATTAAAGTTAGAAAAGAAAAACAGGTTCTTAATACACGCGTTAATTTTTGCAGCATACAATTATCTGGTTGTGACGGGTAGGGTAGACCTGACAGGATTTTTTAGGTACATAATTCCGGGTATAGCTTTTATCGGCTTAACTTACGTCACACACTTTCCAAACCTTAAACTTAAAAATATTCTTATGGCCATGTTGATGCCCCTTAGTGTGCTGGCTGGATCTATAATGTCGTTTCATTACTTTCCTAATTTAGGATCATTATTTAAAATTTTTACAATTTTAGCTTTTGCCGGTCTGGATTATTTAATACTTTTGATCGACAACATATTCTTGGTAGTGGAGGATAGGCAGGAATTGATACCGCTGTATAGAGTAGCTGTTACATGGAGCTTGATACTTCAAATCGTTGTGGCGATGCCTTTATTTGCAGGTATCTTTAAATTCAACATTAACTCATTTTATCAGTCGGCAATAGTGTCGGCGGTAGCTTTTGTTTATTGTTTGTATCAAATTTGGGCGTCTCGTTACGATCAAGACGCAAAAAACACCGGGGTAGTGGAGCGAATTTATTTATCTTTAATTGTAGCCTACTTTGTGTTTTCTTCGTCTCTGGGGGTATCTTTTTTCCCAACAGAGGCCTTTTTAAAAGCCTTATTTACCGCAACGGTCTGTATGTTCGGACTTAGCTATACAAGCTCGTATTTAAAAAACGAAATCACACGCAAAATGATAATACAATATTGCTTAATTGTGTTGCTGTTTTTGCTTATAACAATAATCTTTAAACCCTGATCCGATTGGAGCAGAGAAGTGCTATAGGGTAAATTTGTCATATTATTTATCACACTATAGGGTTAGTTGCTAACTATAGGGTACGTTTGTCATACTTTTCTCCGTAGAGTTGTCATATATTCCTTTCCGTGCACACCCATGCTTAAATGTGCGACGTGCCATTTAGGCTGATATAACAACGTTATGTACGACTGTCATACATTCGAGAGAGTGGGGTTGTGGATAACCTTAAGCCTAGCCACCAAGAATTCATAATTAATTAATAAGTAGTGATCGCACAGATAATACATTTTAATTATTTTAATTGAATTAATTATTAGGGAATTAAATATTAATAACTTTAATTATGTGCGTTTATTATTTGTGCATTTCTCTTCCGTTTATTAATATGTACCTATTTTTGATTTGCTTGGTCTGTGGGTTTATTACTAACTCGACGTCGTTAAACATACATATGGAGACGTGGTCAGTTTTGCAAAAGTTTCTACTCTCTTTCAATATTTATTACAAATTTTTTATATTTTAAATAAATTTTTATTTTTATTCTTATTTGTTTTAATTAATATTCTATGGGTTTTGAGTTCTTCTCTTTTCTAATTTATGTCCCTTTTTGGTTTTTTGGCTAATCCCGCATTTTACTTTTAAGCTCCAAAATTTTTAGATTGTTACTGCTCTGCTCCCATTAGTTACATTTACAGACTTTAACCTTTTATATATAGAATTAAACTAAACAAATGGTATAAATGTGAGGCATGCGCACGCGTTTTCCTTGTTGTTACAACTACAAACAACATCAAAGCTCTAGAATGCCCCAGGATCAATTTTTGATTTTTAGACGAGAAAAGTATCGTCTATAATACGTAGCACCCGGTGGTAATACCTTGAGTGATTCTATATTTTAAAGTTTTGACCGAATCGAAATATAAAAAACCTTTAAAAAAATTTGCGTCGTAATTTTGGACATTTAAACTATTAGAGTAGAATTATAGTAATGGCAATTCATGAAACCTTAACTCGATATTTGGAGTTTTGTGAAATCGAAAAAAATCTTTCTCAAGGTACTATAGAAATGTACGATTTTTACTTGCGTGATTTTATTGATTGGGCTTCACACGATCTTAAGCACGAGCTCGACATCAATGAAATAAACGAAGAGCTTGTTAGAAAATACCGTATAAACTTAAATCGTCGTATAAGTGTAAAATCAAACTCCGAGCTTAAAAGATCCACCCAAAAGAACTTTTTAGTTGCTCTACGAGCATTTTTGAAGTACTTGATAGTGAAGGAAAAGTTTAATGTAATGTCTCCGGACCTTATTCTATTGGGTAGAAGGGAAGACACCGTGCCAAAAGTATTAAACGAAGATCAAATGGAAAGATTGTTCGAAGTTCAAGACCTTAGTAAGCGCTCAGGAATAAGGGACCGCGCCATTTTAGAGATGCTTTTTAGTACCGGACTTCGTGTAAGCGAACTGGTTAAGCTAAGCCGAGACGACGTTAATCTAAATTCAGGTGAGTTCACTGTTATTGGTAAAGGGCGCAAAGCCCGAACTGTTTACCTGTCCCCTGCTGCAAAAGATTGGATTAAAAAGTATTTGGCGCTACGCCGCGATAGTTTTAAACCATTATTTGTGAGATATTCCGGCAAGCACATGGAACCCGATGATTTTGAAGGCGAAACCCTACGCCTTACTGTTCGAAGTGTTCAGAGAATGGTTAAAAAATACGTTAACTCAAGCGGTATATCAATTGATGCCACGCCCCATACCTTAAGACACACATTTGCAACAGGTCTTTTACGCGAAGGTGCCGACCTACGAAGTGTTCAGGAATTGCTTGGCCACTCTAATGTTTCTACCACGCAAATTTATACCCACGTCACAAACGCTCAGCTAAAAGATGTTCATAAGAAGTTTCACAAGGATATTGAGGTTGATG
>CAZTDP010000003.1:43178-56919 GCA_964612565.1 uncultured Candidatus Saccharibacteria bacterium
GAAGTTCTATGAAGCAGGCAGTGCCCGTGTAGTTTTAAGGCTTCAATATGGACTTTTGTCCCGTATCCTTTATTCTTTTCAAATCCATATTCCGGATAAATCTTTGCATACTCCTTCATTATGTTGTCGCGATAAACCTTGGCTATAATCGAAGCTGCTCCGACGGTTACGGACCTTAAATCCCCTTTATTTATATTTGTCTGCAAACTAGCGTCCATATCACGGATTTTGACCGAATCGGTAATAATGTGTTCCGGCAAAACTTTTAAACCGTTTACTGCCGAGCTGAATGCGAGTTGAATAGCTTTCCCCATCCCCATTTTATCTAAATCGATATTGCTTACCTCAAATATCGAGTAACTGATTGATTCTTTAATAATAAATTCACTTAAATTTTCACGTTTTTTTGCCGACAAAAGCTTTGAATCCGTTATGCCCAAAAACTCAGATTTGACGTCGTAATTTCTAACGCTTTCGAGCAGCAGCTGCTCCTCAAGAAATCTAAGTCTCTCGAGATCTAAAATAACTGCCGCCGTTACTAACGGCCCTGCCAGCGGTCCCCTCCCCACTTCATCCACGCCGGCAATGTATTTATAGCCATGTAATTGATTTAGCTCTTTTTCGATTGAAAAATTTTGGGGAAATTTAAGTCTTAACACGTATTTAGATTATACTTACTCGTTTTCTACTTCAAGTTCTTCGGCTATAACGGCCACCGAAATAAGCGTGTCCGATCCATCCAGCTTTATTAACCTTACACCTTGTGTTGCACGTCCAAGTGTAGGAATTTGTTTAGAGGCAAGTCTTAGTATTTTTCCGTCTGATGTGGCTAAAAGCAGATCTGATTTTATTTCGGTATTTAACTCACGTGCTGTGACCAAATGGCCGGTTTTATCAGTTACTTTGTACGTTAAAATTCCGGATCCGGCACGGTTTTGAACCTTGTACTCGTTGATCGGTGTTTGTTTTCCATAGCCTTTATTGGAAACAACCAGCAAGTGAATTTTTTTCTCACCTTTGGGTATTATGACAGTACCAACAACTTTATCCGGAGACTTTGAAAGTCTAATTCCGGTTACTCCGGCCGCTGCTCTGCCCATATCTCTGACATCTGTTTCGCCAAATCTTATTGATTGACCGTTTGATGTTGTTACTAAAATATCATCCGTTCCGGATGTTAGCCCTGCAAACACCAGATTGTCTTCGTTCGAAAGTTTAATGGCCAAAATTCCCGAAGATCTAATGTTGGAAAACTCTTTCATACTTGTTCTTTTAACAACACCTTTTTCGGTGACAAAAAAGACAAAGCCTTTTTCCTCAGACATTACTTCGCCCGTCAGCGCCAAAAATGCCTCTACTCTTTCGTTTTGAGAGGTGCTTAAAAAGTTTACTAACGGCGTGCCTTTTGCTTGTCTTGATGATTCGGGTATGTCCCAAATTCTCATTTTGTAAACTTTTCCGGTGTTTGTAAAGAATAATGCCCAGTCATGCGTTGAGCAGGCCTTTATTGTTGCGATTGTGTCTTCGTCTTTTAATCCTTGGCCGACTACACCTTTTCCGCCGCGGCCTTGTTTGCGGTATGTATCTTCTTTAAGTCTTTTTATGTAACCGCTTTCGCTGATTGTTACAATACAAGGTTCGTCTACGATTAAATCCTCGTCAGAAAGTTCGCCCACCTTACCTTTAATTACCTTGGTCATTCTTGCGTCGCCATACTTTTCTTTAAGTTGAGCTAATTCTTTTTGGACTGTTTCAATAATCCTTGTTGGCGATGCTATTAGATCTTCATAATCCTTTATAGTTTCGACAATTTGCTTTAACTCATCCTCTATCTTTTGTCTTTCTAAAGCGGCAAGACGCCTTAACTGCATATCAAGAATTGCTTGAGCTTGAATTTCGGAGAGCCCAAATTTTTTTATTAAGCCTTCTTTTGCCGTATCTGCGTCTTTGCTTTTTCTAATAAGGTTAATTACTTCGTCCAAGTTATCGAGCGCTATCTTAAGGCCCAAGAGTATATGTTCTCTTTCCTTAGCTTTTTTGAGTAAATATATTGTTCTATTAATGACTATTTGTTGTCTGTGCTTGATAAACTCAGTTAGAATCATTTTTAGGGTCATGAGTTTTGGTTCGCTATCCAAAAGAGCAACCATGTTTGCGTTAAAGGTGCTTTGAAGTTGAGTATATTTGTATAGTTGGTTTTGAATTTTCTTTACTACGGCGTCCCTCTTTAGTTCAATAACAATTCTTATACCCTGTTTGTTTGATTCATCACGAAGGTCGTATATTCCGTCAATTTTTTTGTCTTTAACCAAATCAGCAATCTTGGCTATCAATGTGGCCTTGTTGATCATGTAAGGAATTTCGGTTACGACAAGTTTAATTTTGTCTCCTTTTCCTTCTTCAACATCCATTTTTGCGCGGGTCACTACCCTTCCCTTCCCCGTTGCATACATCTGTATTATTTCTTTTTGATCGTAAATTGTGCCGCCTGTTGGGAAATCAGGACCCTTTATGTGTTGAACAAGATCTTCTACGGTTGCGCTTGATGAAAAATCTACTTTTGCAATTTTAAGCTCGGCATCTTTGGCCGGCTTTTCGCCAATGTTTTCGGCTTTTTCGATCATCAAATTTACTCCGTCTATAACTTCACTCAGGTTATGCGGCGGTATGTTTGTGGCCATTCCCACGGCAATTCCTGCCGCGCCATTTAGTAATATGTTGGGTAACAAGCTTGGAAGATATATGGGTTCGTAATTCTGTAGGTCGTTGTAAGCAAATCCCACTGTTTCTTTGTCAATATCGCTGTAAAGCTCTTCGGAAATTTTCATTAATTTACATTCGGTGTACCTCATTGCTGCCGGTGGATCTCCGTCAATGGAACCAAAGTTACCTTGCGGGTGAACTAGCGGGTATCTAAGATTGAAATCTTGCCCCATTCTAACTAGTGCATCGTAAACGGATACATCTCCGTGCGGGTGGTATTTCTTTAAAACCTCTCCTACTACTGCAGCGCATTTGTGGAACTTACTTGATGCCGACATTCCCTGATCTTGCATTGCGTAAATGATTCGTCTTTGCACGGGTTTTAAGCCGTCTCGTACGTCAGGCAGCGCTCGCGAGACAATAACAGACATTGCGTAGTCTAAATACGCACTCTGCATTTCTGTAGAAATTTCCGAAGGTATTATTTGAAGATCGTCGTTTTCTTGCGATTTTAATTGAGTTATTTCGTCGGTCATAACTTAGCAATATTAACACTTTTTAGCCGATGTTTCCAATGATTCTTTGATAGATTTTGCACAAAAAATCCCCCGACACGGTGCCGGGGGATTAAAAAAACTTTGCACGTTTTAAAGACCGATTACGGCTAGGACCAAAGGTGCTATAAGAAGTGCAACAATTTGCGAGATCTTCATCATTGGGTTAAGTGCCGGACCTGCGGTGTCTTTTAACGGATCTCCTACAGTGTCTCCGACAACAGCGGCTTTATGTGTGTCACTGCCTTTTCCTCCAAAGTTTCCATCCTCGATGTATTTTTTTGCATTATCCCAAGCTCCGCCTGTGTTACACATGAACAAAGCAAGACCTAAACCTACTGTAACTACCCCTGCCAAGTAGCCGCCCAGAGCTTCTGCTCCGAGTGTGCCTACTATAAAAGGTAATAAGATTACAATAGATGCAGGAAGTACCAACTCTTTTTGAGCTGCTGTGGTAACAATGTCTACTGCTTTTGAGTAGTCGGGCTTTGCTGTGCCTTCCATAATTCCGGGAATTTCTTTAAACTGTCTTCTAACTTCTTCGACAACTTGGAATGCTGCTCTACCTACGGATCCGATTAGTCTTGAGCTAAACAAAAAAGGCAGGGCGCTTCCGATTAATGCTCCCACAAAGACTTTTGGATTTGAGATGTTTATTGCTTGAAGTCCTGTTATCTCAAAGTATGTTGCAAACAAGGAAGTTGCGGCTAATGCGGCCGATCCTACGGCAAAACCTTTTGTCAAAGCTTTTGTTGTGTTTCCAACGGCATCGAGAGCGTTTGTAATTTCTGCGGCTTTTCCTTCGATTCCTGCCATTTCAACCATGCCCTGAGCGTTGTCAGATATAGGTCCAAATGTATCTAAGGCCATAATCATTCCTGTGGTTCCAAGCATTCCCATTCCTGCTAATGCAACGCCATAAAATCCTAATATTGAATATCCCACAAAAATTGATGCGGCAATTATAATAACAAGCACAAATGTCGACTCCATACCGTATGCGAGTCCGGATATTAAATTTGTCCCTGCGCCTGTTTTTGAAGCTTCTGCAATTCCTCTTATAGGTGCTTGTCCCGGGCCTGTGTAATATTTAGTTACAAACAGAATTGCAACCATAGCTAAAACTCCGGCTAATGTGGCAAGAGCGTAGCTAAAGTTTGAAAGTAAAAGTCCTATTCCTACAAATAGTACCGAAGCAATTCCGGCCGAAGCAAAAAATCCTCTCATTAAAACGTTTAACGCATCTTCAGAATCACTTTTTGCTTTAACAAAGAATGTACCCAAAATGGATGAAACAATTGCTGCAGCAGCAACTAGTAGTGGGTATATCATGCCCTTGATTCCAAAAGTAGCTCCTCCCAAAATCATTGAAGCTACAATGGTTAATGAGTAAGACTCAAAGACGTCAGCTGCCATTCCTGCGCAATCGCCTACGTTATCCCCGACATTATCTGCGATTGTAGCGGGATTTCGTGGATCGTCCTCGGGTATTCCCTTTTCTACTTTACCTACAAGGTCAGCACCAACATCGGCTGCTTTTGTAAAAATTCCGCCTCCGACCCTCATAAATAAGGCTAAAAGTGCTGCACCAAAACCGTATCCTACTAAAAGTTTGTTGGCCTGTGCAACTACAACTTTTGAACCTTCTATATTAAAAGTTAGATACGCCCAAGTGTAGATGGCTGAAACGGCAAGTAAACCGAGAGCTACGACCAACATTCCGTTTACCGCGCCTGCCCCAAAGGAAGTTTGTAGAGCGGCATCTAGTCCTTTTTGTGCGCTGTTAGCTGTTCTAACATTGGCTTTAACGGCAATCCACATTCCTGCGTAGCCGATAAAAGCACTAAAGATTGCTCCTAAAATAAAGGCCAGGGCAACTCCTACGCCTAAAGTTAATGAAATAATTACGACAAGGGCAATTATAATAGGTAAAATTACCTTAAACTGTCTTTGCAAATATGCCATAGCGCCGTCACTTACTGCTTTTGCTATTTCTTTAAGCTTATCGCTTCCTTCATCTTCTTTAAGAACTCGTTTAACAAGAATATAGCTATATGCGAGTGCGATTGCCGCGGCAATGGGACCTGTATACAGAACCAGATTTTCTAAGTTCATTATGACTCCTTTGATTTTTAAAACTAATTACACACTAGAATAGTTGATATTATAGTAGATTAGGGCAATTTATCAATGAAGTGAAAAAAATGGGAGATCGGCCGTTGTAGTGGTTAATCTCCCAAAGCAATTCAAAAGTCTTCTACAGTCACGGTCATACGTCCTGACGCACCATTCGCGGCCACATTAATTATCCCGTGAATTTGGCTGATGGGCAGGCAACCGGGGTATAATTGATTTTCCTCAAGAACGTGGAAGATACGCCCGATGTTATAGCACCCAAGCGGCTCGACCTCACCGTGTGTTACGTACAAAATCATCGGGTTTTTTTCGTCGAACAACGTTACTGTTTTTTCGTCTTCTTCGTTGTCCGGTTGAACAATCACCTCCAAGGCAACGGTCACAGCTAGTGTGCGGTTGAAAGTTCTTTTTCCCACTTTGGCTGTAACTGCCCTCAAAGTAAACTTGTGCATGGTTATCTCCCTTTCTTCATAAAATCCTTAAAGGTTTGATCTTGCTTCATCGCAGCAGCAACTGCGCTTGCAAGTTTAGTGGTTTCGTTTTTCCCCAGGCTAATGCCTGATTTTTTCATCTCGGCAATTAATACTTTTTCAAATGCAGGATGAAACTCAGGTTTCTTTCCGGTCTGTATATAAACCCCGAGCCTTCTTTCGAAGATTTTACCGCCCCCAAAAGTAATGCTTGTTTGGGCCGTAACCGCAATACGCCCGGTCTTTTTGTCGGTACTAACAATTCCGACCTCTTTAACGTCGACCTTGACAACAACCATACCCCTCTCCTTTTAAGCGAAAGATTAATCTGGTCGAAATATACTATAAGACCTGAAAATAAGCAAAAGATACTTGGAATTAGTGACAAGTAAAAACGTTAAGTAACGTCTATATTAGCTTCTTTAGCGTGTGTTTGAATAAATCTTTTCCTCGGAGCAACCTCTTCTCCCATAAGCATGGTAAAAACTTCATCTGCTTTGGATGCATCGTCAATTTTAATTTGTTTAAGTCTACGGGTCGTAGGATCCATAGTTGTTTCCCAAAGTTCGTCGGCATTCATTTCTCCTAAACCTTTAAACCTTTGAATAACTGCCTTTTGACCTTCGGGTAACTTTAAAAACTTTTCTCTGTCCGAGTCGTCAAACAAGTATCTCTTTTCTTTACCCCACACTGCTTTGTACAAAGGCGGCACTGCTACATAAATGTGACCGTCTTGAATTAGTTCAGGCATGTGTCTGTAAAAGAAGGTTAAATACAAAGCCACAATATGTTGACCGTCCACATCGGCATCTGACATTAGTATGACTTTTGAATAGCGTATCTTAGCCGGATTGTATTGTTCGCCTATTCCCGTGCCAATGGCCACAATAAGCATTTTAAATTTGTCAGAATCAACGACTTTATCTAATCGGGCACGCTCGGTGTTTAAGATCTTTCCAAAAATAGGCAAAATTGCTTGATACTCTCGATTTCGGCCTTGTTTAGCTGAACCACCCGCTGAATCTCCTTCGACAATAAATATTTCGGTCTTTGAAGGATCTTTTCTACTGCAATCGGCAAGTTTTCCCGGTAGGACTCCCCCACCCTCTAAGGCTGTCTTTCTAATAACTGTGTCACGCGCAGCTTTTGCCGCCATTCTTGCTTTTAATGCCAAAATGTTCTTTCCAATTATTGCCTGGGCATCTTTTGGATTTTCATTAAAAAATGTTTCTAACGTGTCTTTAACTACTGACTCAACGGCATTTCTTACGTTTGTGTTTCCCAACTTTGCTTTTGTCTGACCCTCAAATTGCAGATCAGCTGAATCTAAAGAAACGGAAATTACTGCTGTTAAGCCTTCGCGTAAATCATCGCCGGACAGGTTTTGATCCTTTTCTTTTAGTAGTCCTGTTTTACGAGCGTAGTCGTTAACACACTTTGTTAAGGCGCTTCTAAATCCTGTTAAATGTGTCCCACCTTCGGAGTTTTTAAGGTGATTTGCAAATGTTAAAACGTTTTCGGTGAAAGAGTCGTTATATTGCAAAGCTACCTCAACAGCCACATCGTCATAGTCTTTTTTTGCGTAAAAAATGTTGGGGTTTAAAACAACTTTGTTTCGATTTAAAGCTTTAAGATAAGCTTTTACACCGCCCTCAAAGTAAAAGGAATACTGCTGGTCTGTTCTGTTGTCGATAAGTTCGAATTTTATTCCTGCTGTAAGGTAGGCGTATTCTCGAAGCTGATTAATATAGTGTTTAAAGTCAAAAACAATTGTTTCAAAAATCGTGTCGTCCGGCATAAACTCAACTACCGTACCGGTATCGTAATTCCAGTTTTTCATATCTATGTTCCAGTCGACACCTTTTAGTTTTGAAATTTTTTCGGCTTTGGATAGATCAATTTTTTCTACAGGTCTAACGGGATGTCCACCGTTTTCATATTCTTGTAAAACAACCTCGTCGCCTCTTTTAACCATGACCCTGCACCACTTTGATAAGGCATTGACAACAGATGAGCCGACACCGTGCAAACCGCTCGAAACTTTGTATCCACCACCACCGAACTTTCCTCCGGCGTGAAGTTTTGTAAATGCAAGTTCCAGGGCACTGACGCCGTAGCCTTTTTTAACATCGTAAGGAATTCCTCGTCCGTTATCATAAATAATGACAGAACCGTCTTTATTGAATTGAAGTTTAACGTGATTGCAGTAACCGGCAATTGCCTCATCCATAGAGTTGTTTACAATTTCAGTTACTAAATGATGAAGACCTTCCTGGCCTGTGGAACCAATATACATACCGGGCCTTTTTCTAACAGGCTCGAGTCCTTCTAAGACTTGTATTTGGTCTGAACTGTAGTTATCAAATTTGTTGGCCATAGCGTAAAAATGTTACCACGTTTAAACAAAGTGTCATAATCACTCGTCGGTTAATGAAAACTCCGCAGAATTTTCATTCTTTGCGGGCGAGGCTTTGTTTTACCCCGGGTCAGATGATCAAAATCTTTCCCGCTTCGCAAATAACCCTATCATTGTATCTTAATTGAAGAGTTAGTTCAAGGTCAAAGTGTCTATATATTAAGCAAAAGTGCTTCAACCGAAAGTTTTGTGTTTGTGTTTGTTTCGGTCAAACTTTCTTTGACTTCGGTCAACAAATCTGCGGCTGCGCAATGTTGCGTAAAGGTTTTACTGCTTCTAAGCTGCCTAAGCCAGTTTTCTAAAACTTCAATAATTTCATCCTTTTCAAGAACGGTTAATTTTTCGGCGTATTCAAATTTTTTTGTGTCGCCAAGGCTTAATAACTCATCAATTGAAATAAAGGTTGTATCTTCAATTTCTTCTGAACGGGGGTGTTTCACAATAATTTTTGCGCATCGTGACACTACTGTTTCGAGGAGTGAATTTTCGGTTTTTGATAGTAAAAATATTTGCCCGTACTTTGGCGGCTCTTCCAAAATTTTTAAAAGCGCGTTTTGAGCTTCGGTTGTTAATAATTCTGCCTGTGTGAAAATAACTATTTTGGTTTTGGATTGCAGGGGTTTTTCTTGTAAAAACTTTTTAACCTTTCGAGCAACATCAATTCCAATGGATTTTTTTTCACTACTCTTCTCCACCACAACTTTATCCGGACTTTCCGTTAAATTTACGTCGTACTTCTCTTTAAGAAGGTTTATGCGGTCTTGTTTTGTTCCTCCGTATATCAAAAATGGTTTACCCATAAATTTATTATACTTCACGAAACGCATATTGTTTTTGGGCTGCCAAGTTGTTACCATTAATAAAGTAATACTAGCTGCCCTATGTTCAAAACTGATGTAATTAAAACAGTTGCAGATATTTTATACGAAAAAAAGCTGATAAATTCGGATCAGCTGGCTGCAATAAAGTTTGAAAATGTTAATACAGGAAAAAGTATCGAACAGATCGTTAAAGATCGTGGGTACGTTTCTCCCGAAGATTACGCCGACGCTTTAGGTGCTGTTTACGGTATCGATTTTGTAGCTCTAAATATAGAGCAGCTCGACCAAAGTTTACTTGATCTTGTCCCTTTAAATGTTGCTAAAAAATACAAATTTGTCCCATTTGAACTAAAAGATAATAAACTGGCTTTGGCTATGGTAGATCCTTTGGATCTCCAAACTATAGATTTTATCGAGCGTAAAACCGGCTACAAAGTTATTCCTTATATAACGACCGAAAAGACCATTGAAAAGGTTTTGGAGGAGCAAAAAGGTAAGGAGCTTGGTGAAGAAATCTCGGCGGCACTTCAAGAAATTTCACAAACAACTTTAAAAATTGAAGAAAGCAGCGGTGAGTTAACTGACGCCACAATAAGAGATGCTCCAATTGCAAGGATTGTGAGCATGATACTTGAAACCGCTGTTAAAACCGGCGCTTCAGACATTCATATTGAGCCTGGCGAAGATGGCTCCAGACTTAGATACAGAATTGACGGTATTTTGGAAGAAAAACGAAAACTTCCAAAAGAAATGCACGACTCCGTGATTGCACGTATAAAGATTTTGGCCTCAATGAAGATCGACGAAAAAAGAATTCCTCAAGACGGACGATTTAAGGTTCAGGTTGGCAAAACAGAAACTGACTTGAGAATTTCAACACTTCCTACTATTTACGGTGAAAAGGTCGTTATAAGACTTTTGCAGGAAGAAGGCACTGTTTTCACATATCAAGATTTGGGTATGAGGGGTTTAACCTTAAGACGTTTTGAAGAATCTACCCTTAAACCAAACGGCATGATATTAGTCACAGGCCCTACCGGTTCAGGTAAAACAGTTACACTGGCCGCTGCCCTTAATAAATTGAATACCGTGCGTGTAAATATAGTTACACTCGAGGATCCCGTTGAAATTAGGGTTGAGGGTGTTAATCAAGTTCAGGTAAATCCTCAAGCAGGATTAACGTTTGCCGACGGATTACGTTCCTTCTTAAGGCAGGATCCAAACATTATCATGGTCGGCGAAGTCAGAGACGGTGAAACAGCAGAACTAGCAGTACACGCTGCTTTAACGGGCCATTTGGTTCTTTCCACTTTACATACAAACTCGGCCGCAGGCGCTCTCCCACGTTTATTGGATATGGGTGTTGAAAACTTTTTACTTTCCTCAACTGTTAATGCCATATTAGCTCAGCGACTTGTTAGAAAAATTTGTCCGGACTGCGTTGAGCAATACGAACCGCCCGAAGAGATTCAAGAAAGTATTAGGGATGTTGTCGAAAAAATTGCCGAAAACAAAGCCCTGTTATCAAAAGATACTGATGTCGCCAAAACAGTTAAAAAAGTTACCGACCAGAAAAAGATAATGCTAAGCCGCGGAAAGGGCTGCCCCAAGTGCGGAAATGTCGGCTATAGAGGCAGACTTGGTATTTTTGAGTTGTTAACGATGGGAGAAGAGGTATCACGCCTGGTCTTAGAAAATGCCGCCACAACCCAAATACAGGAGGCAGCAATTAAAAATGGAATGATAACTCTTTTACAAGAGGGTTATTTGAGAGTTGTTGAAGGCACCACTACTCTTGAGGAAGTTATGAGGGTGGCAAAGTAGGGTTTTAAATTTTATGCTCAAGAGCGGTCCTCGACGAGTACGTCTGCGGAAGCTCATTCGCAAAAAATTTAAAACCACATCAAGTTAGTTTAAGTTGAATGACTTAGTTATTATTTGAACCAGACCCCGCAACGAAGCGCGGACCTCTGTTGAGAAGAATAACTAATTAAATATATGAAAATAAATGCAACACAATTGTTAGAACAAGTCGTTTCGCTTAACGCATCGGACCTGCATGTTTCGGTAGGGAGTAAACCGTATGTCAGAATTAGCACCGCCTTAAGAACCTTAGACGAGTATGAACCACTATCCACAGATGATGTCGAATACTTTTTGTCTCAAATTTTAGATACGCAACAAAGGGAAATGCTAGAGGTAAACAAAGAACTGGATTTTTCAGTGGCGCTTGGTAGTAAAGCACGCTTTAGGGTAAATGCTTTTTTTCAAAAGGGCTACCCTTCTGCTGCCTTAAGACACATTCCTTTAGTGGTACCGTCGTTTGAACAATTAAACCTTCCAACGTATTTGCAAAATTTATGTAATTTAAAGTCGGGTCTTGTTTTGGTCGTTGGTCCAACAGGCCACGGTAAATCTACTACTATTGCGTCCATGATAGACAAAATAAACGAGACAAGAGCCGAGCACATAATAACAGTCGAAGATCCTATCGAGTACATTTTCGCAAATAAGAAATCCCTAATTGAACAAAGAGAAATGTACCTGGATACCCACGACTGGACTCTTGCTCTTAAATCAATGTTAAGGCAGGATCCAAATATTATGTTAATCGGTGAAATGCGAGATACCGAAACGATCTCATCGGTTTTAGAAATTGCAGAAACCGGCCATTTGGTTTTTGCCACTTTGCACACCAACTCAGCATCACAAACAATTGAAAGAGTAATTTCGTCTTTCCCAAGTGAAAAGCAAAACGAAATTCGTGTTCAATTGGCTCAGGTTTTGGAGGTTGTAATTTCGCAGAGGCTACTCCCCTCCCCTCAAAAAGGAGTAATCCCTGCTTTAGAAATAATGCTAGCCAATGACGCCGTTAAAAATCTTATACGAGAAGGTAAAACACACATGCTTGATAATGTTATTAACACAAGTTCTCAAGTAGGAATGGTTAGTTTGGATAGGAGCATTGCTTCTTTAGTAAATCAAAGTTTGGTTGACTATTCAGAGGCAATAAAGTTCAGTTTAAGACCCGAAGAGTTCAAAAGAATGGTTGAATCGAAATTTTTAAGATAAACATATGGCAATCTACTCGTACTTAGCAAAAGATGTGTCAGGCAAAACATTAAACGGATCTGTGGACGCCAGAACTAAAGATCTTGCCTTGGCGCTTTTAAAGAATCAAAGTCTTTATGTAGTTTCAATAGAAGAAAAAAGACAAACAATAATCGACTCCTTGTTAAATTTTAGAGGAGTTCCTCAAGGCGACGTCGTTACCTTTACGCGCCAGTTTTCTACAATGATTTCGGCGGGGCTGCCAATATCACGAGCGCTGGATGTGCTTGCCGCTCAAATTACAAACAACACTTTTAAGCGAATTGTTTACGAAATACTACGCTCAGTAGAAGGCGGTGCTTCTTTGTCGGCCGCTTTAGGAAAATATCCGGATACTTTTTCCACCACATACCAAGCATTAGTTAAAGCAGGAGAATCGTCAGGTAAGCTGGATGTTATTTTAAAGAGACTGGCCGATACAATGGAGTCTCAGAGGGATTTAAATTCAAGATTCAAATCAGCAATGATATACCCTATTGTTGTCTTTATGGCAATGATAGGTGTTTTTATTGTGCTTATGGTTTTTGTTGTTCCAAAATTGGCTGAAATGTACAAAAATATGAATGTCGAGCTTCCCTTTATCACGCAGGTCATGATTAGCATTTCAGATTTCATGGTTAAATACATTGTGCTTGTTGTTATTGCGGGAGCGGCATTGGCGTTGGCTGCCAGACAGTTCTTAAGAAGTGAGCAGGGAAAAAATATAACCTCAGAAATTTTTTCCAAAATGCCTATTTTTGGAAAAATAAACAAGAACAAGGATTTTTCCCAATTTAGTAGAACTTTGGCATTACTTATAAATTCGGCTGTTCCAATTGTGGAATCATTAACAATTGTTTCTACTGTCATGTCTAACCCTACGTTAAGAAATGCTGTTTTGACGGCAGCGAGGCAGGTCGAAAAAGGAAACTCATTGTCTAGTTATTTTAAATCGTCAAATCTCTTTCCTCCCCTGCTTTCACAAATGGCAAGCGTCGGTGAGGAAACAGGAAAGATGGATGAAGTTTTGGATCGTGTGGCCATATACTACGAAGGTGAGGTAGATGTAGCTGTAAAGGGCCTATCGGCTGCATTAGAGCCTGTCATCCTTGTTATCTTGGGAGTCATGGTGGGCTTTTTGATTGTGTCTATTATTACGCCAATTTATAAAATTACTTCAGCAATATAGTTACAGTTTTAAGGAGGTGAAACGTTTAAAAAGATGAATAAACAAAAAGGATTTACATTAGTCGAACTTTTGGTTGTTATTGCAATAGTCGGTATTTTAGCCGGTGCTTTGCTAATAGCTATCAATCCTCAGGCGATGGTCCAAAAGAGTCGTGACTCTAAAAGACTTCAGGACTTGGACTCTTTGGTAAAAGCTTTAAATCTTGCTTTGACAGATGGAGAGGCAACTTTAAATGCAGCGGGCACAGGAAACTCAGGAACTGGTTCCAGGGATTTGGACGGAACAGGCTGGGTAGCATACACAGTTCCAACTGGAAAAACAGGTTTGTCAAAGTTTATTCCTACTTTGCCGGTTGATCCTGT
>CAZTDP010000003.1:57019-69249 GCA_964612565.1 uncultured Candidatus Saccharibacteria bacterium
GAGGTAGGAACTAGTCTGACTGTTTTGAACTAAGATTTAGTGTTTTGCTCGCGCGCACACGCAAAACAGCTAGGTATTGAACGGGTTAGAATTGGGGCCGCGTTTACGCGGCCCCATGTTGTTAAAGGGTTTCCACCTCAAGCCAAATTTTGCGGCTAAAAACTTTATAGTCCTACCCTACAGCGAAATGTGGACTTACAGCCCTAAAAATGACACAATCAGGTTATGTTAAGTACACTTACGACAGTTAATTACGCATTTTTATTTTCTATCGGGGCATTTATAGGCTCTTTTTTAAATTTAGTTTCGGATAGAGTTGTCTTGGGAGAGAAAATAGTTTTTGGCCGCTCTCATTGTGACAAATGTGGTGAGTCTCTCAAGGTCAAAAACCTGATCCCGATTTTTAGTTTTTTATTTCAGCGAGGAAAATGCGACAAATGCAAGGTTAAACTTTCGTGGTTTTATCCTGTTTCCGAAGCTTTAGCCGGTGCTTTATTTGTACTTGCCGCTTTGATTAGCAAGTTTTCGGTGTTTGATCCTATAACATTTAACGGTGTTTTAGGATTTGGATTTTTAGCGGTTGTTTTTAGCTTTTATCTAATCCTGCTGCTCACTGATTTAAAATATATGCTGATTCCGGACAAAATTGTATTGGCCGGGGTTGCCTTTGTATTTGTGTTTAATCTGTTTACCCTAATATATTCGCTTATTACTTACAGGGCCCAACTTGCCCAAGATCCGTTTGGAACTTACCTACTTCAAGTGGGATTTTTTCAAGACCAGGCGGCCTACGCAATAAAAAATTTTGGTGTAAACATAGCTTCGTCGCTGGGTATCTCCTTGTTCTTTTTGTTTTTGGTTTGGATCACAAAAGGCCGCGGTATGGGCGGCGGAGATATTAGACTTGGGCTTTTGATTGGTTTGGTAAATGGTTTTCCTTACAATATTCTTGCCGTGTTTTTTGGATTTTTGTTTGGCTCAATAGTAAGTTTGGTTTTAGTGCTTTTTAAACGAAAAACTCTAAAAAGCACGGTTCCTTTTGGCCCGTTTTTAATTGTGGGAAGTTTGGTCTGTTTTTTGTGGGGTTCTCAGATCTTAAACTGGTATATCAATCTCTTTTAAACTCACGCCAAATTTTTTTATTTTGTTTTTTGGAATTGTAAACCAAAAAGTACTCCCTGTCCCTATTCCTTCGGAGTCGGCTCCAACTATTCCACCCATACCCTGAATGTAAAGTTTTACAATGTACAAGCCTAGTCCTGTGCCGCCGGAATCGTTGGCAATAGTATAGCTGTTATCAATTCTTCCAAATTTATGGAATAGTTTAGGAAGATCCTTTCGGTCAATACCTGCCCCAGGGTCTTTTATCCAAACTTTGTAGGCATCTTCAAGGTCGTCGATGCCAATAACTATTGTGCCTTCTTTTGTAAACTTAAAAGAGTTTTCAATTAAATTTGTGATGACGTCCTTTAATTTTTCGGGATCGGCATCCACAAAACAACTTTCATCGTCTTCGTTAAATTCAACTTTAAGTCCCTTTTGGCTCATTTTTACTTCAAACGTGGTTAAAACCTCTCGGATTGTTTGGTGAAGTTCGATTTGTGTAATACTAAAGGTAACTTTTTTTCGTTCAAACTTTGAAATGTCCAGCATGTCGTTAATAAGGTCTATCATTCGCTGTGTTCCCTGCGAAGCTTTATCTAAATACTCGGTCTGTTTTTTGTTCAACTTTCCGGCCTTTTCTTTTTCTAGCATCCAAAGATAGCTTTTTACTATGGTCATTGGTGTTCTTAATTCGTGGGATGCTACAGACAAAAATTCGTCTTTTAAAGTGTTTAAAACTTTCATATTTTCGTATGCTTTGTGTAGGTCTTCTTTTGCTCGTTTTAGGTTTGTGTAAAGCCTAGAATTTTCTACTGCAATTCCTGCGTTTTCTGAAAACTTTTTAAGCATTTCCTTTTCAAAATCCGAAACCTTATCTGCGTCCTTGTTTAAACTTACAACTAAGACCCCAATAATTCTGGTATGGGAAAATAACGGCGTGACAATATGAGATTTTGTGCCTGTAATTTCTTGAATGCTTTCGGCTTCCTGTCTGGTTAGTGTTGGTTTATAAACGTCCCATAAACAGGGTGTAACAATTTGCTGTTTCTTTTCCACCGCTGTTATGCAGATATTATCTTTGTAACCAAAAGGAATTGTAAGTTCGGTAAAGAATTCTTCAAGCTGGGCAATTTTATCCGGCTCCCCTACCGCTTTTGACATTGCCGTCTTTTTAAGTACATTGCTCTTATGGTCTATAAGGGCCAGCATCGCCAATTCATACCCCATCGCCTGAGGAATTAAGTCAGCAATTTTTTGGGTAAGATCTTCAAACTCGGCGGTTTCTAAAATTGTTTCTACTAATTTATAAGTAGCATCGAGAGCACGGTTTTTATCAATAAGCTTAAATATTTCGCTTTCTTTTATTTCAACAAGTCGGTCGGGCATTGTTTATATTAAACTCTAAAAATTAATTGTTGACCATATCTTGATGTGCTACCATTTATACATGACGGGAATTTCCAAAAATAAAGTATTAATAATTGAGGACGAGCAAGATATTCGTACTCTTTACGCCGAGGTTTTGCAGGCGGCCGGATATGCGGTTGACCAGGCGCCCAACGGCGAAGTTGGAGTTGAAAAAATTAAAAATACCGATTGGCAGATATTGCTTCTGGATATAATGCTTCCGGGAAAAGATGGTTTAAAGATCCTAACTGATCTTAAAGATACCTCGGCTCTAAAAAAAGGTCCGGTCGTTGTTTTAACAAATTTAAACAGCGAGCACATTATTCAAGAGGCTTTTAAACTTGGCGCTGACGGCTATTTAATAAAATCCGAATGCACACCGGACAAGGTTGTTGAAGAAGTAGCAAGATTTTCAGCCTAATTTGCCCGATTTGTATTGACACTAATTTGTTGTTGAATCATACTTACACTTAGTTATGAAATCTGCCCGATTTTCAATTTACTCACAATATTATTACGAGCTTTGGAGGGGGGTGAGAAGCAGATGACCCTTCTTAAGAAAAAAACCATTCAATCTGCTTCAGGTTTTACCCTTATTGAATTATTAATCGTTATCGTTATTATCGGTATTTTGGCCGGTGTTTTGATTTCGGTTATTAATCCTACCGCACAACAAAATAGAGCAAGAGACGCTAATGTTAAAGCGCTTATAAACAAGGTCGCTTTGGCCGCTCAGGGGTACGTATCGGCATACGGTTCCGCTCCAAACGATGTTCAATTGTTAGCATCATTGAGCAGTACTACAGGAGCCTCCGGCACATACTCTTGCACCGGAAGTGACAATATTTGTGCGTTCGATATCTCAGGAACATCTTTCCCAAGTACTTGCGCTGCAAACCAATATCAGCCAACAGCCGCAGGAACTGCTGCATGCCATTTTGTGTACACAGCAACAAATGCCGGTACCGCGCCGGACTTTAGGATAGATGCTCCCTCTTTTGGCATAGCCCTTACTTGGTTTGAGTATGCCAACACAGGTGCAAATGCAGGTATTTTGATGCATTGCACAAGTTCAGGTTGTGTTCAACCCTGATCCGGGATCTGTGATTTGTATTTAGAGAGGGCCGCGCTTGCGCGGCCCCCATCCAATAAATGAATAATATTAATCTAGTTTTTCAGAATAAAAAAGGTCTAACGCTAATAGAGTTACTGCTCGTGATTTCCATAATCGGTGTATTATCAGGTGTTTTGGTATCAGTTATAAACCCGACAAACCAAAAAAACATTGCTCAGGACGGTGTTGCAAAAAGCAATTTGGAAAAACTAGCCACTTCAGTTGAAACCTACTACGCAGCAGAGGGTTCCTACCCTGCCACTGCCGATTTTACAAACTCAACTTCGTTGCTTCGTACAACATACGTTAAAGTTTTTCCTTCAGGATTTACATATGCTTACCTGTCTAGTACAGATTTCAGAATTTCAACGGCCAGTTTGGCAGAATCGAATAGATTTTTTGTCTATAGGGCTTCCTGGGGACAAATTATGAACTGTCCACAAGCTGCGTCTGATTCAAGTGCCTGTCGGGAATTATAAAACTTATGAATACCAAATCTTTTAAAAATAACAAAAACGGTTTTACCCTAATAGAATTACTCCTTGTCATAGTAATCATAGGAATATTAAGCGCAGTAACGCTAAGTGTAATTAATATTCCGGGAATTCGTGCTAAGACAAGAGATTCCCAAAGAATTGCCGACTTAAAAAAGATTCAAACCGCACTCGAGTTGTATTTTGCAGACAACCGTTCCTACCCTGCCAGTTCGTCATGGCGAATTATGAGTTCAAGTGTATTACCCTCGACTTATTTGGATAACATTCCTACGGATCCAAACGGCAATAGCGCAGTATTTTCATCGTGCAGTACTGCTTCCTTTGGGTATAGTTATAGAACCATTGGCTCCGGTGCATATGTTCTTGTAGCAAACATGGAAGTTGATAGTTCTTCGTATCAAAAATGTAGCTCGGTTTCCAATTGCTCGTCGGTAGGATGCGGCAGCTGTAGTGGCAAATGCTATGCAGTACAAAACCCGTTTTAATCCTTTGCAGTATGCGCATAAACGATAAAAATTCCGGTTTTACATTAATGGAATTAGTTATAGTTGTAACTGTTTCCACGGTTTTGGTGTCGTCAATAATCCTAATGGTAAATCCAAAAGAATCACTTGCGCGCGGAAGAGATAATAAAAGACTTGCGGATATTTCGTACATGGAAAGAGCCGTAAACGAATTTAAGTTGGATAACAGTATCTGCCCGGGAGTACCGGATCATTTGTACACAAGCACAACAACACCTTTTGGCTCAACAGACTTGACTTCAGCAAACTCCGGCTGGCTTGGGTTGGATCTGAGCCGCTACATTTCTCACTATCCCATCGATCCCAAAAATGATTTGACCTACTACTATTCCTACAAAACTAGCGGAACCGAATATGAATTTAATACAAAGCTCGAACATTTAGTTGATAAAATGCAAAACGACGGCGGCAACGACTTGTTATTTTTTGAATCGGGTGACGATTTGACCCTAATAGAGCCACTATAAAGGTAAGCTTTAAACATACACACTTGGTCCGGCTACACATTTTTATGTTAATATTTATTTATGCTGCCCTGCCCTAAAAAAATTACCGCTGATAATTTGTTAGGATTTACCCTTGTAGAGTTAATGCTTGTGGTAGGCATAATTGCTATTGTAACGGGCGCACTCATCCCATCGTTTAGCGGTTACATTAAAACCCAAAACTTAAAACAAGCGCAGGAAAATGTAAGGAGTGAGCTAAGATCTGCGCAGAACAGAGCCTTAACAGGTAGTTTGTCGGATACCTATGTAGGATCTGATCGTGTAAAGTATTGGGTTTTTTATACAACGGCAAATTCATCTAGCTACAGTTTCTACACTTCGGCGCAAAATACTTCATGTAACCCTGCAAATTTTTCAGCAGCGCATTCTACGCAAACTTTAACTAACGGAATCACTTTCAATATAAGTGCTGCAAAATGTATATTCTTTGACATGTCAGATGGTTCAATTAATGCTGTTCCGGCTTCCCCATTAAGCGTCTCTGTTTGGGCAGGATCCGGCGCATCCAAAACTGTATCATTTAATTCGGCGGGTTTAATTTATTAGCGAAGCATATATGAAAAAAATATTTAATAACAATCGAGGCATGGGTTTAGTCGAAGTCATAGCAGCTTTGGGAATCGCAGTCATAGTTATAACTGCTTTAGTTTCACTTACGATATATACGCTAAGGGCATCTCTTGAAAGTACCTTGCTGCTTGAAGGCAGCAAATATGCAAACAGAGAAGCAGAACTTTTGAGGGCTTACAAAAGTAACTCAACCGTATCTTGGAACACATTTGTGGGCGAGGTTTCTGGTTGCACATCCGGCAGCAGTTGCCATATGAGATCTGACGCTTTAGGTATCGATAGCGGCCCTGCATACGAGAACCAAGGCATGAATAATCAGGTTTCAAGAGAGTTTTATACTGTAAACACTTCAACATCGTCAAACATCGCTCACTTTGTTATTGTTTCAAAGTGGAGAATTGCCGGCATGGAAAAGAGCACCTATCTATATATAGATTTATCTAATTGGCAGGCGCGCTGACTATGAAAAAAACGGCTAATATGATAAAAGACCAAAAAGGATTTACCCTTGTAGAATTGTTGATTGTGATAGCTTTGCTAGGTCTATCCGTTGGTATCACAAATGACATTTTAGTTTCTTTAATTAGAAGTTACAACAAAACTCAGGTTAAAAACGAGGTCGAACAGCAAGCAAATTTTGTGTCGCTTAAACTCGAAAAGGAACTTCGTAATGCCAACTCTGTTTCCTCGGCTTCTTCCAATAGTTTGGTATTTAACAGCGCGGATGGGGTTCAAATAACTTATGCTATAAACTCCTCAGGTGTGATAAGTAGAAACGGCGTAGCACTTACAACCAACACAAATCCGGGGGGTGTTTTTGTAAGTTGCTACGGCGGAAATGCCTGCTTTTCATCCAACATAACTTCTGCGCCGCAGGTTGTTAACATTAACCTTAAATTTACGCAGGCAGATACCGGCGCCGATCAAAGCTACTCCGGAGAAATTGATGTGAGAAGTACGATTGTAGTTATGAACACAAATTAGCATGAGATACGCATTCCAAAACCATAAAGGCCAAACGTTAATAGCTATCATTTTTTTATCATTGTTGGCAACATTGATGGGAGTATCAATATCTTCTCGTTTTATTTCATCTTTAAGAAACTATACGGGGCTCGATAACTCTTACAAAGCAACCGCGGCGGCTGAGTCGGTAGTTGAAAAACTTTTGCTGTTTAATTCAGATCAGTTGTCGGAGTTCATAAATACAAATAATTGTGGCTCAAACTGTACCTATTCGGTCACGGATTTTACCGGGCAACCAATAAGTGCTAGCGCTACCCTATCCTTTTCTGGAAACTCGGCTGAACCATTCTCACTTAATTTAGATCAAAATGATTTTGGAACTGTAAGTTTAACGGGTTACGCCTCTAATTCTACTGTTTCAATTTGTTGGGACGGTCAAACATCTATTTATGGTTCGTATGTTTATGATTCGTCAGGTACGCTAAGAGCTGTGCCTTACAGCTATAATTCTGTTTCAAGTCCCTACATCGGAAACGGTTTTTCTAACGCGTCAGCAAGTCATGGCTTTGCAAATTGTTTTAATGTCACAACAACAGGCACCCCAAAATTTTTACGTCTCAAGTCATATTATGGCAGAACTCTTATATACGTTGTTCCCGCAGTGGGAATGTTAATACCTACCCAAGGAATATTAATTGAATCGACAGGCCGTTCGGCCGATGTAACCAAGGTAGTTAGGGTTCTCAAAACCGATCCAATGGCGTTGCCGTTTTTTGATTATGCAATTCTACAAACCGCTTCAGATTCAAACCTTACAAATAGCTCGGATTAGCTGAAGGTTACGGATTAAAGGTTGCTTCTTAGGTGTACTCGAGTTAAAATTTTTTTATGCCCATCGTTGGATTAAATTTCGGTAAAAGTAGTTTTAGAGCTGTTGAACTTGATAAACGAAAAGATCAAATCTTTCTCAATAATTTAGGAAAATACGAAAATCCTAAAATTGATTTTCAAAGTGGCGATGTAAGTAATATAGACGAAATAGCCACACACGTGTCCCAGTTTTTTAGAGAGCTTAACTTTACCACTTCCCACGTTGTGTTAGGCTTGGACGAGAGCTTTGTTTTTATGCGCATTATTAAGGTTCCGGCAATGAGTGATAAGGAACTTAAAAGCGCTGTAAAATATGAGGCCGAGCAGTACATTCCACTTCCAATTGATCAAATGAACCTATCGTACCAAAGATTGGATCCGGATTTGGTTGAAAAGGATAAAATAAATGTGCAGGTTGTTGCTGCCAAAAAAGACGTATTAGAAAAATACGTCACCATTGCTAAAAAAGCCCATTTAGTTCCGGTAGCGATTGAGCCTGAAACAATAGCCTTAGGTAGAATTTTAGGCGATACTCCGGAAGCGCCATTGGGAACATTGATTTTGGAAATGGGTTTGTCAGGTTCGATTTTGGTCATTTCATATGGAGGCTACGTTAGATTTACTCGTACCATTGCTGTGGGAGGCGGGGCCATGACTAAAGCTATACAGCAAAGCCTTAACTTAGACACGAACCAAGCCGAGGAATATAAAAAAGCGTATGGCATGGATCCTTTGCAGGCCGATGGCAAAATTTTTAGCGTTCTTAAGCCGATGGTCGACAGTTTAATTCTTGAAATGAAAAGGGCAACGGTATTCTTCACAAAGCACAATCCGTCTGCTAACATTAAACGAGTTATCCTAACCGGAGGAACTGCCCAAATGCCAGAACTTTTAACCTATATTGCTAAAAATGTTGATTTCGAAGTCCAGCTCGCCAATCCGCTGGCCAATTTTCAGTTTTCAAGTAAATTGGAACCTCAAAAAAAGAATATACTTCAAGAAAGTTCGCTCTACTCTGCCGTGGCAGGTTTAGCCCTACGAGGTCTTTAAAAACATGGATAACATTAACCTAATTCCCCAAGCAGAGATACACCAACAGGTGAAAAGCAAAGCTATAAAAGGCTCTACCCTTCTTTTTATATTGATATTCCTTGCAGCGTTGGGCGTAAGCGGCTACCTTTTTTATACGGTTTCAAATCTAAAAGAGCAGTCTGCCGACTTGGATTCACAAGTTGGAGCTTTGAGAACGAAAATACAAGGCATGGCCGATACAGAAATTGTTTTGAGGAACTTGGACAAAAAATACAATTATGTTTCCGGCATGCTTGCTGAAAGGGCGCACTACTCCCGCCTGCTAAAAGAGCTTCAGGCGCGAAAACCTGAAGGTGTTAAATACGACAGCCTGGATGTAAAAAATGACACCGTTAATTTTACAGGGGTTGCTGACAATTATGTTTTAATTGCCGATTACATAAACAACCTTTTAGACAAAAATTTTTCGTCGGGCGATCCGGCACTTAAAGAATTGTTTACATCTGTTAGTTTAAATTCGGTCAATTTGGATCAAAACAAGTCTGCTGTACGCTTTTTTATTGTTATTAAATTTGACGGAACCAAACTAAACTAATATGAACGACCAATCGATAGAAGAACAGATAAAAAGTATGAATCTCAGCGATCTCAAAGGTGTTATTTTTGATTTTGTTGTTCCGCTTATTCTCCTTATAGTCACCGCTTTGTTAGGCTTTTTGTATATTAAGCCGACATACAAGCAAATGGGTGAAATCTCTGCGGATGTATCGGCCAAACAAGAGTTGGTTTCGGTGTTAACATACAAAACCGCAGCTTTAACAAAAATGAAAGATTTTGGCAGTGTTCTAAAAGAAAACGCTGACCTAATGAGCGCGCTGTTACCGACCGATTCTAACGTTCCCCAATTACTGGACGAAGTCGCACAAATCTCGGCAAATGCCGGAATGGCTTTAGACAGACTTAGTTACTCGTATGCCGCGCCTCAGGGTCAGGCCGCCGGGGTTTCCGAACCTACAAAGCAGGATGATAAAGGACTTGTTCAGGTTGCAATGACATCTACCGGTTCGTACGATCAGCTTGTGGTATTTATGGAGAGTATAGAAAATGCTGCTCGATTAGCAGATGTTACGGATTTTAGACTCGGTGTTGACGAAGTATCCGCTTTATCGGCCAACATAAATATTGATTCACCATACATGGCAGTTCAATCAAATGCTGTTACGGACGATCCTGTTACGTTAGACATTTCATCCCAGGGATTTGTGAATTTTATAAACAGGGCTAAGACATTTAAGATTTATACATTTACCAACACGGTAATTCCTACAGCAGAAGAGACGGTCGAAAAAACAACTACAGAAGAATCTACAACACCCTTATCTACAACCGAACCGGTAACGGAAACTGAAACATCAACTGTTACTCAGTAACTTTGAATTTTAGGAGAATTACTCTTTTTCCACGCTTCAATTTCTTTGTGGTTTCCTGACATCAAAACTTCCGGAACTTTTAGACCTTTAAAGTCCTCAGGTCTGGTGTACTGGGGGTGTTCGATAGAGTCTGAGTCAAACGATTCTTTCGTTGTCGCATCTTCCTTTTCTAAAACGCCAGGTAACAAGCGCGTAATGCTTTCCATAATAGTAAGTGCCGGAAGTTCACCGCCCGATAAAACGTAATCTCCAACAGAAAAAACGTCTGTTACAAAATTTGTTTCTATCCGGGCATCCACACCCTCGTACCTTCCGCATATAAAAGATACATTTTTAGCCTTGCTCAGGCTTCTGGAGTCACTTTGAGTAAATCTTTTGCCCCTAGGTGATAAAAGTATTACTCTATCCCCTTCTTTAGTCTCAAGTCTGTCGTTTTTAACAAGATTAAGTGATTCAAGAGCCTTAAAAATAGGTTCCGGCATGAGAACCATTCCTACTCCGCCGCCGTAGGGTTTGTCATCAACACTCCCGCGGGCGTCAATTGCAAAATTTCTTAAATTAATTAAATTGTATGACGCTAAGCCTTTATCAACAGCTCTTTTGAATGGTAAGTTATTGAAATGTTGGGTAAAAAGGTCGGGAAATAAAGTTACGATGTTAAAGTTGATCATCTTTTATTGTGACGTTTACATGTACGTCGTCTTTGATCGCTTTTGCTTTGACTAGGTTACGAATACTTCTAATTGTTCTGCCTTCTTTTCCAATAATTATTCCCATGTCGTTAGGGTTTACGGTTATTACAAAGGTAGTTACGCCTTCTTCGACTGTTTCGTTTATTTCAACATCTGCAGGATTCTTAACGATCTGTTCTACTAAATATTTTATGAAATCTTTCATTTTATGCTTCTGCTTTTGCTAGTTCTTCGGCCTTTGCCTTTTCGCCCTTAGGATCGTATTTAATATAGCTGTATTTGCCTTCTACAAGCCTTGTAACGGCATCTGAAACTAAAGCACCTTTGCTTATCCATTCTTGATACTTTTTTTTATCATAGTCAAACGATACAGGAGTCATTGAAGGGTTGAAGTGGCCAAGAATATCAACAAACTTACCGTTTCTTTTATCTCTCGTGGTGGAAACCACAAGTCTATAAGCCGGTAAATTTTTTCTGCCTATTCGGGCTAATCTTATTGTTACTGACATAACTGGTAGATTCTAGCAAATGAAGCTCTTAATGTCTAGCTTTCAAGCATTTTGCTCAAAGCGTTTTCGGCTGCGGCTTGTTCGGCTTTTTGCTTGCTCCTTCCTTCGCCTGTGCCATAGTTCTCTTTTCCGACAAAAACGCCTATTTTAAAGGTTTTATCGTGATCCGGCCCCCACGAGTCTAATACTTGATACGTTGGTGTCAAATTATACTTTTCTTGGGCAATTTCTTGAAACTTGGATTTTGAGTCTTTGTATTCGTTGCTATTTACAATGTCCTTTACCTTATATAAAAGGTTTTCCTCAACAAATTTTTTACAAAACTCAATGCCTTGATCTATAAACAAAGCTCCAAGTACGGCCTCAAAGGTATTTGCAAGAATATATTCCCTTTCGCGGCCGCCGGTTGCCTCTTCTCCGTTTGAAAGTAAAAGCAAATCACCATAGCCAAGCCTTTTGGCTTCGGCTCCAATTGATGAAGTACATACCACCGATGAGCGGTAGTTTGTAAGGTCGCCTTCCGGGGACTGAGGGTAGCTATTATATAAAAATTCGCTCGATAAAAGCTGTAAAACGGCGTCCCCTAAAAATTCAAGCCTTTCGTTTGAAGGGTTTTCGTAATTATGGTGCTCGTTTAAGTAGGATCTGTGAGTAAATGCTGTTTTAAAAAGTTCGCTATCTCTCAGATTTGGGCTTATTATTTCTTTTGCTTTGTCAAAATCAAAACCCATATTAATCTATCTTTTCCGAAAGTAGTTCGACAAGATCTTGGACACTTTCTATATTTTCTTGTTCGTCAACAAGCTCAACCTTATAAATTTCTTCAAGCTCTGAAAGAATTTCTAACAGCTCCATCTGGCCTATATTTAAATCGTCTTCAAAAAAGGAGTTTTCCTGAACTTCTCCCGCATCTAAGCCTGTCTTTTCTTCAATGACTGTTTTTATTTTTTTTAGGTAGTCGCTCATAAATATCTCTTTCTAATTCGCTCCTCCTTTTGCTCCTGGTGTC
>CAZTDP010000004.1:0-22535 GCA_964612565.1 uncultured Candidatus Saccharibacteria bacterium
GCCTTATGAATATGTGAATGTAGCGTCAAAAAGTGGTGATTTTTCAATATGGCTGAGCACGTCGGTCT
Organism: uncultured Candidatus Saccharibacteria bacterium; assembly: GCA_964612565.1. Classification (GTDB taxonomy): domain Bacteria; phylum Patescibacteriota; class WWE3; order UBA101185; family UBA10185; genus CAZTDP01. The sequence continues at coordinate 69 of CAZTDP010000004.1, forward strand.
AACACCACTTTTATTCTCTAGGTTCTGATTCCCATGTAATTGAGCACGTCGGTCTAACACTACTTTTATTCTCCAGGTTTTAATTCCCAGATAATTGAGCATACCTGTCTAGTACCATTTTATTCCCTAGGATATGAATGAGACAAATGAGACAGTATAAAAGGGGTAGTTTTGTGTTTATTTCATCCTGTAGAGTAGCCAACGATGTTAACCTTTACCTATTTATAGCAAGGTATCATCATAGCTTAGCATAGTCCTCACCTCTAAAGAAGAAATAGTAAACAGTTGGAATAAAAATCAATATTATAATTCCCGAAAAGCTCAAGCCCGAGATAATTGCACCGCCCACTCCACGCCATAAAGGATCTGAGATAGTAATAGGAACTAATCCAAGAATCGCAGCAATACTAGTTAAACCAATAGCTTCAAGTCGGCTAGAGGCTCCATCAACGATTGATTCTACGTAAGGCATACCGGTTTTAATGTTGGCGGAAATTTTATCTACAACAAGTATTGAGTTTTTGACAACAATGCCCATTAATGCAAGTATTCCGATACTTGCAGGAAATGACAATGTTGTTCTAGTTAGGGCAAATAGCAGGAAAACACCGGAAATGGATAAAGGTATAGCCATAATAACCACAAGTGCCTTTCTGAAAGAACCAAATTGAATAATCATGGTAGAAGTTATCAATACAATTGCTATTACCATCGCATATAATACCGAAGTAGTTGCTTTTACATTTTCTTCATTTGAACCGCCGGATTTCCATGAATAATCATTGGGTACTTTTAATGTGTTATTTATATAGTTGGTTACATCCTTATTTTTGTCGGTTATGCTATAACCTTTTAAAACACTTGCCGTAACCGTAATTGTTCTTATTCCATCTTCGCGTAGAACAAGGGAAGGATTTGGTTCAAGTTTTAAGTCTCCTAAGGAAGCTACAGAAATATATCCGGACTGAGACGGCAGGTTAAGTTCCGTTATGTCTTCGGGAGAAAGTATCCCTGACGTGAATCTTATAGTTACATCTTCTGTTTGCCCATTAAGTTTAATTTCATCAGCCTTATACCCACTGGTATACATTCGTAGGAACCCTCCTACCGTACTGTAATCCAGTCCTGCTTGTGAAATCCTTGTCTTATCGGGAACAAATGCAATTTTGCTGATTCCAACTTTCACGTTTTTAGATACATTAGCTACACCTTCTTGGGTTTTTAAGAAGGATATAAGTTTGTTTGCCATATTATCAAGCTCCCCAAGATCATCTCCATAGAAGCTAATCTCTAAATCTCCTCCTGCAGGTGGTCCGTCTGCAGGTTCAACAACTGATAAAGTTCCATTTTTGAAGTTGCTTAATTCTTCCCTTAAACTCTGAGCAATATTTGAGGAATTGGATTTTCGTTGTTCTTTAGGAAACAGATTTAAGGTAAAAAATGCTTTATTATAGCCGGTTCCTGTAAAATTTATTCCGCTGGTGTAAATCTTTCCTAGGTCAAGAGAGATAAAATCTAAATCCTGAGTCTGTTGTAATTGAGGAAGTAGCTTTAATGCTTCGGTGGAAGTCGTCTGAATATTGGTACCCTCGGGCATTTCTAAGTTTATATATATTAAATCTTGATTTGTTTTAGGGAAAAATTCACTCTTCACAATACCTAGTGGGACCAGTGAATATGAGAGCAAACAAAATACTAAAGTTATAATAATTGCATTTTTTCGGTTTTTACTGGAATTTATTATTTTTTCTATAAGCCCCTTATATTTTTTGGTAAGAATCTCAAAGTTTAAGAAACCACTATCTAGACCTTTTACTAATATCTGAAACTTTGAATTTGCAATTACTCTGTTGTTCATAAAATGCTCTAATAGGTGAACTAACGGGTTTTTTAGTAAATAGAAAATAGTTATTGTAATCAACAGTACTAACAACTGAGGTATGAATAAAATAGTCTTTGGAACAAATAGGTAAAATAAACCTATCGCAGCAAGTAGGGATAACCAGATTAAAAATGTTTTTACCCTACTAGGAATATTGGGTTTTAACAAAATTGTCATGAAAGGTATGATAATAAATATTGCTACGATAAATGAGGATGCTAATGCTGAAGATGTAACAATAGGTAATGGTTTAATAAATTCCCCTATTAATCCACTTGAAATTATTAAAGGTAAGAAGGCATAAATAGTGGTCAGTGTTGTGGTAATGATAGGGATTATAAAATCCTTCCATACTAAAAGGGCAGTTTGCATAGGTGTAAACTTACCTGTTTTATAATAAGTGGTCATGGCTGAAATAACGACGATAGTATCATCTACCAGTAATCCTAAAGCGAGAAGGAGAGATAATACTGCTACAGTACTCATAGATACCCCAAGCAGTTTCATTAGCGAAAAGGTAATTAAAAATGATAGAGGCACAGAAATAGAAGCTACCAGTGCCTGCTTAGCACCCAGAAATAATAAAAGAGTGGCTACAATTAAAAAAATAGTGAATGTAAGGTCGTGAATCAATCTATTAAATTGCACATCAACTTTTTGTGACTGATCATTTTTAGTTAAGACCGAAAATTGACCGTTATACTTTGTGAGCTCCTCATTTACAAGTTGCCTAACTTCTTTGACAGATTTATCAATAGTTGTGTTGCTGTTTCTGTATACATTGAATGTAATTGCCGTTTGCTTTGTTCCCTCATTTGTTTTCGCAGCATAAGAAACTATTTGTTCGGGTTTAGATCTTTCAGAAATGATGGCAATATCGCCTAGTTTTAGTTGTTTACCATTAACAGAAATAATAATGTTTCTGAAATCGTCAATGGAAGTAATGCCCTTGTCTATACTTAGTGTAATTGTTGACTTATCGGTATTTACAGTTCCGGCCGGATAAGATTGGATTACTCCTGAAATGCTGCTTGCAAGAGCGGAGGGGTTAAGTTGATAAGTACTAAAAGCTTCAGGTTTAATAAGCAATTGAATCTCCTGCTCTTCAAGACCTGTAGTTTCCACTTTGTCTACAACAGGCAAGCTTTTAATTTTTTCTTCAAGAATGTTAGCAAATCGGATAAGACTTCCCGCATCTCCATTGCTGACTAAAGCAAATGTCCAAACCGGCTGATTTTCAAAATCCAACTTTACAACCTCCGGAGTAAGAGCATCTGCCGGTAAAGTAGTAACAGAGTCAACGGCCGATTGTACATCTGTTTTTACTTTATCCGCGTCTAATCCCGTGTTAAATTCTAAATAGAGAATTGAGGCGGATTCCCTGGAAGTAGATTGGTATGTTTTTAGTCCGGTTAGCCCTTTAATCTTATCTTCAAGAGGGATTGAGATAAGAGACTCAACATCTGAAGGGCTGGCACCCGGGAGGGCCGTTGTTACAACCACAACGGGAATTTTAATCTCCGGATACAAAACCCTTGGTAAATTTATATAACTAGTTATACCTAGTATCAATATTGTGAGAGTAAATAATATTAACAATCTTGGGTTTTTGAAATAGTTTGCGATTACCGAATTATTCAGTTTCTCATTGAATTGTAGTTTGTTTAAATATGAGGACATATTACTCGTTTTGGAATTTTATTTGATCACCCACAACAATATCACGATCCAGAATTACTATATCCCCATCGCTTAAACCTTCGTTTACTTCGACAAATCTTCCAACTACATTTCCTAGTTTTACGTTTCTAAAAGCCACAGTGTTATTGTTAACAACGTACACGGTAGTTTCGTTCTGTGTTTGAGAAACCGTATCAAGTGGGATAAAAGGTGTCGCACTTCCCGTATCAGCATATCCTATTGGTATGGAAACATTTATGAATTCCCCGTTACTTAGGTTAGCTTCATACTCTTGAGGAATATCATAAATTACAGTATAAAGTTGTCCGTCAGTAGCTTGCGAAGAGACATACCTCGGTTTTAGGGAAAAATGGTTTTGCCCTACAGTAAATTCCGTATCTTCAATTTTAGAAATTAACCCAGCAGTTTTTGATGGAACTCTAACAACAGCAACGCTCTTAGTTGTATTCCCGGATATTACAGCAATCTGAGTTCCGGCATCGATTTTTTGTCCCGGCTTTACAAATACTCTTTCAACTCTTCCTGCAAACGGTGTGGCCGGGTACATAAGTGATTCAGATATTTTAGCAATATTTAATGAAAGCCCACTTATTTCCTTATTTAAATCCAAGGCTTTCTCTTGGATATCTAGTTGCATTAATGTTACTTTTTTTGACAGATTGGATAATTTTGATGGATTTTTATCTGAATCTGTTTGATATTCTGTAGTTCTAATGCTTGTTTTAAGCTGACCAACCGCGGATAAATATTGGGTTTTTAGTTGTTTTGTCTGTAATATTAATGATTGATTGTCGGGAGTATTACCTGCTTGTTCAAGTGTAGTAATGTTTTGATCTAGAGTATTAAGTATTTCTTCGTCTAAATCGAGTTGATCGTTTAAGTTACTGAGTGTTCTTTCGGAAATTGTTCTCAATTCATCACTGTTATCATCCGACTTTTTAGCAATTTCTCTTTGTGTAGATATAATATCCTTTTGTGTCTGATATGTTTCAACGAGTGTATTATACTGTTTTAAAGCAATTTGTTTTTGCAAAGTTGCAGTATTACCACCTTGATAGTTTGTAGATAAAGCTATCAAAGGGGTACCTTGATCAATAAGTGCACCTGCAGATTTATAGATGTAATTAACAACTCCAGTTGTTTGAGCAACTATAGTAACAACGCCTTCCTTTTCTATCTGAGCTTGAAAATTTAATCTAGGAGCTTTTCCTATGTGATAGACTGAAACAGTTTTTACCACATTCTCTTGTTTTACCTCAGTATTTTTATGATCTAAACTTTTTCCAATAAGTAAAAACCCCACAAGTAACCCTATTGCAATAAATACTGTTACAAAGGGTCTTTTAGAAATAATCAATATAATTTTAGTTTTTATAGTATTAAATGTTTTTGACATATTTTTTACACCCTAATTTTAGTTAATAAGGACATTAGTAAGGTTGTCTCATCTTTTGACAATGTAACCTTCTTTTCTAATTCGTTTATTGGAAGTTTGTTATTAAAGGAATTAATAACGTCCTTTCCTTTATCCGTAATATTTAAAACTCTAACACGAGAATCGTTAACCTTTGTTTTAAACAGCAATCCTTCCTTTTTAAGTGCATTTATCTTTTCGGAGACCGTTGACAATTTTATACTTATTTTGTTTGCCAACTCACTTACAGACATACTTTGTTTTACCAAAATTAATAAGATAACAATTTTGAGAAGTTGGTCCATATTCTTAATTCTGGACGAGTATACTAGCCTTCTTCCAATTAAATAAAGTTCAAATACAAGGGCCATCTTATAATTTTTGTTGAAACTTGTATGCATAGTGGTAGATAATACGGCTTCCGAAGTATTTTGTCAAACTGGAATACCTTAGCAGGTGGTTTTTGGATATCCATAAAGTTTAAAATTTGTGGATACTAATAAGCCTTAACAGGCTGTTTAGGCGCTGTGACTACACTTAAATAGTCCCTATCGGCTAGATTTAGAGTAATATCAGTGTATGGCAAAGAATAGAAATTCGTTACAAGACAAGACACAAGTTAGATGTCCAAAATGTAGGAGGATATTGTGTTGGATTAGTGAAGACACCCTTGGTATTAGCGAAATAAAATGTCCCCACAACGATTGTAGATTAAAAACCGCGTTTTTATTTAATGGTGGCAAAGTATATGTAATAGATAAGAAACTTCTAAAAAAGAAATCCTTGATAAACTCATTGCCTTTAGACTTAAAAGAGATTATAATTAACACAGTAATTAAATAGTCCTTGCTGTTGGACGTAAAAGCGAACAGCTGCGACACACGAAGTCCACTAATTTAGCCGAGAGGTTAACAGGTGGATTTTTTTTGTGTTTGTAAACGTGTGAAAGTAATAAACGTACAAATAACAGACTTAAAAGCAGCAGATTATAACCCCAGAAAATGGTCAAGTGAGGCAGTACGAGGACTGACTGACAGTATAGAAAGGTTCGGCCTGGTGGACCCCATCATCGTTAATTCAGCGCCGAATCGTAAAAACATTGTTATCGGCGGGCACTTCAGACTAAAAGTAGCAAAGGATTTAGGCTATAAAGAAGTGCCCGTTGTTTACGTAAATATTCCCGATGTTGAAAAAGAAAAAGAGCTTAATTTAAGGCTTAATAAAAACATCGGTGATTGGGATCTCAAGCTTCTTTCGGAATTCGATCAGGGTCTTTTGCTGGACATTGGTTTTACGAGTGAGGATCTGGATGACATATTCGGATTGGATGAAACGCCTGAAGAATTTGACCTGCAGAAAGAACTAAAGAAGTTAAACATTCAAAAAATAGAGTTTGAAAAAGGAGCGGTTTATCAGCTTGGAGACAGCCGTTTAATGTGTGGAGACTCGACAATAGAGCAGGATATCACAAAACTGATGAATGGCGAAAAAGCTGATATGTGCTTCACGGACCCACCCTATATTTTGGATTATCTAAAGGGAAGAAAGAAAGCCGGGAAAGCTGTAACAGGGTTCGGAGCTAAACGTGACAGAAGGTATCTTGAAACCGATTCTTTGCCGCCGGACTTTACCCAGAGATGGATGGCTAACATTGCAAAGGTTCAAAAGGAAAGCTTTTCGATAATAGTGTATGAAAATTGGAAAAATATACCGACTGTTTGGGAGGCAATGAAGAAGCACTGGAGGGTTAAAAACATGATTGTATGGCATTTGCCTAACCGTACACAGGGATTTGCAGGGAAATATCGTTTCTTCTCAAAGCACGATATCGCCATGGTAGGTGCTTCTCCAGATGTAGATATTCCGTTTAACATGGAAGCCGAAGAAGACGGTTTACAAAACGAATATGAAACAGCTCTTTATGCAATTTCAGGTAAACCTCATTGGGAAAGTTATAAACATGGAAAGAAGTATCAACCTACTGACTTTATTGAATACGTTGCATCTGATGAAAAATCCTCCGGTCAGGGCATTATCTTCGGAACCAAACCGATTGAGATATTAATTCCTTATATAAAAGTGCTAACAAAACGGGATGATTTGTTAATCGAACCCTTCGGTGGTAGCGGTTCAACATTAATAGCGGCAACAAAAATGCGTCGCAGATGCTATGTAATGGAAAAATCCCCTATTTACGCTGAAGTCATTAAACACAGGTGGGAAAAGTTAACCGGCTTGAAAGGGACCAAAATCCAGTGAATAAAACTATAGAAAAAAGACAACAAAAAGATCGTGAAGCATTAATTGAACAGTTTAGGAAAACACCAATTGTTCAATTAGCATGTGAAAAAACAGGAGTCGGGCGTGCTACTTATTATCGTTGGCGAAATGAAAATCCAACCTTTGCCAAAGAAGCAGATGAGGCATTACAGGAGAGTGTTTCATTAATGAACGATCTTGCGGAATCCCAACTATTATCAGCAATTCGTGATAAAAACATGACTGCTATCATATTTTGGCTTAAACACAGGCACAAAGCATACACCTCACGTTTGGAACTATCAGGTGAATTGAATCATAGAAGCATAGAGCTTACCGACGAGCAAAAAGAGTTGATTTCAAGGGCATTGAGGTTGGCATCCCCGGCCCAGACCATATATGAATAATGAAATTAACGAGACCGAAGTTATACTCGATAGAGCGGTTAAAGATAAAGTATTCAGACTCGGCCTTGTTTGTAGTAGCCTTTTCTGGTTTCTTCACATCTATTTTCCAGATTATTTAAACTACAAAATTGCAGATTTTCAAAAAGAGATTATAGGAATACTTGAAGATGAAGGTATTAATAACTTTATATTGGCCGCCTTTAGAGGATCTGGAAAATCTACAATAATATCTTTAGCTTATGTTCTCTGGTCTATGGTGGGTTGGCAAAACAAAAGGTTTATTGTTCTCATCAGTAATACAACAAAACAGGCGGAGTCATTACTTTACGGTGTTAAAGATGCGCTTGAAAGAAACAATTTGCTTAAGTCCGATCTTGGACCCTTTTATGAGGTAGCGGATGAGTGGAAATCCTCTTCCCTCATTTTTAAGAATTATGACGCGAAAATTATGGCGACCTCTGTTAATGAAAGCATACGCGGCATTAGGTACAAAAATGTTCGACCTCAGCTAATTATTTGTGACGATGTTGAAACACTGGAGACAATAAGATCGGAAGAAGGCAGAGACAAGTTAATAACTTGGTTTGATAGAGATATCGTTCCGTTGGGCGACGAGAGTACAAAAATCTTAGTTCTTGGCACCATTCTGGCCTCCGGAGCCTTACTTTTGACACTTAGTGATCGAATTGAACAGGGGTTGTTTAAGGCTATTTTTAGGAAGTACCCGATTATAAATGACAGCGGAGAAGTTTTATGGAAGAATCGTTGGAAAACTCCCAAAGACGTCGAGGAATTTCGCAAAAAGATGGGTATTACCGAAAGGATTTGGCAAACAGAGTATTTATTAAATGAGTGGATTAGAGAGGAACAGATTATTTCTCCTGATATGATTCACTACTATGATCCTGCGAAATTCGACGTACCACCTGACTACAGGGAAACTATAATTTCAGTAGATTTTGCTGTAACAGAATCTCAATCAGCGGATTTTACTGCAATAGTATCAGGAGATATGTATGGTTATAGAGATGAGTTAAAGCTATATATTCTTCCAAATGCTTTAAACAGAAAATTAGAATACCCCAAAGTAAGATCTTTAATAAAAGAGGTTTACGAGAACTTTATAGAGATAGGGAAAAGTCCTGTGTTATATTTGGAAGTTGCCGGACAGCAAAAAGGGTTTCTACAAGATTTACAAAACGATGGGTACAGTGCGAAAGCATTTTCTCCGGGAACAAAAGATAAGGTAGCAAGACTTACAAGAGCAAGTAATGCAATAAGTACGGGGCAGGTATTATTTCCATGCACAGGTGCCTCAAATCTAATAAATCAAATTGTTAACTTTAATGTCGTAAAACAACATGACGATTTAGTAGACGCGTGCGTTATGGCAATATCCTATATGTTAGAAGCTAAAAGACGTAGGGCCATAGCTTTTACAAAGAAACCTCAGGGTTGGTAGTTTTTATTGTATAATCACTATAGAAAATTAAATCTCAGCGGCGACAAGTTCCTAAAACGGAATTGTGTTCGAACCCAAAAAGGGGCTACCCTCTCGGGTTCGAAGCTTCGCCGCTGAGATACTACAAGGGTAGTCCCTTTTTATGCTTTTAGAGTGTCTTAACATAAAACAAAAGAGTTGCGAAGCTTTTATAAGTATTGATCGTATTAGTTGCTTTAACCTTGATATTGCGTCATCAATTGTCCAGAACAAAATGTTTGTGATTCCAAAGGGGGTGATATGAGTGGCAACTAAAAAATGTAAATATTGTCAAACTGATATTGATCAAAAAGCTAAGATTTGCCCGAATTGCAAAAAGGATCAAAGAGGCTTTTTTGCTAAACACCCAATAATTACAGGGATTCTTGTGCTTTTTGTTATCGGTATTATAGCTTCCGCCGGTGGTTCGCCTGACAAAACTGACACAGGGTCAGAATCTAAATCCACATCAACAAATAAAGAAACTACTGAGAATAACAAACCAACTGTCCAAGAAAATGCTGTTCCAGTAGCAAAGCTAAATGAGGACATTCAGGTTGGTGACGTTAAATGGAAGGTTATCAAGGCTTGGACAGCTAGTCAACTTTCGGACTATTCCGGGGCAGTGAAGCCTGCAGGTAAGTTCTTAGTGGTAAACGTGGTAGTTGAGAACCTGGGCAAAGATATGAAAACAGTCTCAAATCTTAAAGTAGTTGATGATAAAGGACGAGAATTTACCTCCTACAGTAAATCTTTTGGGTTTCAGAATCTTGGCGCCGATTCTTTGTACATCTTAAGCAACATCAACCCGAACGTGCCGTTAACATTTGCCGACGTTTACGAGATACCTGCAGATGCACAGGGTCTGAAACTCGAAGTTGGAGATTTATCCTTACTTGGTAATGGCGAAGGTTTAGTTGATCTAGGACTTTGAAATAGGAAAGCTCATCTGAAATATGGTGAGCTTTTCTTGGCACAAAAGTAGTGAATTTTTCCCACAGCTGTTTTATAATCCGGGAGTAGCTCATTGACAAGCTGACGGGGAAACCTCCGACCCCTAAATAGTTTGTGGTTAGTTTACCTCACACTCCCCCCAAGACCATAAAGTTTTGTGGTTTTGGATGGGAGTGATTAGAGTAATCTTTCCCAAATTATTTTATCTGATCGGAGGTGATTAAAATGGTAAGACTCAAGATTTATCTTGATAGCGCCAATCATTACAGATGGCGACTTATAGCTGGTAACGGTGAAAAGGTTGCTGCTAGTGAGGCTTATGCCTCAAAGGCTAATGCTGTAAGATCGGCAGAGCGAGTTAAACAACTCGCCTTCATCGCAATTATTGAAGAGTAATCTTTGGTAGTTGCACCTCGTCGGCTTTTCAATGGGCTATTTTACTGAAAACCCAGGCTCTATTTCAATTTATTGGGACTCTTTTACCAGGTAAGCGTAAACTGGGATATTGGGGGTAGAAAGCTCAATCATTTCATATCCTTTTCTCAAGATAATATCCAACCCGATCTCCAAAGCTTTAGTTCTAAAAAAACATAGTCCTCTTCTTTATAGACCAAGTCACAGCAACCGAGTTCTGGCCTATGTATATCAGGTTTTCTAATCCTAATAGTTTCCACGTTTTCGCTAAGAATTTGTAGCGGCTTGTACAGAACGTACTTGATTCCATTATTAGCTTCCAGTTCATCGCCATACTGACTCAACACCGAACGAAGAGAATTATAATCATCCTTACTTTGTGCAAAAACCGTTAGATATCCTATTCTTAGGCTTTTATCTGTAAATATCTCGCTGATCAACCTATGTATTTCCGAAATCAGATTTGTAAAACGCTCGGTAAATGGTCCTATCATACTTACCGCTATTTTACCTCAAAACCAGCTTCTAGACTTGTACTTCTTATTGCGTCATCAATGTGTATGCTATGGAACAACAAAAACCTAAATATTGCTTATACGCAAGAAAATCTTCGGAATCTGATGAGCGACAAGCAATGTCGATAGATTCTCAGATTAAGGAAATGGGAGTTCTGGCTGAGAAAGAACAGCTAGAAGTAGTATCAATAAAGCAGGAAAGTCATTCAGCGAAATTATCTGGCTCACGCCCTGTATTCCTTGAGATGTTACAAGAACTAAGAGAGGATAAATACAATGGAATATTAACATGGGCACCAGATAGGCTTAGTAGAAATGCAGGGGATCTTGGTTCTTTAGTGGATTTAATGGATATGGGTAAACTTCAGAACATTCGTACTTACGGTCAAACTTTTTCAAACTCACCAAGTGAAAAATTTCTGCTTATGATTCTGTGTTCTCAGGCAAAACTAGAAAATGATAACAGAGGTGTAAACGTCAAAAGAGGTATAAGAGCAAAATGCGAAATGGGCTGGAGACCATGTCCCGCACCATTAGGCTATTACAATAGATCTTATGGCGGGGTTAAAGACATAGTCCTAGATCCAGAAATAGCACCAGCTATTGTAGAAATATTCGAGCGAGTAGCTTACAGACGCCAAAGTGGGAGAGACATACGTGAGTGGCTAGAATGCATAGATTTCAAAACTAAAAATGGTAAGAATATGTCGCTAAGTATGATTTATAGAACATTACGGAACCCTTTCTACTACGGAGTATTTAGGTATCCAGAAAATAGTGATAATTGGTATACAGGTTCTCATAAACCGCTAATTACCAAAGAATTATTTGATATCGTACAAGATAAACTAAGAATACCAAGAAAACTTAAATGGGGTTCAAAAGGCTTTGCGTTCTCTGGAACTATAAAGTGTGCTTATTGCAAGGGCAACATTACAGGAGAAGAAAAGTTTAAAAAGCTAGTATCTGGTGAGTATAGACGCCATGTTTATTATCATTGTAATCGTGCCAAAGACTATACCTGTAAAGAGCCATTTATTACAGAACAAGCCTTATTTGATGAATTATATAAGTTTATAGAAACACATGAAAATCTTAATATAAGTGAAAAACTTAGAGCCGACATAGAAATGTTTCAAAAGATTGCTAATACTTTAAACCGTGAAATTGAAACAAATGCACCATTTAAGGCTGACTTGAAGATATATGCAAAGCATGTAATTTATGAAGGAACTCTAAAAGAGAGAAAGGATTTTATAAAAGGCTTAAACACTGAGCTGTTCCTGTCACAAAAGCATATTTGTGACCAGCTAACCACGTGATATTACAAAACGAAGAAAATCAAATATTTCATAATCAAAGTTTTGATCTTTACCATTAAATATTTTGTGCCAATTCCATTTGATAATGTATATAAATATATCGCCATATATCTCTGCAAGTTTTACTTTATCTATAGATATGTTGAGTTTTTCCTCAAGAGCTTTAATGTACGGTTTTTTGGCAGATAAACATGATTCAACATCCTTCAGTTGTAAAGATTTTATTGTTGCCTTATATACACTCAAATATTTGTTTATTGCTTCTAGATTAATTTCTGGGGGTATGGCATTTTCAAAATCTCTTTTAAATTTAAATTCACTGTTTACTGTACATTTCTCTTTGAGCTTTTTCAAAAAGCTATCGGTAGTCTGGGAATTACCATCTATGTCGCAAACAATACTAACTTTTATGCCCTGTCTGTTTTTTTCGTTTATATACCTGGCGAGACTTACAATCTGACCTTTACCTGCGTAATTATAAACATCTACATTGAAATTCGCATAGCCAAGATTTTCTTGAATATATTTCAAAAAAGTAAATTCGGACTCACCTTCTACAGCAAGTGTCGTTTCATGTGTACTTTTCTCATTATAAGCCAATCCATTGTACCTAAGTTCTTCAAGTGATTTGATCATACCCGAGGGGTATAAGTAATAATTTGTGGTACCTTTCCACCACCTAGTTGCATCTTTTCTGGATAGTTGGAATTCCCAAAGTTTTATCGAAAGTGCAACATCTATAAGATTTGCAATGGATTTAAGGTAAAACAGTTTCCTTTTCTTACCTAGTTTTTCAAATTCTTGGAAAGTAACATCTAGCGCATTATTTAAAACTTGTTGTACAAACTCCGGGTAATATTCAGTGTTAATAAAATGATAATCAAAAAAGTTATAAACCTGTGGCTTGCTAGGTTCGGGGTTATCAGCTAAAAAATTCTGAATTCGTTTTTCTTGTGTTATATCAGACATCTGGGTCTATGTTTACAAAGCTCCTCTTGGCTGGGGGATAGGGATTCGAACCCCAATACACGGGACCAAAACCCGTAGTCCTACCGTTAGACGATCCCCCAATAGTAAAAAAGTATCAGTCGCCACTTAAAAGCAGATTAACAGCCTTTTGCGGCTTACTCCAAAACATGCTTAAAAGCTTCAAAATTATACCACTACCCCACCCCGCAGCGAATTTTCAATATCAATCATCCCCTGCTCTCAACCCCAACCTCCCACCACAGCACCGTTTAAGCCTTTAACATCTCCTTAAGCTCGTCCATTCTCTCTAGCATTGCTTCCTCGCCAATTCTAATTGTTTCAATATTATTTACAAACTTAAAAAATATATCAAATTTGCCTTCGGGGATTTTGGGGTTTAAAGCTATGTCGGCGTCTACAATGTTGCTTTGGGCAAGTTTGGCCAGCAGCAGTTGGTATGAAAGCCGGGTAATTTCCGCGGTTCTAAATTTAAGGCCGTTGTCAAAAACTTCTTTCATGGGAAAAATGTTTCCGTATAGGTTAACTCCAATAACAATGTCCGCACCCATTTCGCGGGTGGCATCAACAGGGACAGGAAGCGAGGTGCCACCGTCAACTAATTTCCGCCCGTCTACTTCAACCGGCATAAGTACTAAAGGTACCGAACTGCTTGCCCGCATTGCTATGGCTAAATTGCCGTTTTTAAGAAAAATTGTTTCACCTGTCACTATGTCTGTGGTTACGGCGCAGTACTTAAGGTCGAGATCTTCAATATTTATAGAGCCGCCAATCTTTTCAAAAAATTTTGTTAGTCTTTCACCTTTAACTAAACCGTATTTTCGGGAAGGATCCATTAGTACGGAAATAACGGTTTTGTATTTAAGGCTGCTGACTATGCCTTGAACCTTATTAATGTCACCAAGAGCCGCGTAAAGGCCTCCCACAACCGCGCCTACGCTTGATCCGGCAATAATATCAATTGGAATATCGTTTTGGACAAGGGCTTTAATAACCCCAATATGAGCAAGACCCCGCCAGCCGCCGCTTCCAAGGGCAAGCCCCACTTTTTTTCGGGGTTTAACGACCGAAGCTATAGTTTCAACTGCGCCTTTAATTTGCTGTGATAAATCATTTTCCTGCATCTTGGATTGTGACAAATTTTTCGTCTACAAGGTTCCCGAATTCGTCTATGATGTCAAACTTGTACTCCCTGTTTTCAAGGTTTGAAATGCTTCCTGAAATTTCGTAGTAAACGTACGTTTTTTCTTCTTTAACTACTTGCTCGGTTAAAACAATAACAAGGTCTTTGTCTACACCAAAAAATGGAAATGACGGTTTAAAGTAAAGCTTTCTTCTAAGGTACGCCTTATTAAAGTTGCCTTCGACGTCATAAAATTTGGTCGAAAATAAAAAGCCGTCGCCGCTTGGTTCTATAATGAGCGGGACTTGAGGCTGTTCGTCAATTTTTGTTGCGGTTATTTGATATTTTAGCTTTGGTGAAGCCAAAATCACTAAAAGATAAAAACCTACACCTAATGCAATTAAAATAGACAGTATTATAGCTATGCGTTTTTTGGAGAAGAATGACATGAGTCTATGTTACCATATTACTTGGCTATGACTCCACGCAAATATATAGGAAAAGTTATAAGTAAAAAGTATGAAACACCGACCATTATTGGCCTTGAAATCGTTTGTCTCGCCCCCGCAGACTTTAACTTTGCTTCCGGCCAGTTTGTGAATTTAAAAGTTGGAAATACAGTCTACAGAGCCTACTCAATATGCTCACTTCCTTCCGAGGCCCTAAATGAAGGTAAATTTAGGATCGCGGTGTCGGCGGCCCATCCGGGAGTTGGTGCCTCATACTCCGCAAAACTAAATGTTGGGGACGAAGTAGAATTTATTGGTCCATCGGGCCGCTTTGAGCTTAAATCAGAGAGAGGTAAAAATTTGTGTTTTGTAGCAACATCAACGGGAATCGCGCCATTCATTTCGATGATTACGCGGGCGTTGGCGAGCAATTTGTTTGGCAGCGTTACCCTACTTTTTGGAGTTCGAAACGAAGCGGAGGCGCTTCACGCCGATTACATTAGCGAACTAAAAACGAAATTTAAAGAATTTAACTACAAAATTTGTATCTCGCAACCCATTAGCGAACTTTCTGCACCAATGTACTGTGGTCATGTAACTGACTTTATAGACAAAATTTCACTTGAAAACACCGATTTTTACGTATGTGGAAACAATTTTATGATCGAAGAAATTACAAAGTATTTGGTCGAGAACGGTGTGAGTAAAGAGGTAATTTTTACGGAACCTTTTTATCTGAAATAGCAGTCTTGCTTTACAAAAAGAAGAGGCCCTAAGTTTTTATATTAGGACCTCGCAAGAAATCGTGCCGTTTAGTGCGTCGACGAAAAGTTCAGCAAAATAAAGGTTCTCGGAAACAAGTATAAAAATCCCAACTTCGCTTTTTTTGTTTAGTTCTATATTGCTGTCTTTAAATTTTGGAATAACAGAAACGCTTATCCCAAACTTTAAAGAAACGTTGAGGGCACACATCATAGCAATCTCGTACGGTGACATATTAACCACGTTTAGCTATCAATAGACCTTAAAGACTGTCCCGGTTCTAATGCACACAGCTAACAGTAGTTCTGTTCCATTAGTTAAGCCAACGCGTACGCTGTAAGAAGGTTCCCTAATCAGAGCAGATTCACTGACAATGGATACGAGATAGCTCAAAATCATTACATCTGGTATGAACATTGATTCCGTTAGGTAACCTTTAACACACTTCCTTGCTGATGCTTCATTAGTTATCATCTCTACTCCCCTTTCGTCGCCAAAAAAGATGGATCTTTTAATCTTTGTAGGATTGTACACTGAGAATAGTACATTGTACATCTTATAGTAAAAGGATGGATAATATGAGATTTGAACCTATGCCCTTTCGGATGGTACTCGTTTCACTCGTGGCGTTAATTTTGGTGGGCGATTGGCGATGCTGTTTGGAAGTTTTGTATCTATTGAATCAATATGAGCCTCAGCTATTCCTACTGCCGTTATTTATATAATTCTCTTTTTCTTCGTGAGACATGAAATCGGCTTCCGGATGTTGAAGATGCTCAATTTCGTGTTTAATGATTTCTTCTAGACCTCCGGGTGCTTGCTCTATGTGATAAGGACAAATCGAAATTGAATAATCTTCAGGATGGTACATTCCCCATGTTCCAAACGATCTCCAGTAGCATACAACATCGGGGGAGCATTCGATTTTAGGAAAGTCGGCGGTCTTTAACCAAGTTTCAAGCCACTTTACGCGTCCTTTGCTGGGTTTGAAGTAAACAACATTGTGTTCGTTACAGAACTTTTCGTCTTCGGGATTTTCGACAAACAGGCTTTTTATATATTTATATATGACCATAGGTGAAATTTGTAATTGACCTTTCGAATGGCACTCGTTTCACTCGTGGCGTTAATTTTGGTGGGCGATATAGGGTTCGAACCTATGACCTTTCGGATGTAAACCGAATGCTCTAACCAACTGAGCTAATCGCCCAAAATTAACTAAAACCGAATGCTCTAACCAACTGAGCTAACCACCCAAAACATTTCAAATTGATTTTACCAAAAATAATTTGATTTGCGAGCTTAACTCGACTAAACGTCGTAAAACGGTATTTAACTTTGCGCAGTTTTCTGCTTAAATTAAAGGGAATGAATCCTGCCCAAGAACAAACAAATCAATCCGAAGCTGTTGATGACCAAAAACCTACTCGTCAGCATTTTGATAAGCACGAAACCGATTTTTTGCTTATATTTCTTCCTATACTGGCCGCGTTGGCTTTGTTTTTGCTTGTTGTTTCAGACAAATACAATATTAAACTTATTGGCAACAACTTCCTAAAAAAGATCTCGTACCAAGGGGCTGAAACAACCGGCATATCAAGTGTGACGCCCGCTATTCAAGATGAAATAGCGTATTCAAAAGCCGAACCTTTGTTTAAAAAACTATCCGCAGATTTAAAAGCCACGCCCGGGGTTTACGGTCTGTACATTAAAGACCTTGGCTCCGGTAAGGAATTTAAATACGCCGCCGACACCGAAGCTTACGGCGCCTCTCTTTATAAATTGGGTGTCGCCATTGCAACGCTAAAAAACGTGGAAAAAGGTGAAATTAAACTGAGCGACACTATTACTTATCTTCCTTTGGATTATGCTTCAGGAACCGGTGTTATAAACACTTACGAGTATGGAATACAGTTAAAAGTTTCGGATATTTTGTCTGAGCTCATTAAAAACAGCGATAACACAGCTCAAAACATGTTAATGCGAACTTTAATGTATAAAAATGTTGAAGATGCTTTTAACCACAACGTACCTGACACTCAAACATCTACTTTTTATAAATACGATCTTACGACTCCGATCGAGGTCGGTTACATGCTCGAAAACATTTATTATGGAAATTATTTAAAGTCCGCTAACCGTCAGTATTTAATTGATCTTATGACTAACACTTCGTTTGACGACAAAATCAGCGCCTATCTTACCAAGGGTTTAATTTTTGCTCATAAAATTGGAACGTGGCCCTACACCTGGCATGACTGTGGAATTGTTTTTACAAACGATAAAAGATCTCAACTCGTAGTTTGTTTAATGAGCCAAAAAGCCACGTACGAAGATTTTTTGACCGCAAGCAAGCTGACAGCGGAGTTTGTTAATAGTATATTAGGGTCCGACCCGAGCCAGAACTTGACACGCTAGCAACAAAATATGCCAAAACTTTTTTCTCGAAAAATAGAAGACTTTATATGTGAACACTGCGGTGTGCAGGTAAAAGGCAATGGCTACACAAACCACTGCCCCAACTGCCTCTATTCCAAGCATGTTGATGAAAATCCCGGGGATCGCGCGGCAAAGTGTGGTGGGCTAATGAAACCTGCGGAAATAGTAATCAAAAACAGTGTTACTTACATTAAGCACAGATGTGAAATTTGTGGCCACGAAAAGCTTAATAAAACGGCTAAAAACGACAATACCGACAAAATTATTTCAATATCATCGGGCAGATTTTAAGCTTTCTATTTCTTGCGGGGTCAGTTCGCGATAAGATCCGGGTTTAAGTGCGCCCAGCTCAATTGGCCCTATTTTTATACGTTGGAGCGAAACAACCATTAGGCCAAGAGCCTTACACATTTCCTTAATTTGACGTTTTCTTCCTTCATACAAGGTAAAGCGTAAGTTTTTGCCGGCTAGCTTTGTAATTTCGGCTTTGTGGGTGCGCTTGGCGTCTATAACTACACCGCCTTTTAACTTTTCAATTTGTTCCGAAGTTGCCAATTTATTTGTTTCAACAATGTAGGTTTTTGGCAAGTGAAATTTGGGGTGAGTCAATTTAAGTGCAAGCTCTCCATCGTTAGTAAGCAGTATTAACCCGGTTGAATCATAGTCCAACCTTCCCACAGGGAATAATCTAACGCGCGATTTTACCAAATCTGTAATAACCCGGCGTCCCCGGTCGTCCGAAACTGACGATAGCACATCTTTTGGCTTATTTACGGCGTAGTAAATGTAATTAGGTTCCAAAACTATTTCACGGTCATGGTATATAACATGGTCGGTTTCAGTATCGACGATATCCCCTAAAGAAGCTTTTTTACCGTTTAACCACACGGCTCCGTTTTTAATGAGTTCATCGGCCTTACGCCTTGCTACTACGCCGGACGAAGCTATAAATTTGTTAATTCTGATTTTCATATATTAAGGTAAGTTATCGAAAGCTGAAGAATTGTAGCAAACGAAACCCATAAAAGATACGGTATTTGAAGCCAAACAGCCGCTTTTGAGTATTTAGCAACACTTTTGATTGACCAAATTAAGGTCCCAAGCACCATAAGTATATCCACAGCAGCCAAAAAGTTATTTTGTAGCACAAATTGTATTGGCGAAAAAATCAAGTTAAATATTAGGTTTAAAACAAACGGAACAATTACAGCCGCCGGAATTTTTTTCTTAAGAACAAGCACTAAAACGTAAATGAAAGTTCCAAAAATAATAGGGTATAAAATTGACCACGCAATTCCAAAAATGAATGACGGCGGGGCAAAAGAGGGTTTAACTAAGGATGCATACCACGCAAAAGTATTGCTTTGTGTTTCGACCATCATCTAGTTATAGTTTAGCACTTGTGGTTTAAGATAGTATACTTTTTGCATGGCACCTAGCGAGTTTGTAAAAACAGTTGTGGATAAATACGACAGCAACAGAGGTATTTTTAAACTACACAAAAATGCGGAGGACCTTACCCCTGTTAATGCAACGCGACCCCAAAAGGCATTATTTTTGTTTTATATAATTCAACTTGATTACGCAACAAAGTCGCAACGTTTATATGAAAACGCTCAGGAATTGTTTAAAGAAGATCCAGATTTTTTTGATGCCCGGAATATTTTTAATTTAGAACCCAAAATATTAGAGGAAACACTTAGGACACGTCTTAGACCTAGGTATCTAAATGAAGCCGTGTGTCGCTATATAATAAATTCGAAAAAACTTTTAGATGAGTACGAAGGTGATCCGTTAACCATCTTTATCGAGAGCACTTCCGCAAAACAAGCACTTAAAAAAGTTTTAGAATTTCGTGGTTTTGGGCCTAAGATTGGTAACTTTTTGGTTCGAACTTTTGTTAATACCTTTGTTTTTGAGTACCCCGATATAGAAAACATGCTACCTCCGGTTGATGTTCACGATGTAAGAATTGCCCACATTATGAATTTTGTTGATTCCTCAGAAATGTCTCAAAGAAACATTTTGAAAGTTAAAAATTTGTGGCACGAGGCCTGTATTACCGCTGGTGTAAGTTGGCTTAAATTTGATAAAGCTTTATGGCTTTTAGGATCTGAGGGTTTGCCGAAAACAGAAGAAGATATAATTTATCTTCTCAGTTAAAAATCTTTTGTATATATTGTTGGTGCAAAGGGTGGGAGTCGGTCACCGGTAATTCTCTGCTGAGAATTTCGTCGACCCCGGCTCGGCACCGTCGTGCCTGCGCCATCCGACTCAGTTGTAATTTCGTAACTTGTTGGTGCAAAGGGTGGGAGTCGGACCCACATAGCCGGTTTTTCAGACCGGTGCCGTGACCACCTTGGCTACCTTTGCTTGCTGTCTATAGTAAAAGACGGTTTTTTGCACTGACGCCCTTTGTCCTACCATTTAAAGCTTTAGGTACAAAGTCAAAATGGAAGGTAACAAAAACCATTTTTAAAGTCTTACCTGGAGCGGCAGACCGGACTCGAACCGGCGACCTCCTCCTTGGCAAGGAGGCGCTCTACCAACTGAGCTACTGCCGCATACATAAGCCATTTTAAAGGCACTACAATCAAAAAGCAACTACATTACAACATTAAATTACCAACTTCCTCCTCCCCCACCGCCGCCTCCGCCGCCGGACGATCCTCCCGAAAAGCCGCTGCTAAAACCCGAGGAGCTTCTCATGGAAGTATTGTTGATATACGAGCTGTGTACGGCCGAGTTTAAAAAAGCCATTGAAGCTAGGTCGTTTCCTTGATACCAGTCAGGTACGGTGTCAAAAAATTCTTTAAAACGCTTGAGCCATATTTTTTCAACCCCAAAAGCTGTGGCATAGGGCAAAAGTTTTTCGAAAAACATTCTTTCCTGAGCCTGAAAATCAAATTGGGTGTCTTGCGACACTAAAAAGTTTTTTAAAGAAACCGCTTCGGAGTATGGTTGGGCACTTAAATCGGTTCTTCGAGCCGACTTTTTCCCGTAAAGAGCAAAAACCAAAAAAAGTAAAAGGTTAAGAGTGAAAATAGACAGCATGCTTAATCCTGAGTAGGCGGTGTAAATTGTGTTTGGATTTTTTACAAAAAGTTTGAAATCTTTAAGTTTGGAACCAATATCTTCGGGCAAACTTTTATACAATGTTGCAAACGAACTGTAATCCTTAAGTTTTGAAACCTCAATTGAATCACCGTGACTAAATAAATTTTTGTAAACTTTTACTTCGTGATCGCGTAGCTGAGATAAGTCTATTTTAGATGTTTTTTCAAAGGTGAACTTACGCTTTCCTTCCTGAATTATTTTCAGGTAGCCTTGTTGCGCAAGGCTAATAATTGTAGCGGTCATTTCTTTGTTATTAGAACCGCCGTTTACCAACATTGCGGTTTCCGTGGGAGTTAAGATTGTGCCATCTTCCAACTTTGGCGCCGAAAACCAAGCAGCAACAACTTTAGTATTTTTGTTAAAATCGTTGTTTTGGAGTTTCCACTTTATAAACAAGAATATGGGGAGTACTAAGTAGTAAATAACTGCAGCAGTAATCAAAAGAATTCTCAGAACAGCCTGCCAAAATTCGGAGTAATCTTGTTTAGGCTCCAAAACCTGAGCATAGTTGGGAGGAAATTTTACGGCAAAAGTAAGACCTTCAGCGGCGTATAAATTTTTTGTAGCTACTGTAATGGAGTTTGAAGTTTTGCTAATTTGGCAGTTAGACTCCGTGCTGCCCTTTGAACCGGTGTAACAAACCGCATCCAAAAGAGAGTTGCCAACCGGTTCGCTAAACTGCACTAAAGTCGAAGCGTTCAAAATTGGAACTTCCCAATAGTTTCCGGTTGCGTTCCAGTAAAGTTCTTGATGATCAGAAAAGTATGTAAGGGCACCACTAACAAGGTAGGTAATTTTGTATGTTTTATTGCCCGAAATTAAAGTGTCGGCGTCGCCGATTTTAATCCGATACTTATCGCCGGTAACAGCCGTTGTGTAAGCGTAAGCTTTTCCACCTTCGTCGGTAACCGATTGTACTAAAATTTCTAAAACGTATCTTTTTTCATCTTCATTAACTTTAATTCTATCTATGTCCCGGTAAATTCCGTGTCGTTCTAAGGATCCAAAATCATAGTTTAGTGTTTCTACAACTTTAATTTGACCGGATTTTTCAACCAAGATGTTTGTGTCAAAATTATTAATTTTTTCTTGTGCAAGGGAGTGATAGTGAAAAGAAAATAAAATAAACAGGGCTGTAAGTATGAGAGGCTTGATTTTTATTCTCACAGTTTATATTGTAACATCTCTGGTGGGCGAGACAGGACTTGAACCTGCATGGGTTTCCCCACTACGTCCTTAGCG
>CAZTDP010000004.1:22635-24839 GCA_964612565.1 uncultured Candidatus Saccharibacteria bacterium
TGGTGGGCGAGACAGGACTTGAACCTGCATGGGTTTCCCCACTACGTCCTTAGCGTAGCGCGTATGCCATTCCGCCACTCGCCCCCACAGTCACAACACATTATACATGAACACTACTTGAAGATCCGATCTTCTACTTTGTTGGTGCCAGAGGTGGGATTTGAACCCACACACCTTTCGATACAGCCTTCTGAAGACTGCGCGTCTGCCGATTTCGCCACTCTGGCAAAACTGTCGTCATTATATATTAAAAAAATTGAAAAGTCGCTTAGCGCGCATCCCGGCTGTGCTTAATTTTAACCGGCACTTCTTTAAATTCTTGTTGGAAACGGTTAAATTTTAAGAACCAATTTGAGTTTGGTTTTTTAAAGAAAATTATATCTTCAAAAATATCGTAAACATAATGTAACGCCCAAGAAATAAAAAATACCGATAATGACGCGCTGTCGTGTTTTTCGCCAAGATACCAAAAAAGTAAAAAAGCCACAAAAACGGCGACTAGATTGTGGGAGTACAGGCCGGTATTCATTTTGTGATTAAATTTCATAAATCTTAGCGCGTTTCTAACCTCGGTAGCCTTTAAAAACTTTTTAATTTCTTTTGCATATTCAGATCTTCGGCCGTACCAAAAAATATAAAACAAATGGTCCATATCAGGTAATAGGCTTGCTAACAAACCCAACAGTAAAAGTCTAAGTAGTGAGGATTCAGGGTATATTTCATGAATAAAGAACCCGCAAAGGATCCCTATTAAAAGGTGTATTTGAATATGGTACGCTTCGCTTCTGCGTCTTAATCCTCCAATAAATTGCATTTTCTAATTTTACAGCAGCTATGTAAAATAGTGAAATTTTGACATTTATAAAAACCACGCAGCCATTCTAAATAAATTTTAATTCTTGACCTGTAGCAACAAAAATATTGGTTAACATTTACTATTAAAATATCGAATGTTTCTGTCAAAAATTAGATTACTTCTTGGTACTTATTGTTGTTACGCAAAGTTTTATACACATCTGGCGTTGTTGACTTTAATTCGTAGCAATGTAATAATCCGCTTAACTAACCATCTGTCCTGTAGTGTATAAATAAAGTTTGTCTGAAGACGAATTTATTTCTCTGTCTGTTACTACAGGTTATGTGTACTTTGACAAGTGCATATAAGACGAAAGTACAGACAGCCGATGACTTTTGAAAGGAGAATGAGAGATGGAACACGCTGAAATCTTCTTTGAGTTTCGTGCGTTGCCAAAGGAATACGAGGCGCAAAAAAGCGAACTCCTGCCTTGGAAGTTTGCCTTTTTCCTTGCGGCCTTAACATTGGGAATGGTGTATAGCTTTGTTTTAGCTTCGTGGCTAGCCACAGAAATTTCGGTAGCCTTGCTGTTAAGCCCTCACGTCGGCGAGTACCTGCTGGAGGCCATGATTGCAGGAGGCCTGATTTTATCCCTTCTTATGGGAATTCTTATTTCCTCAACGGTTTTAATTGTTCCTCAGGGGTTTAAGTTGCTTACTCTGACCCTTGGTCGCTTTCCAAGGCAACACGAACCCGGACTCTGTTGGCTTTTTCCCTTGATCGAAAGGCCTGTTGTTTGGGTCAGTGTTCAAAGACAGAACATGACGGTTAACACGAACGAGACAAAGAGCCGAGACGGCATTACCCTAAGTGCCAATGTCGTTCTGTTTTTTACCATCGTTGATGCAGTACGTGCCTACTTTGAAGTTTCGAAACTTGCGTCTATGCTCAGAAAAAACATCGAAACGATCTCTCAAGAGTACCTTGCTAATTTTTTGATTGTACAATCAGACGATACAAAGCCAAATTCGGAGCAAAATTTTAACCGTTTTGTTCAACGAAAGCTGGCATACCGGTTTTATCAAGATTACGGAGTTCGAATCGACAGCGTAGGTCTAACGGATTTTGTCATAGCTGACGAAGAGGTGCGCAAGCAACTTTCGGCAGCAGCAACGGCATCCGTTTACGCGTTGGCTCGAAGAATTACGTCGGACGGTCTACTAGACTTTCTCGCTAACATCAAAAGCGCCATTCTAAATGCCGACCCAAATATTACGCCCGAGGAGTTAGAGCGACGGATGTCCGAAGCTTACAAGAATGAGACACTTCGGGAATTCGCTGTAAGCTCGGGAAATTCACCACTTTCGGTGTTTAACGTTCCAAACCCAACAGACTCTGGAAAGGAGGA
>CAZTDP010000004.1:24939-32272 GCA_964612565.1 uncultured Candidatus Saccharibacteria bacterium
TTAGCTGACGCCGCCTATGCAGAAGTAACGCTGTCGCAGGTGTGGTCATCTATTATTAGTTTGTTTCTAGACTCTACTTCCGTTGTGAGTTTTATTATGTTCATAACGGTAGTGACCGCTCTAGGAACTGCTTTTGTTGTGGTTTACGTAAAACGGATGATAATGTTTTTCTGGGGTACGGTGGAGCTTTTTTTGTATTTGCCTCGTAATATTGAGGATCCAGACTATCCGGTTGTAGTTCCCTTAATTCGTTATTTTAAGCACTTAATTGTTTTAATGTTTACGACACTTCTCTTTCTTACAGGACCTGCGATTTTATACGGGATTTCTGTAAAAGGTCTCTTTCTTGTTTTATCTACAGGCATTTATTTGTGGGTTTCTATTAAGATACCTTCAATGCTAGGAGATTACTTGGACCTTGTCGCAGAAAGAATAGAGAAGGAAGACACATCGATCCAAAAAGACTACCTGGAGCGTGAGAAGGTTGCGGCCTATCACATAAAGCGTTTGGGCAGTGCGGCTATCGGTGTTGCTTTTCCCGAAGTGTCAGCCACTGGCTCAGCCATATATGGCGCGTATAAGGCCTTTCGGTCAGGTAGCCCAGAGGAACTGGCTACAAACATTGGAAACTTTAAGACGGCAAGAAATAGCGAAACGTCAGAAAATGCTTACGAGGAGTTTCACACTCCTGTCAGTACATCAGCCGAGGGAAAAACTGCTAGCCGGGGGTCTGGACACAACGATACCGGTTCCATTGATAGATTTCCCAATCAGTTAGCAGAAAAATATCCCAAGGAATTCCTAAAAAGCATTAATGCTTCCGGCAATAACTCCCTAAACAGAGGAAAATTTCGCCTTGCGCTAGTAGGATTGATTGTGGCCAAATATGACGCAGGGGTACAGTTACCGTACGAGAGTGTTTTGTCAGAAGCCCAGGAACAAGTAAAAAACATGAGCTCAGACGACTTCATAATCTGGGTTTCCAAAGGCTCAGAATTTTTACTTCGTTTTAAAGGAGAAAGATTATGAGCAATAACGTTAAGTCGCATCCTTCTTATGCACTAAAACACCAGAAGGTTCTGTCTAAGCAATACGGAGTGTTAAGCATCGTCGCCAGACTTTTGTACTACAAAGTAAGATTGTTTGGCGGGTTAGGCTTTGCCGTTCTTCCGTTACTGCTTTCGCTTTTGGTTTTTGGCATAGCTTTGGGAAGATTGCTGTTGGGCGGTACTTTTACGATTAGTGAAAGTCTTGGTTTTTCCTACACCGACATGCTTGTGTGGCTTTTTGTTCTTCTTCTCTTGGCCAACGTCTTTATAACGTTCACCAGCAGGAGAAACAGAAATATTTTTATGGCATGGTTTGGTTACAAGAGACCGGTAAGACGAAACCTGGTAACCGCATCTGTAGAGAATAAGGCTTTTATTCCGCTCATTCCCAGGGTATTTGCTTACATTGTTTTAACAATTTCGCTTTCGTACCTTACATGGTACCCAATTGTTAAAACAGATCCGGTAGGATACAGCCCGTTTCTACTTTTAATAATATGCGTTTTATACGCTTCATTATTTAGAGTATTGGATTCGGTCTGGTTTATCCGTAAAACGCGACTTCCTGAGATTATGGCTTTTTTCGCGTTTGTCGCCTTGATGGTGAAGATCGTTAATATCCTTGTTGAAGCTTTTCAGCTTTGGATATTATAAATCACGCCAAACGGGAGAAGTTAAAGCCATTAGGTTTAGCTTCTCCCTTTTTTGTTAAGGAGGTAGTATGTACCATAATGTCCCTCTTCCAAGTTCTCTCTCCAGGTTAAGTTCACAAATACGAGTGGCTGAAAACACGTTTGAGCGAGCTATTGTCGACTTAAAAAGACGCTACGAAGAGACTTCATCTCGTTCGGATGACATTCTCGGCGCTTTAGGGGTTCGTATCTCTGGTAGCTTTATTATTACAAACGAAGCTGTGTTCAAGATGTACGACATCTCAGATCTTACTCACATTGGCATATCGTTACACGATTTGATTTCAAGGTTATATAGCGATGAAAAGCTAATGCCGTTTAAGATAATCCAATCGGCGTCTCTTTCTCGAGACAGTTTGGCCGACCACATGAAATGGGTACGCAGTCAGTACGATAACAGCTTATCTGGCTTAAGTACGGGTATGCCAAACGCATCTATAGAGTTTCCTAAGTTCTGGAAAGATGTTTACGAAGAAACTGCCGCCCACATCGGAAATCGACGCCGCAGCTTTAGGACCTACGTTGTAGCCCAGTGTGACCCAAACGGTGACACAGTTTTTGATAGATACTTTTCAGAAAGTCTGAAACCTGTGAATGAGGGCGGCTTAATGCGATGGCTGCTGCAGGCGTATGATTTGCTCGGAAGTGACAACACCTCTCCTTGGGAAGATTACGTTCTTCGTGCAGCAAAGTATGGCAATGCGAATGACGGTATGAGCTACGTTGCGCCCGATGAGCTATGCTTTTCTGCCAAACAAGCAGAAACTTCGAGAAACGCGCGGCATTGTCACTATGCGTCTTTGCGTATCTATGGAGGTTGCTATGGAGAAAATACACAAATAATTAGGAATGCTATTACGTCATGCATTCAATCTGATTCACCGGATATGTTTACGCTATCCCTCACAGCTAACCCCATAAAGCATTTCCTTAACTACTTCAAGAACACGGTAACTGCAAGAATGCTACAGCGTATCCCTCGGGAAAAGAGAGCAAACGAGCAGCCTCTTAAAAAGAGACTGTTCTTAGAGCAAGTGAACAAGACTCTAGAGTCACTTACAACCGAGTTGCCCGTATTTGAAGTGTCAATGACTCTTTGCATCCGTACTGACACCAAAGAACGTCTGGAGGAGATACTAAAGGTTTTACAGCTAAAGCTTGCTGAAAAGAGCATCTGGTTTGAGAAACCAAGTATGCGAAGTGATATGGAAGACGCATTAATGAGTCTTTCTCCGGCAGTCTTCCCATACGAACTGGATGACGATATTACCGAGCCTGTGGGCGGTATTGATCTTGAGAACTCAATTAGATACGGCAAGATCGTTTCTGCCGTAAAAGGAGTACTGGTCGGATACACCGTTCCCGAATTTAAGGAGCTTGTGCTTCCGCTCGGTGTCTACGCGTCAAGCGGTCAAAACGGTTCAGGCAAGAGTTTTATGTTCAAAGTGCTCGCTTTTATGAGCCTGCTTTTAAACCCTGATCACAAGGTGTACGTGATGGACAATGCCGGGGCGGCAGCGATGAATGGGTATATGGACAAAATCGCAAGGGAGGAAAGGTTGAAAGGCTGGATCGACATATGCAAAATGGTTGGCGGCAAAGTCGTTTTTTCTCAAGATTACACAGACGATAAAAAGCTTTACGCAGCTTTATGCGCCGCAGGGGACACGCCGTTCACCCTTTACTACCCCGATCCAAACAAAATGTCTAACGATGTAACCTACCTAAACTGGCTGTACCAAGCAATGTCCACCAACTTTGATGCCAGAAGTGCAACGGAGAAAGACATCCGTGGAATTGCGATTTTTGACGACGTTGCAAGCCTGTTTGGGCTTCCTTCCGGGCGCACTCTAGTGCTTCAGACCTTAACTGAATGTGTGGCGCATGGGTTTATTGCGGGGCTTACGGTTCAGTCTCTGGCAGCCATCGAAAAGTCCGATCCTGCGTCTTACCTTCAACTGATAAACACGGTAAACACTCACTTTTTGTTTCCAAGCCCGGGCTACGCAAGTATTCCTGATTCGATCGGGATTGTTCCGATAACCGAAGAATTAAGAAGACTTCAAATAGGTGTTATCGAGGCACAACAAGCTTTAAACACCTTTTCTTTGGGATCTGAAATTCCGAAGGAAAATCTGGGTTTGTGCGTAGGGGTAAACCAGAACAAGACCATGTTCATGGCTTTTATCTACGCCGTGCCTGAGCTGATCGCGCTTTTATCGCGAAAAACCCCCTAACTATCTACGAAAGGAGATGTTGGTTGAAGACACAAAGCCGAGCAAGCAAGAAGCTCATCGGCAACGCGATTTCCTCCGTTTTAGGGTTAATTCTAATACCTTTGTTTATTGTGGTTATTGCCCCAAAGCTTTTAGCCGTTTTTGATGACCCAAACTCATTAAAGAGCTTGACTAAAGCTATGGAATTCACTGCTGCTTACGCCAAAGGGACCTATATTGGCTCACAAGACGTTTCAGTAGATGAAAACCTGGTAAACTACGCAAAATCACTTGGTGTAGATGAGAATACCCTTAAGGAAATTATTGCCGGTGCTCTTGAGTCTGGAATTAAGCCTAGTCACATGCTCGGTTTTGCAGAGGTTGAAACATCGTTTTGCTCAAACATTGGACAGGGAGTTGCAGTAGACGAAGTCCTAAATAGACTAGCCTACTCAACTCCCTCTGACTCTATGTGGTGGCAAAGTAATGTGGACGCTTTAAACCAGCTTGCAAGTGACTTAGGTGTGGATGTAAGATCCGTACCCGGATCGGTTGGCGCAGGCGCGATTAGTTGTTTCCAGCTAATGCCTGTTAATTGGATGAAATATGGCGGAGGTGACTACAAAAGTCTTCAAAGATCGGTGCGATATGCCGGTTACTACTTAATCGATGCCGGTTACGCCGCTGGAAGTCCGGAAGATGCTATTTATAAGTACAACCCCGGAGCCGGTCAGGCGTACGTTAAGGCAGTCTTAACTGCTGCAGATAGATGGGAGCCTTACCTTAGTGAGGGAGTGAAAGCTCGAGAAGGCAAAGATACTGTTAAGCTCGGTAAAGTTACTGGATCCGACATACTTGTTATCTTTCTTGAGAGTTTTTCCGCTTACATGAAAGGTGAGGATCCTGGAGCGTTAATAATCTCTCCCGAAACTCCGTTAATTCCGACGTCAAAACTTGTCTACCCAATACCAGACGTTTATCCTAACGGTTACTCTTGGATGGATCCGGTGTATGTATGGAGCCAGCAACAGCAACAATTGGTTCTTGTTGCATATCACATTGGGCAAGACTATATCGGTAACGGGCCTGTAGTCTCTTCAACAAACGGTATTGTTACGTTTGCCCGTTATCTTGATGTGGGCGAATCAAAAGCCGTCGAGTGGTGGATTTCCGGAAATGTCGTGGTTGTAAAAGGCCAAATGGCAAACGGAGATGCAATATGCACCTTTTATGGACATGGGAAGCCTGGAACAACAGCTGTCAGTGTAGATGACCAAGTAGAGGCCGGGCAGTTTCTTTTTACATCTGGAAACACTGGATTCTCTTCTCAAACCCACCTCCATTTTGGAATACGCATAGGAGGAAGCGGAGATTACTGCGACGGAGGTCAATTCGTTGACCCTAATCTTTACGTTTCCCCATAAGAATCTACGAAGAAAGGAGTTAAAGTGAAAAAGGTAAACATAATCACAGCCTTACTTGTGGTTTTTTTAGCCACAAGCTGTCGGTTACCAGTACGTTCGGGATCTGCTGCTCAGGCCACAGATATAGCGAACGGGTATTACATGGGCGCCACAGAAGGGGCAAAAACAGCTGTGTATGAGTTTAAAATGGCTCTCACACAAACGGCGGTCCAGGAAAAAGCAACAACCCCAAAACCTTATTCTTTTTGGGACTACAGCTATGATTCGAGTCAAACCCCACCACCATCAGAAAGCTATATGAGCAGAACAGCTACCTTAAGTGGTCGTGATTGGATTTGGTACCAGCTTGAGCCTGGCGCAGACCCGGCGTCTGGAGAAGGACAGTTTAGGGAAGGAGCCGAGGTAACAATTGTGCAAGAGTCCTACAACAGCTATGGCGTAAAACTTGTAGGATGGGTCGCAAACTCCGATATGCAGTCAGGCGGCGCAGGCGTGAACGACGTACTTACCTGTCTGTATCATACCTGGGATCATTTTGAAGCTATGAATCTGTGCCATGCTCATTTTTATGCAACTCAGCCACTGGACTTAGAAGATGAAAGTAGCGTCTTTGCAATCGCACAGTCCGGTTTGAGCGTAAATGTTTTGGAACACCGCGATCTTGTCTCCAGAGTTGAACTGACATCCTTAGTGTGGGTCGATTCGTCTTATATTCACTAATGCTTTACTGCAGGAACCTTCGGTATATCCGATCTCCTGCAGTTTTTTTGTTTTTAAAAAGAAGCTATTGGGCTAAAAAGAAACCGGAGTGCAAAGGATAAGCCTTTTGATGCACTCCGGAATTATTCTAATCAGGAGGATCCCACAGCATGGGGATTGTTACGCTGTAAATCTCTCCTCCCGATACGTACTGTGCCGTAACCTCGTGATGAGTTCCGAGCCACGGCATAGATCCGTTCGGATACCATTGATTGGCAGCAACCGTTACCGAAGTTGTACGAAAATCGCGGTATCCATAAGCCGAATCCATTCGAAATATTACGTTAGTACCCGGGAAACCAGGTAGCTGGGTACCGTTTTTATCAATCCAAGTCATTGTTACATTCTCGCCAAGACTAAAATGAAGCTCAGCGGCAGAAAAGTTGTAAACAGCAAGACAGTAGTTATGATCGACAATACTCCCCTTTACGTGCAGGTAGTACTGACATTCTTGGGGAGGCTGATTTTTAACAATCGGTAAGAATGTTTTATAGAAACCTGCTCTAAACTGCCAGCTTTCCCAAAAGGTAGGCATTGTTGTTCCGCTTGAACTTACAATTTCCTGCATGTCCACACGATACTGGCGGCCATCGTGAGGTGCAGGCCATGAAAGTGAAACTTGCACGGCATTGGTGCTAGAGGGCACTCCAGTGAAATCGTAGGCAAACGGCTTAATTAAATTATCTGTGGCGGCATCTTTCACATCGATTGCGCCGTAGATTCGTTCCGTTTGACCTGGGTGTGCGGGATCTCCCGGCCACTTACTCCCTACGTTAATATGGAGTGTATTTGTGGCTTCGCAAAAACCTGCATTTGAGTCAGCAACGGGTACATTTTCATTCAAAGGCCCTGACAGCGATGAGTCCGAAATCAGTGGCATATTTCCACATCCGGGCAAAGCCATAAGGTTGCTCTCGATTTTTAAGGCTTGCAAGTCACCGGTCTCCAAAGGGGAATTCTGTACTTTGCCAAGCCACGCGTCCCTTTCTTCGACGCTATCAAACGCTAGAACAGTAGCCTCCTGAGGGTCAGGTCCGTCGGCTCGCACGTTTCGTGGCAACCAAAAGACAGCAGTTAGAACAAACAAAGCTAAAAACAAACGTAAAATTTTCATCTCCTTATCCTTTCGCTTTTGTGAGTATTATAAGTATTCTACTATTTTCAGTTAAACCTAACAACCTGTAGTGTTTATT
>CAZTDP010000004.1:32372-52880 GCA_964612565.1 uncultured Candidatus Saccharibacteria bacterium
GTATTATAAGTATTCTACTATTTTCAGTTAAACCTAACAACCTGTAGTGTTTATTTACAGTTTCTAACAGTGTTTATTAATATTGGTTTTGAAAATTCCTAAAAAAATGACCCGGGCTGCCTACGCATGTTCCCGGGTCCTCACAAGTACAAACTATCCTTTTCCGGTTTTGCCTGTGTTGCTTCCTCTGCTTTTTTGGCTTGATCCTACAGGAGAGTGGTATTTTTTGTACCAACGGGTATGTCCGCCATTTGTGGTTGGAGCAGGCTTCTTTGCCATCGCGCTACATCTCCTTAACTTTGTGGTGTTGCTTTTTGTTATGAACATCGAAAGCAAGTTCTTCGTCCAGTTTCTTGTTTCTAAAGTAATCCGAGCGTACTAACTGAACTTTTACTTGCCGTCCACAAACAGGGCAATAAAAACAAAACACCGGATTTGGCGACACACTTGGCGGGTTGTTTATCTTAACAATGAGCGGTGGGGCAAGCAAAATTCTCATAAAATGTGCTCTCCTTTTGTGAAATGAGAATATTAAATAAATTAGAATCTAAAAAAGTAAATGTGTAAATAGTTTAGTTATGAATCGGTTAGGGTAAAATTGGTGGCTAAATTTAGGCAAGAAACAATAAAAGCCTAAACCTAGCCACCGTCCAAAAGGAGGGGAGATCTTACGAAACGCAAGCTTAAAAAGAAAGGAGAGTGTGGGAGGCCAGAAAAAAGCTTTTGTTTCAGTAAAGTTCTCCAAAGAACGTTTTTAGGCTCTTCGCAAAACTCTACTTTGGGCAGGATACGCGAGTAATAGGGTGTTGTCAAATTTATGGTGAACGTTTTCGAAAAATTCGAACTGATTTTATTGAAAGTCTTTACAAAGTTTAACTAGGTAAAAAATTGCTATCCTAATCTCGCTAATACTTCCTCCCTATAATTAGGGGCTGCATCATTTATTGGAATTTGTGCCACAAAAGTTGCTGGTGTGATCGGAATTTCCAATTTTTTAAGAAGTTTGAACGCATGCTCCTCAGTAGCTATTTCTTCTTCTTTAATTTCACTTGTAAAATTTACTTTATGTCTTTCCCCTAAGGGAGATTTATCTTTAAATAGCTGTTGGTATAGTTCTGGATTAGTTCGACGCCTTTCTAAGTGGCTCAATTCGTGAGCCATATTAACAAGCACGTGAGCGGTTGGAACCTCTTTTCGAAATAGTACATACTCCTCCCCCTTTGGTCGTTTTTCTAAAACATATCTTGGAATTTGTACAACATCTTGCTCTATGAAGTGTGCCCAAATATCATTTGAGCTGCCATTGACTATGTTTACATGCTCAGGAAGTGTAACTGTAAAATCACAACCAATTTGTGAAGCATAGCTTGTAAGTATTCCAATAAACTTGGTTCTCTCGCTCTCAATAATTTCAACTTGTCTTGTATATTCTGCATCAGGTAGTGAATCAAACCTTTGCAAATCAACTTGACAATTTGGCCATAAATCTTGTTCTCCATCTGTAAAGGTTGGTTGTTCTATTAGTTCTGAACTTGTTGATAAATCTATTTCGTTTTCCATGCTATATTCCACATTATAATCATGTCATAAGTGTTTGGCTACTTCACTTTGCTCTTTCCGGCATTCTCATTCCACCTCTCATATGGCTGTCATCCGCCTTCGGCGAACAACATTCGCATGGTGAGGGCGGTGGGATTCGAACCCACGACACGAGGATTAAGAGTCCTCTGCTCTGCCACTGAGCTACGCCCCCAAGGCCACTTGGACGGAAGTTATTATACTACACAAAAACCGTCATTTAAAAACTTTAGATATTACATCCCCAACAGCATAACTTAGCGTGATTACAAGAATACCTATGGTTAAATGTTCCCCAATTACCGAATGAAGTTTTTCGTTTCTTGTTTTTGCTATGTGAATCGACAAGAGCGTAAGTAAAAAAACTCCCCAGGCAAAACTTACCAATACTGCTTGATACAACGGCATAATAATAACAGGAAGTATAAAAGTAGATGCAATTGTAAGTTTTGCAAAAAAAGTAGCGAGTGTGGCAACCCACACGTCTTTTTGAGTTTCTAGTACGTCACTTTCTTTAGAAATATGTATACCTAAAGCATCAGAAAACGAGTCTGCAATGGCGATCGTAAGGACACCTCCTATAACTGCTAGTTTAGACTGTGTACTTGCATACAGCCCGACTAAAAGTCCCAACGTGGTAATTACTCCGGATGACATTCCAAAACTTATTCCTGAAATTAATGGTTTTCTCATATTAATAGTTTATCAGATGTTTTTAATATAATAAGCAGTTTTTTAGGTTATTTAAGGCCTTGATTGGTTTAAAAATGGCGCGCCCGGAGGGAATCGGTCACCGGTAATTCTCTGCTGAGAATTCCGTCGACCCCGGCTCGGCACCGCCGTGCCTGCGCCATTCTCTTCCCTCCTAGAAACAACAGTAGGCGGCTGTCAGTGACCCGAAGTCACCGCCACCCGCCTAATGGCGCGCCCGGAGGGAATCGAACCCCCACCACTTGTTCCGAAGACAAGTGCCCTATCCGTTAGGCCACGGGCGCACAGCTGCAAAAGCTCGGTACCTAACACATTATACATCACAAACCGCGGCATACTTAGCGTTTCTACGCGAATATTAATTTAAATGCTAAAATGATTTATATGTCTAAATTGGTACGATTTAAAAGGTTTTTGGTTCCGGCCTACGTTTTGCTGTTAATACTTTCGTTTTTTTACGTAAAAGCAGTGTTGAAGGAAGGTGCCAGTATCATTGAGGTAAAAAAAGACAGGGAACATATTGAGTTTCCAAAACAGGCAAAGGTTAATTTAACCGTTCAAGGACCCGGTATTGACACCGGCTACCGCGAAATTATGAAAACAAATAATACGGTGTTCCAAATGATTGAGCGTGTTAAAGCCAACAATACCGGCTTTAAATTCGAACAAAACGCCTATGTTGATCGAAAAGAGTTTGCAAGTATAAATGGTGTCGAAGCAACCGACTCAAAAGTGTGGAAAGTATATCTTGAGGATAAGGACATCACTTACGATATTGAAAAAACATTTTTAGTCCAAAATGGCAGTTACTACCTAAAATACGTCGATGCAAAGTAGCTTTAAACTATTCAAATCTTAAAGCTTCGATGGGATCCATTTTTCCTGCATTTACTGCCGGATATGTTCCAAACACCACCCCGACCACAAGTGAAAAGCCCATAGACACCAAAATTGACCACCACGGGATTGTCGCGTCCAAAAAAGATCTTAGACCAAGAACGGCCAAAACTGCGATTCCCAGGCCAATTAGACCTCCGATAGCGCTTATCATAATAGATTCGTACATAAACTGAAGAGTAATATTTCGAGGTGTAGCGCCCAAAGCTTTGCGAAGCCCTATTTCTGAGGTACGTTCTGTGACCGAAACAAGCATAATGTTCATTATCCCAATACCTCCAACTAGTAAGGATATGCCCGCTATAGCTGCAAGTCCCACAGATAAAACATTTAAGATGCTGTTAATTGTAGATAAAATATCGTCCTGAGACATAATAGTAAAATCATCTTTTTTAAGATTTCTAAGCAGGGCAAGTTTAACTGTTCGTTTAGCGTCTTGAATGTCTACCCCGTCCTTCACTTTAACTGTTATCGAGGCAATTTGGCTTATTCCAAATGAGCTTTTTAAAGTTTCGGAAGGAACGAAGACACGATCATCAAATCGTTGACCTTTGCTTTCGACAACCCCGATAACTGTAAATGATTCGTTTCCAATTTTAAACCGCTCATTTACCGGGTCTTTTGATCCAAATAATTGTTTTTTGACTTCGCTTCCGATTACTGCAACTCTAGCCTTTGCCAACTCATCTGATTTTGAATAAAATCTGCCTTCTTCAAGTTTAAGATCGTAAATTTGATCGCTCTCATAATTTCCTCCTACAACAAAAGCCGAATAGCTGTTGGTTTTGTATGTTGACGTTTTGTCGAGCCTAATTGAAGGAGTAGCGCCGTCAATTTTTTCGCCGGCGTAAAGTTTTATATCGTCGACCTGCTTTAAGTCCAATTTATTTCCAAGAAAGGCTGCCGCCGGGTTAAAGTTGCCACCCGGCATTACTAAAAGAAGATTTGAACCGATTTCGCTAAATTGTTTTGTAATATAGTTTTTAAAACCCTGCACTACCGATACTAGCGCCACAACCGCAAATACTCCTATAATTACTCCTAGCATTGTAAGAAGTGTGCGGCCTTTATTTAGTAAAAGTGATGTTACGGCACTTTTAAAAGTTTCATTGATTCTCATTGATTTATGACGTAGCCGTCTCTCAAAATAATTTGTCTTTTAGCGATTTTTGCTAAATCTTCATCGTGAGTAACTAAAATTATCGTCTTACCTTCGTTGTTTAGGTCAATAAACTTTTTCTCTATTTCTTCTCCTGTTTTAGAATCAAGATTTCCTGTAGGTTCGTCGGCTAGGATAATTGCAGGGTCATTAACCAGCGCGCGGGCGATAGCAACTCTCTGCTTTTGACCGCCTGAAAGTTCATTGGATTTATTGTTTATTCTATCCTCTAAACCGACCAGTTTAATCATTTCCATTACTTTTGCTTTCCATTTTGAACTAGGAACTGTGCTGTACTTAAGAGGTAGCATTACGTTATCAAAAACTGAAGTTCTTTGCAGTAAGTTAAACGATTGAAAAACAAATCCGATTTCGGAATTTCTGGTTTTTGCCAGAGACTTCTGATCCATACCCTTTGTATTTATTCCATTCAAAATAACCTCTCCGGAAGAAGGTGTGTCTAATAAACCCATTATGTGCATGAGCGTTGATTTTCCCGAGCCGGATTTTCCTACAATCGCCACAAACTCACCTTTTTGAATATCTATAGAAATTCCTTTTAGAGCCTCTATCCTTGTAGCTCCCATATCGTAGGATTTTATTACATTTACAGCTTTAAGTATTGAACTCATTAGTTAATTAATAATCCTTGCGGTGTAGCCGTCTTCCATTTTTTGACTATCGTCGGCAGGCACTACAACTTGGATAAGATTAGCAGCCTCACCCTTTAGTTCAATGTAGACGTCTCCTTCTAACCCTGTCTCGATCATATGTTTTTTAAGCTTAGTGTTCTCAACAACCCAAACATAAGGGTTATCCTGGGAATCATAAAATATTTCATCTAAAGTGAGAGCCTTAACATTTGAACCGCTGGACGCCAACTCAACATAGGAATCTCCGAGCATACCAATTGTTAAATTATGATCGGCATCGCCTTTAATTGGAATTTTAAGATCAAACGAGCCTGTAGCTGCATTTGCTGAAAAAGGAAGTACGTTAACGGCAGACATAAAATCATAGTTATCGTATGAATCTAAATTAATTTTCACAGCCTGTTCCTTTTTAACAAAACCAAAGTCCGACTGGTCAACTGAAATTTCGAAAACCAAATTGTCCAAATCTGCTAATTGAATTATTGGATTTGCTGTTGTTGCTATTTCCCCTTGTTTTTGATTTAGTTCCACAACGGTACCGTCA
This sequence comes from uncultured Candidatus Saccharibacteria bacterium, assembly GCA_964612565.1. Taxonomy (GTDB): domain Bacteria; phylum Patescibacteriota; class WWE3; order UBA101185; family UBA10185; genus CAZTDP01. The sequence continues at coordinate 37,915 of CAZTDP010000004.1, forward strand.
AAAGGTGCGTAAATGTAAGAATTGTTTAATAAGGCAAGCTGTGCTTGATACGAGGCTTCGGCTTGGCTGACACTCTCATTGTAACCTCTTAGTTTAATCTCGTATTCGGTTTCTCCACCCAAAGTTTTAACATTTTTGTATTTGTCGTGGATATATAGGTCCCTTGCTCTAATAGCAGAGTCCCGAGCGTCTTTATACGACTGTGCCGTCTCACGCTGAACCTGCGTGTCTAAAACAGCCAGTAGCTGCCCTTTTTTTACCTTATCGCCCTTTTCAACGTACAGTTGAGCTATACGTCCGGTGGAAACAAAGGAAAGGAACGCCTGATGATCTGATTTTATCTCGCCGCTTGCTGAGACAGATCGTGTAACCTCAATATCTTTAACATCTACTTTTCTGACCATGGTTGTAAGTTGTTTTTGTCTAAAAACTAAAAACCAAAAGGCTAGTATTACCGGAACAGCTATTAATACGTATTTTATTAACTTTCGTAAATTAAATTTAGGCATAATTGTGCTATCATTGTATCATGCTTGGGATTTTTAAGTCACACCATCCGCTAAGACATGCAAAAAGTTTTAAATATGCTTTTCAAGGTATTTTTCACGCCCTTATAAACGAGCCTAATTTTAGGATACAAATCATAATCGTATCGATTTCGGTCACCATGGGAATATATTTTAAAATCGACAACACAGAGTGGGGTTTGTTGACCCTCTCAATGGCCGCGCTGCTTATGGCAGAAATTATTAATACTGTTGTGGAAGAAACAGTTGATTATTTTATAAAGGATTTCAATGAGGGGGCTAAGGTAATAAAGGACCTGTCGGCAGGTTTTGTCCTTATCACAGCCATATCTGCTTTAATAATTTTGTATCTTATTTTTGCACACAGATTTGTTTTTACACTAGCGGGATAAGAATATTAAAAGAAGTAGATAAAGCAGTCCAAAGGCATACCCCGCCACTACTTCCATTAGCGTATGGGCACCCAAGTAAATGCGTGAGATCCCTATAAAAAGTATATGGTAAACAGCTAAAACTCTTACTATTAGCGAAGATACATCGCCAAAAATATCTTTTTTAAAAGTTAAATAAAGTAAAAAACCCCAAAAACAAATATAGAAAACGACATGACTGCTTGGAAAAGCATAAATATCTCCAAATTTACTTTTAGAGACAGCGTAATCTTGGGGTCTGGGGGTTTTAAAAATGTACTTTAACCCAACGGAATACAAGAAACTAATGTTGGCAAGTATAAAAATCGCGGCTTCTTTCAATTTTCCCAATGAAAGCAGGTACAAAAACATGGAAGCGGAGCCAAGCACGGCTAATGGCAAAAAGTTTCCAAAAAAGCTGGCAGACTCGACTATTTTAAAGAAAACTGCCTGAATCACTAGTAGCCCTCCGATTGAATTGTTAGTAAATCTCCCGGCTGCATAATATAAACGCGCACCAAAGCTACGCCGCTTCTGGTAAGAGTAAATATCGGTTCGTATTTTTGCATCCAGTAACTGGCCTTATTTGATCCCGAAGAGCTGCTAAAGCTTTGAGGCGCTTCTATCTGCACGTAAAACCCCGCCGAGTCAGCATTTTTTGGAAGTGAAATAAAATATCCCGAAATTGCTTTCTTTTCATTTGTTGAATAGGCGCCTATTTCCGGATATTGCTTTGTAAAATCGCTAATACCTTCCCAATTACGATAGTAAGGAAACCCAAAGATACTTAAATTGTATTCTATCGAGGGTGTAGGAAGCGTCCAAAACCAGAACTTTTTAGGGCTCCAAGGATATTCAACTGAGTTATCTATAAACAACCAAAAACTTTGAATGTACAAAAATACCGAGAACAAGGCTGCAAAGAGGTAAAAAGGGTAAATCAAGTATTTTTTACTCATTCTGGTTTCCAAAAAATTTAACAGACCATCAACGCCAATGCCCATCACAATAAAAAGAGGCATTAAGTAAGTGTAAATGTGAGTTCCGGGAACAGCGACGTAAACTTCTAAAAATAAAAACGGCATTAAAAACCATGCTGTCAAAAAAAGGTAGATCGATGATTTGTTATCCAATCCCCAAATTTTTTCGGACAAAGAATTTAATTTAAGATCGGGAAGTTTTTTTCCGAACACCCTAATATAAATTATTATCGTACCAAATAACGACAGCGCTAGGTAAAACCACTTTGCCAAAATTGGCTGATAAAGATCGAACAAAAACAACGAGCTTGCTTTTTTTCCTACCTCGCCTTCAATGCGAAGCTGCCAATAACCTATTGTGTCCCTAGATAAAGTTAGAATAAAAGGAACATAGAATCCGGCAAGGAGCAGTCCCGACAGCAGAAGTGAAAAAACAAGCGTTTTAGCAGCCTTTTTGTCGGCTTTTACATATTTAAAAAACCACTGAGAAATAAAGTAAAAGGCAAACGGCGCTATAAACACACCGTCGTAATGAAATAAGATTGAAAAGGTCCAAAATAAAAACCCAAAAAATATTCCCAAATATTTATGAGCGTCGTATTTAAGTGCCAAAGCAAACTGGTAAAGTGCCAAGACCATTAAAAGCAAAACAAAAGACTGATACTGCACAATTCTACCGAAGGCGACTATAAAGCCGCTTACCGACATAAGAAGTGCGGCATAAAACCCCGCACGTTTGCCAAATAAAAGTTTTACTAGTTGATAAAAAAAGTAAACTGCAAAAATATTAGCCAAGGCAAATGGAAGTCTCATTAAGAGTTGGTTTTTATACAGTGGATCAACAAATTTCAAAAGATAAGTAACAACAAACTGAAGAGGCCCTTTTCGCTGATCTAGAACAAAAGTAATAAAATTTTGAGTGGGTTCGGGAAGATATAGCGCCTTAATCTCGTCTCCTTGAAAGTCGGAGTACCCTAAATTGAACAACCTTAGGGATATTGTTAAGACAATTAAAATGAATAAATTTAAATTTAAGCTCTCGATGAATTTTTTCATTCTAAACCAAGTATAGCAAGTTCATTCATAGCTCGGGTAGCGGCAACAAATGCGTGCCTAGCTTCCTCAAAGCTCGACAACTTATCAAGATTAAGCCCGATCACATAAACCTTTGAGAACTCAAGTCCCTTACAATCCTTTTCATTCATCAGATAAATACCTTTTGGTAAATAGTGGATTCGTGATTTGGAATTAAGAATAATAAGCTCGTCGTCTGTAAACTTACTTTTTAAAAAGTTTTCAATCTCGCCAATTACAGTTGTATCGTAAACTATTACACCTACACTTTTGTTAAAGTCCTTAATATCTTCTGCTAGCATTTCCTTAAACCTAGAAATCATATCTGAACTTTTTTTAAAGACTTCTCTCACCGGTTCTTGCCCTGTACGATTTATTGATTTTGGCAAGTAGGTCTTTGTGTATGGGCTTAAAATCTTTTGCGCTAAATCTATTATCGGCTTTGTACTTCGATAATTTGTATCTAGTTCAAATTCAATTGCGGTCTTTGCTTCTTTAATAATTTCATTTAGATCTTTCCAGGTTTTAATTCCTGTTGGATCTAAGGATTGGTTTAAGTCGCCAAAGATAGCGAATCTGCCCCTTAGAACAACTTTCGAAAGGATGGCATATTCTAGCGGACTAAAATCTTGACCTTCATCTACGACACAGTATTCGTATATAGGGTGTTTTTGAATTCCGACTAAAGACAGATACATAAAAACAAACAGCAGTGCTTCGTTGTATGGAAGTGGTTTTGTAACATCAATCTTGTACTCTTTTGCCATACTAATTAATGTCTTTTTTCGTAAATCATTTTTTATATCGTTTAGTTTTGAAATTATCTTGCGCAAAGCTTTGATGTTTTCGCGGCAAAGATACGCGCGTATTGAATCATCCATCAATTCTTTAAGATCCTCTTTTTGGCTAGTAAGTTCTTCTTCCAAATCGTTTAGGATATCGGTTATATTTTCAAACGGTGTTATGTTTTTGCTGTATTTATAACCTCCAAACGGTTCAAATTCTTGTATAGCAAAAAGATCTGTAAGCTGTTTGGAAACACCTGCGTGTGACTCATTTATTTTGTTATTTAATTTTTTTAGATCATCAAGGCTCAAGTCTTTAAGACCGTTATGAGCAATATCTAAATTAAGTTGAACACCTAATTCTTCTCTAAAAGTTAAGTTTACAATTATCTCGCGAATCGTTTTGTAATTTATGTCAAAAATTCCAAGTTTAGGAAACAGTGTCGACAAATAACCAACCAGTATTTGATTTTTAGCTATAACAATTGATTTATTTGAGTGTATTAAAGTCGGAAAGTTAAAAAATATATGTGCAAGTTTATGAATGGCCACGGTGCTCTTTCCACTTCCAACACAGCCTTGCACAACACAAACTTGTCTTGGGTCTGATTCGATAATATCCATCTGGGATTGCTGAATTGTCTCAACAATATCTTCTAAAACGCCTCCGGTCTTTTTACCTATTTTGTCAACAATTATGTCGTTTTCGTCAAGCTGAATATCGTTGTTGTAGTACTTAGTAAGCTCACCTTTTTCTATTTCAAAGGTGCGCTTTAATTTAAGGTCGCGGGTTTCGGTGCCGCCTGGTGTTTCATAACTTACGTTTTTTTGAGGATACCTATAACGATAGTAAACGGACGCGACCCGGGCACGCCAGTCTGTAACAATAGGCTTATTCTCCGTGTAACCAAATTTTCCAATGTAAAACTTTTCTTCACTAGCTCCTTTGTTTGTATAAAGGTCTATGCGGGCAAAAAACGGCTGATCTTCAAGAAATTTTAATTCGTCCAAACGTTTAAACTTATCCTTTAAATTAACAGCTTCGTTTTTTTCGTGAAGTTGCTGCAAAAACATCTCAAAATCAGGACCGTACTCGGCTTCTCTAAGATCTTGCAAACGAGAAAGATTTTCGCTTCCAACCACATTTAGCGAACTTTCAAGATCAGCATGGGCATTTTTAACTTTGCCCACAACTTCTTTTGTATATTTACTTTCCTCGTTAAATACTTTATCCGCCATTAAAAACCCTCTTTTGAGACAATAACTACAAATTCGCCTTTAAGTTTTGTTGTCTTAACTTGGCTTAGCACTTCTGAAACCTTGCCGCGCCAAACTTTTTCGTAGATTTTCGTTAAATCATTGCACAAAAACATCGATCTGTCGCCCAAAACCTCTAATATTTCTTCCAGGCATTTTACTATTCGAAAGGGAGATTCGTATACAACGATACTTGTATCCAAAGAACCGTATTCTTTCAACACTTTTTTTCGATGCGCTCCTGACTTAGGTAAAAATCCTATAAAAGTAAATTTATCTGTGGGCATCCCTGATACCGACAAAGCTGCAATTACTGCCGACGGCCCGGGAATTGTAATTATTTCAACTCCTACTTTTGACAATTCATTAACTAATTTAAAACCGGGATCGGAAATAAGAGGGGTTCCGCTATCCGAAACCAGAGCCAAAGTTTTTCCGTCGGACAACATATCCTTTATATTTTGAATTACCCTTGTATGATTCTGATCGCGATACGAAATTTGGGGTTTGCTAAAATTATATTGTTTTAAAACTTTTTCGGTTTCGCGAGTGTCTTCGGACAAAATAAGATCAACTGATTTTAGAACCTCCAAAGCTCGAAGGGTAATATCGGTAAGATTTCCAATTGGGGTTGAAACAATGTACAATTTGCCTTTAAACATACGTTATAGATTGTACCATTTTGTTAGCATCAATGGGTAAGGTACGCATGGACTTAAAACTAAAAAGCGGAAAATTTAATCTGCCTGTATTTTTCCCCGACGCAACGCACGGGTTTGTAAAAGGATTGGCCACACAGGATTTAATTAACGCAAAGGTTCAAGGGCTTGTTATAAACACGTACCACGCAATTGTGGATGAAACAGTTGAAAGAATTGCGAAATTAGGCGGATTACATAAATTTATATCATTTAACGGGCCAATTATCACAGATTCGGGTGGTTTTCAAGTAATGTCGTTAATCCACAGAAATCCCTCAAACGGCAAAATAACGGAGGACGGTATTAAATTTAAGATTCAGGGTAAAAAAGCACCACTTTGGCTAACGCCTGAAAACTGTATTCAAACTCAAATAAAATTGGGTGCAGATATCATTATGTGTTTAGACGACTGCACGGATCCCTCTCAACCGCACAATGAACAAGAGGTTTCTATCGAAAGAACTGTTAGGTGGGCAAAACGATGTAAAGATGAATTTGAAAAATTAACGTTAGATATTGAAATTACAAAGAAACCACGGCTATTTTCAATTATTCAAGGCGGAAACTCAAAAGAACTTCGAAAGGAATGTGCTGAAAAGCTTGTGAAAATAGGCTTTGACGGCTTTGGTTTTGGCGGATGGCCGGTTGACGGCGAACGAAACTTTTTAACCGAAATCGTTGACTACACCGCTTCCCTAATGCCGGATGACAAACCTAAATACGCAATGGGAGTTGGAAAACCACAAGATATAGTTTCATGTGTAACCATGGGCTACAACATGTTCGACTGTGTACTTCCCACCAGGGATGCCAGGCACGAGCGCTTATACATTTTTGACGGCTCAAAAGAAAAATTTGGCTACATTCACATAGGATCCTCAAAATACGTTAGCGACACCTCTCCGATTTCTGAAATGTGTGACTGTGAAACCTGCAAACATTACAGTAGGGCCTATCTGCACCATTTGTTCAAACAAAAAGACAGCGCCGCTATTAGATTGGCTACTATTCATAACCTTAGATTTTACTCGATGCTAATGGAAACTTTTGAAGATCGGATCTAGTATAATCAGACTATGACAAGTGTTGAGTTAGTTGAGAAAGCAAAAGACTTTGCGCAAAAAGTGCACTCCGGCCACAGCCGCTTATCCGGTGAAAATTACTTTTGGCACCTGCACCGAGTTGCCGAACTTCTCGAACAAAACGGTGTTACAGACCCCGAAATAATAGCCGGCGCCTATTTACACCACGTGCTGGATTTGGATTCCACAAATAAACAAACCTTGCTAAAAGAGTTTGGACCCGGTATATCCGACATCGTTTCGGAGTACAAACGTGTATCTGATAACGAAATAAGCTCAATCAGCCCAAAAGACTACAACGAAAACGTAATTGTTCAAACGTATTTAAATCTAATTAAAAACCCAAAAACATTAATTGTCAGACTTGCAGATAAAGTAGATAACATAAGATCGGCATATGTTCTTCCTAAAGAAAGTGCTAAAAACGTTGCCGAAAAAGCAATTTATCTGTATTCACCTATATGTCAGCTTTTAGGTCTTCACGGTTTTGTTGCAGAACTTGAGAACGAAGCGTTTAAAATTTTAAACCCCGGCAAGTACTACTCTATTGCCGCCTATTTAAAAAAGAAAACACCCGAGATAGAAGCTAATCTTTCGGACGCAGTTACATTTGTTAGCGAAATTTTAACTGAAAATAACATTGAGGCCCGAATCGATTATAGAGTTAAACACATTTACAGCATTTACAAGAAGGCCGTCAAATATCACGAAACAAAGGGCACCAGGTCGTTAGAGAAAATATACGACATTGCTGCGATGCGCATATTGGTAAATACCGTGGAAGAGTGCTATAAAACCGAAGATCTTCTCAAACAAGCATGGAAGTATCTTACCGAAGAACGTGACGACTATATCAACAAGCCAAAACCAAGCGGCTATCAAAGTATTCACAACACCTTTGTGGTCACACCAACCCTTAATGTTGAGGTACAGATTAAAACTAAAGAAATGCATGAAATTAACGAGTACGGCATCGCGAGCCACACGTTTTATAAAACAGGCGAAAAACTTAAAAAAACCCTACAAGTAGATACAAACTGGGTAAAACAAATGAGTCTCGAACAAAACAACGGAACTATAGATATTGGGTTTTTTAACAAATATGTTTACGTATTTACTCCAAAGGGCGATATTAAACAGCTTCCGCGAGGTGCAAATTTAATTGATTTTGCCTACAGTATTCACAAAGATTTGGGAAACGCGTGCGTCGGCGGAACTGTTAACGGGGATTTTCAAAAATTGACTTACGAGCTTAAGGATGGAGATCGGGTTGAAATTAAAGTGTTAAAACACAAAAAAGTTCCAAGCTCAGATTGGATTGACTTGGTAAAAACAAGAAAAGCAAAAGAGGAAATTAGAAAAGCTTTAAGAAACTCAAAAGAAAAGAATGCCTTTAACTAAACCTTAAAACTCAAATTATGTGAGCTGTAAACAGGGCAAAGGCGAGCCGGAGTTACTTTAATCTTAGAACTTCTTTATGAAGAGTATGTTTTCTTAATGTCGGATTATACTTCATTAATTCCATCTTTTCGGTTGTATTTATGCGGTTTTTTTCGGTTATATAGGTTCTTCTGCCTGTTTCAGTGCATTCAAGACCTATAACAAACCTGTTACCTTTTTTCTTTGCCATGGAGCAAAATATATTATAGAATCGATTAAAATTCAAGGACTTTTAAACTTGAGGGTCGGGCCCGGGCTAAGATCGGACCCGCTACAAAGATAAACATGAAAAAATATGATCATAAATCAGTTGAACAGAAATGGAAGGATAAATGGTATAACGACAACATTTACGAAGCTGTAGATTTTTCCCCTAAACCAAAAAAGTACATTTTAGCCGAACTCCCCTACCCTTCCGGTCCTCATTTACACGTCGGGCATATGATGAGATACACGGTTCCGGATGTATATAGCAGATACTTAAGGATGAAGGGCTTTAATGTTATGTACCCAATGGGCTGGGACGCGTTTGGACTCCCAACTGAAGGGTACGCCATAAAAATGAATAAGACACCACAGGAGGTAACTAAGGAGCTTGCAGAGGGCTATAAAAAGTCTGCCCAAGACATGGGCTATGGAATTGACTGGAACCGCGAAATAACAACCTCAGATCCCGAATACTATAAATGGACACAGTGGCTGTTCTTAAAATTTTACGAAAAAGGCCTCGCTGTCCAAGAAGAAATGCCTGTATGGTGGTGCAAAGAACTAGGCGTCCTGGCTGACGAAGAAGTTTTAACCGACAAAGAAGGAAATAAAATAAGCGAGCGCGGAAGTTATGCTGTTGAGCGCAAAATGTTTAAACAATGGGTTTTAAAAATTCCTGAATACGCCGAGCAATTAATTAGCGGCCTAGAAGATACCGACTTTCCGGACTACATTAAAACCGCCCAAAAAAACTGGATAGGAAAGTCTACGGGCGCGGAAATCACGTTTACTACCGAAGGAAGCCGTTCCATTACGGTGTTTACCACTAGAATAGATACAATTTTTGGAGCTTCGGCAATTATTATATCGCCTGAATACCCAAATATCGAAGATTTTGTAACCCCGGATCAAAAGGTAGCTGTGACAAAATACTTACACGAAGCTAAACAAAAAAGCGAAATGGAAAGAGTCGCTGAGCAAAAAGACAAAACCGGAGTTTTTACAGGATCTTATGCAATAAATCCATTTAGCGGTGAAAAATGCCCTATTTGGGTCGCCGACTTTGTACTAGTAACATACGCGACAGGGGCAATAATGTGTGTTCCGGCTCACGATGAACGGGACTGGGAGTTTGCCAAAAAGTTTGAACTTCCAATAAAACAAGTAATTTCGCCGTCAGACAATTCATCTTGGAACGTAAATGAAAAGGCATTTACTACCGAGGGACTTTTGGTTAACTCAGGCGCTTACTCCGGAATGGAAACAACGGCCGCAAAAAATAAAATGACTGATGACGCCGAATCAAAAGGCTTTGGAAAAGCAAAAATAAACTACAAAATGAGAAATTGGGTTTTTTCCCGTCAAAGATACTGGGGAGAACCCATACCGTTTGTTTACAAGCAAAACGGTGAAGTTGAAGCAATTGTAAACACTCAAAATGCTAAAGAAGTACAAGAAAAACTGCCATTAGAACTTCCGCACACAAAAGATTATAAACCGGGCGAGGACGGCGGAGCACCTCTCGCTCGCTTAACAGACTGGGTAAATACAACGGACAGTAACGGCAATCCGGCAAAACGAGAAACCGAAACTATGCCCACATGGGCAGGATCAAATTGGTATTTTATTAGGTACTGCGATCCACACAACGATAAAGAGTTTGCCAATTTTGATATTTTAAAATACTGGATGCCGGTAGATAAATATTTTGGCGATGGGGGCCATACAACGATGCATCTCCTGTACTCAAGGTTTTGGTATAAATTCTTTTACGATCTTGGACTTGTCCCAACAACCGAACCTTATATGTGGAGAATGACAGGCGGTTTGCTATTAGGAGAAGACGGCCAAAAAATGTCCAAATCCAGAGGCAACGTCTTAAACCCCCGCGACATGATTCAAGAAGTTGGCGCGGACTCGTTAAGGATGTTTTTATGCTTTTTAGGCCCTTATGAAGAAACGTATCCATGGAATAACAACGGTCTTAAAGCAACAGCCAAGTTTATCGAAAATCTTTACTCTATTAAAGAAAAGGTTTCTACCGCGCCTGAGGCAGGAAAAGATCTTGAAAAACCCTACAACATGATGGTTAAAAAAGTTACAGGTATGTGCGAGGATCTAAAAATGAATACATGCGTCAGCGAATTTATGATATTTGCCAACATTTGTAAAAAATCCTCAACCATAAGTACCGAGCAGTGGAAAGGGTATATTAAACTTCTAGCCCCCTTTATCCCATTTGCCGCCGAAGACCTTTGGCAGGAAATTAACGGTTGCACTGAGTGGAAAAAGGAAAACAGCGTTCATTTACAGGATTGGCCAACTTTTGACGAAGCTTTACTGGTGGAAGATGCGGCAATGCTTCCTGTTCAAATAAACGGTAAAACAAGACTACAGCTTGAAATTCCTACAAACGCAGATCAAGCCGCTGTTGAAGAAATAGTTAAGAAAAACGAACTCCTAAGGGCAGCCCTTGAAAAGACCGGGCTGTCTCAAATAGAAAAGGTGTTTTACGTTAAAGCGCGCATTATTAATGTTGTTGCAAAATAGTAGGCAAGCGGATCTAATCTAGCCTTATATCTGACCCGCCTGCTGTTCTAATCTGTTACTTCAGTTCAAAAGTAACTACAACCGATTTTGAGGCTTGAGTCGAGCCCGGTTCTACCGGAACCGCACTTCCTCCCCCGCCCATCGCCACAGTTTTTTCGTACATTGGTGTGTAGTAACCAGAGTTTAAAGAACCCTCATTTATTTGAACTACGCTACCAAGTCGCTTTCCCATTGAAATAGCCATTACTTGTGCTTTTTGTTTGGCATCCAGGAAAGCAGAATTAAGCAGGGACGCTTCATCAATAGTGGAATTGTCGACAGTAACCGAAGGCCCCCACATCGTAGCAGTCTTAAAACCTGTTAATAATGAAGTTAAATCGTCCGATTTTGACAAGTCACGAAGCGTAACTTCGACGGTATAATTTGCTGCCCAATCACCTTTTTCATAATCTTTTACAATTTGGCCGTCATAAACAGGCACCTGTTTTTGGTAAACATTGAGATTTGTCGTCTTAACATCCTGTGCAGGTATTCCAAAAGACTTAACCTTAGCAACAATGTCGGAAGCTTGATCGGAAATGTCTTTTACGGCTGCGGCTTTGTCCGCATTTGTTGCCTCCAGGTTCAAGGAATAGGACGCCACATTATTGCTAATTTGGGCCTGTGAATTTCCTGTAACGGTTATTGTACCGTTTTTGTTGTTTGTAAAATAGAAAAATACAGCAAAACCAACTACTAGCGCAAAGAGTCCCACAAACAAGGAAATTATTAATTTAGGAGAGCTTATGATTTTATAGGTTGGCAGATTGTCTTTCATATAAAAATATTAGCATATTTCACGCTAGCAACAAACGGTACCTGGGGTATAATTAACATTATGGGCTTAATAAAGTCATCTGAAGAAATACAAATAATGCGTGAGGGTGGAAAAATTCTTGGCAACCTATTAAAAGAACTGGAAGAAAAAGTTAAACCCGGCACTGACTCTTATGAATTAGAGGAGTTTTTTATAAAAAGATGTAAGGATTTTAATGTTATTCCTACATGCAAAGGGTATAGCGATTACGGTCTTCCTGAGTTTCCCACAGGACTTTGTTTGAGCATAAACTCTGAATCTGTTCACTGCATACCAAAAAAAGGAGTAATTATAATGGACGGCGACGTTGTAACCGTTGATACCGTCATAATGCACAAGGGGCTTAACGTAGATGCTTCCTTTTCGAAAGTGGTGGGACAAGCAAACGATATAAAACAGCGGCTTGTTAAAGCTTCTCAAACCGCGCTGCTTGCTTCGGCAGACGAAGTCAGAGATGGTGTCAGAATAGGCAGGATTTCCCATAAAATGCAGAATGTTGTAGAATCTAACGGCTTTAATGTACTTAAGGATTTTGCCGGGCATGGAATTGGCAAAGAGATGCACGAAGATCCGGAAATTCCTTGTTATGGCGGCAAAAACGACGGTCCAAGACTTAAGGAAGGGATGACTATCTGCATCGAGGCTCTCACATGCTCCGGTGATGATACCGTGATAAGTACAGGTGAATGGGAAACAAAGATGGACGACGGAGGCTACTTTGCTCAATTTGAGCACACTATTCTGGTTACCAAAAATGGATACGAAATACTAACTCTGCCTGATTAAATATGACATTAAAAGATCTCTTTACGGGAAATGTAAGCAAAAACAGCATGGATCGAAAAGCCTTTTCTTTACTAACAACACTAGTGGTTGTCGTTGGAATTTTTCTTGCGGCAGGAATCTTGTTTCCAACGACGGTTTCGGTAATTTTAAACATTTTTTGGATCATCATAACGGCTTCGGTTGTTGTGTTTTTTGTCTTGGGCATTTTGGTGATATTTGGCATGAGAAAAGAGGCCAGCCGCATCTTGGACATTTTGCTTGAAGGGTCGTTAACTTTTATAGATTTTTTAGAGTTTTTAAAAAATGTTTGGAAAAGATTTGTTGAGATGTTAAAAGAGTTTTTACTTTTTGCGGCTCCTATATTTGCCTACGTTACAGATTTTTTGATTTACGTTCTGCTTTTGTATGTTTATAAAACCGTAGGCAAGGACCACGACGTAACCCTAATGACCATAATAATTTCGTTTGTGGCAATTACAGGTTTCGGCCTTTTAAACAAACCTAAAAATGAAGATACTATGGAGCTTACATGGAAAGGTCAGTTTGGAAACAGGTTTAGATCCGGATTGGTAGACGGCTCTGAAGTAATATTATTTGTATTTTTCTTAACAATGGACAGCACACACCTATTCTTTTTACCAAATGATCTTAATATTCCGCTAAAAGCTGAATTTGGCTCGTACGATCTTATGATAAGATCGTTTGTTTACAACAATCATCTCAAAATAACCGGTGTTTTAATAATTATTTCGGTATGCATCGAGGTGCTAAGAAACCTTTTAAGAATTTACGCCCACGCGCGAAGACACTACGCAGAGCTTTCAGCTGTAAATACACCTGAGGAAGGCAAGAAAAGCACAATTGAATTACTTAAAGACTCTATAAGAAAAAGTTTTAATGACTCAAAGGACGATTTAATTCGATTTGTCACCTTTAACACGGTGCTGTTTGCTGTTTTCTTGCTCTTCCCTAGACTTAAACTGCTTACATTGGTGGTTGCAAGCATCACAAACTTTACTTTAGATATTTTTATGAGATCGAGACTTACTGCTAAAAAGGGAAGAGACCTAATCTCCAGGCTTTTGGGCGCAATCTTTAAACTATAACAGCGGGTCGGACCCTTAAAACTATATGCAACCACTTGCCGACAAATTAAGACCAAAAAATTTAGCAGAGTTTGTTGGACATGAAAAGCTTGTAGGTTCCAATGGGATAATCAAAAAACTGTTGGAAGTTTCAAAACAAAACAGTTTTTTTCCATCGTTGGTATTTTGGGGGCCACCGGGCGTAGGAAAAACAACCTTAGCTCGAATAATTTCAAACGAACTTGACACGCCTTTTTACGAATTTAGTGCGGTTAACACCTCTGTTAAAACCATCGAAAAACAAATTCAAATGGAAACGTCGTCAGCATCAGCTCCCGATCTTTGGTCAGAAAAATCAAAAACAAAAAGCAAAACACCGGTCGTATTTATTGATGAAATTCATAGGTTCAATAAAGCTCAACAAGATGCGTTACTGCCGCTCGTGGAACAAGGAACAATAATTTTTATCGGTGCAACAACCGAAAACCCATCATTTGAAATTATCGGGCCATTACTTTCAAGGTGCAGGGTTGTGGTTTTAGACCAACTCTCGCAAGAGGAGCTTAAAAAGATTGTTCAAAATGCCGTTTCACAAACCGACGCAAAAATAAGTGACGATGCACTTGAAATACTGGTAAATACAGGTAATGGAGACGCCAGGGCGTGCCTTAATGTTTTAGAAATTGCCACAAATCTTTCAAACGGTGGAAAAATTTCAGTAGAAACATTAAAGGACGCGTTACAGCGCCATAATTTAAGTTTTGATCTCCAGGGCGAAGAGTTTTACAACACAATGTCGGCACTCCACAAAAGCATAAGAGGTTCGGACCCAAACGCCGCGCTTTATTATGTAGCTAGGATGCTTGAGGCAGGCCAAGATCCTTTGTATATTGCCAGGCGCCTAATTAGAGCCGCAAGCGAGGACGTAGGTCTTAAAGATCCGCAAGCCTTGGTTTTAGCAGTTGCAGCTTTTCAGGCATGCGAAAGAATCGGCCCTCCTGAGTGTAATCTGGCAGTTGCAGAAGCGGCCGTTTACTTAGCGAAATCGCCAAAGTCAAATGAACTTTATATCGCATATGGAAAAGCCGCCGAGGATGTTAAAACACACGGTAATTTGCCTATACCAATGCATATTCGTAATGCTCCCACTAAACTTATGAAAGACTTGGGATACGGCAAAGATTACAACTATTATCACAGTCCTAAAGGCGAGAAGCTTGAGGGGG
>CAZTDP010000004.1:52980-63138 GCA_964612565.1 uncultured Candidatus Saccharibacteria bacterium
AAATTGCGTTAATAACGATGTGCGGGAGTATATGGTCAAATTTCGACTCTCTCTCGTGGGTAGCGTCGTTTCATTTTCCACTATCTAAGGATAACAGCGAGGGTATGGACCAAATCGGTCCTGTAGGACGCAGACTGATTAGAGCCCTCAACGAAATAGATGGGATAGAAGAAGTGTTTTTGACTCTTTACGCAGTACAAATAGATAAAAGTTCTGTGTATGAGTGGTCAGAATTAGAATCTGACATCTTTTTCGCTATCGAAACAGCAGTAGGATCTAAAGTTACGGTGAAAAAGTCCTAGACCCAAGGGGCAGTGTTTTTGTCAAAATAAATTCGACAAGCCCCACCTCTTTTCATTCATAAAACCCATCCAAATCCTTAGCTCCGCCAAATGCAATACGGTCGTGAACGTGTTTTTTAGCTTTTAACACCTGTGCCGGTGTAATAATAAAATCTCCCCACCTATCCGTAATTGTGTCCAGGGCCTCCCAAAGTTTCTCTTTACGAGAGGCACTTTCGAAAAGTTCTAACTGCACAGTATCTCCACGTACGAGATCAAAGACAGACTCGGCTAAAACCCTAACTTCCTTACCTTTGTAAATGGACTTTTCCAAGATTCTGTAGCACTCCTTAAAGATTTCCCGTGAGTCAAACATTACTTTTTCTGTTAAGTGACCGTGGTGCCAATAAGTTCCGTCACGGTAATTAATAGAAACGTGAATTCCGCGAGCCTTATATCCGGCGCTACGCAAACGCCGAGCCGTTTTTTCAACTAATTTATATAAAATAGGAGCTAAATCTTCGGTTCTGCTGAGCCTGTCGGGTATAGCGTAGGAATTTCCATAGCTATGCCTTCCCCACTCTACCGCATCGGCTTCCCAACCATGTAAACGTAAATACCAGTAGTAGCCGTTTATTGAGCTAAAAGCCCTTTCCAATTGAGAAACGGAAGCGTTATAAAAATCGGTAACACTATAGATTCCACAAGATGCCAGCCGGGCAGCGTTATGGCTTTTGATTCCCTTTAAATCCGTCAGCTCCATTTGCGAAAAGACGCCGGCATAGTTCGAAATGTTAATTTCCTCAAGGCCATCGGGCTTTTTTAATTCGGAGGCGGTTTTGGCTAAATACCTATTTGGACCAATACCAATGGAAACCGTAATCCAATCGCCAATTGTTTCCTTTATTTTTAACTTTATTTCTTGCGCGACATTTTTTATACCTTGCCGTAGCGCAGGACACCCCTCGAACTCCACAATAAACTCATCAATTGATTTGGGAATTACAACCGACGAGTATTTATTAAGCAGGGCCCTCATTTTTAAATGAACATCTCGATATTTTGGCGGATCCGGGGTAAGAACAATTATGGCGGGACAAAGCAGTTTTGCATCCTTAACGCGCATTCCGGTTTTTACTCCTAAATATTTTGCTTCGTAAGATGCCGCCAAAACACAACCGGACGGCGTATTGTAAGCGGCAACGGCCACAGGTTTCCCTCGCAAAAGCGGATTAGCCTGCTGTTCGATAGTTGCAAAACATGAGTTTATGTCTAAAAGCATTGTTGTTGAAGGTTTTGGGTTAAAAGAGAGATTAATCAGCCTGTCCATCAGATAACTCCTCCAACTCCCACAGCAAATCGGTAGTATTAAAAACTAACTTAAAAAATTGTTGGCCTGAAATGACCGAAAAAACATGAAATAAAGTTTTTCCTGAGTGAAAGCAATGATGATACCCAATCTTAGATATAGCATGGCCACGGCCTTCCCATGAAACAGAAACAGGGGAAAAAATATGCTTTTTATGATCGTAAACGGATTTTACCGACACAGGGACTTGCATCTTTTGTAGCATATACCGAATATAACCCGAATACGGACAGGAGTCTAGAGGTTGCTTAAAGAGCGACCAGCACCCCATTTATTCATAATATTGAGAACGTCTTTTAGACTTAGGCCTAAGTCGGTTAGTGAATATTCAACCTTTGGAGGTACTTGGGCGTAAACCTTTCGTTTTATCACTTTGTCGCGCTCCAACTCTCTTAACTGACCTGTTAACATTTTTTGTGTGATTCCGGGTATAAGGCGCTTTAATTCACCAAAACGGCGAGTGTCCTGAAATAGATAATATAAAATTATCAGCTTCCATTTTCCACCGATAACTTTTAATGTTTCTTCCACCCCGCAAACGTGAGTAGTAGTTTTAGCCTTTGTTCCTACAATTGTTTCCATTTTGGTACTATAGCACTTTATAGTCTGTACTTGCAATATTATTATCTACATTGTTAAATAGATATATGAAAAACTTTGATGAACTTGCAAACATAGAAACTATAAATAAAACAATTGAAGAACTTAAGAAAAACGGAATAACTGCCACAATCGTGGACAACGCCGGTCAAGCTTTAGAAAAAATAAAAGAAAAGATTCCACAAGGGTCTGAAGTTATGAATATGTCTTCGGCTACGTTGGATTCTACGGAAATTTCAAAAGAAATTAATGAGACAGGTAATTATCGCTCTGTAAAAGCAGCACTTAATGAACTTGCAAAAGACATGCAGGCTCACAAAGTGGAAATGAAAAAATTAGGCGCGGCTCCCGAGTGGACAGTTGGAAGTGTTCACGCAGTAACCGAAGACGGTAAAATAGTTGTTGCATCAAATACAGGAAGTCAGTTGCCCGCGTATGCATACGGTTCGGCTCACGTAATACTAGTTGTAGGAACTCAAAAGATTGTTAAAGACTTAGATGAGGCGTTTAAAAGAGTTTACGAATATGTTTTGCCACTAGAGTCTGAACGTGTAAAAAAAGCCTACGGTATGCAGGAAAGTTTTGTCAGCAAGCTCTTAATTATAAACAAAGAGGTAGATCCTACTAGAATAAATGTGATTTTTGTGAACGAAAAACTTGGCTTTTAATTTACTAATATTTTATTAAATATCTTCTAAATATTCTGTTAAAATAGAAACACGTTTTATATCAACAAAAAAAATCTAAGCATTTTTCCACTTAGTCAAAAAAACACAATCATTTTAAAAGTGATAGCAGTTTTTGGCCTCGTAATTTTTATAGCGTTTTTAGTTGTTGTTAATACAAAAAAGTTTGACAGCAATCATCCGGCCATAGATCTTCCCGTATTACGTAAAGCCGAGCAAGAAACTAATAATGTTAAGAGCGTTCCCGAATTTTTGATGGCTGTTAAAAAGATGGGCATCAAAGCAACATTTGTGGATGTAGTATCGATTAAAGATATCTCTATTCCGGGACAGCAATTTAATATAAACGAAACTCCGGTTTCTCTGTACCAATACGAGTCGTCTGACGAAGCAAAAGTTGAGGCAGATGAAATTGATAAAGATTTTGCGTCAAAACATAAAAACGATAAAGTTGATTATCACTTTTTTAGGCAAGGCGGCTTAATTGCGGTTTATCAAGGCAGTAACAACGATATGTTACAAATTTTAAAGGACTTGCTGGGCCCCCAGTTTGCGGGAAGATGAAAGTATTTAACGAAAAAACAGATAAAATACTAGGTTACGCTGTAGAAATACTTGCTATAATTTCTGCCTTATTTTTAGCGTTTACCGTAAACAGAAGTAATAACATATATATTAAAGATTTAATGAAATCCGATATTTTTTACGAATACAGTGCCGGAGTTGATATCAGCAACGGTATAAATCCATACCAAAAAATTGTGGGAAACAGTTTAATAGTAAACGATAAGTACGCTACCCTTTTTCCACTTTACTACTATTTTTTGTTAGCAATCACCTACACCTCAAATTTTTCTTTTAGCCAATTTATTGAAACTTACAGAATCGTAATATTTATAGCTGAATGTGCCGCATCTGCATTTGTCTACTTACAATTTAGAAAAAAGAATATGAAACTTGTCGGCTTTGCCGCGGCATCGTTCTTAATATTAAACAGGTGGACTCTTAACACGGTAACTGACGCAAAACAGGATGTGATCTCAATCGCGTTTTTAATGGGGTCACTTTACTTTTTTGATTCAAAACGCCGCTTGGCCTACTTACTTTACGGTTTTTCTTTAGCGATTAAACACCTTGGAATTTTTTTGTTTCCGCTTTATTTGGCACCTCTAATCTTGGGCGAACGAAAACTTAAAGACTTTGTGGTCGATTGTCTGTACGGAATTTCGCCTATTTTAATCCCTTCTTTGCCGTTTATTTTTGATAATGTAAAAGGCTTTGTTTTATCGTTACTGTTTAGCTTTACACGGGCGCCTGCCAGTTCTAGCAGTAACCCTTTGTATGGCTACGAACATTTATTGGTTTTATACGGTTCCTCTAAAAAAGCGGCGCTGCCCCTGCTGTTTCTACCAAGATTACCTTTAATAGGGTTTTACGGTTTAAGTATGGTTTTGCTTTTTACCAAGAAGATTCCGCGATACGTTTTTGCTTTATTTGCTCTGTTTTGTTTTATTACTTTTAACCCGGTTTATTTTGATCAGTATATGCTTTGGGTAACGCCTTTTGTGCTGTTTGCGGTGAGTGAGTATGCTAAACCTGGAAATTTGAATAATACCTCAAAAGAGTAAAAGGTATACCTACTATGTTCGGCTTTTCTTTTTTAAAAATACAAATAACCAAAATAACGTTATAAATACAGATAAAACCCAGTCCCACCAAGGACAAAAGTTTTTCCAAAAAATAAGTGCAAAAACTATACCCACAAAAAATTGCGTTACATAGTTAGGTTTTTTAATAAAAATCCAAAGCAAAACAAACTGGAGTACAAACAAAAGCCACCACCAAGAAACATCAGCACAAACAGAGTCACCTAAAACGTTTGGAGCCTCGTTAGCATTTATCTCGCTTACTAAAACAGCTGGGGCTGTTACTTCGGAACTTGGAATAATATTTGATATCTTATCGGCGATTGCGGACGCAGCGTTTGTAACGCCTAAAATAATAGGTGAAACTGACGTAGTTTTTGCGTCGCCGCTTGATTTAAATACAGGGCGTTTTGAAGGTTTTTCTACTTGAGGTTGAATTGATTCCTGAATAAAACCAAAGTTGAAATCCAAATCAAGAGAATTTGATTGATATTCATTACCTGCAGAAGTATCCATTAAAAGCGAGAAACTGAATTCTTTATTGGAATGTGACAAAATATTCGACAGTACGAGCGTCCTGCTATTGTGCAGCTGCGTAATAGTCCCGCTCCAAAGTACAGGCCCTCCGTTTTCAGATATTGTAAGTGTTAAAACATTTGATAAACCACCTGCTGAAGAGACTTGCAGCATAAAATCTCGGTTGTCGGAGTAGTTGTTTACCGCCCGCACTATTTTACTATCGTTCCATCCCGGATAAATATTAGTTGTGTAAAACAATGCGACACCGGCCGGATTTGAGGAACATTCAGGGAGTAAGGAGGGGTCACAGGTAACTGTAAGATCAGCGGCAAGAACAAATTTTGAAAAAGTACTTACGGTAACAACAGACAGAATAAATATGAAAGTCTTAACGATACGGCTACTCATTTCTAAAATTCCTCTGTATCGCTGTAGGTAGCCTGGCTAGAATCACCGTCCGAGGAGGATTCTGTAGAATTTTGATCCTGATTTTGTTGCAGGTCACTAGAATCAACGTCATCTATAACTTCTCCCGGCTCAGCGGCGGCATCTTCACACGCAGAATCAAGTAACGGGTCACACGCCACAGTGTCGACAGGTCCGGCAATTTCGGGTTCCGCAACTTCGAGCTGCGCTTGCGGCGCAGAGTCTGAAGGTTTGTCTTTGTTTTCAAACTCTACTGTGTACGAATCTTCGATGTTTCCCGCCTTATCAACAGCGTGCGAAGTGACTCTAAACAATCCAAACTGCAGACCGTCTCCTAAATCGTATGACCAGTTAGCGGTACCGTCAGCTTTAACTCTTACATCTTTCTCATCACCTTCAACCCAGCTGTCACCGTCCCAGTATTTTCCGGCCTCAACTCTTTTAATGGAAAGTACGACATAATCTATGCCGGATAAGTCGTCGGATGCTGTTCCTTTTAATTTGCCGTCCCACAAGAAAATATCAAATGTTTGATTGTCGCGATCTTTGTTTTTAGGGTCAATTATTTTGCTATCGGGGTCGGATGCGTCGACGATAAATTTCCAGGGTTTGGAAAAGTCCGAACAATTATCAAGTGCGTCGCAGGCCTGAACTCGCCACCAATACTTGCCGTCACCTGAAACTGTATCTGTAAATGAGTTATTAGAAAACTCTCCGGATCTATACACGTCATCTGAAAAAGCTTCTTTGGGAGATCTCTGGTATTTGTAATAAACAGGGTTGTTCATATCTTTATAATCAGAAACGGTTTCCCATTTTATTTTTACGGTTTTTTCGTTGAACAAGCTACCGTCTTGCGGTGAAATAACTTTAGGAGTTTCTGGAGGAACAAAATCTTTAACACTTATTGAGAGGCCATTTATATTAGCTTTATCCATAAACAAAGCAGTTGCTGTATGGATGCTAGAAGTTGAAACGACCGAGGCGAAAGCCGCCACGACCAATATCAAACTTACAATCGTTGAGTTGTCTTTTGTTTTTTCGCTTTGTTTGATTTTTGCTACCCGTCTGTCTACCTCCTCATCAATCCCAATTTTTATATTGCGAATCTGAATAATTAAAAACAGAAACGCCGGAATTCCAATTACCAAACCAAATCCTAAAGGTTTTTTAATAAACGCAATTAAAATTCCAACCCAAGGTACAGAAAACAAACTTTTCCCCACTATTTCATCAGGCTGTAAATCCCACGTATCAGGAGAATCGTTAGCATCTCCCTTTGTTTCATATATTAATGGATCCTCGGACTTAACCCCTACAATTCTGTGAATAATTGTTAAAGAAGCGTCTTCGGGAGATTTAAAAGCAATAACATCTCCAACTTTAACTTTTTTTTCATCTTGCGGAAGAACAAACGAAACCGAACCCGGCTCAAGTGTAGGAACCATTGATCCGCTACTAACCACAAAGATTTTAGGTACATTTTTGAAAGGAAGTAGAGGCGAAACAACCACAATAAACACCGCAACAATAACGGCGAAAAGAAGCCATTCAAAAACTTTGCCTGTAACTTTTAATATTTTATTGTTTTTTAATTTCTTAAGCACTTATCTGATCGCGGTCTAGAACCTGCGATCAGGAAGGGTTCAAGTTCTATTACTGTTGGGTACCCAATATCTCAAACTCAACTGAAGATAGGCTCAATTCTGCAACTGTGTTGCCTGCAGAACTATTAAGCTTAACATAAAGTCTGTATGTTTCAGTTTTGTTGTAAGGAATTATATCTTCGATAGTTCTGTAGGAGGCATTCCATTGATTCAGCGTGTACCAAGGTGTCAAGTCATTGGTCCCAGTCTCGTTTGTTATCTTAAGCGACACTTGATCCTTAAGAATACTATCCCACCCATTTGCCGCAGTTAATTTAGCAGTCAACTTAAGCGGAATATTAGATAAACTGTTATTTCTTAATCTAAAATAACCCCAGTCCTCTTTCCCAGGATAAAGGTTTTGAAGCCACTTAGCAGTATCTATGTAGTAGTTAGGCTCGTATACCGTATCTCTGAGACTCGTATTAACTGTATCAAAACCTTGTTCAGCTTTATCAAGAGCGACCTGCAATTCAGCGTTACCGGAAGTGATCTTTATACCTTTAACAGCAGCTGTATCGCTGAATAGTGCATAAGCAGAACCGCCAACTAAACCAGCCGTAAGCAAGATTCCCACAAGTCCAAATAAAATCTTTTTCATTCTTTTCACCACCTTTCAAAGGTGTCTAGGATACTTGAAAAAAGGCAAAAGCCTATCACCAAATATATTAGACTTGGTAAGATCGGTTTCGCTATTGGCTATTCGCGCCTCAAAGCGACCAAATAAGTGGCGCGGGTCACAGCCTTCTTAATGTTTTTGACGGTTTTACGCCAAAAGTAATCAAATAAAGACTTCGCGAACTAAAAACCTTCTGCTTACTTTTTCTTTGCGGATAAAAGCTTACGCTTTCAATTCCGGTCTTAAGCCCGGGATCTTCCCGCTGCAGAAACAAACTCAGTACAAAAAAAATCGCAGAGTACCTGCGATGTAAGTTAAAAACTATTTATTTTTTGTACTTTTATATTAGGCATTATTTGTGCAACACTAATACCTTCAAACAAAATACCCATTTTTTCAATGGGCACTACGTAATTTTTAAACTGTTCTCGTCCGGTTGTCAACACTATATTAAACCTATAATTTTAAAATATAGAAAATTTGGAGGAGGTTTACTCACTCCGCCGTAACATCAATTTCAGGATAATTAGAGCGAACCAATTCCCAGAACTTATCAGATAAACCTGTGGAATAAACCGAAAAGTGAGTTGCTTCTGATTTAGAACATAAATTATCTTCGTTTTTTCGCACAATTCTAAAAGCTTTTTTTTGAATTTCTGCAAACGCGTCTTTGTATTTTTTTGGTGATTCTTTATAAAGTAAATAGGTTTTATTAAGTTCTTCAAAAACCTCTTTATTGTAATCAAGCATTTCTTCGTATTGTTTTTTGTATTTTGGAGCAGGCATATGAATCTAAATTATACGCCTAAAAGTTACTGTTCGACAAAAGTAAGGGCGGTGCCCTTTTTGTCGGCGCGCCCGGTCCTTCCTATTCTGTGAATATAGTCGTCGTAGCTATCGGGTAAATCAAAGTTAATGACGTGGGAAACATCTTTTATATCAAGTCCTCTTGAAGCAACATCAGTTGCTAAAAGCACATTAATTTCGGAAGCCTTAAATTGTTTTAAAACAAGTTGTCTTAAAGTTTGGCCCTTATCACCATGAATTGCCCCGGTTTTATGCCCACGTAAAGCAAGCGCGTCCGACAGTTTTTGAACCGACCATTTAGTTCTTCCAAAAATTAAAACTTTTGAAAATTCCTTGTCCATAAGCATCTTACTTAAAACCTCTATCTTTTTGTGGCCACGCGGAACCTTTATAATTTTTTGCTCAACATTTTCGGCAGTTTCTTGGTGCTTAACACTAATTGTTACCGGATCTTTTACAAATGACTCCAAAATTTCCTGAATTTTTCGAGAAACGGTTGCAGAAAAAAACAACGACTGCCTTTTTTCGGGAAGAAGAGAAATAAAATATTTAATATCATTAATAAAACCGATGTCTACCATTCGGTCAGTTTCATCCAAAACTACGTGTGTAAAGTCGTCTAACCTCATAGCCCTTTGTTTTAATAAATCTTTTAAACGGCCCGGTGTTGCTACTACAAATGAAGGATTTCTTTTTAACTCCAATTTTTGCCTTTCAATATTTGAACCACCAATTAATATTGCCGCCCAAATATTCATATCAGCGGAAAAGCTACGAAACTCTTCATAAGTTTGAAGCGCCAGCTCCCTTGTAGGGCTAAGAATCAAAACCTTTCGATCCCTGTTTCTTGAAACCAACTCAATTAAAGGAATTAGAAACGCGCCGGTTTTGCCCGTCCCTGTATTTGCGATACCAATAACATCGTGTCCATTTATAATTACAGGAACAACCCTATCTTGAATTGGAGTAGGATCCTTATACCCTTTAGCCAAAATATTTGCTTTTAAAGCAGCACCGATCTCGAATGTATCAAAAGTGTGTTTAGAATGATGTTCATCGGCATTTTTAGGCTTGTTCAACTCCGAAGCCTGTTTAACCACCTGCTCCAACTCTTTTACCGACCAAAACTTTTGTTGGAATTTTGGCCTTGAATAATCAGCGAAACTGCCCGGTTTTGAAACTGGCTTGTGTCTTTTTATTTTAAGTATGCTTTTGTGTTTTGTGGAGTGCATGACGTGTTATTGTAACATATTATAGGTTATTTTGGCTACGCAAGAGTTTTTGATTCCCAAAAGTAAAAATAGCACTTTAAGATTAGAATTGCTCTAATCCATAAAGTGCTTTGGTGACTACCCAAAACCTGATTCGAAATACTGAACATGGCTAGTACCTAAACGGGAGTTTTTCATAAATTTCCGCCGCCAAAGAAGCAACTTCACGTATACCAAGCGGGGTCCCTTTATGGCCGCGAACAATCTCAACGAAGATTAAAAAACTTGTTAAGTCAGGAAATTTTCTAGCAAGCTCTTCGTTAGAATACGCTCCAACTCCATTTTCAA
>CAZTDP010000005.1:0-10411 GCA_964612565.1 uncultured Candidatus Saccharibacteria bacterium
ACTATGGCCGTTGCTCTTAAAGCAAAAAAGCAGTGATAAAGAAAATATTAATAATTTCAAATTCAATAGTAGGAAAAACCCCGGGGGTAACAGGGGGCGAGAGTCGTTTTATTGAACTTGCAAGATGCTGGCAAAAAGAGGGTTATGAAATTCACCTGATGTCCGCTAGATCCGGGGAAACTCTATGCTCAAATATGGGATTAAAGGTGATTTTGCACAATATTTCAAATTCAACAAGAATAGATCGTTTTGAGTTTGTTTTGCGTTTTTTTAAAGTTTTGGCATACTTGCCGCGTTTAACTTTTGAGTTTAAAAACGGGATTGTGTACTCGGCAAGTGAGCAGATTTACGATGTGTTACCGGGGTTCGTACTTAAACTGCTGCACAGCAATAATATTAAGTTCGGTGTTGTTGTGCACTGGCTTCCGCCGGTAGCGTTTTGGAAACGGGAAAACTCTACTTTTACAAATTCACTTTTATTTTTAATTAGCGAGCGGCTCGGCCTGTTTTTTGCAAACATAAACGCAAACGTTTTATTGCCGGTTTCCGTAGATACTTTAGCAAGTCTCAAAAGGTTCACTTTTTTTCGAAAACCCGCGGAATTTGTTTTGTGCGGCGTAAATTTAGACGAAATAAATTTGTACATATCGGGTGCACGCGAAAAAAATTATGACGCCGTTTTTATGAAGCGTGTCCAGCGCACAAAAGGTATTTTTGATCTAATTGATATTTGGAGTGAAACGGTTCAAAAAAATCCAAATACAAAGTTACTAATTATTGGCGAAGGTATTGATAGCGCTTCTGCAAAAAATTATGTTCACGAAAGAAACTTGGATAAAAACATTGACTTTGCCGGAGTCGTTTACGATTCAAAGCAAAAGTTTGAAATGCTTGCAAGTGCCAAAGTTTTTGTTTTGCCCTCATACGAAGAAAATTGGGCAATCGTTATTGGCGAAGCAATGGCCGCCGGACTGCCAGTAGTTTGTTACGACTTGCAAGAATTAAAGTCGGTTTGGGGAGATTCGGTAACCTATGCGAAAACAGGCGACAAAACCGATTTTTACGAAAAAATGAACAAATTATTAAAAGATCCCATTTTGTATGAAAACACCTCAATTAAGGGCAGGAAATTTGTTAAAAAATATGCCTGGGAGCCTGTAGCTAAAAGGGAACGTGAACTTATTGACTTATAGTAATTTGACCGAGTACTGGCTTTTCTGATAGAATACTGTCAGTCTAAATCTTAGGATCGTGAAGGAGGTACTTAATGGGCTTGCAAGATGACAACGACTTTGCAACTTTATTATCTCGAGTCGAAATTAGTGAGCCCCGACTCGATGTTTGTCCAAACTGCGGTATGCGGTTTTCCGGTACAGAGTCACTTAGGGAGATGGAAAAACATCGCAAAGGTACATGTATAAGCTTGTCTCAGCGCATAAGCAAACAACAATATCGAAAGCGCCAAAAATTACTGCCGTTTAGTGATTGATATTTTCGCCTTTCGTATCAACGCCAAACGCGAGGGGAATTTTGCAGGCCTGAAGCTTTTCTTAACAAAAAACTCCAGGCCGTATTTTTGTAATGAACACCCCTTCAAATACTGATATATAATAAAAACATGAACACCCAACCGGCTACCTCGTTCCCACATTCGACAAAAAATAATTTTTTCCTAATCTTTATTGTCTCCGCCATAATATTGTTTTTTAGTTGGTTTAATCCGCTTACACCAAAACTTAACAGCTTGCATATCCAAAGTGAGGATACGGTTCCATCCCTGTTAACTCCTTACGCTATCTTAAAAGACCACACACTTTATTTGGACAAATATTACACATTTATGCGCGATAGATATCCTCAGCCTGACGACAAGGATTTTCAAAAAGACTTAACTCCGTTTTATTTAAAGAAAATAGGCTCGCACTATATTTCGGCGTTTCCCTTAGTCACTCCGCTAGTATCGTTGCCTGTTTTTGTTTTGCCTGTTCTTTTTAATATGCCTTTAACCTGGGACAACCTCGCTGTGCTAGGACATTTGTCTGGTTCGCTTATTGTTGCTTTGGCCGGAGCGTTTTTGTATTTAACCTTAATAAAGCACTTTAAGCTTGTTCCTAAAAAGGCGCTTTTATTAACCGGTGTTTTTTTGTTTGGAACTGTCAATTTTGCCTTGCTTTCACAGGCAATGTGGCAGCACGGCACTTTGGAACTTTTTACAATTTTGGGAATTTACTTTTTTTTAAACTATTTATCCAAACCCGAAAAGTCTTCTCACATGTTTTTGTCGGGTCTTTTTTATGGTTTGGCGGTTTTGGCTCGTCCTACTGCGGCTCTTTCGATGGTCTTGCTTCAATATTTTTTGCTAATAAGATTTAATAAAGATATTAAGCACTTAATTAAAATTGTTTTTCCGTTTTTACTTGGCTTTTTGTTGGATTTTGCATTTTTTGTTTGGTACAACAAAACTTTTTATTTGGGAATCCAAAATGAAGGTTACGCGAGCCAGATATTTACCAATTGGTTGTCTCCATTTCCGATAAGTTTTTTGGGTGTGTGGTTGTCTCCAAATAAAGGTATTTTAATTTATTCTCCTGTGTTAATTTTTTCGTTGGTTGGTTTGTATAGGGCAATTAAAGAAAAGGTGGAAGGCAAAGGTCTGTATTTGCTGTTTGGCTTTATTGTTTTGTTTCACACATTAATAATTAGTTTGTGGAAGCATTGGTACGGAGGTTGGTCGTTTGGATATAGAATGAGCTCCGACATATTACCGTTTTTAATATTTTTGCTGGTTCCGTACGTGTCTTCGCCGGTATTTAGCAAATCCAAAAGCCTGTTTTATGTACTTTTTGGCCTATCGGTAGCGGTTGAAGTTTTTGGGCTGGTGTTTTTTGATGGTATTTGGCATGCTGCTTATGACCAAGGATTTACGAATACAGCATGGCTTTGGTCAATTAAAGACTCGGAGTTTTTGTTTAATTTTCGGCGAATTCTGGTAAAATTAGGTGTAATTACGCACGCCTGCCCAACATGTCTTTAAATATGTCTACCAACGAAAAGTACAACATAATTTGTTTCTCAAATCAGCTTTGGGATTATCCTTTATGGACAAACAAAAAGCATGTTATGACGCGTTTAAATAAACTTGGACATAAAGTTTTATTTGTAGATCCGCCAATAAACACCGGGCGCTTGTTTGGCCGCCAGCTATTAAAAGGAAAATGGACGCTGGGAAAGCTGTTAACCGGTACAAGAAAGGACGAAGGCATACTTGTGTACTCACCTCTTGATTATTCTGCAATTCACGAGCGCCACGCATTGAACCATGCTAAAAAGATACAAAAACTGGCAAAAAAGTTTTTTGATCCGGCCCAAAAAACAATAATCTGGTTTTATCACGTTGAAATTGCTGGTTTGGAACAGTATTTAAAAAATATCGAGCACGATTTTTTAATTTATGACTGCGTAGATAACTATGCTGGTTTTCCAAAATACGACACTTCGGAGAAAAAAGAAATAATAAATAAAAAAGAACAAACTTTAGCGGTTAGAGCAAATGTAGTTTTTGCAACGGCACCTGGGCTGGTCGAAAAACTAAAAAAGTTTAATGCCAATACTTTTTACATGCCCAATGTTGGTGACTTTGAAAAGTTTTATAACATAAAAGAACGTATCGAAGAAATTCCAAAAGAAATGCAGTCTATTCCTAGGCCGGTAATAGGATTTACAGGTGCGGTCGACGAATATAAGTTTGATAATGAACTTTTTAGAAAAATTGCCACCGATTATCCAAAATACAGCTTTGTACTGATAGGCCCTATTGCGTTAAAAGATCGCGAAGGAACTCTTAAAGAACTTGGTTTGGCCGATTTGCCAAATGTTTATTTTTTGGGCACCAAACCCTATTCCGAAATTCAAAACTATACCGCCGCGTTTGACGCAGCCGTAATTCCTTACAAACTTAATGATTATACTGTCGGCGGGTGTTTCCCCGTTAAATTTCATGATTCGTTGGCCGCGGGATTGCCGGTTGTAGTTACTAATTTGCCTGCATACGCTCCGTTTATAAATTATTGTTACGTTGCAAAAAGCTATAACGAATTTTCTCAAGATATTAGAAAAGCCATTGAAGAAGACTCAAAAGCGAAAATATTAGAACGTCAGCAAATTGCCAAACAAAACAACTGGGACGGAAAAGTTGAAAGCATGCTGGGTATAATTAGTAGGTATCTTTAGTCTGCTTAGGTTGCTAGGATTATAAGTTTTTTTGTGAGTAACCTCCGCAGACTTAAAGTCGAGAACTGTTTATGAACAAAACCAAACTTAAAATCTTATACGTCTTAAACTCAAAAACTCCCGGAGGAATGGAACAGCATGTTTTAGATCTTGTAAAAGGGATGTTAGGTCTGAATCACCAAGTTTTTGTTTGGTGCCCGCAGGGAGCTCCGTTTACCTGGTATCAACAGGCCGGCGCCCAAGTATTTGAGAAAGAAATTAAAAGCGACATTGACCGAAGTTATATCTTGGATCTTGAGCATTTCTTAACGGAAAATTCCATCGATGTTGTGCATGCCCACGAACTTAAAGCCGTTACAAACACACTTTTGGCCGCCAAGCAGGCTAAAACACCTGTAAAAATTTCACACACCCACACTCCAATAAGTGAATGGCAGATCCCAAAAATGAAAAAATTATTAAATGTTTTTGGTTACAGCTACTTGGTAAACCACTATGCGGATGCCGAAATCGCACTTACCGACAGCAAAAAAAATGTAAAAATCGGTGAAGGAATTAAACCTCAAAAATTAGAGGTAATCCCAAACGGAATTGACACTAAAAAGTTTACAATTACTCAAACTCAAAAAAACGATTCTTCAGAAGAAATTAAAAAGCGTTTTAATATTCCCAAAAATGCTTTTATTTTTGGAAATGTAAGTAGGTTATCTAAAGAAAAAGGCCACCAAACACTTATTAACGCGTTTTCACTTTTTTTACGTTCTGATATTTATCACTCACAGGATTTTCGTTTGCTAATCGCCGGCGGGGGAGAGCTTGAACAGCCTTTGCGTGAATTAATTAAAAAACATGGAATCGAAAATAAAGTAATTATCACCGGGGTTTTTGAACCCGAAGATCTTGTAAAGTTTTATTCAACCTTTGATTTTTTTGTTTTTCCTTCGTTGGCCGAAGGTTTTGGATATGTTTTGCTTGAGGCTTTGTATATGAGACTTCCAATAATTTGTTCGGATCTTCCTGTTTTGCAGGAAATTGCCGATGATACCGTGAGTTATTTTGCCGTTGGTGACTATCTTAATCTTTCTGAAAAAATGATGGACGATTATAGTAAATATATTTTAAACGAAGAAACGCACCCATTTGACGGCCATAACATGGTTGAACAAAAGTACACTTTAGATGCTTTTGTTGAAAACTACGACAGTTTATACAAAAGATTGGAGGCTAAAAAATGAAGGTTTTAATGCTGGGCCGCTACCATTTAATGGAGCACGGCGGGGGCGACAAGGTTCAAATTGAAAATACCGCTAAGGAATTAAGAAATCTGGGTGTAACCGTAGATATTCATACTGACGAAGACTTTGACCCTGCCGAATACGATTTAATTCATATCTTTCAGCTTGACTGGACACCCGAAACTTATTTGTATGCTAAAAAAGCATTTGCCGCCAAAAAGCCGATTGTTTTGTCTCCCATACATCACAGCGTGAAAGAAGTTAAACGCTTTGACGATGAGTACGTTTTTGACTTTCGCAGACTTTCCAAATTTTTGTTTAGAGATCAGTTTAGTCGTGATACGTTTAAAAATTTGTACCGCTCTTTTAGAGATTTTAGAAAACTAAAAATAACTTTATTTAGTATTTTTTACGGATTTAAAAAAATGCAGCGTGAAGTAATTAATATGAGCAATATAGTGTTGGTTCAAACCGAGCTTGAAGCAGTCGAGCTTGCCCAAACATTTGATGTTAAATTTGACTACCTAAAAGTTGTAAACGGTGTCGGCCGTAATTTTATTAACTTGGGCGAGGTGGCAAACCCTCTAAATATTAAAGATTACATAATTTGTGTCGGGCGCATCGAGCCGCGAAAAAACCAATTAAATGTAATAAAGGCCGTCCAAAAACTTAGGAAGGATACAAATGACGATTACAAGTTGGTTTTAGTTGGACTTTCAAAGGGATTAAAACACTTTGAGTATAGTGCTTTAATCGAAAACGCCGTCTCAAAAAATCCGTGGATACACCAAGTTGAAAAAGTTCCATACGAAGCTATGCCGGCGTATTATAAATATGCAAAGGTCTGTGTTTCGGCCAGTTGGTTTGAGACAACCGGCTTAACAAGCCTCGAGGCTTTGTATTGCGGTACAAATGCTGTGGCCTCAGGAGACCGCGCTAAAGAATATCTTGGGAATTACGCTACCTATTGCGACCCCGGCAATGTAGATTCAATAGCTACAGCAATTAAAAAAGAGTATGAAGCGCCCCGCCCTGTGATATCCGATGAAATTAAAAGGGAATATACTTGGGAAAACGCTGCCAAAAAGACCTTGGAAGCGTACAATAAAGTACTAGTCCATGATTGAAATTATTGTTTTAGCCTTAATTTGCATACTATCCTTTATCCTTATTTTAAGGAAATTTGAGTTCTCGGTTTATATATTAATGATACTTTCTGTTTTACTGCACAAAGAGCTCTTTAGTTTTTATAGATGGGATTTTTTGCCGGTTAGAGCTTTTATGTTTGCTCTCCTTGCGGCTTTGGGAGTAAAAGCTATTGTTTGGTTTTTTAAGGATAGAGACTTTCCAAAGCTTTTTAGCCGCTTAAAGGATCCAATAATTGTTTCTTTACTATTACTTTGGGTAATACGCTTTATTTCGTTGGCGAATTCAAAAAACCTAGAAGCCTCGTTTTTGCTTTTGGGATTTTTTACTACGGTTGTGGCTTTGTTTATTTTTGTATACAGCACGTTTAAAAACAAGCCCGACACGATATTAAAATATCTAAAGTTTTATACATACTTAGCCTTTGCTTTAACAGTTTTTGGCTATTTTCAGTTCTTTTTATACGAAAAAACCGGCAAAATAATTGGCGCGCTTTGGAACATTCCTGGAAATATACCAAGGGTTGGATCTACCTTTTGGGATGTTAACCACTATGGTTCTTATTTGGCCTCGGTGCTTCCGTTTTTAGGCGTTTTAATCCTGTTTGAAAAGGGAGTCAAAAACAGGATTTTAAATATTTTAATGTTCTTGTCTATTTCCGGCGCTTTGTTGCTAACAAGTAGCCGTTCGGCATGGATAATGGCAGCTGTATCGGTTGTTTTTTTTGTAATTATCTTGTTTTACAAAAGATTTGGCACTAAGGGCATTTTATCGGTTTTAGCTGGCTTGGTGCTTATTTCGGCACCGTTTTTGGTCATGTATAACACCCAGGGAAGTGCCTTTAGAAACAGTGTGAAGCAATACTTAAATTATAGAATCGATTCATCTGATTCCCACATGCTTCTTTTAACCGGCGCATACGAAGTTTTTATGAAGTACCCGATCGTTGGAGGAGGGTACGGCTCGTTTTTTGAGCAGTTTAGCTCTACAGAAGTTGCCGCAACGTATTTTGGACGCGATCCGGCAGCTTTAACCACAAGAGTACCTCCGCATACGATTTGGGGCGAATTAATTTCCGAAACCGGCGTCTTAGGATTAGCGACATTTGCATCTTTTTCGTTTTTTGGGCTTATGGCTTTGTACTTCGGTGTAATGAAACTCAAAGAAATGAAAGATGTTTTTATTTCTGCGGCTTTTTTTGCCACAATAATTGGTTGGTATTTTGCCGGAATTTTTTATTCGTATAATTCAGAATTTTTTTGGATCATACTTTCGTTATTTTTTACATGGTCTGCCGGAAAAATACTACCATTAGTAAACTTTTCTCAGATGTTTGGTTTGTTTGTGAGATCAAATAAGACAATTGTCGCCGTCTTGACGCTGATTGCCTCTTTTTTAATTTTTATACATTTAGGTCAAACCCACTTAATTCCTTGGGATGAAGCTATATACGCAAAAATTTCTAAAAATATGATTCAAACCAACAATTATCTTCTTGAGCAATGGGTTCCTGGAGTTATTTGGTACGAAAAACCGCCGTTATACATGTGGCTGGCTTCCGGAACAATGAAATTATTTGGATTTACTTCGTGGGGCGCACGCCTTCCAAGCGCGCTATTTGGATTATTGACAGTTTTGTTGGTTTATCTTTTTGGAAAGAAGCTGTTTAACAAAACAACCGGTTTTTTAGCCGCTATCGTTTTAGTAACAACAACCCAGTTTTTATATTATTCACGCGCTTCTATGACCGATGTTACTGCCGGATTTTTTATTTCGGCCGCACTTGTAGTTTATTATTTGGCCAAAAAGTCTTCTAAACTTTGGCTGTGGCTTTTATCGGGACTGTTTATTGGACTTGGTGGGATGACAAAAGGTGTGGTTGGGCTATTGCCGTTTACCGTTATCTTTACCTACGAACTTTATCTGTTTTATACCAAACAACAAAAATTTAGTTGGGGGTTAATTACACGTTGGTTTACATTATTCGTTGTAACTGCCATCGTCGTAATTCCGTGGCATTACTACATGTATTTGCACTATGGCAATAAATTCTTATCTACGTATATCGGATACCATGTTTGGGATCGCGCAATTGCGTCAATCGAGGATAAAGGCAAGCCTTTTTATTGGTATTTTGTTGTGCTTAAAGTTAGCATGCGCATCTGGTTTATTGCACTTCTTGGCGCTTTACCGTTTGGGCTTATTAAATCGTTTAAAAAAAATAATAACTACGCGTTTGTTTCAATCTGGTTTTTAATAATTTTTGCATTCTTCTCGGTGGCAAAATCAAAACTTGTTTGGTATATAATTCCTGCTTATCCGGCGGCAGCCTTACTGGTTGGTATTTTTATAGAACGAATCCTGGATTTTGGTATGAAACGATTTAAGGTTTTAAATAACTTTAAGTTTAAAGTTTTATTTGTATTTTTGATCACGTCCTTTGCTTTAGGTTATTTATTTTACAAACGCGAGCTTGTTTATACTGAAGATCTTACATCTGCTCAAGCAACACTATTGCAGGAAAAAGACTTGGATTTTGGAACTGATACAAAAGTGTACATAGATCGTATGGAGATGCCTCTTGCACTTTTTTACACCGACGGCCCATTCCAAATTATTGACTTTAATCCCGAAAAGCCTGACCGTGTCCCACCTATTCCGGCCAACGAGCCTTTAATTTTGTTAACCAAAACAACAAGGTACAGTGACACGGTTGTTGGAATTGACTACGCCCCGCGTGTTATAAAGCAAAAAGGAGATTGGATTTTATGGTACTTCGACTCAAAAGACGTTCATCAAGCTCAGATAGAAACTTCGACTACGCGTTAACTTTTTTAAATTTCCATATAAAGTAAATTGCTATTCCCAACCCCGCCACAGATGAAACAATGTTTGCCCATGCGATTCCATACAAAGACATTACTGGTACTAAAACAATGGCGGCAAGTATGTACGCGGTCAGTTTTCCAAAGCTCGCGGCGATAATGTAGTTTGTTTTCCCTTCTATAAAAAAGAAATTTTCCAAAAAACTGTGAATCGACGCTATCGCCGCCGCGTATATCAAAATATCCAAAAGCCCAAGTGAATTTTCAAATTTTTCTCCAAAAATTTGTACAACAAAAAGCCTTGCAACAAAGGTTGCCGCCACAGCCATTAACATAACGGCAGCCGCAATAATTCCGGTTTCCAAAAAATCATACCCAACCTTTTTCTTTTTGAGCTGAGCATTTTTTGGAAGCAAAACCGCAAAAATTGATAAAGCGACAAGGTTAAAGATATTTGAAATTTTGCTTGCCACCGAAAGTACACCAACATCCGAAAACCCACTTGTAAATTTTGCGACGCCATTGCTAATGGTGGACCAGCTTTCGGCAATTAATTGTGAAATACCGGCTGGATACGATTCTTTGAAGAGATCTTTTACCGAAGTTAAATCAAACTTAAAGTTTTTCAGTTCAACCGGGATTCTTACGTACAAAAATATTCCTGCAAAAATGGAAAGGGAAAAAACTCCGAACGACAGGTTTAAGCTTGGTTCAATTATGTTTAGTAAAAAAAGTGTGGCGTAAACTCCTTTAATAACTTGGCCTAATGTGTTTAAAATTATCATCTCAGCGTACATCTCGGCTTTTTGAAAGTACGCATAAAAAAGATAATTCATTGCGTACGCCAAGATTCCTAAAATAAAAATTAGTGTTATCGCAGGCGTTAACAAATTAAATATTTTTAAAAAAATTATTGAAATCGGAATTGTTACCAAAAATTGTAAAACCCTAAGACTGTAAAGCGTTTGGGAAAGC
>CAZTDP010000005.1:10511-30460 GCA_964612565.1 uncultured Candidatus Saccharibacteria bacterium
CGGAATTGTTACCAAAAATTGTAAAACCCTAAGACTGTAAAGCGTTTGGGAAAGCTGTTTTTCATTTTTTGTGTTTGATATCGCTTTAGCGACAAAAACCGAATTTGCCCCAAAATCTACTATTTTTGATATTGTCAGCAAGAGGGTAGTTAAAAGGGCATATTTTCCGAAAGTT
Organism: uncultured Candidatus Saccharibacteria bacterium; assembly: GCA_964612565.1. Taxonomy (GTDB): domain Bacteria; phylum Patescibacteriota; class WWE3; order UBA101185; family UBA10185; genus CAZTDP01. The sequence goes on from CAZTDP010000005.1 coordinate 10,687, forward strand.
TCTAAATCAAGCTTTCTGGCAACAGCCGTAAGATACACAAATCCTATGAGAACGTTTAGTATGTTTCCGGCACCGACAAATGAGATCTTTTTTAAAGATTTGGTTAACACCATTGTATATTAGCAGTTTTGACTGACACTTTCACTTAAAACACCATTGCCTTTTTGCCTAAACAATCGGGTGGTATCATATAAACATGGAAAAGCCCTACAAAATAGGAATCGATGCTCGTTTTTATGCCGATGCCGGTCCGGGAAGATACGTCAAAAATATTGTAGAGCATTTGGAAAAAGTAGATACCAAAAACCTGTATCTTATTTTTTTACGTCAAAAAGGTTTTGATAAATACATACCGATAAATCCTAATTTTAAAAAAGTTTTAGCAGATGTTACTTGGTATTCTTGGAAGGAGCAGACGGTTTTTTTATGGATACTGCTCAAAAATGGGATAGATTTGTTGTTTGTTCCGCACTTTAATATTCCGGTTTTATTCCCAAAAAAACTTGTTACAGCAATTCCCGATATTATTATGCATACGTTTAGTACCGAGCGCGGTACCACACTTCCTAAGCCATACTTTAAATTTAAAAAGTTTGTGTACAAGATTGTTATGTGGTGGGCGGTTGTTCGATCGCACAAAGTTATAGTTCCGTCAAATGATGTTATGAACGATTTTTTAAAGGTATATCCGGCAATTTCCAAAGATAAGTACGTTTTAGCGTACGAGGGAGTCGACCCGGCTTTTAAAGATACCGGAAGTGCTGGTGATGGGGTTCTTAATGAATTCAACATTACTGATCCGTATTTTCTGCATGTGGGAAGCAGTTACGAGCACAAAAACCTTTATTTCTTGATCGACTCCTTTGCGGAATTTCTAAAAACAAACCCTGATTTTAAGCTTGTTTTGGTGGGGAAAAAAGATAAATACTCGGACGAGTTATATTCATATATATTAGGCAAAAATTTAACAGCGAAAGTTATTATGCCAGGTGTTGCTAGATTTGTTTCAGATGCCGAAATTGTTTCGTTACGAAAGCACTCAAAGGCCTACGTCTTTGCCTCTCTTAAAGAAGGTTTTAGTTTAACACCTATGGAATCTCAAGTTTTAGGAATCCCGTGCCTAATTTCAGATATTCCGTGCCATCGTGAAATTTATGAAGATTCGGTGTTGTATTTTGACCCAAGAAATAAAAATGAGTTTGTGCAAAAAATGAGCGAAATAGCTTTTAACACAGAGCTGAGGAAGCGATTAACTGAAAAAGGTTACACCCAGGCTAAAAAATATGATTGGATGAAGACTGCCGAAATAACCTTAGGAGTTTTCAACAGCTTTTTGAAAAACGCTTAAAGTGCGTTCCGCTGTTTTATCCCATGTAAAATTCTCTGCCCGTTCAAGAGCGCCTTTTATACTTTCAGTTTCATAACTACCGTCTAAAAGTTTTGACATGTTTTTTGAAATTTCATCTGTATCTACCGGGTTTGCATAAAGCGGATAAGGCCCGCCTACTTCTTTAAAGGCCGGTATATTTGAAACAAGAGCAGGGGTTTGGCACGCCATAGCTTCTAAAAGCGGAAGTCCAAAACCTTCTTCGAGTGACAGATTTACAAATCCAGCAGCACCTGAGAATAGAGGAGGAAGATCGGCGTCCGGAGCCCTTCCTAAAAACAAGACATTGTGTTCTACACCATACTTTTTGGGTGCCTCAAAAGACGCTTCGGTATCCCAGCCTGATTTTCCAACAATAACTAGTTTTGTCGATAACAGATCCGGGCGGGATTTTAACATTTTAGAAAAAGCTTCAATTGTTGCCGGAATATTTTTTCGAGGCTGAATAGTAGAAACAAAAAGTAAGTAGGGATTTTCTCCCAAATTATACTTTATTCTGACTTCGCTAATTTCTTGAGAATCCCTTTTATAGAACGCATCGTTTACACCCTCCGGTATTATAGCTATTTTTTTATCCGGATCCTTGATCCATTTTCTTTTTACTATTTCGAGTTTGGTCGCCAAAGTTGGAACAATTAATTCATCTGAATGTTTACATAAGTATTTTTCGGGTTTGTTAATAAGCATTCGTTTGATGGGATTTTTAAAACCGTGAGAAAATTTGTATTCAAGGCCGTGAATCATTCCTACCACTTTCATTGTTTTCGAATGAATTATGGGCATTGTATGAACAGGTGTAAAAAATATATCGATGGGGTTTCTTAATAATTCCTTTGCGAGACTGTACTGCGTCCACGAATACTTTTTAGGAATTGTTTTATAAGTGAATTGTGCGTTTGAGTATGTCAGTTTCTTAAAATACTCTGCGTCAGGTTCGGATGTAAAAAATATAACGTACTGATTTGAACGATCAATTTTCGCCAGAGCATTTATTAAGTTGTACGTATATTTTTCAGGTCCTGCCGGATCCTTTGACAACAAACGTTGTCCGTTAATACCAATTTTCATAGAAAACCCTTTTTCATATACTTCTCTTATTATATATCCTTTGCGCCAATATTCGTGGGTTAATTATGCTTGATGCAAAATACGGGTGTGTAAGGTATATTCTACGTAATTATAGGTTTAGATGATTATATGAAAATTGCTATTGTGTGTGACGACCTAATTCAAAATGGTGGCTCCGAAAAGATATTCGAGGCTGTTTGTGAAATGTGGCCACAAGCTGCTGTCTTTACTTCGGTGGTATCAAAAGAGTGGTTAAAAAAACTTAAGGATCGTGGGTTTGAAGTAAAAACTTCGTTTATACAGAAACTGCCTTTTGCCTCAAAATTAAATAGATACTATTCACTGTTCTTTTTACATATTTTTGCGTTTGAAAGCTTTGATTTTTCGGATTACGATTTGGTTTTTTCAGTCTCATCAAGATACGCGCACTTTGTAATTACAAAACCAACTACAAAACATGTTTGTTACTTAAATTCACCCGGTCGAATGTTTTGGGAACCTTTTGATTATTTTGAAAGTGAAACATTTGGCGCGCTAAAGATTTTTATGAGTTTTGGTAGAAAATTTGTTACGCCTTTTCTGTCGGCTATTCGTATTGCAGATTATGCGGCTATGCACCGCGTCGACGTTATAATTTCTAACTCAATTGTCACGCAAAAAAGACTTAAAAAATACTTTGGGATAAACAGTTCGATCGTAAATCCTTATGTTGAAACGCCTAACTTTGATTTGCCAAAAACCTCCGAGGATTTTTACTTGGTTTTAACCCGCTTGGTTTCGTGGAAGAAAGTTGACCTTGCCATTACCGCCTGCAGCAACTTGGGTAGAAAGTTAAAAATTATTGGAACCGGACCCGATACCTCAAGACTTAAAAACTTAGCAAACGGTAACATCGAATTTATGGGCTTTTTAGAGACCGACCAAAAGTGGTCGCTTTTAAGGGATTGCAGGGCTCTGATAAATACCCAAAAAGAAGATTTTGGAATCGTGCCGCTCGAAGCTATGTGGGCGGGAAAGCCTGTTATTGCCTACAGATGCGGAGGTGCTTTGGAGACTGTAGTAGAACGAGAAACCGGTATTTTCTTTAACGAACAGGCTCCTGATGTTTTAGAAAAGGCCATTCTGGAACTGGAAGGTACTGTTTTTGATCCAGTGGCGTGCCGAGATAGAGCCAAAGGTTTTTCGAAAGATAAATTTAAATGTAGTATACTAGAACTAGTTGGCACTTTTGGTCCGACACAACTATGAGCATGTATTTCATTTTAAAAAGATTAATAGATGTAATTGGCTCGATTATTGCCCTAGTGCTTTTTTCTCCAATTTTTTTGGCAGCAGCCTTGTGGATCAAATTTACGTCTCCGGAGGGACCCATATTTGCCGATATTCCACTGCGCGTTGGTAAAGATAAAAAACCTTTTAAATTTTATAAATTTAGATCAATGTTTCCAAACGCACACGAATATTTAACAAAAAATCCTGAATTGTACAAAAAATATGTTGACAATAATTACAAAATTTCAGCCGAAGAAGATCCCCGTATAATTAAAGGCGGAATTTTTTTAAGGAAATACAGCGTTGACGAGTTGCCTCAGTTTTTAAATGTACTATTTGGACAAATGAGTATTGTCGGACCGCGCGCTTATTATTTTTTTGAAATTGAAGAGCAGGCCGTAAAATATCCTGAAACAAAAGTACTTATCGACAAAGCTGTTTCTGTTAAACCCGGAATAACAGGCCCTTGGCAAGTTAGCGGAAGGTCTTCCATTGGATTTGTAGATCGTGTTAAACTTGATGCTAACTATGCTCAAAATCGGTCCATACTGTATGATATATGGATCATCTTGAAAACACCGTACGTAGTTTTAACTAAAAAAGGAGCCGTTTAATGAATAATTCGCAATTTTGGGGTTCAAATAACGCGTCGTCTACGCCAAAAAAGAATCCTGCTACAAATAATAGTTTTGATTTTAAAAAAAACGTTTCACGTAAAAAGCTTGGTGTAACAGGAATTGTGCTTTTGGTAATTGTAGCGATATTAGGAATTTTGTTTTATTCTTTTATCTTTAGGCCCGGACTTGCCTTGTATAAATCAGGAATGGTTCTTAAGGAAGACGCTGTACAAATTGGCGCCGCCTTAAAAGCTCGTGATCTTGTAGAACTTGACAAAGTTCTTGTAGAGACCCAGGGCGACCTTGTGAAAGCAAGAGAGTCGCGAGACAAAAATTTTGGTTGGGCCAAAAACGTTAAGCTTTTTAAGCTGAGCGAATACTATAGCGATACGGATCATTTTATTGATGCCGGAAATGATGCCATTGCAGCTCTTCAAGAAACCGAAAAGGTTATTTTACCTTTTGCCGATGCCGCAGGATTAAAAGTATCGGCTGATCAGGCAGCTCCTTCCCAGGATCAAGGCTTGATGCAGGCATTCCAGACATGGATTTCAATTATGCCTGAGGTTGCGGGACAGATGGACGGCGTCATAGCCAAAGTATCCAAAGTTGGGGATGATCTTCAGCAAGTTAATGTAGATAAATACCCGGTATCAATTGGCAATGTTGCCATAAGAGAAAATATTAAATTTGTAAAAGATACCCTATCTAAGGCCGATGACTACGCTCCTGATGTAAAGCAGGCTTTAACTATATTTCCAAGACTTTTAGCGGTCGGCACTCCGATAAAAAGATACATGGTAGTCATGCAGAACGATAAAGAAATTAGACCTACCGGTGGTTTTATGACCAACTATGCAACCTTTAGAATTGATAACGGATTATTAGTAAATCAGGATATCGAGTCAAAAGATATGTACAGCGTAGATTTAACACTGGACGCAATTGATGCGACATATGATTTTCCGGATCCGCCTTTAGCTTATGGTAAGTATCTTAAGGTTGAAAGATGGTACGCAAGGGACATGAACGCTTACCCAGATTTCCAAAAATCCATGGATCAGTTTCTGATTTACTACAACATGGCCGGAAGAATAGATCCTATAAGTGTAAAACCCGTGGATGGTATAGTTTCGATCGACACTCAAGTCATTAGTGAGCTTCTCGATGTTACAGGGCCTGTAACGGTTAATGGTGTTACTTATACAAAAGATAATGTTGTTTTGGAGCTTGAAAGAATTGCTTCACTTGCTTTGCAAGAGCAGGCAGGGAGAAAACGTGTTCTTGGATACCTGATGAAAGAAATGTTAAAGAATGTGTTTGAGTCCGACAAAAATCTTTGGTCTAAACTTATTGAAAAAGGTATAGACCTTTCGGTAAGAAGGCACATTCAGTTTTACATGATTAACGATGCCGAGGCGCAGGCACTGGCGAACAAATACAATGTTGGCGGCGCTGTTAAGCAGGACGTGGCCGGAGACTATTCGATGGTTGTTTCTACAAACTTAGGGGCAGATAAAACAAATTGGTTTGTGAGTAAAACAATCAATCATTCGCTTGAAAAATCCAATGGCAAGTGGCTTCATGCAATCAATATTTCATATACCTACACTCAGCCCACAGATGACTACGCGCCGTTTGTTAAACAATTTAAGGATTGGGTAAGAGTTTATGCCCCGGCAGGATCAGAGTTTGTTTCGGTCGACGGTTCTGAGGACGGTACAATGACAGACCAGGAAAGCGGGAAAGTTTGGTTCAGCGGTTACATTACGCTTCAGCCCGGTGAAACAAAACAAATTACATTCAAATATTACATCCCTGATACTGTTGTGGGGGCTAAAAATTACGACTTGTACATTCAAAAGCAGTCGGGTATAGATCAAGAAAAGCACACTGTAACGGTGGGCGGAAAAACGACAACCTTAGATCTTAAGACGGATAAAGAAGTTAATATAGCACTTTAAAGTTGACGTAACCTTGAACTTTGTGTACCCCGCCCTAAGCGGGGTACAATCGTTTTAAAGACCTCATGAAAAAATACAATACACAGGCTGTTATTTTAAAAAGTATCAATTACAAAGATTCGGATAAGTTGTACACAGTTTTTTCTGAAGATCTTGGAAGAGTAAGTGCTGTTGCGCACGGTGTGCGAAAAATAACATCGCGTAGATCGGGCAGTTTAGATTCCTTAAATTTTGTAAGTTTGGGGCTGTCAGAAGATTCAAAAGGCTTTAAGTCAATAGATGAGGTTAAAACGCTAAATAGTTTCAAGCATATAAAAGAAAATTTAGATGTGTCGTTTAAAGCCTACTATATTGCCGAACTTTTATACAAAACCACCGAAGAGGGTTTTGAATCCGAAAAACTTTTTGAGCTGCTGGTAACCTTTTTGAAAGCCCTTAATTCAAATCCTACGCTGGGTGATCTGCTTGTAAGCTATTTTGAGGCCAATTTTTTAGAAATTATGGGGTACGGTTTGAGTTTTAAAAAATGCTCCGTTTGCGGCAAATCCGTTGACGAAACTTGGGGTAAATACTTCTTTTCTTTAGACACCGGAAATTTAACTTGCAATAATTGTGCCTCTTACGGTTTTGAGGTTTCGCTTGAGGCTTTAAAAACAATTGTAAAAATGCTGGGCAATAAAATTCCTACCACAAACGGCGAGGCGGCAACGCGTGAAGTTAGTGAGCTTTTAAAGTCGCATATTCAAAGTACGTTCGGTGTTAGGTTTAAAACGCTGTCCTTGATGTAAAAATTAACCCGAGCGCGCTTTGTAGCTTTCGCTCGGGTTCTTACTCTAAGACATAGAGATAAGTGTTTCGAATAACATTGTGAGACAAGCTGCGTCTGCTCCTTGTGGCACCCTGAAATCCAAATTATTGCGCAGCACCTCAAAAGAAGCATTGCTACACAGTGCTCCGACCGCTGTACTGGGGTATTGGAGTTTTACCTCATTAACAACCCCCTTTAGAGGAAATTTCAACCCTTCATCTGCAATGCGGACTACGAGTATTCTGGGTTTGTTTCTCTCAAAGCATTTTAGTATGTCTTTGATCGACAGGCTGGCCAACATGATCATCTTTATCTCAAAGGATTCTGCATTTAAGCCGGACAGCACTTTAGTATTATCTGGCTTTGGGTCCGCCCAAACAATTTTTACAATGTCTCCGTTGTCCATTTTCCCTCTCCCATACAATGTCGAATTTGAAAGAGTTTTAACACAGCCTTAGCAGTTTGTCCATCTTTACGTAAAGTGTGTTTTATACTCGCAAAACCCAAATTTCTGCTATATACTAGCCCTATGTCAGAAAATACAGACCTTCAACAAAAAATAGTTTCATTAAGCAAAAGACGCGGATTTGTATTTCCCGGATCCGAAATTTACGGTGGTTTAGCTAATACTTATGATTTTGGACCTTTGGGTGTTTTGCTTTTAAGAAACATTATTGATAATTGGTGGTCGTTTTTTGTTACCAAAAGAAAAAACATCTACGGGCTTGATACCAGCATATTAATGGCGCCTGCCGTGTGGGAGGCTTCGGGTCACACCGCTAATTTTACCGATACCTTGATTGACTGTAAAAATTGTAAAACTAGAACAAGGGCCGACCATTTGATAGAGAATTTTTTTAAAGAAAAAAATGAAGAAATTAGTGTAGAAGGAAAGCCGGCCGAGGAACTTGGTAAAATCATTAACGATAATAAAATTTTATGCCCAAAATGTGCAGCTTTTAACTGGACCGAGCCAAGACGATTTAACTTATTATTTGAGACTAATATAGGAATCGTTACTGACTCTCAATCTTTGGCCTATTTAAGAGGAGAAATTGCTCAAGGAATGTTTGTAAACTTTAGAAGCGTTTTGGATACAATGCGCCCCAAACTTCCTTTTGGAATAGCTCAGGCAGGAAAGGCTTTTAGGAACGAAATTACCTTAGGAAACTTTATCTTTAGAACACTTGAGTTTAATTTGGCCGAATTTGAATTCTTTTTTAACCCTGCAAAAGACAAGTGGGAATCAATGTTTGATTATTGGAAAGGTGAAATGCAGATTTGGGCCAACTCAATTGGGCTTTTGGACGAAAAATTGAGATGGAGAACACATACCGATGCCGAGCGCGCGCATTATTCCACCCAGACTCAGGACATGGATTTTGAATTTGCCTGGGGTTTTAAGGAAATGTTTGGGCTTGCCTACCGAACCGATTTTGACCTTAAAAACCACATGGAGCAGTCCGGAGCCGATCTTAGATATACAGATCCGGAAACAGGTGAAAAGTTTATTCCGCACGTTATAGAACCGACATTTGGAATTAACCGCGTTTTCTTGGCTTTACTTTCAAGCGCGTACTTTGAAGACGCAGACAGAGTAGTTTTGAGACTTCATAAAGATTTGGCGCCATATAAAGCGGCGGTGTTTCCTTTAGTAAAAAACAAAGAGGAAATTGTTGATAAAGCTCGTGACATTTACGATGACCTGGTTTCAAAAGGTATTTCTACCGATTGGGACGACCGCGGCAATATTGGAAAAAGATATTATTCTCAAGATGAAATTGGAACACCGTACTGCATAACTGTTGATTATCAAACCTTGGATGACGATACAGTGACGGTTAGAGACAGGGATACGATGGAGCAAAAAAGAGTTAAAATCGGCGAACTTGCTGGTTATTTAGGCTAATCTTTGTGGGCAAAAGAAAACCGACATGTTGTTTTATGTCGGTTTTTAGAATAAATCTTGAGGTGAATAATTAAGCAAACAAGCCATTACTTTCCTGTGCTCCCGCAATGTCGGAGATGCTCTGCCATTTTCAAGTCAAGGTCTGACTTAACAGCCTCGGGGGTTGGGTAGCCCGAAACTTTTAGGGTTTGTCCACATTCTTTACAAGTCACTGTTCCCCTATAACTTTTCCTCTGTCCGAGTCCAAAAGGTTTTATATAGCTAGCGATCGAAACTATAGCGCGCATTGCTCCTCCTTTTCCGTTGGGTTTGATTACTAATATCCTATAACATTTTTCCGATTTACGCCAATCCACGGTCTTTTCGGGTTTACTTTGTATTGACAATGGATACCCGGTGGAGCATTATGGTATAAATTGGTGAAAAATGGTGAAAACCATTAAACTAAAGGTTAAACCATGAGAATGTTTCTTGGGGAATATAATCCGAATATCACCGAAGGATCGAGAATTTCTCTGCCCAAGAAACTTCGGGACCAAATTAGAGGGGAACAAATTGTCCTTTCTAGGGGTTTTGAAGAATGCGTTTTTGTTTATGATAGCGAAGACTGGGTCGCAGAGGCTAAAAAGCAAGTTGAAAATCCAATAACCGATTCCAAGACGCGTGATTTTAAAAGATACATGTATGCGGGGGCGGTTGAAAGTCCGATTGATGAGCAAGGAAGGGTTGTTATACCCGGTAATTTAAAACAGTATGCCGGATTAAACAAAGAAACCGCGGTAATTGGCGCCGGAGATCACATTGAAATTTGGGATCTTCAAAAGTGGAATCAGAGACTAGAAAAAATTTCGAAAGAGTTTGCTGCCTAAACAACGTTTTATGGAGTATCACAAACCGGTTTTATTAAGCGAAACAATTGAACATTTAAAAGTTAATAAAGGCTCAAAGTATATTGACGCAACTTTAGGTGACGCCGGACATTCGTTAGAGATTATGAAAAACGGAGGCTTAGTTTTGGGAATTGAAATAAACCAAAAAGCTTTGGATCGTGCCGTAGAGAGAATTAAAAACGAAGGTTTTGGAGAGCAGTTTACGCCTTGTCTTGGAAATTTTAAGGACATTGACAAAATTGCGTCAGAAAAAGGTTTTGATAAGGTAGCCGGAATCATTTACGACCTTGGTTATAGTTCGTACGAGTTGGAAGATTCGGAATTTGGTTTGTCTTTTTATTCTGATCAGCCACTCGATATGAGATTAGATAAAAACTTAGGGGTAACGGCAGCAGATTTGGTTAACACTCTTAGTGAGGCCGACTTGTCAAAAATGCTTTTTGAATATTCGGACGAAAGAATGAGTCGAAAGTTTGCGCAGGCAATTGTTAAGAATCGTAATTTGAAGAAGTTTCAGACAACAAAGGAGTTGGCTGATCTTTTAAAAGCTGTAGCTTCTCCAGCTTACGAACATGGAAGGATTCATCCTGCAACAAGAACCTTCCAAGCGTTGAGGATAGTTGTAAACGATGAGCTTGAAAATTTACGAGTTTCACTGCCTCGGGCTGCGCGCCTTCTGCTGCCTGGTGGTCGAATGCTTATCATAAGCTTCCATTCTATGGAAGACAAAGTGGCCAAGCAATTTGGCCATAGCGCGCAGCCCAAAGAAAATATGTATGAGGCCGTAACAAAAAAGCCCATACAGCCGTCAGAAAAAGAGATCGCGGCCAATTCTAGGTCACGAAGCGCTAAGTTAAGAATCTTTGAAAAACATGGCAAAAATTGAAAAACAACAAAAACAAATAAAACTTTTTAAACTATTTTTTGTACTGTCGGTTTTAGCTTTTTTTGGAAGCCTGGGATTTAAAATGTATGTTTCAAACGATCTTGCTGTAAAGAACCAGGATCTTAGATCTGTTTACGACAAACAAGCTGCCCTGGAAGAAGAGATATCAATGCTTCAATATCGTAACTCACAAATTTCATCTATGAAGTACGTCGAAGAGAGAGCTCAGCAAATGGGGTATGTTCCTATGAAAGACGATTTGATTTCATTGGACTTAAATGCCCCTATTCAAGTTGCATCCTTATCAAGGTAATCTCTAAATGCAAAATTTAAGAACGCATAAAAAAGCTTACATGGAAGTGAGATCAAAAATAATGTTGTTCGGCTTTTTTAGTTTGTTTTTTATTGTCATAGTAAAACTTTTTCAGATTCAAGTTCTTAATCACAACCGCTACAAAGAAATGGCAGAAAATCAATACTGGACTCTTCAGGAGCTTCCGGCACGACGCGGAAACATAGTGACTGCAGATGGCTATGTGCTCGCAGGGACCCAGGATGATTATTTATTATATTTAGAGCCCAAAGTTGTTAAAGATAAGTACAAGCTAGCCCACGAATTGGGAGCACTTCTAGCCGATTACGACAAAATTGAAACCGCAAGAAAAGAAAAAGTGAAGGATGCCAAAAAAGATTCAGATGCCGCAGACGAGCAGGAAACAGACAAGCCGCTTGCTGAGGAATTTGTAAATTACGAACAAAAAATATTAGACGGCCTAAACAGCAATCTTTACTGGTATCCGGTTCGTAAAAATCTGTCACCTGAGCAGATGGAAGAAGTTCGTTCAAAAGGGTTTGAAGGTGTTGGGTTCGAAAAAGAGCCCCAACGTTATTATCCCGAAGGCACGCTCGCAAGCCATGTTTTAGGTTTTGTAGGAAGCGATGATAAAGGTGATAAACTTGGGTATTTTGGTATTGAAGGGGCTCTTAATGATGACTTAAAAGGGCGACCAGGGAAAATCTTGGAAGAAACCGACGCTACCGGCAATCCTATACTGGCCGGAGGCTACCGTAAAATTGATCCTATTGCAGGGCGAGATGTTGTTTTAACAGTAAACAGGGCAATTCAGTATCTTGTGGAAAAAGCGCTTAAGGATGGAGTTAAAAAATACGATGCAATTTCCGGTACTGTCGTTGTTATGGATCCGTTTGACGGCTCTGTTTTAGCAATGGCAAATTATCCAACATATGATCCTGCCGACTTTGCCGAGGAGGCAGTTCTTGAAAAAGGCTCTGAGTTTAGGCGTACCGTAGAAAGGCAAAATATTGCGGTTGCTCAAACTTATGAACCCGGATCTGTTATCAAACCACTGACTGTTTCGTCCGCTGTGGACTTAAATTTGGTAAACGCTAATTCTACTTTTGAAGATAGCGGGCCGGTAAATTACTCGGGATTTTTTATTAATACTTGGGATGGTAGTCACTACGGAACTCAGACGATAGTTCAACTTTTGCAAAAATCTAACAATATTGGAGCCGCGTGGGTCGGAACAAAAGTTGGCGCTGACCGATTAAGCGAATATTTTAAAGATTTTGGCTTAGGGTCTAAAACAGGAATTGATCTTGAGGGCGAGGATACCGGAATTATTCGTGATCCTAAGGACTGGACAGCCATTGACACGGCAACGGCGTCGTTTGGGCAGAGTATCTCGGCAACGCCTCTACAGGTTTTAAATGCGTTTAATGTAATAGCCAACGGCGGAACGTTGTATCAGCCCAAAATTATTTCCAAGATAATTGATGGCAATAAAGTAATTGAAATCCCCCCCAGAAAAATTAGAACGGTCATTTCTAAAGCAACATCCGATCAAATGATTCCGATGCTAGAACTAGCCGCAGACGGCGGTGAAGCGAAATTTTTTGTCTTAAAAGACTACAAGGTAGCGGGTAAAACAGGAACCGCGCAAATTGCCGAAAACGGTAAGTATGCCGCCGAAAAGACAAACGCCACTTTCGTGGGATTTTTATCAGGCGAAAAAAAGATTTCGATAATAGTAAAACTTCAAGAGCCTCATTCTTCCATTTATGCCGCCGAAACTGCAGCTCCATTGTGGATGCAGATTACAAGTGGTATTGCAAAGTATTATGGAATAACACCGGACAAAAATGTTACCGAAATTGACGCTTCTGCATCAAACCCGGCAACTTTGCCTGTTTCAAATTAACAAACTCTATTTTAAATAGATACATCTATCTTTAAAATTTCATTCACTTAAAGTAAAAATAATTTGTGCTCACCGGCCGCAAAAAACTTGGAAACTTTGGGGAAGAAGTTGCGGCGAGGTATTTGGTGTCTAAGGGGTACAAAATACTTAAGCGAAATTGGTTTTGCTACGCCGGTGAGCTGGACATTATCGCGTATGACGGTCAGCTGGTTTTTGTCGAAGTAAAAACAGTTAATTTGGGCACCGAAATTGAACCGGAAGAGCTACTAACCAGAGGAAAGCTCCACCGCTTTTATAAAACCGCTCATTTCTTTTTAAAACGACATAATTACATAGGAGTTAGCTACAGGTTTGATTTTGTGGCTGTAACAAGATTGCATGATTCGAGCAAATTAATTCACTATCCCAACTGTTTAACATAAAGCCTATTGAAATCCCCCCAACGTTTCCTGTACTATTGTAGTATGCCTAAGAAAATACTATTTGTAGAAGACGATGAAGGTTTTTTTAATATTTTTTCGGTGCCTCTTAAAATGAAGGGCTATGATGTTATACATGTTGCTGATGGCGCAAGAGCCGTAGACACAATAACTCAGGAAAAGCCCGATCTGATACTCATGGATATAATTTTGCCCGGTACCAGCGGCCTTGATATTTTAAAGGAAATCAAGGAAAACGAAGAAACCAAGCCTATAAAGGTTGTTATGTTAACCAATTTTGGTAATGATGACAACATAAATAAGGCTATGGAGTACGGGGCAGAGGATTACTACATGAAATACAACGTTGTTCCGTCAGAACTGCCCGACAAGATAGCCGTTCTTCTTGGTGAGACCTCGGATAGCGGAATAAAAGTAACGGGCTGAAAGCTTTATGGAAACATATATAATATGGCTTATTGTTGCAGAGTCCGTATTGCTCTTAGTAATTTCTATTCTCCTTTTTAAAAAAACAAGCAGTATAAACAAGTTAATAAATGAAATACACGAACTTAAGTCTCACGGCGGGGCGGGCAGTTTTTTGGACGGCAAAAACGACTTTATTCCGGTTTTAGTACACGAATTAAGGGCGCCGCTTTCGGTCATTAAAGGAGCTTCCGATCTTTTATTAAAGGATGCGGGCAAACTAGATGCCGAACAGATCCACACCCTGCTGGCTCAAACAAAGGAAAGTTCCAATGCGATGCTTAAACTGGTAGCTGACATACTGGATGTCTCAAAAATAGGTTCCGGTAGATTCGAGATAAATAAAGTTTTTACAAATATTAACGATGTACTTAGAGAAGAGTGTAGTTACTTTAACCCGGTAGCTCAAGTTAAAAAAATTGAAATGAAGGTTAATTTAGAGCAAGACTTTCCGAACTTTAGCTTTGATCCCGAGCGAATAAAACAAGTCATGAACAATCTTCTTTCAAATGCTATAAAGTACACGCCGGAAGGCGGAAGCGTGCAGGTATGTAGCCGTAAGTTTGATCATCATATTGAAGTTGTGGTTGCAGATACAGGAATAGGCATTCCGAGTAAGGACAAAGATAACTTGTTTAAACCTTTTATGCAGGCTTCAAATCACGGTCAAACCAAAGAAAGCGGTACCGGTTTAGGTTTAGTGATTGCTAAAGCCATAATAGAGTCTCACAAAGGCAATATTTGGGCCGAAGACAACGGAAGTCAAGGTACTAAGTTTATTTTTACGCTTCCGTTAGAGTGATATAGCCGTTACTCATAATTTAGATATAAACATGAAAGTTAATCCAAACATTTTTAGGGAATATGATATTAGAGGCATCTATAACGATGATCTTACGGACGAAGTAGCTTTTCATATCGGAAAGGCCTGCGGTACTTTTTACAGACGAAAAGGTTTAAAGAATATTGTTTTAGGTTTAGACGCCCGCACGAGTTCTCCGTCTTTGGCAAAACGATTATCGGACGGACTTTTAAGCACAGGTTGCGATGTTTCAAATGTCGGAATGGTTCCTTACCCATTAATTCATTTTTTCACTACAACTCAGGGTTTTGACGGCGGTGTTTATGTTACGGCAAGCCACAACACTAAGGAATACAACGGAATCAAACCCGAGTATAAAAACGCCGAGCCTATGTATGGCGCCGAACTTAAGCAATTGGAGGACACCATCGAGCACGAAAATTATATGTCCGGAGCCGGTTCATACAGTGAAATTGATTTAACCGATACGTATGTGGATTTTATAACCAAAAAATTTTTATTTAAGAAAAAGTTTAAGGTTGTGCTAAACGCAGGAAACGGTGTTACCGGCGAAGTTGCTCTGCGTGTTTTTAAAAAGCTGAATATTCAGGTTTTACCGATAAATATTGAAAAAGACGGTGAGTTTCCAAACGGAACACCGGATCCGGAAGACCCCGCGTTTGTAAAATTAACTTTGGACGCGGTTAAAAAGAGTGGCGCCGACGCGGGTTTTGGTTTGGACGGTGATGGCGATAGGTTTTTAGCGGTGGACGAGCGTGGAACTGCCTACGCGGCTGATCGTATGTTGTTATTGTTTTCTAAGGCCATTTTAGCTTCTAACCCCGGGGCT
This sequence comes from uncultured Candidatus Saccharibacteria bacterium, assembly GCA_964612565.1. Lineage (GTDB taxonomy): Bacteria > Patescibacteriota > WWE3 > UBA101185 > UBA10185 > CAZTDP01. The sequence goes on from CAZTDP010000005.1 coordinate 26,267, forward strand.
AAAATAGTATTTGACGTTAAGTGTACTTCGCTTGCGGATGAAGTTATTAAAAAATACGGCGGTGTTCCTGAAATAATGCAAACCGGAAGAGCCTTCTTTTTGTCAAAAGTTATTAAAAAGGAAGCAATTTTTGGTTTGGAGTTTGCCGGCCACACTTATTTTGCTGACGACTACTTTGGTTTTGATGATGGCATATACGCGATACTTAGAACTTTAAAAATATTAAATGACACAGGTAAAAAACTTTCAGAATTAATGGCAGAATTTCCTAAAACCGTAAGCTCGTCCGAAATAAAAGTACCTTGCAGCGACGATACTAAATTTAAGGTTATATCTCAAATTGTTTCCGAGGTGCAAGCTTCAAGCGGATACACAAACCCAATTTTTGTTGACGGCGTTAGAGCCAACGTAACGCCTACCAGCTGGTTTTTGATCCGCGCAAAAAATACCTCACCTTTCTTGGGAGTTCGCATGGAGGCAAGAGATGAAGAGGATATGAGTGTTGTAATGGCCGCTGTGGTAAAGCTTTTATCTAATCAAGGCTTACACTTGGACGAGATCTAAGGGTTATCAACAGGCCCTTTTTGGTATATATTTTGTATATATGAAAAACAAATCTGCCCACATTGTTTGGTTTAAAGAAGTTGGTAAGGAAGACATTCCTTTTGTAGGAGGGAAGGGAGCCAATCTTGGAGAAATGGTTGGCGCAAAAATTCCGGTCCCTAACGGATTTATTGTAACGGCCAAGGCCTATTTTGATTTTTTAGCTACGACTTCTATTAAAGACAAAATTATTCACGAACTTTCAGATCTTAATGTAGATGATTCAAAAAAGCTTCAAGCCGCCGCAAAACGAATACGCACAGCAATTGTTGCTGCCGATCCGCCTCAGGAACTTATTGAACAAATTAAAAATCATTACCACGAGCTTTGTGGTGAGTTTGACCGCTATGTGGCTGTTAGATCTTCGGCAACAGCTGAAGATCTTCCGGATGCTTCGTTTGCCGGCCAACAAGAGACTTACTTAAACGTAAAAGGCTGGAAAGAAGTTGCAAAAAAAGTACAAGAGTGTTGGTCTTCACTTTTTGAAGCTCGAGCCATTTTTTACAGGGCAACAAACAAGTATTCCCATTTAAAGGTTGGAATCGCCGTTCCGGTTCAGTTAATGGTTCAGTCCGATTACTCGGGAATTATGTTTACGGTAAACCCACTAACTAACAATCGTGATGAAGTTTCAATTGAAACAGCTTTTGGTCTCGGCCAGCCTGTTGTTTCGGGAGAAGTTACACCGGATCAATACATCGTTAACAAAAAAACAGGAAAAATTATTTCCCGATATATTTCAAAGCAGACGTGGCAGTTGACTTTAGCAGGGAACACTCCCGTTTCACGAAAATATCAACACGTTCAAAAGATTCCAAATAGATTAATTGTTGAGCTCGCCGATGTTGGAATGAGAATTGAAAAACATTATGGCAGACCCCAAGATATCGAGTACGGCATTGAAGGTGGAAAAATATATATTGTTCAATCCCGTCCGGTAACGACTCTTGTCCAAAAAGAAACAGAACTAAAAGTCGATGAATCAAAAAAAGCAGTTGTCTTACTTGAAGGTTTGGCTGCATCTCCGGGCGTTGGCGTTGGAAAAGTAAAAATAGTCAAAGGTCCCAGCGAGATAAACAAAGTTAAAGAAGGCGATATTTTAGTTGCTGAAATGACAAATCCCGATTACGTTCCGGCAATGAAGCGCGCAAGCGCAATTGTTACCGATCTTGGCGGAAGAACCAGCCACGCTGCTATTGTTAGCCGAGAGCTGGGTGTTCCTGCTGTTGTGGGAACAAGTCACGCCACTAAAATTCTTACCACGGGAGAGGTTATTACTGTTGACGGTGCTGCCGGCAAGGTTTTTGAAGGGGATGTTTCGAAACAAACAACAACCGATACTAAGGCAAAAACCGATATGGGAAATCTTAAAACCGCTACAAAAATATACTGCAATCTTGCAGAGCCTGAACTTGCCGCCGAAGTAGCCTCAAAAAATGTTGACGGAATAGGATTGTTACGCGCCGAATTTATTATGGCGCAAATCGGTAAGCATCCGCGTAAGTTTATTGAGGAAAAGAAACAAAAGGAATTTATCCAAAAGTTGGCCGACGGACTTGAAAAATTTGCCGAAGCTTTTAACCCCCGTCCGGTTGTTTATAGATTTAACGATTTTAAATCAAATGAATACGCAAACTTAACCGGTGGGAAACAATTTGAACAAGAAGAACCAAATCCGTTAATTGGCTATAGAGGTGTTTCTCGATATCTTAAAGAACCCGAAGTATTTGAAATGGAAGTAGAAGCAATTAAATATGTACGAAATAAACTTGGGTATAAAAACCTTTGGGTTATGATGCCTTTTGTTCGAACAGTTGAACAGTTTAGAGGTGTTAAAAAGTTGTTGGCCGTAAATGGTTTGAGACAAAGCGGCCTATTTAAGCTTTGGATGATGGTAGAAATCCCCTCAAATGTTATTTTGCTCGACAAATTCATTGATGAAGGTTTTGACGGAGTTTCAATTGGAACAAACGATTTAACAATGCTAACCTTGGGTGTTGACCGCGACAACGAAAAGGTCGCCGATGTTTACAACGAAATGGATCCCGCAGTTTTAGCTTCGTTAGAAAAAATTGTCACAACGTGTAAAAAGAGAAAAATTACATGTTCTGTTTGTGGCCAGGCACCTAGCGTTTTTCCTGAACTTGTTGAAAAACTGGTTGAATGGGGAGTCACCTCGGTTTCATTAAGCCCCGATGTTATTGAAAAAACACGTGGCATTATTTATGACGCTGAAAAGAAAGTGTTAGGCCGCAAAAAGTGAGGACCGTTTCATAAATTGAAAGCATGTGGCGAGCAACCATCCAGCAGCGAAGCGAGGACCGTTTGCGAGACGCATGATTGAGTCTATGTCAAAGATAAAAAGTATAACCTGTCACAAAATTTTAAACTCAAGAGGCGATTGGACCATTGAGACCAAGGTCACACTAGACGATGGTTCTGAAGGTGTCCAGGCAATTCCAGATGGAGCCTCGAAAGGCGAAAACGAAGCAGTTTATATTCCTGTTGAAAAAGCAGTAGATATTGTAAGCACAGCCATAAACGACGTATTGGAAGGAGAAAACCCGTTTGATCAAGAAGCAGTCGACAATGTACTGCTCGAAATGGACGGAACCTCGACCAAGCGCCATTTGGGTGGTAATAGCATTCTGTCTGTTTCGTTAGGGGTTGCAAAAGCGGCGGCAGTATCAAAGGGCGTCGAACTTTACGAATATCTGGCCACGCTATTTACGGAAAAACCATTAGAAAAAGTCGGTTTAGCATTTCCAACACCGGTTTTTAACATAATAAACGGCGGAAAGCACGCGCATAACAATCTTTCATTTCAGGAATTTATGGTTATTCCGGCAAGAACTTTACCGTTTGATAAGGCACTTGAGTTGGGAGTAAAGGTTTATCACAATTTAAAAGACAATTTAATTAAAGACGGTTTTGATGTAGATGTGGGAGATGAGGGCGGTTTTGCGCCCAACGGATTTACTACAAAGAAAGCGTTGGAATACATTTCGTCGGCGATTTCTCAAAGCTACAAGCTTGGAGAACAGGCGTTTCTTGGAATGGATGTGGCCGCTGAATCGTTTTACACACATGGGGGTTACAACATAGCCGAAGAAAAACTCGAACTTACAACCGAAGATTTGGAAAAGTATCATCACAACAATTTATTGCGTCACCCAATAATTTATCTTGAAGACCCGTTTTACGAATCGGACACGCAAGGCTGGGTCCACTTTTACGAAACTCACAACGAAAAAGTTATGATCGTGGCCGACGACCTTGTTGTTACAAATCCAAAATTCCTAAAAAGCGCAATTACAAATCATCTTGCCAACGCGGTTATTGTAAAGCCAAATCAGGTTGGAAGTTTAACCGAAACTTTTGAGTTTGTTCGTAAGGCGCAAGCGGCAGACATGAAAGTTGTTGTTTCCCACCGAAGCGGTGAGACCGGTGAGGATACATTTATCGCTGATTTAGCACTTGCAGTGGGTGCTGATTTTATAAAGTCAGGTGCCCCCGTTAGAGGGGAACGCGTGGTCAAATACAATAGGCTTTTGGATATTTTTAACTCTACTCGATAGAGTAAGCAGCATA
>CAZTDP010000005.1:30560-62260 GCA_964612565.1 uncultured Candidatus Saccharibacteria bacterium
TTAACTTTTCGGCTAAAATTTTAGCTTGCTCGCGACCTTTGTCCGTGAGCGGCGAGTCCCGCCAGCCACTAAATATAAAGTTTGCGTTGTCTTCGGTCTGACCGTGTCTAAAAATATAAATTGTCGGTTTTCCGGGAATTTCGGTTTTTGGAAGTTCGTCAGCATTTTTATAGCTTAAATAAGATAAAGCCTCGTCAACCTTTTCTTTTCCGTATTTTTCGTAATATCTATTTAACAAAGAGATATCGGGCATCTGTTTAATCCTACCACAACATGATATTATGTCTAAATGCAAATTGTTACCTCTATAGTATCATTCGTACTGCACATAGATGTCCATTTAGGTGAAATTATCAGGCAATACGGCGCTTTTTCCTATGGCATTTTATTTGCCATTATATTTGCTGAGACAGGCTTTGTCTTTACTCCTTTTTTACCGGGCGATTCTTTATTATTTGCGGCAGGCGCCTTTGCAGCGCTGGGGTCGTTTAATATCTTAATACTTTTTGTTTTACTTTGGATAGCGGCATTTTTAGGGGATACAGCCAATTATTGGATAGGTTACTTTTTTGGACAGAAAATTATTGATAATCCTAAAGTTCCTATAAATCAAGACCACATTACAAAAACACAAAAGTTTTTTGATAAATATGGCGGGAAAACTATATTTTTGGCAAGATTTGTTCCAATTGTAAGGACATTCGCCCCATTTGTTGCGGGTATCGGGAAAATGCGCTACGGACACTTTATTACATATAACGCCGTCGGCGGTTTATGCTGGGTATCTCTAATGACTTTTACGGGGTATTTCTTTGGAAATATACCTGCTGTTCAACATAACTTTTCATTAGTTGTTTTGGCCATAATTGCTTTGTCTTTACTGCCGATGGTAGTAGAAATTATCAAGGCTAAGTTTAAAAAATCCCAAGATTAGTTTTTATACCTTCTAATAACGCCGGTGACAATTCCTTGTATCTGAAGTCTTTGAGCTTCAATGTAGATCGGATCCATTTTTGGGTTTGCGGGTTGAAGTCTAACGCGCCCATCTTTTTCTTTGTACATTGTTTTTAATGTGGCAAATTCGTTGTCTATTAGAGCCACTATGATTTGGCCTTCGCGGGCGGTGTTTTGTTGCTGAATAACCACATGATCGCCGTCAAAAATTCCCATATCTATCATAGAATCGCCTTTGACTTGAAGCACAAAGCACCTGTGCGTTTTAGACACTATGTCCGAAGATACCATAACAGTAGATAAAGGGTTTTCGTTGGCCTCAATAGGCTCTCCTGCTGCAATAAACCCAACTAGCGGTAGTTCTATCGCCGACAATACCGAATTTATCGAGTCATCTAAAATTTCAATCCCACGCACGGCACCATCATAGCGTTTAATAACACCCTTTTTTTCTAAGGCTTGAATGTGTTCGTGAACCGTGGCCAACGAGGAAAGGTTCATAGAGTCGGCAATTTCCTGCAAAGTCGGTGAGTAGCCGTTTAACTGAATATACTGGGAAATAAAGTCTAAAATTTGTTTTTGTCTTTTATAAAGTGTTACAGGACTCATTTAACCTCCTAGCCTTAATGGCGATAAATTATTTACGTATTATATTTGGTACTTTTATGGTACCGAATAGTACCCGAAGATGTCAAGTAAATAAATCCGGACCTTCAGAAAGTGATTCTGTCGGTCCGGTCATGTTGCTACTTTGATGCACCTAAGTAAATAGCGATCAAAATAGCCAAGAATCCAACGATACCTCCGGCTGGGGAAGCTAAAAAAAGCCAGATCCCTTCGAGAAAGGTAAACTCTCTGGCTCTTGAGGCTAAAGCCGCAATCTCATCCCTTTCTGACCCTGTCATTGCCATCTCCTTTGACTTAGATATAGAACGGATGAGATTCTAGTACTGTCACACCTTTAAAGCAAGCCTCATGCCGGTACCAAGGTCAGGGTTGGGTGGTACACTAGTTGCTCAACCCTTTCTTTGGAAATTAGCACGATATCCCCCGTTTGCACAATTACCCCTATGGAGTCTGAATGATAGTGTGTTATCTGGATTACCCTAAATGCAGTCATGCCGCTCACTCGGACGATGCTTTCGAGAGTCTTAAGCACGCAGCCCGGGCCAAGGCAAACAATTTCGTTGTTTGTATTTACGAACGGCGTGTAAGTTTGCGTTGTGTAAATTCTGCAATCCGGTGAACCTTCACTCCTCGCTGTTTTTTTCATTTCTCCCTCCATTCGAACCAAACAAAACACGAATCGGTGTGTTAAAATTACAACATGTTCGAGTTAAAATCAAGTTATAAGCCCACAGGCGATCAGCCAAAGGCGATTGAAGAACTAACAAAAAGAGTTTTAAGCGGATCTAAAGATCAGGTACTTTTAGGTGTGACCGGATCAGGGAAAACGTTTGTAGCGGCTAATGTTATTCAAAATATTCAAAAACCAACTCTTGTGATTTCACACAACAAAACTTTAGCGGCGCAGCTTTATCAGGAATTTCGTGAATTCTTTCCAAAAAATGCCGTCGAATATTTTGTTTCGTACTACGACTATTATCAGCCGGAAAGTTATATTCCTTCAACCGATACATACATTGAAAAAGATTCGGATATTAACGAAAAGATTGATAAGTTACGTCTTTCTGCAACAACTTCTTTAATGACCAGAAAAGATGTAATTGTAGTTGCTTCCGTTTCATGCATTTACAACTTGGGTTCTCCTGCCGAATATTCAAAAGTTGCGTTAGAACTTAAAACAGGAATGAAGATTAGAAAAATGGATCTATTAAAACGTTTATCCCAAATTTATTACCAAAGATCTGAATATGATTTTTTCCGTGGAACCTACAGAGTTGTGGGTGACGTAATTGACGTTTATTTAGCATATGCAGATCAGGCTGTAAGACTGGAGCTTTCGGAGGATGTTTTAATTAACATTTATTTTATGGATCCAATGACCGGCGAATACGTGGAGCCCAAGGAGGCAACGTTTGTGAATATATATCCTGCAAAACATTATGTTGCTCCAGAAGAAACAATGAAGTCGGCCATGGAGCAGATCGAAGTAGATCTTGAGAATCGCCTAAAAGAGTTAAAAGCCGCAGGAAGGCAGCTGGAGGCTTATCGACTGGAACAACGCACAAATTACGACCTGGAAATGATAAAGGAACTTGGCTACTGCAAGGGGATTGAAAATTATTCGCGCTATTTTGATGGCCGCGCGGTTGGGCAAGCTCCGTACTCGTTGATGGATTTTTTTCCTAAAGACTTTTTAACTGTTATCGATGAATCGCATATTACACTTCCTCAAATTCGCGGAATGTACAACGGCGACAGATCGAGAAAACAGGTTTTAATTGATTATGGTTTTAGACTTCCTTCGGCTTTAGACAACCGCCCCTTAAACTTTGACGAGTTTTTGCAAAAAGTTGATAGAACAATTTACGCGAGCGCCACGCCAAATGAGTGGGAATTAGAACGCTCTAAAAACAATGTTACCGAACTTTTGATAAGACCCACCGGGATTGTGGATCCAAAAGTTACGATTTTGCCGACAAAAAATCAAGTCGTCGATTTGCTCGAAAAAATTCAAGAAAGAGTTAAAGAAGGCCAGAGAGTTTTGGTAACGACACTAACCAAAAGGATGGCCGAGGAACTTTCGGCGTTTCTACTAGAGAAAAAAATAAAAGTAACATACTTGCACTCAGATATTGTTACATTGGAACGAACCGACATTTTAGATAGCTTGAGAAATGGAAAATACGATGTGTTGGTTGGAATAAATTTACTTAGAGAAGGTCTGGATTTGCCTGAAGTTTCATTAGTTGCAATATTAGACGCCGATAAAGAGGGGTTTTTGAGATCAGAGTCCTCTTTAATCCAAACAATGGGGAGGGCGGCACGCCACATTCAGGGCGAGGTAATAATGTATGCCGATTCGATTACCGGAAGTATGCAAAGGGCAATTGCTGAGGTAGATCGTCGAAGAAATATTCAGTTGGCTTACAACAAAGAGCACAACATCACGCCCGTTCAAATTGTTAAACCCATTCGTGAAAAGCTTATCGATCAGGAGGTTGAAGACTTTCTTGAAAATAAGAAACAAAAGAAACTGTACGCCAACGAAGTAGACTACCGTCAACTGCCTCCAAAGGAGTTAAAGAAAGAAATAAAGATAATGGAAAAAGATATGGCTTACGAAGCTGAAAATCTAAACTTTGAACGAGCTGCAATTTTGCGCGACAGAGTGAGAGATTTAATGAAACTTTTAAATAATTGATTGCAAAGTTCTGAGGATAAGTTGTAACATTTACACATGCCAAATAGTAACTCCATGGAAAATGAGATTTTTACCCAAGAAGCCGGTGAGTCATTGGAATCGGCCGAGCGCGTAAATTCGTTAATTGAAGACATCAGTAAAATCCAGGAGCTCGGTACTGAAATAGAGTATGCAAACGCTAATTATCCGGATACTTTAACAGCTTTGTTTGAGGACATTTACCAATCGGCTACCGGTGTGCAGAGGTTAGGAAGCACCGGTGTAGTAAACGAAGTTAATTATGGCGCGGACAACTTAGCTCGGCAGTTGACAGAAGGTATGCGAGGACTTGCACAAGTAAGACCTTCCGCTTCACTAGAGGTAGACGAGGACTCGTTGAGAGATATCTTAAGTAACACAACTATTGAGAGTGCTTCTCAATCAGTTGAATCGTTAACTAGGGTTCTGGATACGGTAAATACTTATTGTGAAAATTTAGCGTTGGCGCAAAATACTAGACGCGACATTAGAAATTCTATGCACTCGGCGTCCATAGCGGCACGGGATCAGGCTGATATCCTTGTTAGTGAGGGTCGCGGGGCCGAGGCCGAAGATACCGGAGAATCCCTTCAAGAATATAGAAACGCACTTGCTCGTTTTGAAGATTCCTTAAGTGGACTAAACGCGCAGGTTGAGCTTGAGGAAAACAACCGTTTTGAAGAAATGAATTTTCGACGAGAAAAAGTACTGACGTCGTTAACCGATTATGTAACTAAACTCAAGACATCCCCCAGCGCGTAATACTGTAGACATCGCAATATTTCTAATCTAGAATCTAACAAATTTTATGTTATTAGAAAAAGTCATTAAGTTTGTTACGAATTTGGGTTATGTAATTTTAGACTTTTTTTATTTTACTTTCCGTTTATTTTCTTTGGCAACTGCTAAAATAAAAAGCAGTAAACACTTAACCTTTAAACCTTTCTTAAAAAAACAGCATCGTAAGCAGTTAGAGTTAGGTATTATAATAAAATCCGAAATCATTTCCTTTAAACACTTGTTGATAGAAGTCATTCGGCCCCTGCTCAAAATTTTTAAGTCAATAGTTTACTCGCCTGCCTTTTTAATTAAAAATATTTTTCTATACGTCAAAAAGATTAGATTGTTTATATTTGGAGTTTTTTTCACAATTTTATTTATATTTATACCGTATTTAGTTTATTCTTGGTTTAGGGAGTTACCTAATCCCGAAATGATATCTGTTACACCTAAATACGGGTCCTCTCAAATTTTGGATAGAAACGGGGTACTTTTATACGAAATTTATTCAGACCGAAAGTACAGCCCGGTGAAATTGGATCAAATTCCAAGAGACGTAATTGACGCGACAATTTCAGTTGAGGATTCGGAGTTTTATGTCCATAGTGGACTGCGCGTGGACAGCATAATTAGAGCGCTTAATCAGACAATTTTGCAGCGTAACACGCAAGGCGGTTCCACTATTACACAGCAACTTGTAAAAACCGTGCTATTAACGCCCGAGCGAACACTTTCCAGAAAGATAAAGGAAGCTATTCTATCGCTATTAGTTGAAACAAAATACTCAAAAGACCAAATTTTGGAGATGTATTTAAATAACGTTTCCTATGGGGGGAATGCTTGGGGCATTGAATCGGCTTCAAAAAAATATTTTGGAAAGGATGTTTGGGAACTAGACTTGGCAGAGGCAGCTTTGCTTGCAGGTTTAACGTCAGCGCCATCAAGTTATTCGCCTATTCAAAATTTTGATTTGGCAAAGGAACGCCAAAAATACGTGCTTACTAGAATGCGGGATCTTGGATATATTACTGATCGGGAATCTACAGACGCCGCGGCAGAAGAAATAAAAATAGTGGCTCAGGACAGCTACATAAGGGCTCCGCATTTTGTAAATTTCATAATTTCACAATTGTCCAAAAAATTTGGCGAAAGATATGTGGAGCAAGGAGGGCTAAAGATAGTTACCACACTCGACATTTCCATACAGGAGAATATACAAGAAATTGTTAGGCAAGAAGTAGAAAAGGGCCGTATCTACAATTTTACAAACGGCGCGGCCGTAGTAATAGACCCAAAGACATCCCAAATAATTTCATACGTCGGATCTTTGGATTATTTTAAGGATGGTTTTGGCGCTTTTGACGTGGTGACCGCCTTTCGTCAACCAGGATCTTCCATCAAACCGGTAACTTACGCTCTGGCTCTTTCACTTGGATTCACCCCTGCCTCCACAATTGAAGATACCCCTATTACCTATACTTCAGTCGGATCTCCCCCGTATTCACCTGTTAATTACGATGGAAAGTTTCACGGAATTGTCACTCTTAGGAGCGCCTTGGCAAATTCGTTCAACATACCGGCTGTTAAACTTGCAAAGATTGTCGGGCCCGACAATATTGTATCTCTTGGAAGAGACATGGGTTTAAAAGACTGGAATGTTGATGGAAGTTATGGACTGGCAGTTACGCTGGGAGGTAAAGAAGTTCGACTACTGGATTTAACAAATGTATATGCTACTTTTGCCCGTAAAGGGTACTATGAGGATTTGGAAGGCGTTTTAACGATTACTGATGGGCGTGGATTCGAAATTTATAAAAGTACTCCGCAAAATCGCCAGCAAGTAATTTCGGAAGAAGTGAGCTACGTAATTTACGATATTTTGTCTGATAATACTGCCAGATCTTTGGAATTTGGTTCAAACAGCTCACTGGTAGTGCCCGGATACAAGGTAGCTGCAAAAACCGGAACGACCGATCAAATAAAAGATAACTGGACGTTTGGATTTACACCAAGTTATGTTGTAGGTGTGTGGGTTGGAAACAACAACAATACCCCTATGAACCGTAACCAGGCCTCGGGAATTACAGGCGCCGCCCCGATTTGGAATAAAATAATGATCGGTCTACTCAAAGACAAGCCGAACGAGGTCTTTCGAATGCCTGCAGGAGTTTTTGTTAAAGCAAACCCGGAATGCAAAAAATCGGAAATTTTTATAAAGGGATCGAATGTGCCTAAGTCGCTGTGCCCGGCAGAAAAAAAAGATGAGGAAAAAAAATAAGCCGCCTTGTGGTTTTACCTGCAGGTCGGCTTCATTTCATTAGTGGTTTGGTGACTCTCTAACGCACAGATCCTATCACAAACTCTACAGGTTTACCACAACACCAAGCCTATTGAAAAACCCGAATGTTTACCGTAAAATATTTAAGTCGCTGGTTGCTCAAAGTATTTTGTGGTAACCTGCCAAGGTTATGGAAAACACCTCTCTAACACACATTTTAGTTCGGGGAGCCCGACAACATAATTTAAAAAACATCGACGTTGATATTCCTAAAAACAAGATGGTAGTCTTAACCGGAGTGTCCGGATCGGGAAAATCATCGTTGGCTATGGACACTGTTTACGCTGAAGGTCAAAGAAGATATGTAGAAAGCCTTTCATCTTACGCCAGGCAGTTTTTAGGTGTTATGGATAAGCCCGATGTTGATAAAATCGACGGTCTCTCGCCGGCAATTGCTATTGATCAAAAAACTACTTCTAAAAATCCAAGATCTACCGTAGGAACTATTACCGAAATATACGATTTTATTCGTTTACTTTACGCAAGAATAGGCCACCCTCACTGTCCAAATTGCGGCCGAGAAATTCAAAGACAAAGCTCGCAGGAAATCGTTCAGACAATTATTAACGACGCTTCAATGCATAAAGATTTTGCTTCTGAAAAAGGAGTTAGACTAATAATCTTTTCTCCAATTATTAAGGAAAAAAAAGGCGAGTACAGTGCGTTGTTTAATAATTTAAAAAAGCAAGGAATTTTAAGGGCGCGCGTGGACGGCGACGTCAAAAATTTAAACGAACATTTTGAACTTATTAAAACAAACAGACATACGATCGATGCTTTAATTTCGAGACACGTAATAAATAGAAAAAAAATGAAAAACCCTGCTGACGAAAAAAATATATTTAATGCTATTTTTGAATCTGTAGAAACAGCTCTACGACTTAGCAGCGGTACCGCGATAGCCAGTATAGTTGAAGACAAAACCTTTGATTTTCCGGAAATGCCTAAATTGTTTACAGACAAAATGTTCTCAGAAAATTTTGCTTGTCCTGTTTGTGGCATATCACTGCCTGAAATTGAACCCAGAACATTTTCATTTAACGCGCCTCAAGGTGCTTGTCCCGCGTGTGATGGTTTAGGCACACAGCTCCATGTAAATGAAGACGCCGTCATAAATCCCAGATTATCTGTTTCCGAAGGCGGTGTTTTGCCATGGCAAAAACTTTTTGAACATCAGACTTGGACCCAGAATGTAGTTAAAAAAGTTGCTGAAGAATACGATTTTTCCTTGGACGAACCGATTGGTCATTTGAGTAAAAAGGCAAAAGATATCATCCTATTCGGAGCTCCGGAGGGAAAGAAATTTAAAGTAACATATCACGCTCAAAATGGCAGGGAACATTCGTATGAAGCTTCTTTTGAAGGTGTAATTCCTAATTTGATTAGAAGACATAAAGAAACCGAATCGGATTATATTCGAAGTGAAATAGAAAAATTTATGATCTACGAAGAATGTCCTGTATGCAAAGGTTCGAGGTTAAAAAAAGAAGCGCTATCAGTTGTTCTTGATCATAAAAACGTCGCAGAAATTTCTAACCAATCTATTTCGGAAGATGTTGAGTGGTTTAAGAATCTTAGTTCACTTTTAAATACGCGCGAAAGTACAATTGCAGTAAATATCTTAAAAGAAATTAATTATCGACTTAACTTTTTGCTTGATGTGGGTTTGAGCTATTTAACTTTAGCCCGATCTTCGGCTCAGTTGTCGGGTGGTGAAGCCCAAAGAATTAGGCTTGCATCTCAAATTGGGTCGGGTCTCTCAGGAGTCTTGTATGTTTTGGACGAACCTTCAATTGGGTTACATCAACGGGATCAGGAAAAGTTAATAAGGACTCTACATCATTTAAGAGATTTAGGTAATACGGTTTTAGTTGTAGAACATGATTCCGAAACAATGTTAAAAAGCGATTATATCTTTGATTTTGGCCCAGGTGCCGGCGAAAACGGAGGAAAAGTAATAGCCGAGGGTACTCCTTCTGAAATCTTAAAAAATCCTAACTCTATAACAGGAAAATATTTGAGCGGGCAGCTTGTGGTTGGAAAAAACCTAAAAAATATTCAAGCTTCCATGGAGGAGTTTTTAGATCAGGAAAATAATAAAAAAGCTAAAAAGACGGTTGAGGGTAAGGCTCTAATATTACGCGGAGCTAAAGGAAGAAACTTAAAAAATATCGATTTATCAATTCCTCTTGGAAAGTTCGTGTGCGTTACCGGAGTTTCGGGTTCGGGAAAATCCACATTAATTATGGATACTTTATATCAAGCGCTTCGTCAAAGTTTTGGAATGAAAATAGATCAAAAACCCGAAGAATTTAAAGATATTCAAGGAGTTGAAAATATTACGAATATTATTGCTATAGATCAAAGTCCAATTGGAAGAACACCAAAGTCCAACCCGGCTACTTACACAAAAGTGTTTGACCACATTAGAGACCTTTTTTCTCAAACTCAGGAAGCTAAAATTCGAGGTTACGGTCCCGGCAGGTTTAGTTTCAACGTTAAAGGTGGCCGTTGCGAGGCTTGCGGCGGTGAAGGCCAAATAAGGATAGAGATGCAGTTTATGCCCGATGTGTATGTAAACTGCGAAGTATGCCAAGGGAAAAGATATAACCGCGAGGCTTTAGAAATAATGTATAAAGGTAAAAATATTGCAGACATTTTAGATATGACCGTTTCAGAGGCATTGCCGTTTTTTGAAAATATTCCTCAGATCAGACACAAAGTTCAAACCTTGTTCGATGTCGGACTGGGATACATAAAATTAGGACAACCGGCACCTACATTGTCGGGCGGCGAAGCTCAACGTGTTAAGTTGGGGCTTGAACTTTCAAAACGTGCAACCGGAAGCACTCTTTATATTTTGGACGAACCTACAACCGGACTGCATTTTGCCGATCTCGAAAATTTAATATCAATATTTAAACGTTTAACCTCTCGTGGAAATACCGTTGTAGTTATTGAACATAATTTAGATGTAATTTCTAACAGCGATTATGTAGTGGATCTTGGACCTGACGGTGGGGATGCCGGCGGGAAAATTCTTTTTACAGGAACTCTCAAAGAGTTAATTAAAGACAAAAATTCGTATACAGCCGAGGCACTGCGCGATCAACAAAAAGCCATTAAAAATTCTTAACGTAGTGAGTACCTTTAAAGTCGTCAAAAGAAAGTGAGTTGGTTTCTTTTGAAAGATAAATATACGTTTTTTGACCGGGCGGCAAAACCTTTCCTTGCAGATTGTAAATAAAATATCCGCTTTTGTTTAAAACAGAATATTTGTTGTTACCTTGAAGAAGTTGAATGGGGTTAAAATTAAATACTTTTTTAACCTCAATATCAGGATTAAAAGTTTCATCGGCTCCGGTTTGAGAAAAATCTACATCTACAAGTTTTTCGCTATCCGAAAATCTATAAGCACCAGCAGGGTAGGGAAATTCGGAATTTTCACCTTTGACAACAAACGCAAAATGATTGGTGTCTAATTTTGTAAAGTAATCGACGCCCGAGGTTGCGCCCCACGTCGGGTCTATTTGAACCCAGCCAAAAACCGGATCGTAATATTCGGCCCAAGAATGAAGTAAATCACCGCCCTTTAGGCTTATAGACACAGGTTTTTCAGCGCTATCGCTGGTAAAGGCGTATCCGTTTATCTCTTTTGCAGGAATTCCCATGGCGCGCGCCGTTGCTACAAATAAGTCAGTAAACTCCATGCAAGTCCACGAACCTTTTTGTGTGTAAGCCGCCAAGGCCCCGTATCTTTCAACCGAATCTTTATCTAATGCGTCAAAATCGTAAGTTAAATTTTTAGTAATGTAGTTATAAACATTTTTGGCGTTTTGAGTTACGTTTTGATTTTTGTCGAACAGAGTTTCGGCAAGTTCTTTAATTTGGTCCGAGCCTGCTTCCCAGTATTTTTGAGGTTTTGTAAATTCGCTTATCAAGGTAGAAGGAATGCTACTCATCTCGCCGCCAAAATCAGGGTTAATCTGGCGGCTTAGTATTTTTGCCGAACCCTTAACTGTTATTTCTTTTTTACTTTTTGGTCCGAGCCAAAAAAGTGCTATTGAGTTTCCGTCTTTATCTACTTTTATTCTTCTAGGAGCCGGGGTAATTGTGTCGTAATAAACCTGTTGAATATTTTGAATATCCGGTGGCAGCGCAACTTCAAAGATAGATCCTATGATCCAGTTATTCTGAAGTTGATATTTTATATTAAAATTAAGCTCTTGGTATTTTCCAAAGCTTGCTGTAATACCCTTATTGTTTAAACTTTCTTTAGTAAAGTAATAAGTGTTGCTGCCGTTTTCTAGTTTTTCCACAGTGGGGCTTGGAGATACATATATCTTGGGTCCAAGTGACTCGGGAACAGAAAGCACAACATTATATAAGGTTGTTGACGCAGGAACCTGAATACCCGGAATATACAAATTCCAAATATCACCGACTTTTGAGGCAATGCCCTTAGCCTTGTAGGATAGATTAATAGTATTTGTCCTTCCTTCCCCTATCGCATAATTTGTAAACGGAACAGTTACTGTTGTTTCATTGTCGCCAGCAACTTTTGATGAGTCAGTGTTTTTTCCATTGGATTTGGCAGTAATATCATAAATTTCCATTTCTTTTGCCTTAAACGTGTATGAAGTTGGAATCACATCGTTTTTTAGATTTGTTATTGACGTTTGCTGAGTGACTTGTGTTACTCCATCCTGCAAAACCTCGTATTTTATATCGTAATTTATTGTAAATTGGTCAAGGTTGTCGTCTGCGTATACTTTTAGGCCGTTTTGTAAAAAGATGCCCACTAATAAAAATATTGAAACAACGGCTTTTTTTAAATAACCTGGCATGCGTAAATGCTACAATAACTTTGTGAATTCCTCAAATGACAAAGAAAAAAACAGTGTTGAGGCACCCTCCTCTTTAACAGCGGAAGTGCGCAATTTACCTTCCACACCGGGAGTTTATATTTATAGGGACTCGGCGGGGGAAATTCTTTATGTCGGCAAGGCCAAAAATTTAAAAAGCCGGGTGTCTTCATACTTTAGACTTAACTTAGACCCTCGTTCAAAAACTTATGCTTTGGTTCAAAAAATTTCGTCGTTAAAAACAATTAATGTTTCAAGCGAACTTGAGGCTTTGCTTTTAGAAGCCGAACTTATTAAAAAGTACCTCCCGCCTTACAACATAGTATTAAAAGACGATAAATCCTACATATACATTGGAATTAAAAACGAAAAAGTTATGATCGGTGATAAAAAAGTTTCACTTCCGGTTGTCCAAACTTTACGAAAACCCGACCTTTTGAAAATAAAAACATATTTTGGACCGTTTCCGGACGGAACAACTGTTAAACAACTTGTAAGACTTTTTAGAAAGATATTTCCGTTTAGAGACTGCAGTACTTCTAAATTTAACAAATACATGAAACTAGGCTCGCCGTGTTTGTACGGTCATATTCATTTATGCCCGGCTCCGTGTTTACAAGCGGAAGATTTGGTCAAAATACATAAACAAAATATTTTAGCGATTAAAAAAATTCTTCAAGGAAAAACCTCGGGGCTTTTGATTGGGCTTGAGAGGGAAATGAAAAAACTTGCAAACCAAAAAGATTACGAAAAAGCCGCCCAAATTAGAGATGTTTTGCAGAAGTTTAGTTATATTCGCCAAAGCTTTAGACTCCCCGGCGAATACATTGAAAATCCATATTTACTAGACGATTTAGCTTCTCAATCAACAGAATCGATAAAAGAAATGCTGCCATTTCTTTCAAAACTGCCGCAAAGAATTGAGTGCTACGACATTTCAAATATTTCGGGCAAGGATGCGGTTGGGTCGATGGTGGTTGCAATAAATGGAAAAATAAACCGCTCGGAGTACAAGCGCTTTAAGGTTAAATTTAAAAATACACCTGATGATTTTGACATGATGTTTGAGGTTTTAAGCAGACGTCTTTCTCACGAAACAGGAAAAGGAAAAAGATCATGGGGAGTTCCCGATTTAATAATTTTGGATGGCGGCAAAGGCCAGGTTAGTGCCGGCTATAGAGCTTTAGATGATGCAGGACTTAATATTCCGTTAGTCGGACTTGCAAAAAAGTTTGAAACGATTGTTCATTTTGACGGCAAAGAGTTTACAGAAACCAATTTTGATAAAGATTTGCCGGGAATGAAGTTAATAATTAGTTTGCGCGACGAAAGTCACCGCTTCGCGCAAAAATACCACCACTTGCTTAGAGATAGAGAGATTCGTAACTCCGTTAAGGAAAAACAACACTCTTTGTGAAAAGCTATCGACCCGTCCTTGTTACATAAAGGGGTTACGTTATATCATTTAAACATGAAACTGCTCATCAAGAACTTTATCTTTATTATGATCTCTGTAGGATCTGCCAACTTTGTTTTGCATTGCATGGATTTTGGAAAAAATTCTACCAAGACTTTTTTAATAATTTCGCTGGCGTTGAGCCTTTTATACTTAATTTCAAAACCGGTTTTGGCTGCGGTTTCACTTCCTTCGCGTGGGTTGGGGTTTATTTTTATTGAAACGATTTTGTCAGCTATAACTTTGTATGTACTCACTGTGTTGCTACCTGACTTTCTGATTTTACCTACAACCTTATCGGGTTTGATTATTTTTGGCTTTGTGCTACCATCAAAAAGCCTCAGCAATACCTGGGCTGTCGTGTTCTCTGCCTTAATAGTATCTGTAGTATATTCTTTCTTTGACTGGCTCACTTCGGGAAAAAGATGATATGTTGCTAATTTTAAAGACAGTACAAATATTTATAGCCGTTTTATTGGTATTTTTGGTTCTAATCCAGACAAAAAACTCTGGCTTATCTTCAGGGCTAAAAAACTCCTTTACAGCCTATAGGTCGTTAAGAGGGGCTGAAAAAATAATTTTTATATTAACTGTGGCCTTGGGTATTGGTATTGTAGTTAATTCTTTGCTAATAATTAAATTCTCATAATATGAGTGTTGTTTCAATAGAAGGCGGCAAACCTTTACTAGGAAGCGTGACTGTTTCAGGCGCAAGAAACTCCGTTTTAAAACTTATACCTGCCGCAATGTTTTCCAATGAGGATGTTATTTTACAAAATGTTCCAAAAATTAACGCCGTTGAAGATGCTATAACTGTTGTTAGAAGTCTTGGCGGAAAAGCCGAATGGGCAGGTTCGGGTCGTTTAATTTTAAACGCATCGGGAATTGATACGTTTGAAATTCCAAAAGAAATAGGTTCAAGATATAGAACTTCACTTTTAATGGCCGGTCCCTTGCTATATAGGTTCGGCAAGGCAGTTATTCCTTCGTATAGGCCGGTAAACACAAAACCCGGACCTATAAACAGAATATTGGATGCGTGGAGAGCGCTGGGTGTTGATATTACTGAAAGCAGTGAATCAATATACTTGGACGGATCGAACATGCATTCAAACTCGGTAAATTTTAAGCTTCCCAGTCATTTAGCAACGGACGCAACTTTGTTATGCTCGGTTTTTTTGCCGGGTGAGACAGTTATTAATAATGCAAGTGAAGAAGTTGAGGTTGATGACCTGATAGATCTTTTAAACAAAATTGGAGCTCGTGTTGTTCGTACCGAACCAAAGATAATTAAGGTAACCGGATCTAATATTTTTAGAGGAACTGTTAAAGACGTTCAGCCCGATAAAATAGAAGCGGCTATTTTTGCAATTGCCGCTGTACTAACCAAGGGAAATTTATTAATAAAAAACGTTGATCGAAATTCTTTAATCCCACTAGTTAATTTTTTAAATAAAGTAGGTGTCAGATTTGAATTTGAACAAGATGCGTTAAAGGTTTGGCGTCACGAAGAAGAACTTAGCGCCGTAAATTTAGTTGTTTCTCCGACACCGGGTTTTATTCCCGACTGGCAGTCAATAGCGACGCTTTTATTAACTCAGTGTAGCGGCGAAAGTTTGATCCATGATACCGTCTATACCGATAGATTCGATTATATTAAGGATTTGAATCGAATGGGTGCTAAAATTGAATTAGTAAAGCCCGGGAGTGTTGGCTTGGGTTCGGTAGTAAGTGACGACACCTACGATGTTGAGGCAAATGGCGAGCCTTACAGTGTTGCGAGGGTGCTGGGTCCTACCAAAATTCACGCTGAAAAACTTGATATTTCAAGTTTTAAATTTGGGGCTGTTCAGGTCTTGGCCGCACTCACCGCAGAGGGAAAGAGTGAGGTTAGCGGTATAGAGCACGTAGAAGCATACGTAGAGGGTTTTACGTCTAAGTTGCTAAGTTTGGGAGCAAAAATATGGAATCAATGGGAATAATACTAGATTTATTATTTTTATTCTTTACGGGTGCTATTGCGCTTGTGTTTTATCCGATTTGGATTAGCTTTGTATACAAGTTCCAAATGGGTGAGGACGTAAGAGAAGACGCGCCAAAAACCCACATGCAAAAAATAGGAACTCCTACAATGGGGGGCTTTGTCTTTATAACAGCCGTAACGCTAACTACGCTAATTTTCAACCGATCGAGAACCCAAACTTTACTACCTATCTTTATTGCCTTGACGGCCGGTTTGTTAGGAATGTTTGAAGATTTTACAAAAGTTTATCGAAAATCCGGGCTTCCGGGTTTTTTTGAATATCACTTTGGGTATCTTTTTGGGAAAAAGTCGTACCAGCGAAAGGGCATTTTAGCCATTTTTCTTAAGCCTTGGAATTTATTTAAAGAGTTCTGGAGGGTCGTTGGAAGCACCGATGTCAGTGGCATTCAAACATACAAAAAGTTTATAATTCAAGCGGCAATTGGAGGTTTTGCCTCGTACTGGACGTATTTTAAATTGGGCTGGGATTATATTTGGTTTCCTTTGCTAGGAGATGTTCATTTAGGATTTTTTTATTTAATCGTTATCTTTTTGCTATTCATTGTGGTGCTAAATGCAGTTGCTTTTACCGACGGCCTTGACGGCTTAGCTGGCGGTTTGGCAATAATTAGTTTTATATCTTTTTGGGTAATTTCACGGGTTTTGAACTATAACTCTTTAGCGGTATTTTGCGCGTCTTTTGTTGGGGCATTAATTCCGTTTTTATACTTTAATATATATCCGGCGAGGATATTTATGGGAAACGTTGGGTCACACGTTTTGGGTGCAACTTTAGCAATGTTAGCCGTTGTAATACACAGAGAGATTCCGTTTTTAATAATTGGAAGTGTGTTTCTTTTTGACGGTATTACAAGCCCGCTTCAACAGATTTCTTATAAGCTAACTAAAAAAAGATTATTTAGGTACGCTCCGATTCATCACCACTTTGAACTTTTAGGCTGGCCTGAAACAAAAGTTACGCTACGGTTCTGGCTGGCAGGTGCTTTTGTGGCTTTTGGAGGCATTTTTGTAGCTCTCCTTTAAGAAATCTATGAACCGAAAACGCCCTGCCTTTAAAAAAACTCTTAAAGATAGATCGTTTGTTCTAACCGTTTTGGCCTTTTTAATTTTTGGAATTGTTATCATAGCCGACAGTACTATCATTCACTCAAACAGCCTGTACAGCGATCCCTACAGGTTTGTTATTTTGCAAGTGGGGTGGGTGCTGATAGGTTTGGTTGGTTTTTTCTTTTTTTACAACTTTAACTATCAAAAGCTTGATAAGCCCGCTAATGTTTTTTTTGTAATTACACTAGCTTTACTGGCTCTACTGGCGCTTGTAAGCTTGTTTCCGTGTAATTCAGCAATTTTTTTTGCTCCCTGCGTAAATGGCGCAAACAGATGGTTTTATCTGAATGCTTCTCCCTTACCAAAATTACCTTTGCTTGGTGTTGTTGGATTCCAGCCCGGTGAAATGGCAAAGCTCTCCCTTTTAATGTATTTGTCAGTCACAATTCCGAAACAGCTAGAAAAGGGCAAAGATGCGTTTAAGATTTTTTTAATTCCAACTGCGCTTGTTTCGGGTTTAATTTTAGCCCAGCCTAATATGTCTACGGCCACGGTAGTTTTTTTAATCGGTTTAGCAATATATTTTGCTTCCGGTGCCTCCCTAAAACCTTTGTTTAAGCTTGCGCCTTTTTTTATAATCCTTGCGACTGCAGGTATCTTGCTGTCGCCTTATCGCCGCGAAAGATTACTTACACAAATAAGAGGCAGTTCCGACAGCACCGACAGAGAACAAGGCTACCATATTAAACAGGTTCAAATTGCTTTGGGTTCCGGGGGTTTGCTGGGTGTGGGTTTTGGACAGTCCCGCCAAAAGTATTATTATCTACCAGAGGTTGCTTCAGATTCGATATTTGCAATAATCGGCGAAGAGTTTGGTTTTATTGGAACAACCATCGTAATAATTGCTTTCGGATACCTTATATATAGAGGTTTTAATATTGCATTTAAAAGTGAAAGTTTAAGGGGGAGACTTTTGGCTGTTGGGATAACTTCATGGTTAGGTATTCAGTTTTTTGTAAACGTAGCAGCCATGACTCAAATAATCCCATTGACCGGTGTTCCGATACCGTTAATTTCGTACGGTGGTTCATCTATGGTATTTAGTTTGATGGGATTGGGTATTTTAGCTAATATTGGTAAGGAGTCTCAAACATGAAAATTGTAATTACGGGCGGACATCACAGTTCTGCGCTACCGGTTATAGAAGCTTTAAAGAGTTCTCAAAAGGATTTGCAATTGTTTTGGTTTGGCCATCGCAGCAGCTTACAAGGAGACAAAAACGATACTCTTGAGTACAAAGAAATTACCTCTTTAAGCATTCCTTTTTACGACCTTAAGGCAGGAAAGTTTTATAGAACATTTAATATAGCCAGGTTGGCAAGAATCCCGTTTGGTTTTCTTCAGGCTTTTTTTTGGCTTTACAGAATTAGACCCGATGTTATTTTATCCTTTGGAGGGTACTTGGCCGTTCCAACCGTTATAGCCGGAAAGATTTTGGGTATTAGGTCGCTGACTCACGAACAGACGGTTGTTGTAGGTTACGCAAATAAATTAATTTCCCACTTTGCCGATAAAATATGTATTTCTTGGCAAGAGTCAGCTAAATTTTTTCCAAAAGAAAAAGTTATATACACCGGAATACCTTTGCGTAAGTCCATTTTTGAAGTAAATACAAACCTAATCGATCCAAAAAACGGCTTACCTTTAATTTACATAACGGCCGGAAAAACCGGTTCTCATAAATTTAATATGGTTGTAAAAGAGGCGTTGCCGGAATTATTATCGACCACAAATGTTGTGCATCAGTGCGGCGACTATTCAAAGTACAACGATTTTGAGCAGCTTTCCGAAATATACGAAGAAATAAAAGGCATGAGCCCGGGGGTATATTACTTAAAAAAATTTGTATTAGAAAAGGAGATTGGCGAAATACTAAACGAATCCTCTTTGGTTGTTTCCAGAGCCGGAGCCCACATAGTTTCTGAACTCTTGGCGCTTCAAAAACCCTGTTTGTTGATACCCATACCGTGGGTAAGCCACAACGAGCAACAGTTAAACGCCGAAATGATCTCGGGTTTTGGTCTTGCAGAAATCTTAAAAGAAGACGATTTAACTTCCAAGTCCTTATTAGAGAGACTAAATTTAATGCTGAGTCACCTCAACGAGTACCGTCTTAAAAATCAAGAAACGTTAAAGCTTATAAATTTAGATTCTGCCTTAGAGATTGCTAATGAAACCATTAAACTTGCTTCCTCAAAAAAATAATAATGGGCGTGCCAAATATTCACCGTCGGTAAGACGGGGAAAGCCTGTTCAGACAATAGGTACCGATGCTTTGCTTAAAAAGATAGAGTCACGTAGACGCGGTGTTAAATCCCCACGTGTAATTGCAAGAAAGCACCGGGTACTTTTAAAAATACTCCTTTTTATTATTCTGTTCGGTGCCTTATGTTTTTTAGCGTACCACTACTTTTTTAGCCCGGACCGATACGTTATTAAAGAAGTAACAATTGTGGGGGGTGGAAAATTTGTAAACACTAACGATTTACGCTCGGTTACGGAAAACAACTCTATTGGGCAAAATCTTATAAAATTTGATACTGCCGCATTGAAAAAAACCATCTCAACAACATTTTTAGGTGCAAAAAACATTGATGTTTCTAAAGATTTTCCAAAAACAGTTATAGTAAAGATCGATGAGAGGATACCGCTTGCAATTGTGTATCACGAAAATGACTCGAATCACTATCTAATCGACAATGACGGCTATGTATTAGGAACTGTAACCAATGAATTTTTAAACCTGCCAAAAATATTATATGATGGGCCCGTTCAAATTGGTGCCTTTATAAGTAAAGATATCGCCCCGACTAGTTTAGAAATTTTAAAGGATGCCGATGCAAACAACTTAAAAATAAGCAGCATCAGTTATAGGGACGATTACACAAAAATGTACGTAAGTTCAACAGAAGTTTATTTTAGCAACGTAAAAAGCATTGGAGACTCGATGGAAATTTTTAGCAAATTATATAAACAACTTATTTTAAACGGTAAGAATGTGCAAAAAATTGATTTACGATATGATAAAGTAATAGTATTATATAATTAGCCTTTCGAGCATGGCCTGAGAGGTCGTTTTTGAAGTCAAACTAACATTATGCCCAAAGAGAAAATAATAACAGGAATAGACATCGGCTCTAACAAGGTCACAACGACAATTGCTTCTGTTTCTGATGCAAAGGTGTCCGTAATAGGCGTCTCAAGTGAGATAACATCCAAAGGTATAAATAAAGGAAATGTTGTCGATATAGACAGCGCCGTTGAAGCTATTGCTCAAAGTATCGAAAAGGCAGAAAGAATGGCCGGCGTGTCTGTTTCAAGTGCTTTCGTTACAATAAACGGCAGCCACATAGAGACCTTAAATTCCCACGGTGTTGTAGCGGTTTCACCCAATCAAACATCTGAAATAACAAGAGAAGACGTTGCTAGGGTTATAGAGGCGGCTCAGGCCGTTTCACTGCCTTCTACAAGAGAAGTTATTCATGTAATTCCTCGCGATTTTTCGGTAGATTCTCAAGAAGGTATTAAGGATCCTGTTGGAATGTCTGGTGTTAGGCTCGAGGTTGAAACTAATATTATTCACGGTTCAGCAACAGCAATGCGCAATATCGTAAAGTGTGTTAACCAGGTTGGTGTCAATGTTGATGAACTTGTGTATACAGGAATTGCCTCATCAGAAGCTGTTTTAACCGAAACCGAAAAAGAACTGGGAACCTTACTAGTTGATATAGGCGGCGGAACAACATCCATGATCGCTTTTTTGGAAGGCAGCCCTGTTCATTCTGCTGTTTTACCTATCGGCGGCAAGCTTATTACCAGCGATTTAGCCATTGGTTTAAGGTCCAGGCTTGAGGATGCCGAAAGAATAAAGGTGCGATTAAGCAACGAAGCCATGATTTCAAAAACAAACGAAAATATTAGAAAAGACGATGACTTTGATGTGTCGGAATTTGGCCTCGAAATAGACAGACTTCCTCGTACAATGCTTTATAAAATTATCGACGCAAGACTTGAAGAGATTTTTAGATTAATAGCGTTAGAAATTACAAAAGTTAACTTAAACGGCAAACTTCCTGCCGGTGTAGTTATTACAGGTGGCGGTGCTTTGACCGCGAATGTAGAAAGAAACGCTAAAGTTAACTTAAAAATGCCGGTGCGAATAGGTGTTCCGCGCGGAGTTACCGGTTTGATAGATGAAATTCAAGGTCCTTCTTCAGCCGCAGGCGTTGGCGCTGTTTTATATGGTTCTAGACTTTACAGAGGCGGGGAGTTATTGTCATTTGACGAGCGTCGAGGTAATATGAAGAAAAGTTTTTCTAAGTTTTTTGACAAGCTTAGATCTTTCCTGCCCTAAATTTTTTAAGCAATGCAAATTAAACCTGAAATCGAAAGATTTGCAAAAATACGTGTCGTCGGAGTAGGCGGAGCCGGCGGAAATGTAATCAACTCAATGATTGAATCCAATCAAATTAGAGGAGTTGAGTTTGTTTCTATCAATACAGATGCTCAGGATCTTTCCATTAATAAAGCCGGTATAAAAATTCCAATCGGCCAAGAACTTACACAAGGACTCGGTGCGGGCGCGAATCCGGAAATTGGACGGAAAGCTGCCGAGGAATCGGAAGACATTATTAAAACAAATTTAGATGGCGCGAACATGGTTTTTATTACGGCAGGGATGGGCGGCGGTACCGGAACGGGCGCGTCTCCATTGATCGCACGGTTGGCCAGAGAGTCGGGGGCTTTAACAATTGGAGTTGTAACTAAACCGTTTGCATTTGAAGGTATTCAACGAATGCGCGCTGCCGATCGTGGCATTGCAGAACTCAAAAAAGAGGTAGACGCCTTAATCACAATTCCAAATCAAAAGTTATTAGAAGTTTCAGATGAAGACATGTCCATTTTAGATGCCTTTAGACTGTCGGACAGCGTTTTGAACCAAGGTGTTCAAGGGATATCGGATTTAATTGTTATGCCCGGTTTGATAAATGTTGATTTTGCTGACGTAAAAACAATTATGTCCTCGGCAGGCACCGCATTAATGGGTATTGGAATTGGTACCGGTGAAAACAGAGCAGAGATTGCCGCTCAGGCCGCAATTTCTTCACCTCTTTTGGAACAGTCCGTAGAAGGCGCTAAAGGAATTTTGTTTAATATTTCTGGCGGACCCGATCTTACGATGCGCGAAGTTGACCGAGCCGCAAATATAATCAGAAGTATCGCCAATGAAGAAGCGAATATAATTTTTGGAACCTCGATTGATGAGGAACTTACAGGACAATTAAAAATAACCGTTATAGCTACGGGATTTGAAATGCCCGAAGAGGATGATTCGATGATAGGTTATGTTGAAAAACATTACTCTTATAAAAAAGAGGATCAAAAACCGGTAATCCCACTTTACACGCAACAGCAGCAGCAACAAAGGTCCCCCGAACAGCATCCGGATCAGGGTCCTTCAAATTCACCTCAGGAACCAAAAACAGATTTACCAAAAGAGATGTGGAAACCGGATGATGCCGGGGATGGAGATTACGACAGCCAGTTTGATATTCCTACGTTTTTGAGAAGTCGCTGAATTTTTGATTTGTTGATTTATCAACGTTTAGCTTTTTTTAAGTCTTGATACGTCAGCTCTCGCGTTCAATACTACAATGTACATTTCCTTGTAGTTAAATAAAATTTTGGTTAGTCTTGAATAGTCGTATAAATTTAATAACCGTTTCGCGACTCGACAATTTTTGAACAGGCAGTAAAAGGTTGCCGGCTCGGGAAATGAATGCTGCCGTATGAGTAGCTTCTTATACTTTTCTGATCCAGAATCGCTAAAAAAGAACTCGGATATAAAATTTTCTGACAACGCTAGAAAAATTCTTGAAAAACGCTATCTAAGGCGTAACACTAATGGTGACATAGCAGAAACTCCCGAAGAAATGTTCGACCGCATAGCAACAGCCATGTCTGAGCCTGATAGGCCTTATCATGATAGTAACTTTACAAAAATAGAGTATTACAATCTTTTATCCAGCAAAAAGTTTTTCCCTAACTCGCCTACGTTTACAGGCGCAGGAACTCCGTTGGGACAACTTGCTGCTTGTTTTGTTTTACCGATTTCAGATGATCTTGGGAAAGAAAGAGACGGAATATTCCAAACTTTGCGTGTTGCAGCTTTAATTCAACAAAGCGGCGGGGGTAATGGATTTTCTTTTTCAAGACTACGCTCAAAAGGTGCAATTGTTTCGACAAGTAACGGAATGGCAACGGGTCCTGTAGGGTTTCTTAGAGTTTACGATGCGGCTTTTGGCGAAATAGCTCAAGGTGGCATCCGAAGGGGCGCCAACATGGGTGTTTTACGTGTCGATCACCCGGATATTAGAGATTTTATAAAGTGTAAAGCCGAAGAAGGGCATGTTTCAAACTTTAATATTTCTGTGGCCGTAACAGATAAGTTTATGGAAGCTGTTAAGAACGATACTACATACGATCTTGTGGATCCCCACACACTAAAAATAGTGGAAAGCCCAAGGGCACGAGAAATTTTTGATATGATTGTGGATTACGCGTATAGAAACGGCGAGCCCGGTGTTCTTTTTGTTGACACTGCAAACAAGACAAACCCGGTTCCCCACTTGTACGAATTGGAAGCAACAAATCCATGTGGCGAACAGTGGCTGGGGCCTTACGAAAATTGCTGCCTGGGGTCAATAAACTTAAACGAACATTTGGATGAAAAAGGCAATTTAGATTGGGAAAAACTGAAAGAAACAATTATCTTATCCACACGTTTCCTAGACAATGTGGTTGAGGCTAATAGATACATTCCTGCTGTACCCGAAGTAAAAGAAGCCGCTTTAAACGTTAGGAGAATCGGTTTAGGCTTTATGGGTCTTGCCGATGCCATGTACTCAATGGGCATAAGGTACGGTAGCGAAAAAGGTCAAGAATTTGCTGCACAGGTTGCCGAATTCATTAGATTTTACTCAATGAAAGCTTCGATAGAACTTTCAAAAGAACGCGGTCCGTTTAAAAAGATAAAAGGTAGCATTTACGATCCCGACAATTTAAGATGGGCACCCCCTTCACCATTAAAGCCTTTTAAATTTGATTTTTCCCGTCCTTCATTTGATTGGTCGGAAGTTACTCAAGGCATTAAACTGTACGGTATTAGAAATGGTGCTCAGGCCACAATTGCTCCTACCGGAACAATCTCTACAGTGGCGGGAATAGAAGGCTACGGATGTGAACCGGTTTTTGCGTTAGCATACTATAGAAATGTTTATCAAGCTGCGGGTCAGGAAGGTAAATTGACGCTAACTTATGTGAGTCCTTTTTTTCAGCGAGAGCTTGAAAAATTGGGTTTAAGCGAGGATGTTAAAGCAAAAATAATTGACGAGGTAGCTAACACAGGAACATGCAGCAATATTTCTGAACTTCCCGAAAATATAAGAAACACATTTGTGGTTTCCTCGGATATTACTCCAGAAGAACATATTATGATGCAGGCATCCATTCAAGCTTTTGTCGATAACTCCATTTCCAAAACATGTAACTTTCCAGAGGCAGCTTCTAGGGAAGATGTCGCAAAAGTTTATATGATGGGGTGGGAAAATGGTTGCAAAGGTTTAACCGTGTATGTCACAGGCAGCCGCCAGGAAGTTGTATTAGAAACAAAATCTACAAAGGACGCAAAATCCTCAGAACCGGCTATTAAAGAAGACGCCGTAAACAAAGAAATTGTTATTTCCGAAAAAAACCAAGATGCTGCTATGGAGCCTGTTTTAGTAAACAGAGGTTATAAATTGAGCGGCTCTACTTACAAGCTAAGAACACCTCAAGGTAACGCATTTATTACGATAAATCGCGATGCTACAGGCAGGCCGTTAGAGGTTTTCTTAAACGTAGGAAAGGCGGGAAGTGATGTTGCAGCTTTGGCCGAAGGTTTAGGCAGGTTATTATCGGGTTGGTTAAGAATGCCTAATTATTCCGAAGAAGTAGTGAGAGAAATAATAGTTCAGCTTATAGGCATTGGCGGTTCAAAATCTATAGGATTTGGCAAAAACAGAGTATCTTCGCTACCCGATGCTGTCGCCCAAGTATTGGCTGAGGAATTTAATTTTACGGTTAAAACAAACGGTCACTCCACGGTTGAAAGCAGCGATAAATCTACCCAGGAACGTGTTAGCGATTCTGATGACAGGTCGTTCTCGGATGCCGGTGTCTCTTCGGACAAGTTTGCAAATACCGACATGTGCCCCGAATGCGGCAATTACAGCCTCGTTTTAGAAGAAGGCTGCGCAAAATGCTATGAATGCGGTTACAGCCGCTGCTAGTGGTAAAATCTAGATGTGAAGATATATACCCGACGCGGTGACGCCGGATTGTCGGCAACTATCGGAGTCAAAAAAAGAATACCTAAAAGCTCGGCAGTTTTTAATTTGATGGGTTTAATAGATGAGTTAAACGCTTTTATCGGTAATGCCGTGGCATTAGCAAAAGGTTCTGAAACCGCTTTCTTAAAGGAAATTCAATTCAATTTATTTACACTTGGATCAGTTGTTGCCGGTTTAAAACTTACAGCTTTAGAAAAAAAAGACTGGGAATCAAAAACACTACATTTAGAAGAAAAAATAGATCTTATGGATGCTAAACTTCCCGAACTGAAATACTTTGTTTTGCCCGGAGGCTCTGAAATCTCGGCAATGCTACATTTGTGCCGTGTCAAAACTCGCGAATTGGAAAGGCAGTTTGTTGGTTTTATAAAGTCCGGTAAAAAAAACGAACTTGAATTTTTGTTACCCTACATAAATCGTCTCTCAGATTATTTTTTTACACTTTCCCGTTACGAAAATAAAAAATTAAAGGTTTCAGACGTGGTTTGGAAACGTTAAACAAGATGAAAAAAATATACTTACTATTAATATTGTTAGTCATGGTGATGACTGCCTTGATAAGTCTTTTGTTTTATAGAGCGTACACAAACGATAGTTATTTTGAACGCGGGAAGTCTATGAACACATCAGCCAAAGAAAATATGCCTGTGGTCACAGCGCTTCCATAACTGCGGAAATCTGATAAAATCATTGTTGTTATGAGTAAATTTAAAATCCCAGAGAACAATTCAATACCGGAACTTGAAGATAAAGTCCAAAATTTTTGGCAGGAAAACAAAATTTTTGAAAAAAGTGTAGATAAAAATCCAAAAAGCGACCTTTACGTTTTTTACGACGGCCCTCCCTTTATTTCCGGACTTCCGCATTATGGCCATTTATTAGGTTCTATAGCCAAAGATCTGATTCCACGATATTGGACAATGAAGGGCAAACGAGTCGAAAGGGTTTGGGGTTGGGACGCCCATGGATTAACAGTTGAAAATAAAGTACAAAAAAAGCTTGGGATTAAGAAACGCCGCGATATCGAAAAGTACGGCCTTAAGGAGTTTACCGAGGCCTGCTATGACTACACAAGTGAAGTTTCGTCCGAATGGAATTGGTACATTAACAAAATCGGGCGATGGGTGGACATGGAAAATGCTTATCGTACAACCGACCGTTCGTACATGGAATCGGTTATGTGGACTTTTAAACAGCTTTACGATAAAGGTCTAATTTACGAAGGAATTAGAACATCGCTGTTTTGCACAACTTGCGGAACACCTGTATCCAACTTTGAAGTTGCAATGGACAACTCGTATAAAGATGTTGAAGATCCTGCGGTAACAGTTAAGTTTAAAGTTACAACGTCCGGAGAATTTAAAGACGTTTATATTTTGGCTTGGACAACAACACCTTGGACACTGCCGTCTAACCGCGCGTTGGTGGTTGATAAAAATGCCGACTACGTAGTAGTTGAGAGCGCCGGCCAGCATTTTATATGCGCAGAACTGCGCTTGCAAACTGTCTTTGAGGGTGCCGATTTTAGGGTTATTAAAAAGTTTAAAGGCGCCGATTTGGTAGGTCTTGATTATGAACCTCTTTATACCTTCTTTGCTTCAAAAGACGGGGAATTTAAGGTTTACGATTATGCCGGAATGGCAAATACAGAAGAAGGCACAGGAATTGTTCACAGCGCACCAGGCTTTGGAGAAATAGACAGCGAAATGGGGGCACACTACGGCTTAACAATAATGCAAACGGTCGACGACGAAGGAAAGTTTACATCCGGAAACAATGGTCAAAACCCCTTTGAAGACAAATTTTATGCCGCCGCAAATCCATTAATAACGGCCGATCTCACAAGTAGAAATTTAATATTTAAAAACGAAACTATTTTGCATCGTTTTCCTTTTCATGACAGATGCGATACTTTGCTAATACAAAAAGCCCAAAACAGTTGGTTTATAAATATACAAAAATTAAAACAACCGCTTTTAGAGCTAAATGAAAATATTAATTGGACACCCGAATATTTAAAAAATGGGAGATTTAAGCTGGGCGTGGAACAGGCTCCTGATTGGTGCATCTCAAGAAATAGATATTGGGCAACACCCATGCCTGTTTGGGAATCCGATGATGGCGACAGAATTGTAGTTTCTTCAATTAAAGAACTCGAGGAATTATCGGGCCAGGAAGTTAGAGACCTGCACAGACCATACATAGATGAAATAATAATTAAGAAAAACGGAAAAACATTTAAGCGCCGACCTGAAGTTTTAGATTCATGGATGGAGGCAGGCTCTATGCCTTGGTCTCAGATCCACTATCCGTTTGAAAATCAGCAAAAATTCGAAGACAACTTTCCAGGCGATTACATTGTTGAATACATTGCGCAGGTACGAGCGTGGTTTTACGTGATGCACGTACTTTCAACCGCTTTGTTTAATAAAAATTCATTCAAAAATGTAATTTCGACCGGAGTAATGGCAGGAAACGACGGACGAAAAATGAGTAAAACCTACGGTAACTACACAGATCCTAAGTTTGTGCTTGAAAATTACGGAGGTGACGCAACGAGATTGTATTTAATGTCGTCACCGTTGATGGTCGGGGACAATGCAAATTTTGACGATAACGAATTAAAAACAAAACTTAGAAATATTTTAAATCCTCTATGGAATTCAGTTAAGTTCTTTTTAACTTATGCTCAGTCAAACAACTGGGCACCTTTGGCATATACAGATTCAGAAAATATCTTAGATAAGTGGATAGTAGCCAGACTGCATCAAGTCATTAAAACTTTTACAGAAAATATCGAGTCGTATGATGTTCCGGCCGCTGTGAGACCGATGGAAGAATTTGTCGACGACTTATCCAGATGGTACGTGAGAAGATCCCGAGACAGAATATCCTCAGGGGATACGGCCGCCTTATCGACTCTTTATTATGTTTTGGTAGAGTTTGCCAAGGCGTCTGCTCCGGCAATTCCTTTTATGGCCGAAACGATTTATCAGCATTTAGTTAAAGATACGGATCCAAAACTTCCCGAGTCAGTTCATTTATGCGAGTACCCGGCGTTTGACAATTCTGTTATAAACGCAGGCGAAGGACTTATAAAAGATATGAAAGCCGTAAGGGATATTGTATCTTTAGGACTTGCGCTTAGGACGGAAAATAAATTATCGGTACGCCAGCCATTAGCCGGTATTGAGGTTTTTGGGTTTGAGAAACTTGCATCAGATTTGGAAACGCTAGTACTAGACGAGTTAAATGTTAAAAGCATAACTTACAGCGACCTATCAGGTACGGATGCTAGCGTTAGCGCAGTGCTTGATACAAACATAACCGAAGATTTAAAATACGAAGGTCTCGCCCGTGAAATGATGCGAAAACTTCAGGATCTTCGTAAAGAAGCCGGATTAAAAGTGGGGGACTTAATTGAAGCCGAATTCCCGCTACAAGAGATTCCCGACGAAGTAATCGAAAAGTTTGGAAACGACATAAAAAAGAAAGTTCAAGCAAAAAAATTAACAGCTACCGATCGCTTTTTTGTGCACAAATTGTGATATTATTAATACTATGCAAGATATCTACCTATCCCTAAATAATAATATTATTAGGTTATCCACTATTGGCAAGGAAGGTTTAAAAACCTATTCAATGGCGCTTGATCCTGATACTGTCAGCGACACAAAAATATTGAATATCGAGTCTTTCGTTAAGGAAGTAACCACTGGACTTAGCCAAATAACACCGCTACAAAATTCTAAACTTTTATTAAACATTGTTGTAGAGCCTGAAGACTCTTTTTTAAGGTTTATAACCGTAAACAAACGCGATGGCAATACGCAAGACCAGTTAATTGCCGACATTAAGAAAAAAATTACAGACGCCGAGCTTGATGACATGTACTTTTCGTACCAAAAAATTGCCCCGTTTCTATACCAATTCGTCGGTGTCAAAAAGGAATTTATGGAGGCGCACTTGGAGATTGCAAATAAGCTGGGTGTTTCGTTAAAAAGTGTTGTTCCATGGATTTCGTTGCTGCCAAAGTACTTAAATACCAACGATCCGGCGGTATTTATCTGTCGGGTAGATGGCAGCTACGCGGTTGCACTTTCAGAGTTGGGAGGAATCTTTTACAGCGACGTAAACGACAAACAAATTTCTAAACCGGAACTTCAAAAGTTTGTATCGGACCTTTCGCTGTATAAGAGAAATTCGCCGATAAAAAAGATTTTCACGTTAAATTACGGCGAATTTAGTGTTAATGGATTCGAAACATACGATATTAGGTTGCCCGAAAACCTTACTGATTTTCCTGAAGATTTCAAAGTTAATCTTCTTACAAACTATGTGCTTGATAGCGACTCTGCCATTTTAGGGACTCAACTTAACATGTTGAATCTACTTCCAACGCCGGTTGTTCAAAAGCAGTCGATGAAACTTGTTCCGGCTATCGTGACTGCAGCGTTGCTAATCGGGCTGGGTGGCCTCTCATATTTTCTATTTTTT
This sequence comes from uncultured Candidatus Saccharibacteria bacterium, assembly GCA_964612565.1. GTDB lineage: Bacteria > Patescibacteriota > WWE3 > UBA101185 > UBA10185 > CAZTDP01. The sequence goes on from CAZTDP010000005.1 coordinate 60,338, forward strand.
ACAGATCATAAGGGTTTTGGGTCAGACAAGTTAGCTCAAAATCCCGAGTCGGAAAGTGTTTTAAGCGAAATGAGCTCAAACCAAACGCCCGAATCTACTCCTTCTGTTCCCGAAGTTAAACCCGAACTAAAGCAGGCCGATCTTAAAATAATGATTTGGAATGGTTCCGGCATTACAGGGTTGGCTTCTAGAACCCAAAGCCTCTTGGAGGGTAAAAGATACGTTGTTACAGGTATTGGGAATTCGGACGAAGATAATAAGGAAGCAACTGTTTTTAGGTTTAAAAAGGATAAAAGCGGCTACGTGGATTTGTTAAAAGGCGATACTTCTGCGGTTTTTCCAAATGTTAAGATAGAAGAAACCCTAGAGGATTCCGCCCAGTATGATGTTTTGATCATAGCAGGCACTTCTGCAAAGCTTTAAGATTCTTGCCCAAAGCTCGAATTTAGTGTACTATTCCACTGTTTCTATGGATAAATACGCAGTAATTAAAATCGGAACAAGTCAATACATGGTAAAAGAAGGCGATGTTCTAGAAGTAGAACACCAGTCTGAAAAGCCCGTGGTTGACGTACTTTTAGTCTCAGATGGCTCGACCATTGAGATAGGGACCCCTTTTGTTAAGGATGTTAAAGTAAAAGTTTCGGTCACCGGCGAAAAAAGAGGCCGAAAAATAAGGATATCACGTTTCAAATCAAAATCGCGCTACCGAAAGGTTAACGGTTACCGAGATTCAATTAGTATCTTAAAAGTTGAAAGTATCGGTGAAAAATCAAGTTCAAAAATTGAAACAACTCAAGCTGCTCCTGCAGTTGTAGAGGTCAAAGAAGCTCCTAAAAAGGCTCCTGCAAAGACAAAGGTAGCAAAAGCTACTTCAGCTAAAGTTTCAACCAAGAAAGGCAAGGAAACAGCCCCACGCCCCTCAAAAAAGGCTAAATAATATATGGCACATAAAAAAGCAGGCGGATCAAAAGCAAGACAGGGCGCTAATGTAGCGGGTAAAAGACTTGGAATAAAAGTTTTTGGTGGTTCTGTCGTAAAAGCAGGAAGCATTATTTTAAGACAAAGAGGTCGAACATTTGCCGCCGGTAAAAATGCATCATTAGCCAAGGATTTCAGCATTTTTTCAAAAGTTAACGGAATTGTTAAGTTTGCTTGGCTTTCAAAAGATAAGAAAAAGGTTGAAGTCGAAGAAGTTAAGGCCAAGTAATCGTTAGCTAGTATTTAATAAATCTAAACGAATTAAACGGATAAAACACCAGTATTGCTCTCCCAATAACCAACTTTGATTTAACCGGCCCCCAAGTTCGCGAGTCTGTACTTTCATCTCTATTATCTCCCATCACAACGTACGAATCTGCCGGAATTGTATATTCCTGGCCGACCTGAAGGAAACTACCTTCGTCGGTGATAACTCGATCGCCGAGGTAGGGTTCTTTTATCTGCTCGTTGTTTATATACACTTTACCGCCGTCAATCTTAATTGTTTCGCCCGGGAGACCTATTACTCTTTTAACAAGTAAGCTGGTATTGATGTTAGGATGCCAAAAAATTATTACCTCACCTCGTTTTAAAGGACTTAACTTAACAGACACCTTTTCGGTAATAATCTGTTCTTTGTCGTGTAAAAACGGATACATCGAACTTCCTGAAATTTCCAAGTTTTGACCTATAAAAATGTAAACCAACAAAACAACAGATATCCCGATTAAAAAAATTTCGCCCATTTCTACTATTGTTTGTTTTAAATTTAGTTTCTTAAACATGTCAAAATTAATTATACCCAAGTGGCGTTGTATTGGACACCCTTTCTCTTTCTTTGAATTTTAAGGTAAAATACTGATGTTTGGGCTTGTGGCTCAGTGGTAGAGCGCTCGATTCACATTCGAGAGGTCCCTGGTTCGATCCCAGGCAAGCCCACCA
>CAZTDP010000006.1:0-60307 GCA_964612565.1 uncultured Candidatus Saccharibacteria bacterium
GAGCCAGCCTCGTCGGAGCCAGCCTCGACGGAGCCCGCCTCGACGGAGCCCGCCTACCGATCTGGTCCAAATGGTCAATCACGTGGAGCTCTACAGGAGATGCCATCAGCGTCTCGATCGGTTGCAAAACAAAGTCCATCGTCGAGTGGGACTCGTGGTTCGCCTCGTCCGAGGAATACGACACTCCACGCGACAGTGATGATTTTCGCAGAATACGAGCGAACTACCTAGCAGTCAGGGCGTACCTGGTGGACATGGGGATTGCTAGTGTCTAGCCTCACCGAACGCCTAAGCGCCCACGGAATGGACGCCATCGCGATGATCATCGAGTCGCACGCCAGCGGCGGGCACCCGGAGTTGTGCGCGGCCAAGTACCTGATCTCGGAGTTCCGTCAGTTGCTCGTCGAAGCACAGGATGCGGTCGCCGGAATCGAGACTGGCACGCTATCCATTGAGGACGCCGAGCGACTGTGCTGGTCAGAGACGGAGCCGACGCGCGACACGCTGCGGTCTATTCCGTGCGCCACGATTGCGCCTCCTGATAAGACGCTGCCGTGTGCACCGGACCCCGAACTGCTCGCGGTCTAGGGGTGCCGTGCCCCGCGACACTCTCAGCTGTCTGTTATGCAGCGCTCGGTGTGTCACGGGGCCCAACAGCCCACCGTGCCGGCGAGGTTTCCACCGGTTGTTTCGATGAGTCTAGGACTGGTCTCTTTTTCGAGCTTCGTGGACTCCCTGGTAATGGTGCTGGGGAGTCAATTAGGGCTTCGCAGGTTAGCGGCTTCGGCGAGACGTCACCGAGGCGCAGGTCGTTCAAATCGGCCGAGGTCCACTGAGCTAGCGCGGCGTCCAATACCACGCCCAACCGCAGCCGTGGAGACACGGCGCGCCGCGCGCCGCGCGCTCACCTACTCACCCCGCAAAGCAATCAGCGGAGGAACCATGCAAAACGTTACAGTGTGTGTGATTTTCGACGACTCGAAACCGAAGCCCAGGCGCCGCGTTGCTGTTGGCGTCGCTGGACCTGGATTTGCGACCATTGTCTGCGTTGAGCCGATGCCAGAGTCAGTGCGCCAGGTGGCAATTGTGCCGAGTTTGGAGGCGTCAAATGGTTGACGTGGACAGAATGCAGAGCGCCAACGACGCGCGGCTGATTGGGCTGCTCGTCAACGCAGGCCTAGCGAGCTTCGCGTCGAAGCTGCAGGACGCAATGACGTTTGAGGTGACGGCTCGCGAGTTGCGCGACAGGTCTCCGGAGCACGCCGCGGCGCACACCAGGCGCTCTGATTCCCTCGAGTCCCTACGACGCCTCGCAGTCGACACGCTCTACGAGCTCAGCATGACGCGTGTCAGCCACACGCACGACAAGGTTCGCGTCCACCTGCACGGTGACTTTTCGCCGAAGCGCCTTGCTGAGCTCCTCACGGAGATTCAGGGGCACGCTACGGCGGTCAAGATCCAGCAGGGGCTGCTCTGCGAGCGTCACGCGATCGAGGCTGTGTCGTGAAGTTCCCAATCGAAACTTGGAAGTGGTTTGGGATGCCTGGCCATTTCATCGGAGCGAGTGACTGTCGATTCCACATGGCAACGAGGATCGGACCGTGGATCGTTAGCTCAGTCGGGGCATACGCACCAAGCCATTCTCGAGACACATTGATCGAGATAGGTTTCGATCGGACTTACGAGACAATGGTTTTCAAGGCCGCTGAGTGCGATTGCCCAGGAGACCTATGCGAGGGGCACGCGCTCGAAGATACTACCGAGCTCGACATGCTGCCAGCGAAGGACCCAAAGACCGCAAACGCCAACCACATGGCAATGTGCCTCAAGTGGGCCGACATCGAGGTAGCACCGTGACCTCTTTCCCTGTAAAATGCCTCAAGTGCGGAGCAACGTACGATCGTAAATCGTGGCAAAGACTTCCTCCGCGTGGCGTGTTTCTCGATTGCCTCGAGGTGCGCGTTTGCTCATGTGGAGAGGATGTGGCCGCCGAGGTTGACGGCTACGGAGGGGCGAACGATCACGCGGGAGCGACGAGGAACATAGAAGACGCTACCGGTCTGCTGGGCTGCTGCGCTGGCACGTGACGCGCGGATCTAGGTGCACACCGGGTCGGAGTACCGCGACGCCGCTAGGCAAACGGGGGTACCGGAGCAGGCGAGAGAACTCGCCCGCGACCGTGAGGGCCTGAGTGGGACGCCTTACCGCTCGGACTCTCACGGTTGCGAAAGGATCAAGCAATGTTTTCTTCCGAGCGAAAGGTCTGGTGCGCAATGAAACTGCGATGTTTCAAGAAAGACTCGCGCGACTATCGCCTATATGGAGGCCGCGGAATCAGCGTTTGCGATCGCTGGCTATCGTTCGACAACTTCATTTCAGACATGGGTCAGCGTCCAACGAGCAAACACATGCTCGACAGAATCGACAACAACGGCGACTACTCTCCAGAAAACTGCCGATGGGCAACACCGGTTGAGCAAGCGCGAAACAAGAGGAACAATCACCTTGTGCCAGTAAACGGGAGACTTGTGACGCTCGCGGAGGCGCAAGAGCTAACCGGCGTGGAGCAAACAACGATACGCCAGCGCATCAATCTAGGTTGGGACGCTGAGAAAGCGGCGACGGTCAAGGTTCGCCGTGAGAAGATCAGCGTTGACGGAGAGAAGATATCGGTTCACGAGGCAGCGAGAAGGTTTGGTATTCATCCAAACACGCTGCTCAACAGACTAATGAAGGGGTGGCCTATGCACGAGGCGCTGCATCGTACCCCACTGAAAGGTCAGCGCCCATCAAAGGAGCCAGCGCAATGCCTGTAGGAATAAGCATCAAGGATCTTGGGCCAGTAACTGAATTCGAGTACCAGCTAGACAGTCCTGGTCTTCACGTTCTGAAGGGGCGCAACGGCTGCGGGAAGACAACTACCCTGCGCACAGTTCAGCTCGCGACAGACGGCAACACCGACGTTAGGCCTGGAAAACGTGACGGCGCGCCACGCGGTGAAGCGACCATCGCCGGAAAGACGCTTCGGGTAGTGAAGCAGATACGCGAAGAGGGTGAGTTGACAATAGAGGGCCTTGGAGACCTGTCGATCGCCGACCTTCACTCGCCGTCTTTCGAGAAGGCCACCACGCGCGACCGCCACCGGATCAAGACGCTCACGCGATTGGCAGGTGTCAAGGCTGACGCGACGCTGTTTCATGGTCTGCTTGGGGGGCAAGAGCAGTTCGAAGCGGTCGTCCCGCACGATTCTCTGACCACGGACGATCTTGTGGACATGGCCCAGCGAGTCAAGCGCGCCATCGAGCGCGAAGCTCAACGCGTCGAGGAACGCGAAAAGACTGCCCTTGCGGACGCTCGGGCGCAAGCCTCGATCGCTGAGTCCGTCGACATGTCGCTCGAGCACGACGACGCGAAGCTCCAGGCGCTGCTCGAGTCGGCAATCAAGTTCCACTCGCTCGAGAAAGGGAAGCTCGATGCTCTACTGACCAAGCGAGAAGCGGCGAGTGATTCGATCGCCAAGGCCGACGCGGCCCGCGCCAGGCTATCCGAGCTCGGCCAGGGCAAGACCGTGACCGAGGCTACCGCAGACCGAGCGCGCGCCAAGGCCGCTCTGGATGACGCCGAGGCGAAGGTCAAGCGGATCGAGCTCGAACTAGACGCAGCCAAGGCCACGGCTCGCGCCGCCGGAACGGCATACGACGCGGCACGGTCAGCAGTCGAGCAAGCGAAGCGCGAGGAAGCGCTACACGCCGAGCTTCACTCGGCCATCAACGCGGCTGGGATCGAGGCTCCGTCGGAGGAATCAATCATCGACCAGCAGAACGACGTGGACTACGCCGCTCGGAGCGTCGCCAGCGCGAAGGAAGCGGTCACGCTCGGCGTCAAGATCCGCGGGGCAATCGAGGCACAGCGACGATCGGAGCGCGCAAACGAGGCCTCAAAGGAACTTCACCGAAAGGCAAAGGCGCTCCGCGATGCCGCTTCCGATACAGCCGACGTTCTCACTGGCGCTATTGCTCGACTGAATGATTGTCCGCTTCGAATCAAGCTCAACGAGGACGGTGAACCGCGCCTCGTCGTCGCAACAGACCGCAGCGAAAGCGAGCCGTTCGACGAATTGTCTGATGGGGAACGCTGGATCCACGTGGTCCAGATCGCGGCGCAACAGAACCGACTAATCGTGCTCCCGCAAGCGGCGTTCGGAGAGCTGTCGCCATCGTCGAAAACACAACTACATCGCCTCGCAATCGAGAATCAGTGCTATATTCTCACGGCGGTCGCGGATGACTGCGAGCTCCACGGTGAGAGCTACGCGGATGCGATTCGCACGGAGGCGGCTGCCGAATGAACGCTCCACTAGCAACTCACCAGCTCATCAAGCTTCGCGCATCGGCGATGCCAACCGCCTTCAAGTGTGGCGGATCGGTGCAACCTTGCGACCTCGAGGCGGAGGAAGTGAACGAGGCCGCCGAGAACGGCACCGCCGCCCACAAGTGCCTAGAGCCTCTAGCGACGAAAGGAGCCGTCGAGTGGGATAACATCGACAACGTGTGCGACGAGCTCGACGGCAACTCGGAAGAAGTCCGGATGCTCTGCAGCAAGGCCACCAAGCTTTGGAGCAAGATCCGCGATACGTTCCCGGCCGCTCTAACTGAGATCGCTGTCAGCTACGAGCTGCCTGATCTCGAGGTAGCTGGCCTGAAACTCACCGGGCACATAGACGTCATCTCGATCGTTGGTAACCTGGTCCGGATCCTCGACTGGAAGACTGGGCGACTCGATGCGAACTACGCGCACCAGATGAAAGCGTACTTGGCAATGGTCATCCTGGCCTATCCCGAGCTCGAAGGTGGCACAGCAACGATCGCCTGGGTCCGCTCAGGCGACGTGGAGAACTACACCATGACGCGTCAGGACGCACTGAAGTGGGTTCACGACTTCGAGGAACGCGTCGTCAACTGGGATGGGGTCTACCGCACTGGCGACCACTGCGTCCACTGCCGGCGCTTCCACGAGTGCCAAGCGGGGAACGTGTTGGCTCGGTCGTATGTTGCGGCAATCGGTGACGTGGGCCTCGATTCTGTTGAATCGCAGGTGTTGACGCTCGAGCCAGACGCATGCGTCGACCTGTACCACAAGGCGCGGCTCGTCGCCCAGATCGCCGACAAGGCGCTCAAGGCAATCAAGGGGCGCGCGGAGAAGCAAGGGGAGATCATCGGCAAAGAGTCAAAGCTCTACCTTGACAGTGAAGGCAGGCGCGAGATTGACCCGGAGAAGGCGTGGGGAGTCCTTAGCGATCTTGGTTTCCAGGACGCAGACTTCGCTCAGGTCATCAAGATGCCGATCAGCAAGGTCGAGAAGCGTGTGGCCGAGCTAGCCGGGAAAGGCAATGGCACGGCCGCAAAGCGGGATCTGAACCAGAAGCTTGAGCTTGCTGGAGCGGTAGAGATTCGTGAGGTTTTCAAGTTGGAAGAACGGAGGATTTGAGGATGTCATCAACAGCAATCGAAGTGGCAACAACCGATATCGAGGCAGTGGTCCAGCAGTGCAACGCGGCGAAACTGCGCGAGATGCCAATCCTGGCCCAGACAGTAACGCTGGCGTCAGGAATGCAGAAGCTTCGCAACGTGCTGACGAAAGAACTGGTGGAGCAAGTGTTCATGCCGCTCCAGGGGACAGCGCTAGGGTTTGTCACAGACAAGGATCGTGACGGCGGGTACCAAGCGTCCGTCGTGCGCGACTGCATGGTTGAGGCCATGATCTTTGGTCTGCGCCCAATCGGGAACGAGATCAACATCATCGCCGGGCGCATGTACGCCGCGAAGAATGGACTGATCCGACTCGTGAACGAGTTCCCTGGGATCTCGGACGTGGTTGTGACGCCTGGCGCCCCAGCACAGAACGAGAAGGAAGCACGTGTCTCAGTGCGAGCAAGCTGGAAGCTTCAAGGTGTACCGATGCAGATGATTCGAGACGCCACAAAGCGCGAAGATGGGAGCATGTGCGACGAGCGGTTCGTGATTCGCGTGAACGCTGGCATGGGAGCAGACGCGATCATCGGAAAGGCGCTGCGCAAGGCATACAAGGCCATCTACGACATCTTGGTTGGTGGGCGACTTACCCTCAACGACGGAGACGTAACGGATACGGTTGGAGTTGAGATCGCCAGCGAGTCCAAACCCATCGCTCCGCCCGAGCAAGACGGAAAGCGGATGCACCTCGGGAGCAAGAAGCCTGAGCACAAGCCCGCCCCCTCACCCGAAGTCGACCGCGGCGACGACCCGAACAACTACTGATGGAAACGACATCAAACCGCCCCAGGGATAGACCATGCCGAAGAACCTAAACACACCACGCTCGGAGCTCGTCTGCGGGAAGCTGGACGAGCTCTTCGAGGCGATCGTCAACGGTGAGACGGTGCGAGCTTGTGACTTGTTGGAATCAATCAGGCTGGACTGCGAGCGGATGGAAGCGAAGCTCATTTCGCGAAAGCTCGAAGTCGAGCGGCTTAGGAGTGGAGGTTAGCGTGACTCGGAAAGAGACTCTTGAACTGGACAAAGAGTGTCGTGCGCTTTGGTGCCGCGTCTACGCGGTGGCGAAGCGTCGCGGGTGCTCGTGTGGAATCGCGCAGCAGGACGCGGATGAGGCGGTCCGACGGTACAGGCGGAGGTGGCCGCGATGACCCGCGACGAACACGAGCGCGAACGACGGGCGTTTTGGGATGCGTGTTGTGCTGCAACGCTCGCCATAACCGAAGCCGACGCAGCCGCTGACCCAACGGACCAGCACATATACGAGGCGGCATATTGCGCAAGGCTCGCCGACGCGAAACTAGCCGAACGCGATAAGCGATGGCCGGCGCCGGAAGTGCCACGTGTGCCATGCGTGCCGCGCGGTGGATGGCGCGAGAAGCAAATCGCTGAACGCGCAGGAAGAAACCCATGACCGACCGCGAGCTCCAAATGCAGACCTTCATTCGGAGGGCGTCAGAGGTTCCTGGGCTCTCCGCAGAGCTTGACCAGGTGACTTGGGAGCGCGACCAGCTGCGCAAGACACTCGCCGACCGCGAGGACGCAATCAGGCGGATGCAAGAGGAGTTGAACGAGCTCAGGAACGAGAGCGACGGACTGCGCGAAGGTCTCGAGGACGTCCGTTCGCTGCGTAGAATAGATGACCTTTCCGACGTAGCCAAGGAATGCGACTTCTACCTGTCGAGAGCACTGGAGTCCAAACCATGACCGCCACCTGCGCAACCCCAGGCAAGACGGCGCGCGTCGTAGACAATATCCACTATGGTGCAGTATTCGTGCTGTGCGAATGCGGCCCAGGATTCCCCGTCGACGAGGACGGCTGTTGCCTCATGTGCGGCGAGGTCGCGTTCAGGGTCGCGTTCGAAGCATCCATGAGCGGGCTGCGCGCATATCACGCAGCACTGGAGGATTCATGTCGCGAGAATTGCTAGAGCTGGCGCCTGGCGGGTATTGGGGCGAGTTCGGCGACGGTAGACCAATCGCTACCTCTGGGTCGACGAGCGTGCATACGACATATGACGGCGGGATGACGGTTATCGATTTTGACAACATAAGCCTGGCGGCAAGCACGCAAGATGTCATCGCCCTCCTCCACCGCGCCGGCCTGCTCGATGAGTTGCTGGCGGAGGCGTGGGATGATGGCGCATCAGAAGCGTTTGACAAGGCAGACGGGATAGGGTGGTCAGCGGTTGCGTTGGACAAATTCTACGCGGGCAACCCCTACCGAAAGGCTGGCAAGTGATGGCAAAGCTCCTCGCCCCCAAAGACATCGCTGGCCAGTATTGCGAGACCTGCTCCGTACAATGCCGGTATCTTGGCGCTAGCACGGACTGGTGCAGGCTGTATAAACGGAGCGCGGCGCGAGACGGCGAACTGCACGCGAAACACGACCAGTGCGCGGACGCACTGGCGGAATTGGAGGATAGGTAAATGGCAAGGGATGAGACGAGGGATGTTTTTGTTCTAACCGAGGACGGCTGCCCAGAAATGTCCGACTGCTGCATCAGTGTTGTGGAGGGAACAATTCGCGACGAGGTGGCCAGCGATGGACAAGCAGAAACGCGCTACGCCCCGCACTCCGACTTGGTCGACCTCGAGCGCCAATTTGCCGAGGTAAAAGCAGAGCGTGACTACTGGCGCAAGAAACACCAAGAAGACAACGAGGGTTTGGTGTTTCATCTCGGTAGAAACCTTGAGTTTGCCCAAGAAGTAGCATTCAGACATGGCGCTACAGAACCGCATCCGACAATCAAGTGCATCCAAATCATCGATAAGCATGCGGAGTCGCTGCGGCACCAACTCGCCAACCGCGACGCAACGATAGAAGCTCAGCGAAGCATGTTGGCCGGGTCTGTCGATAGCGCATTTGGGCTGCAACCGGTAATGACGCACGAGGAACTCTGCCTAACGGTTGAGCGGGAGACGAGTGACAGGAAACGGGAATACGCGAACGAGCTGACAAGGCTGCAGGGCCATATCGCAGAGCGCGACAACCAAATGCAGGCCTTCATTCGGAAGGCGTCAGAGGTTCCTGGGCTCTCCGCAACGCTCGACCAGGTGACTTGGGAGCGCGACCAGCTGCGCAAGACACTCGCCGACCGCGAGGACGCAATCAGGAAGCTGCAGGAGGCGATGAATGAGCTCAGAAGCGAGAGCGACTCCATGTGCGCGCTGCTGGTCCGCGTCGTGAAGTACTCGACGGAAGACGAGGTGAAGTCGAGACGTGCAACTAGGTTCGAGCGCTTGCTCGATGAAATCACCAGAGCACTGGAGTCAAAACCATGAAATGCATCACCGTGCGCTACCCGTGGCCGTGGGCAATGTTCGAGTTGCCCGAAGAGCTCGCGAAAGACGTCGAGAACCGTTCGAGGAACAGTAGCTATCGAGGACCGCTCGCGATCCACGTGAGCCTGTTCCACAAGTGGCACGACATTGAGACGGATTTGACGATTGTGGCTTTGCGTGCGCCAGGAATCGCGATGCCGACGCGCAAGCGTCTAGAATGCTCGCTCGGGTGCATCGTTGGAATGGTCGATGTCGTTGACTGCGTGCAGGACAGTCCGTCGCGGTGGGCCAACCCTGGGATGTGGCACCGCGTGCTCCGGAACCGTCGAAAGGTGCGCCCGGTTCCAATCATCGGGCGGCTCGGACTCTTTGATTGTCAGGTCGAGTTGGAGGTTGTGCCGTGACGCCAATGTCTTCCATGGGCGACGCGTCGCCAGGCCGGTTGCGTCCCGTGACCGCCAAGGTCGCCGCCCTCTTCGTCCAGACGAACGGAGTCTACTTCGGTCTTCCTGGTGTCGATCCATGGGACGAGCAGCGCAACGCCAAGCGCTACCGCGGCCGAAGTCCGGTAGTCGCTCACCCGCCGTGCAACCGTTGGTGCAGGCACGCCTACCTAGTCCAGGCCGTCCACTGGTATCGCGTTGGCGAAGATGGTGGGCTGTTCGCGTTTGCCTTACGGGCACTCCGTCGTTGCGGTGGCGTGCTTGAGCATCCGGCGTGGTCGTTGGCTTGGGCAGCGCACGGGCTGATTGTTCCAGCCAAGCGCGGTTGGTCTCGCTGCATCGATGGGACCTGGGTATGCGAGGTGGCGCAGGCCGCCTACGGGCATCGGGCGCAGAAACTGACCTGGTTGGCGTACGTCGGGCGCAACCCTCCGCAACCGCTCGACTGGTCGCGCCCCCAAGCCGACGCCGTCGTGAGCGGGCTCCGTAACAACTGCGGTCGTCCGCTCTCGCAACGGGTCTGGCCAGCGGAAGCGTCACGCACTCCGGAGCGGTTCCGCGACGCGCTGATCCAGTTGTCGCGGACCTGCGGAGGTGCTCCGTGAAAGACAACTGTTGCAAGGTCGCATGCTTTGCGATTGACAGATTCGAACCGGTCTTCGACCGGAAGAACCGTCTAGTCGGTGAGCTGCGCTTTCCTGAAGGTGCCGCGGTGTGCGGTGGGCCGCTCTGCGTCGTCGATTGGTGCGTTGAACGCCCGGGCGCGCGACGCGTGATCGAGGATGCTTGCAGGATGCGCGGAGGTTTACCGTGATGATTCCAAACCTGACCAAGATCATTGGCATGTCCGAGCCGCATCTACGCCGTCCAATACCCGGAGACTGGAATCAAGCATCCTTCAACGGGTGGCGCTTTTGGTTCATTCACAAGGGTGGACTTCGAGCGATGCTCAGCACGGACACGCTAGACAATGGATCTACGTGGCTTCACCTATCGATAAGCCACGAGAACCGTCTTCCAACATGGGACGAGCTGAAGATGGCAAAGGACGCTTTCATCGGTCGCAACCATGAGGCGGTGCAAGTCCTTCCGAAGGACGAGGATTTCGTGAACCTGCACAAGTTCTGTCTGCATCTGTGGAGTCCAGAGCCATGAAGTGCCTCACCGTCCGCTCGCCGTGGCCGTGGGCAATGTTCGAGTTGCCCGAAGAGCTCGCGAAAGACGTCGAGAACCGTTCGCGTCGTTGCAACTACCGCGGGCCACTCGCGATCCACGTCAGCAGGTTCCACAGGTGGCACGAGATCGGTGCCGATTTGTCGATAGTGTCGCTGCGAGCTCCCGGAATCGTGATGCCATCGCGGCAGATGCTCGAGGCGTCGCTCGGGTGCATCGTCGGCATTGTCGACGTCGTGGACTGCGTGCAGGACAGCCTGTCGCGATGGGCGATCCCTGGAAAGTGGCATCTCGTGCTCCGGAACCGTCGCAAGGTGCGGCCGGTGCCGATTCTCGGTCGAGAGTCGATGTTTGAGTGTCCTGTGGAGTTGGAGGTTACTGCGTGACCGACTGGCAACGTGTCGCCTATGGAATGGCAGATGTCGCTCGAGAGCGCGAGATCGCGGAGGCGACACTCCGGAACCGGCGCGCTGCTCTTGGGTGCCGCGTCGAATGCGCGGAATGCAAGGTCTACATGTGCCCGAGCCACGCCCTCTATCTATTCGCTACCGCGATCAACGAGCCGCCGAAGGAGCCGGTGAAGTGATCGTCGAGCAACCAAGAGCACCGCGCCACAAGCGACCTGACCATTGAGCTCGTTACGCCAGGAGGAGAGAAACGAGTGGTTTCGGCGGAGGGGAGTGGCTGTAAATCCGCCACTTTCCGAAAATCGACCATCCACCTCAAAATAGTCCTGGCGTACCGGTACGCGATAGTCCATGCTGTCTCTTGTCAGCCGGCGATGACGCCTGGCAGACAGAGGAGAGATTCCGATGACCAAATCAATCAACGTATCCAGCCGCATCGCCTCAACCCGAGTCTCGGACCGCATCGTTGTCGACAGCTACACCGGCGAATGGCAAGCGGCGCTGTGCCCGCGCAGACTTCCGTCGGTCGGTGACGTGGTTGCGCTGGCCGAAGACGCTGACGCGAGAGAGTTTCACGACTTCTCGTCAGCGCTCTCAGAGGCCGGACTGGTTGTTCGCATGGGCTCATCACTCGACCGCGACAAGCGCAACCTCGGCGTCGTGACTGAGCGGCCCAAGAGCTACGACGGAGAGCTGATCATCTGGTAGTCGATCAGCCCAAGCCTCGCCCCGGTAGGCTTCGAGCCCCGGGGCTTGGGGCGTTGAGAGCCGCCGAGGTGGCTGGCTCAAGAAGGAGAGATTCCGTGGAAATTTCAAAAGAGCTCGAGGCTGGCATCGCTCGTTTTGCGTCCGCAATTGCGCCGATAGTTGGCGAGACGGTTGCGGTCACTATGCGCGACGGATCTGTACGTGTCGGCAAGCTGTCACACGACACGCCGTGCCAACCGATCGTCACTACCGACGAGGGCAAACGATACGCTGTCCCTACCAGCGAGATAGCCAAGCTGTTCGCCGAGCACCCAACTGAGTCCGGCGCTGAGTGGCTGGCTCTGTACGAGCAGGGGCAACGGTGACACTAGCCACTCTATCCCCCCGCGAACTCGAGGCCCGGATCGCGGGGGATCCAGTTGCATCACGTCGTCTGCTCCGGTACCTGGACGACCTGGGATTTTGCATCCGCCGCCCGACGACGTTGGCGTTTGCCGCGCTCTGCTGGGGCGAGCCAGGCTGGTCAGAGTCCGAGGCCAAAACCGCGTCGAAACGGTGGCGAGACGCCCGCGCGACGGGTGAGCTCTCGACGGCGGCGAGACGGCTGATTGTCGCGGTGTGCTGGCCGCTGGTACCCACTGAGGTAGAGTACCGCAAAACCACGCACAACGGGCCACTGCGCCGCGCCCTGCTCGAGGTCGACGAGGGATGGAGACTAAGCAACGTGGCACGCGTCGCCGACCACGCTGGGAGCCTGCGCCACTACTCCGACGGGTGGGAGTTCGGCGACAAAACCTACGACCGCCGCGAGGACGCGGAGCGAAACCTGACTGCCAATGGCTGGGAGAAATGGGAACCGTGAGAAACAGGACCAGAGCAGAGCGCGCAGCCGCCGGGATAGTCGACCTGTCCGTTTCGATTCGCTCCGAGCTGCGAGACGCGATTGACACCGAGGCGGCCGCGCAAGGGCTGTCGAGGGCGGGGCTGATTGCCAAGTGGGCGCAAAGTATCGATAAAAAGCGCGTCAGGAAAAATCGACAGGGCGACGCTAAATAGGCGTTGCGTACCGGTACGCGATAGTCCATGCTGTCTCTTGTCAGCCGGCGATGACGCCTGGCAGACAGAGGAGAGATTCCGATGACCAAATCAATCAACGTATCCAGCCGCATCGCCTCAACCCGAGTCTCGGACCGCATCGCGGTCGATAGCTACACTGGTGAATGGCAAGAGGCGATGTGCCCGCGCAAGCTCCCAGCTGTTGGCGATGTGGTTGCGCTAGCTGAGGATGCCGACGCGAGAGAGTTCCACGATTTCTCGAGCGCTCTCTCGGAGGCTGGGCTTGTCGTCCGTATGGGATCGTCACTCGACCGCGAAAAGCGCAGCCTCGGCGTCGTGACGGAGCGACCCAAGAGTGACGACGGAGAGCTGATCATCTGGTAGCCACCACAAGACAAGTCCCGCCCCGGTAGGTCGACTACTTGGGGCTAGCCAACAAAACGGCAAAACGCCCCAGGCCGTGACCTGGGGCGAACTGTCCGGGAATTCCGGATGGTTGCTACTTCGCTGCAGCCTTCGCCGGTCGCCATACCTCGGCCGCGACGTAGGCGCCGGCCGCGACGAAGATGGCAATCAGCAGCACCGCGGTGGGACCTCGCCACGAAACTGGGCCAGCCTTGAGCGACGGCCAATTGCGCGGCGTGGTTTGCTCGATGTCGCGTCCGGAGCGTGTTGCGGAGGCCACCTGCAGCCCGGACTTGATCTCGTGTCTCAGGCTGTCCTTGAGCTCGGAGAGCAGTGCCGGGATTTGCCCGACTCCACCCTCGAGTCGAGCGAGCGCCATCCGTGTCTCAGCGGAGTCGACCTGCAGCGCCGTCACGTCGTCCCTCGCCTCGTCGAGTAGGAGAGCCAGGCGCGAGATAGCCGGACACGAATGGCACTCTTTGCGGGTGCCTGGAAGCGTCTTGGAGAGCGTGTCACGCATGCGGTCATTGCCCATCCTCGCCCCCCACGTCGTCAGTCGGCGGAGGTGCCGGGATTGTCTGTTGGTCTTCGTAGTGCGCAAGGCGCGCGCGGAGGGCGGCGTTTTCCTGCTCGAGGCGGTCGGCTAGCGCTCGGAGGGAGACGGCGTCCATTAGGCAACGACCTCCGCGAAGTCGCTACCGGCGGACGTCTCAACGAGTTCCGCTAGGTCGAACTGCATCCCCGGCACCGCGCGGATCAATCGCTCCCACTCGAGATCAACGAAAGGCGTAGGCTCTTCGCTTCGGATGCGCGCAAGCATCTCCTTGTGGAGGGCTACCACGCCGCGCGCGTATAGCGCCTCGTCGGCTGTGAAATACCCGGCCACCTTGAGAGCGCGCACGTAGCCGAGCGCGTCTCCGACGAGGAGCTTTGCCCACGCTGCCTTGTAGCGCCCCCCGGCGACGAAATCGACGTAGGAGTCGGCTCCATCGTACTCGTTCGCGTAGGCCCGCATGCGCGTCTGCGGATGACCGTCTGGCACTGGCAATGGAGCACCAACCAGCTTCCCGCCATTCGAAGGCGCCGCGCTCAGCTGCCCTTCGGGAGCGAACCACACGATCTTCCCGTTGAGCACTTCGTTGAGCGTGATGCAGGTGAACATTCCGGAGTACTCGGATCCCGCTTTGATGTTGCCCCAGTTCGCCTGCCAGATTTGCGTCCAGCGACCGGTCTCGAGGGCTGTCTTCGCCAGCGCAAGCGCGACAACTTCGTCGGTGAGATGGTCAACGCGCGACTTGAGCGCCCACTTCATCGCGTGCAGCGCTTGGGCGAAGGTCAGCGGTGTGCGTTTTGGTTCTACGTAGACGGCTCGCATGGCTCATCCTCCTTCGGTAGCCGGGCGCATGAAGAACGGGCGAACGTAGAAGTGTCCCGGGTCGTCAAGCTTGAGGCGACCCTCGTTACTCAACTCGACGAATCTCTTCATCTGCTCGACGCTCAAGTGGTAGAAGTAGAATTTGGCGTGAGTATCGACCTCGGTCGTCCAATGCACGCAGTCTTTCGGACCGGTGCATTGGGCGTCACGAGGACAGCGGCGAACGCTCCGGAGAAACGGTGCGCCGCCGTCGTTGTCCACGTAGACCTTGTAGCCCTTGTCTGTTGGTCCAAGCTTGACGTCCCCGGCTTCGAGCCGAGCCATGAAGTCATCGGGGTGCAAGCTCCCGCAGTACTCGCACGTATGGTCGGACTCACGGAAGCCGAATTTGGCGGCTTCCGTGGGCCCACGGTCGGCGACGGCTTGCCGGCAAGTCACTTCCCGCACTCCGTTGCTCGATCGACATCCGCGCACGACGTCTGCTGCGCTGCAAGGGCGGGGCAGAGCCCCGGTGAGGCGGTCTCGCAGAGGTCGAGGCAAGCCCCGTCCTCGGCGTCGATCCCCCACTCAGCGGCACACCCTAGGCGCACCACGGTATCACAGAGGGCAGGGCAGTCCGCGACCGTCCCGCACTGCTCCTCGCCAGTGCAAGCGCCGTCTGAGGGCACGTCGGAGCCCTCCCCGTCGCCGAAGCAGCTGGCGGCGGAGCATAGGTAGGCGAGGGCGACGAGGGAGAGTAGTTTGCGAGCGGTGGTCATTGGACGGCCTCCTGTGGGTCGACGACGACGATGGACGAGGTTTGTGCGAGGTAGTCGGGCTCGAGCCACACCTGACCCGAAACTCCGTGATTGGGCCCCCAGTGGTTGAGAGCGTGCACGACTCCGTCACCCGAGCAACCAAGGCCGGTGAGCATGTGGTAGCCGCGAATCTCCGCCCTCGTGTCGAGGCGCACCGGCGCAGCCGAGTGGCACTCGTCGAAGTCGGCGGTGACGGGGATCGAGATCCCGAAGGCCCGCCCCGAGGCCACGGCGGCCCGTACGGCGTCGATTCGGTCCTGGAGGGTCCCCGCGTAGACCATGAAGCTCCCGCGCCGTCCTACGTGGTCGCGTGAGTCCCAGCGAGCGCTCAGCGGCGGGCGTTGGTTGATGCGCGCCTCGCTCCAAGGGAACGCGGTCTCGGGCGGGAGCCCATTCGACGCGACAGCCTTGAGCAATAGCGACGGCCGGCAGCCATCGTCGACGACTCGAGCTGATTCAGCGAACCGTCCCCAGTAGTAGGCAGCGCGTCGAG
Source organism: uncultured Candidatus Saccharibacteria bacterium (assembly GCA_964612565.1). Taxonomy (GTDB): domain Bacteria; phylum Patescibacteriota; class WWE3; order UBA101185; family UBA10185; genus CAZTDP01. Next base: position 15,674 of record CAZTDP010000006.1, read on the forward strand.
ACGAGAGCGGCGAGTCGACGCCGTAGCGCGCGGCCATGGTGAGCACCTCGGCCTCGGCCCAGAATTGCGCGACGCAGCTACCCGTGCCGCCCTGGTTTAGCGGCATGTAGTCGGGGAGGTACTGCGCGAGGTCGGGGTCACCAAAGGCCGACGCTCGCGGAGCGGATGGCAGCCCGAGCCGCTCGAAGTCGTGCATCGGGCGACGCTCGACCTCGGGCTTCACGCCGCCAATGCGCCGCCCCGCGTAGGAGCGCAGCAGAGTTGTGAGGCTCACTGCGTCCCCGCCTCCGTGGCGCACCGCTCCACAATGTACTGCTGCGCCGCCTTGCGCGTCACGTAGATTGCAGCGCCCGTGCCGATGGCAACGACCACGGTCGACCCGATGATGACGCGCCGAATGCTCTCGTTGTCGATGGGCAGCGTAGCGAGCCCTCCGGAGCCGGTCGCGATGGCGCCCGCTTCAGCGATTGCTCCCCACAGCGTTTCGCGGTCACTGAGCTGTTCGCACCGTCGAGCTGACGCGGCCGCCTTGGGCGCTCCCAAGGCCGGCTTGATTTGCCCGCGGGCGTTGTCGAGGGTGCCGGCGCAGCCGGAGAGCAGGGCAGCCAGAGCCGCGACAATCAGCACCGGAATCGTCTCGCGAAGCTTCGCCGGGAGCTTCCCGATCACGATAAGCGAAAGCCCTTGGATTAGTAGCCACGGATCGAATCCGAAAGCTCGACAGATCTTGAGCACGGCCGCGATCCGCGGACGCTTCTCGCACCACGCGTCGACCTGCGATCGTCGAGCGACGAGGTTCACGAGGCAGGTGGCGAGCAGCCACCACAGAATGATTGGGAGCGCAAACTTTAGCGCGATCCAGGCCTGATTTAGCTGATTTTGAATAGTCTCCACGATGTCTCCTTACGGTCTTACGTACTTGCCCAACCGCCCCTGATGCAGCCCGATCATCGCCTGCACGGCGGCGCGAGCCACGAGACGCTTTCCTGTCAGTGCAGAGCCAACAGGCTCGGCAAGGTGCGGGCCGTACGTCTCCGGCTGTCCTGGTGTGCCCTGGTCGTAGAAGTTCGCCGCAGGGTCCGCCTGAAGCGCTGCGTTGACGTAGAGGATCTGGCAGTCGGGGCGGACCGAGATCCAGTCTTCGAGCTGATCTGCTCGAGCATCGGGCCCGTACGTCACGCCACCAAGCACGCAGCTCGACACCTGCGGAATGATGAGCGTACAACCAGCCACGCGAAGCCTGTCGAGTTGCGCTGTGATCATCGTGCGCGCAGTCGCTCTCGATGTCCCGTAGACGACCTGCTCGTTGACCATCGCCATGTAGTCGACGAATACGAGTGCACCGCGGTGGAACCGCTCATCGAGCAACAGTCGATTGATCTGACTCTGAAGGTTCGCGTTGACACTGCTCGGCGTAGACACGCCCTGTGCGCCGTAGGCGAAGTCCGCAACAACGGTCACGGTGACACCGAGCTCGGTTCCTTGCTCGACGACGTAGTGGGCCATCCGATTCGTCTGCCCGCTCTCAACCGTCATGTACGAGGACCCGAGAATAAAGCAGCGGATCGCGTAGTCGGCAGTCGCTGTGAGCGTGCCTTGTGTCTCGCGGTAGTACGCCGCGATTTCTGCCGCGCTCATGGCGCGAGGGCACACCGCTGGATCCGAGAAAAACATCTCAGCGTTGCGGAACTGCGTGCCATTGCGCTCTGCGCCAAACAAGATCCCTTCAGGGGCGTCGGCGACGGTTCCGCCAAACGACTCAGTGATCGCAGTCATGCCGTTGATGCGACGCGTGTACGCGTTGCTCGACAGCGAGGTCGCGATCGTGAGCCAGCGTCCTCGCAGGTTCGGGAACGCCTGCACAGAGTTGTCTGCGTTCCAACCAGAGAACGAAATGCGAGACGTGCTGTTGTTGTCTTCCCATCCACCCTGCCAACGAGGGGCGTTCGGGTTCGACACGTAGATCCCTTGCGCCGGGAACCCGCACCACATTTCGAGCGTGTCGCCCGAGTTCGCCATTTCAAAATCGCCGAATCCGATTTGCGACGTGGAGTTGTCGCTCTCGTACGAGCCAGCGAAAAACGCAATGCTTGGGCTTCCTGAGGTGACCAGCGTTCGAACGTTCGCGAGCACGGTAACGGCCGTCGACGTGACAGCGAGAGGAATCACTAGCGCACCTGAACCACCTTGGCGCACGTTGCCGCGTGATACTCCGTATGTTGCGGCCATTGGATCTGTGACGCTTGTCCATGTACCGATCACGGTCCCGCCGACTACCGAGTCGCGCTGCAACCACACGAGGTCAGCGGGCGCCACGTAGGTCCATCGCGCCGAAGCTAGGATTCTCGAGTGTTCGGTATCGAGCTGCAGCAGTACCTCCCAGGTGCCGCCATCGGACCAAGGCACAAGGCCGTGGAGCGCGGCCCCGCTCACGGGCACGATCGGTGTTGTCCAATCGATCGAGTAGCCAGCGGGTGGGACGATATTTGCCCCCGTCACCCCAGCGGGGAACGTTGCCCGCAGCTGCGCCCCGTTGGTTGCCACCGTAGCCGACAGGGTCAGTGTCTGCGCTCCACTCGAGGGGGACGACGTCGTCGCGTAGGCTCGACCGAACGCGTAAGAACCCGTCCACGCGACGGCGTACGAATGCACGACCGTGATCGGTGTGGCTGTCGTGACGGTGCCACCGACGTCAGTGGCGTCCGCGTTGATCGTCCACGTCCCCTCAGTTCCTGGAGTGGTCACCGTGTAGGCCCAGACGTCGCTGCTGCCGACGCGAGTGGCCGCAACTCGCGATTGCCCAGAGCGCCAAACGGCGACCGCAGCGATTTCACCGGCGCCACCCGGGTGGGTGACGTAGAGCGATCCAGAGACTGTTGCCGCTGGAACGGTAGTGGCTCCAGAGGTTGGACTCGTGATCGCAATGGTTGGCGCCTGCGCAACGGCGGTGACCTGGACGGCCGTGGATGTTACCGCGCCGATCGACGTCACGATGCGCACCGAAAGGTTATGCACTCCGGCAGACAACGATGACGTTGTGACCCCGCTGCCAAGCGTTCCGGTGCCGACAACCGTCTCACCATCAAGCGCCACCAGCGCCGTGTTTGCCGGCATCGCCAGGTCGGTAGTAGCCGTGATGTGCCGCGGCCCCTCATCGACGGTGGCGCCAGTCTGGGGAGACGTGATCGTGAGCGTCGGTTGGGCCACAGTGATCGCCCTCGGCGTCGTCGTCTGCCCGCCAATCGCGTCAGTGCACCGTACGCTGATCGTGTGGGCGCCAGCGGATGTCACAGCGACGGAGACCGTGCCGGCAACGTTGCTCGTTCCCGCGCCGCTCGTGAGCGCTAGAGTCCCAGCAACGACAGAGCCGTCGAGCAGAGATTCAAAGCTTTCTGCCGATAGCACGCCATCCGCGTCCGTAGCGGAAAACGCCACCGTTACCGCTCCCGGGGCAACGGTCGCGCCGTTCGCCGGGCTCGTGATCGTGACAACCGGGAGCAGGTTGACGGGCTTTCCCGACTCGACAAACGTGGCCGAGGCGACCTGGTGGGCCGCCATATCAACGCCGTTCGTCGGGCGCACGAAGGCGAGGATCCCCACGGTGTCGCCGACGGAAATCAGGGCTTGTTCGACTTGACCGATTGTCCCAGTGAACACGCCCGCCGGACCATGCGTCATCGCGATTGGCGTGCATACGGGCTGGCCATTGCGTGCAACGGTCAATGTGCCGACGGCTCCAGGATCAGCCCCTGCACCCTGCAACTGCGCGACGGTCACGACCACCCGCAGCGGAGCCGCGTGGTACGCTCGGCACGCGGGAACCGTCGGGAAGATTGTCGTCTGTGAAGTGCCAGGCAGGTCGAGAACGCCAGCGATTTCGATTGTGGACTGGAGAGGGAGCGAGTCTGTTGCCGACGGTGCCGCATCAACCGCGTTTAGCGGGTCGCCATTCACTGGCCCGACGCCACGCTCAAGAATGAGTACAGACGTCTCCCCTGCTCGCTCACGTGCGCCACTCGCCGGGTAGTACCAGGCGTCGTGCTGGTAGTTGCCGTCGAGTAGGGCAGCGTCGCGCTCAGTCAGGGTGAGGACGTGGATTCCTGTCGCTTCGCCGTCTACCTCGAGATAGCCGGTCAGTTGCGATGAGCCTCGGCGCCCGAAGCACCAGGAAACAACTCCCCCTGTGCAATTGCGCGCGGTCCCGTCGGCGTTTCGAAGCGTGATCGTCAGTGTGATTGCCTCGCCGACAACGGAACGGATCTCGGTTGACGGCGGAGCGCTTCCGCGCGTGTAGGTGATTGAGGTGGTGGTCATTGTTACGCCATTGAGTCGAGCTGCACGCGGACAGCCGCGCAAATTATTCCCGCGATCACGTCGTGAGCTGTCTGCGAGAAATGCGTCCCATCAGGGTAGAGCGCGGTGTTTGAGGTGTGCGCGGAGTTGGCGAACATTGGATGCGCGCAAACGTCTGCGATCCCGTGCGCATGCGAAGACCACCCAGCACGTAGCAGGCGGTTTAGTTCGTCAATACACGCGTCACCGATCGCCTTGCTTGCAAGGTAGCCTCCGCCCAATAGCATGTACCCCGTTGCCTCGCGGTAGGTCGCAGTGACAACCACGACCCGGAATCCAGTAGCGCGCGCCATGTCGCATAGGTCCCAGAATCGCTGCACCACGGCGGCACACCTCGCCACCGCTTGCGCCTGATTGTCACTCGCGGATGCCACGGCCAGCAGATGATTGGACAGCTCCCACGCGACATAGACGCAATCGGACCCGGACGAGAACAGCGGGGCCGCATACGTTGGGTAACGCGTGATCATGCCCTCCGTCGTCTGTCCGCCGACGCCGAGATTGTACACGCGACAGTACCCGAGCGCCGCGGCGCCGAGCTTCGCCTGCAATGGGATCGTGTAGCACCCCTGTCCGCCGCCGGTCCGATCTGATGTGAGCGAGTTGCCGTCGCAGACGATCCGCAAGTGGTGCGTCCCGAGCAGGCGACGATAGATTTCACGGATGTCTGAAACGCCCGCTAGCCCGCTGTAAATCGACAGGTGCCGCATTGCCGCGGTGATGTATTGTGAGGGCGCGTACGACCCATTGGCGAGGTGCGCACCAATCGTCGAGTGCACAACTGTCGCAGGCGTGCCGCTCATCGCGTCTGCTGAGTAGTTGTACCGTTTTCCGTCGACCCATACGTGTGACGTTCCGGCACCATTGCCATGCACCCAGATGACCAGCTTGTCCTCGGTCGTTGTAAAAACCGAGTCGCTCGAGTTGTTCCACGCGGTGTCGAAAATCGACGCATAGCCGGCGTAGCAGTCGTAGAGAACAGTGTTGTCCGCGCCTGAAACGTTGAATAGGCAATTTGCACCAAGGTAGACACCAAGTCTCGCTAGGCAGACAACGGTGCGCGGTTGGTTCGCCCCGAGCTTCCCTGAGATCCCATCGCACGCGAGGTAGTGCGCGCCACCAAACGTGATGCATGGACCACCGTCGCTCCAGCCAGTCGCCGATAGTGTCGGGCGCAGCGTCGACGTTTGCGTGGCGTTGCTACCACACCCAGACTGATCGGCGACGGAGTCGACTAGGCCACCTGTGGCTGAGACACCGAAGCGAGCATCGTACACCCCGATCGGGAACACGGACAGGTCATTCCAAAAACGATCGCCCGATGTCCTACTAGCAGTCGTGGTCCGTTGCCGCCGATACCTACCCGTCGCGACCCCCGTGACCTGCAAGCACGTCTGCCCGTCGTCTGCCGCGGTTGAGGAGGCGTCCCAGGCGAAGAGGACGTATGATCCGTTGAGCAACACCAGGTACGTGTCAGCCTGCGCCACAATGCCAGCGCGAAGCTCAGCGACGGTGGCCACCTGGACGTTCCCCGGGCTGTACCCGGCGCCGTGCTGTCTGGCGGTGTAGACGGGGGCGACGCCCGGTTGTGAGCGATGGGCGCCTCGAATTGAATAGTCTACCATAGCGAAATCCTTATGGTTTCGTAGAAGTTGACGCGCGGGCATTGCGAAGGGGCAACGCGATGCGCATGCTGTTCGGTCAGCGGAGGAACTGAAGAATGTGCAACCGAACCCGATTGATCTTGCTTGGGCTGGCTACTGGAGTGCTTTGCGTGGGATGCGGTGCGGACAGCAGCGGCTACCCCGAGGATTTTGGAGCTGGCGGCAGCGATGTCGCGAGCGGTGGATCGTCCGTGAAAACGGTGAGCGAGTCTTCGAGCGGGAGCAATGGTGGGAGCCAGTCTTCGTACGCTACTGAGTGCCAGGCTGTCGAGGCAAAGGCGTGCGTGCCAGGAGCGTCCGTCTCGTGCGCTTGCCCCGACGGCTCGACGAGCTCGCAGGTGTGTGCGGCAGATGGGCAGAGTTTCGGTGCTTGCCAGTGCGAGGTGGAGCCTGTAGAGGTGACTCCAGACGGCTACTCCGGCGAGTGCCTCGTTGTCGGGATCAACGACACGCTTACCGGGTGTTACTCGCCAGCAATCGCGCTTGTGAATTGCCCGGGAGACGTAGCCGGCGGGTTCGTGCCAGACGGTTACAAGAGCTGCTTTTTGCCGCGGATGACGAGCGGGACGCTCTACGGTGTGCCCGGCGCAATGTGTTGCTCGAAGTAAGTCAGAACCAACGACTCGACGAGGATACAACCGTGCACTCTTGGCCAGGCTGCAGATCCGCAAGCACAAAGCAGGTCGCCTGATCTACGACGCGGAACGATTGCGTCGCTGTGTATGGGTTCTTGATGACCTTCGAGCGGTTCGCGGAGTTCGCGTCTGGCGTCGCGAGCAGGACAATACTGCCGGACGCCGACATCGTGATCACGCTGATGTGATGGCTCGTGTGCGTGATAACCGTGGCCGTGGCATCGCCCATCGAGATCTCTTGGTGTGTGTCACGAATAGCGTCCGTGGCGAAGTAAACGGCGCCGTTGTGCGTCTCGGTTCCGTTGTGCGTCTCGGTTCCGTTGTGCGTCTCGGCCGCATTGAACGTCGAGGTTGCCCCAACCGTCAGCGTTTGGGTCGGGCTGTTGCCTAGGGTCGTGTTACCAAGCGATGATAACCCACCTGCCGCGCCGAGTGGAGCGTAAGGGCTCAGAATGACAGTATTGCGGAATTCAACTTCACCATTGTGCGTCTCGGCCGCATTGAACGTCGAGGTTGCGCCAACCGTCAACGTGTTAGATGGACTGGTGCCTAGTACCGTGTTTTCTAACGACGTAAGCCCACCAGCTGCGGTTACGGTCCCAACGAACCGAGCCGCATCACCGAAGTATGACTCGCAGTAGACCACGAACTCGCCGCTAGGGTCCACTGATAGCTTGGATCCAGAGAATTGCATTCCGGTTCCGCCAATAGTAATCACAGCGCTCGGGGCCCACGTGCCGCCTTCGTCGCCGTTGATGGCCGCAAACAGGTTGGCGTCGAACTTCTCGAACTCGGCAGCGCTAACGCCTGTGCCAATCGCCCATTCGGCGTAGTCTGCGCGGACTCTTGTGTTGTGAGACATTACGGTTCCAGTCCCTGGATCGGCGCGTAGCCAATCGCTCTATCGGATGCGATTTGGAAATAGGTCGGGTATTCGAGCGTGCCCGCGCAAAACACCCACGTGGAAACGCCCGTCATGGTGCGGCGCATGAACCATTCGATCCGCGAGAGCAGACGGCGATTGAAGAGGACCGAGCTGTCGACGACGACAACCGTGTGCCGTTTCGTTGAACCCCAGTGGGGCCACGGCGCCGTTGTGGCGCGCGCCCCGGGCTCGTGTACGTTCGCGTAGCTCGCGGTGAACGTCGTCGCGGTCGCGGCCCGCACATCAATCCGCTCTTCGAGGCCGTACTGACCAGGGTCAACAACCAGCCAGTCGCCTACCTTGAGCGGGATCCCATCTGTCAGGATTGGCGTGTAGCTGACGGTGCGCGAACCAGGCAGGATCCTATCGGTGATTCGCACGTGCCGAATTGGGTTGCTCGGGGGCACGAAGTAGCCGCGCATCGTGGGAAACGTGACGACTTCCGGATACGCGTCGAGCCATCGGCACCCCACAAATAGGTCACCCAGGATGGCGGACAATCCGGATTCTATCTCGGTGCGTGTTGCCCCTCGACCAACATCCATCACGGCCGTGAGAGCGGCGCGGCGCTGATTCACCGAATCGGTCGGGAGCGGCTTCAGCTGGTAGTCGCGCTCAAGGTCTTCTAGCAGGTACGTCGTCTGCTGCGGGTCGCGTTGGGCGGCAGCAGCCTCAAGCTGAAGCTGTGCCACACCGAAGGCCACGCCCAAGGCATAGTTCAGCGCCTCTTGCACTGGACCACGTAGAGCAGGGCCCAGCGACGTCTGGAGCTCGTCGTAGCGCTGCTTGCACGGCGACGGCTTCGCGCTGAAGCGAAATACGCCAAACGGCGCGAATGCTGAGAATTGGCCGGACATGGCGCTTAGAACACGTCAACGCGAACGGTTGCCCCGACTCCAGTGAGCGCCCCGGTGAAGTCGCGGACGCGTATCACGATCGAGGTCGCCGTGTACGAGTAGACAGTCACATCGGCAGCATCTCCGCTGTTCGCGTAGTTGTCGGCGCTACCGAGTTTCGCGACTGGTCTCCGATTTGAAACAGGCAGAACGTTTGCTGGCAGCGTGATTGTGTACTCGCCAGTTGTACCAGTCGGCGCAGCCGTGATGCTCGAGGTCGTCACCGTCGAGTGGCCGCATGCAACGGCAGATGGGTTCACGGTCCCCATTCCAGTCGCGACGTGCAGGTCAATGGACAGCGTTGGCATCATCCTCGCCAACCGCTGCACAAGCATCTCTACTTGCTTGAAGTCCTTCGCGGACATGTGCTCATTCGGGCGCGGCGGTTCGTTTGGATCGTCCTGAAATTGCAGGCCGCCCATGTCCTCGCAGAGAGCATCGGGGCGACGAGGGGCAATGCCGTTGGCGGGATCGCCCTCGAGAACGCAGTAGCTAGGTGCCGTCATGACTTGTAGATCCCAACGTCAGTGAGGAGAAACGCGTAGACGAGATCGGGCGCGCCGACCGCAAGTGTCGAGTACGGGATGGTCTCAAGGAATGTCGCACCAGCAACAGACGAAACGGCTGCCGGAATCCCGTTCGCGATGCGTGAGCCAATGTTTTGCGGCCATTTCGTCGCGGTTGGAGCTGGGCAGCGCACCTGCCGCTTGCCGTCCCCCGGTGGATACTCGACGGCCTCGCCGACCCCGGTGGTCGCGACCTGCTTGCCAATCTCGTCAACGATTCCCTGGAGAGCATCACTCCAGGGGCTCACGGATTGGCCAGCGATCGGAACGTATGACGTGTCGGAGAGGCCGGACCCGGCGTTGACTGTGATGTCCCAGGGACCGGTTCCGCTCACGGTGAGGATGGTCTTGCGGACCATCTTGCCGGTGGTTCTATCGAGTAGACCGATCGTCGTTCCTGGCGACGGCTGCGTCTCTCCAGTGTAGACGCCGGACGCCTTCGAAATGCGAAAGCTCGTCGCGGTTGTAGCCGGCGACGCGGCGATGACCTTGCGCGCGGTGCCTGCTCCGTACGTGGGCCACGGAGCGAAGTCGTTCCAACCTGCTCCGGTCGTGTCGAGCTCGACGCTGACCGCTACCGAGGTTGACGCGTCTACGACCGTCATTGGCAGCAGTGAAAAATCACCAGGGAACCCCGACGGTGCCATGCCGTTGACCGCGTACTGGTAGAGCGCCGAGAGCTCGAGCGCTGACGGGGCGCGTGACTTCCACCACTGGTCGCTCTTCATGAGCGCGGTGATTCCGCACGTCCCAGGACCCAAGAGCGCCGGGTAGCAGAAGCCCTTTGCGACTGCGAGGCCGTGACCAGTCGTCTTCGCGCCATTCGAGAGCGTGCGCCCAGTCGAGTCCTTGAGAAGGGCCAGGATGTCTGCCTCATTCCCGTGGCTCGCTGGATTCGCTAGCATGTCCGAGATGCGAGCCTTCCACTCGTCGAGTGTTTCCTTTGCGCGCCCGCCGTAGATGCCGGTTCCATCGACAGACTCGGACACCTCAGCCATCGCGTAGCAGCCTGGTCTCAACACAGACCAGTTGAGCTTCTTGCCGGCAGCGACGATGGTCCCGCTTCCGTAGTCGACGCTCGAAACGGGAACCAAATCGCCAGTGGCGTAGGCGGTCGCGGTCGCGTTCGTCGTCTCGAAGATCTGCTTCGTGTCGGGATCCGTGAGGCGATCGCCTGGTTGAATCGTGGAGCTCCCAGCCGCGTCCATGATGACGTAGCCTGTCGACTTCGACTCGAGTTGACGCGGGCATAGGTCACCGTACTGCGCCCTCGTCTCTTCCTCGGTGAGGTCTTTGAGCGGGATCTTGCGAGCGATCGCTACCGCGTTTGCGCTGTCGATTGCCAGCATTTCACCGACAGCCGAGGCGATGACGTACGGGTACGAGCCTTCGCCAACGTCGATGTCGTCGTTGCGATTCGACGCGTTTCGAAGGATCATGTCGCGCCACTGCGTGGCGTTGTAGGCGGTAGGATCAGGCATACCACTCCAAGCGCTGCTCGTGCTGCATCACGTTGCGCGGGTCTGCGGTGACGAGGTTGACGTACGAGACCGTCACCTCGAGCCCGCTATTGCGGATTCGGTGCTCGATCTTCGTGACAGTCGCTTTTCCTTCGGCGACGAGCCGAGAGAGCGGGAACGCACTCAGGACAGCCGAGCGCACATCGTCCGCGAGCGAAGGCGATCCGAGGTAACGGATCTGGCGAAGCTTGTTCCCCGTGGTTGGCGAAGTCGGAATCGATCCGGCGTCGACCGATAGTGAGAGCGCCATGCCCTCGTCGACGGGATGCACGCCAGCGATCTGGCCGTCGGCATTGAGGCGCAGATCTTTGGTCGCGCCGTCGTAGTAGACGCCGCCGGCAAGGTACGGGCGGCGCCCTGAGGGGAGTGTGGTCGTCATGGGTCAAACCTGGGCGTCGAGCGGGCAGGCCACGGCGGGCGGCTCGGGGATCGCGGGGACCTTCGGGAGGGCGGGAACGGGGGCAACCAAGGCGGGCACCGGCACCGTCGGGCACTTGAGCGTCATTCCCGGCACGCTGGGCGGCTGTGGAGGCGTCGGCGGCGCGGGAACCTTGGGCAGGGCAGGCGTCGGGACAACGACGCTAGGAGCGCTCATGGACGGGCATCCTGGCCACGGCGGAGCGGGAGGGGTAGGCGGCGTCGGGAGCTTGGGGACAGCTGGCACAGGGGCAACCAGTCCGGGAGGGACAGGCAGCGGGTAGGCGCAGCGGGAGGCCATCAGATGGCTTTGAGCATTTGGGTAGCGCAGGCTGGCGTTTGGAGGGCAGCAGCGAGCGCCGTAAGCGCCGCCATGACCTGCGCTTGGGTTGCTGGCGCACCGCCACCAGCGAACGCAGCAGATGCGGCGGTGATGGCCAGAGCGAACCCCGTAGCGTTGACGACGGATTGCCCACCAGCCCCACCAACACTGAGGCTCGTGTTGATCGTCAGCGCTCCGTTCACCGTCACCTCGGTGCCGTTGATCTGAATGTACCCGCCGCCAGGCACGGAGATCATCCACCCGGTGTCGGTTTTGCAGTAGAGCAACGATCCGCCAGCGTGGCGCAACTCGATCAGATCTGCGTCATTCGCGTCGGCCCCCACCGTGATGGCGTGCGCCGAACTCCCGCGGGGGACGTACCAAAGTGTAGAGTGCTTGACCGCATCGAGCAGAACGAACGCGCCGTCGCTATTCCACTGCGCCGAGCTTCCCTGTGTGAGTGGCGGGCACTTGTCGTTGAAGCGCGGATCGTGCCCGAGCCAGGCGAACCCGCCGGCATTGGAGACGAGGCAGTTGCATCCGATCCCGTCGGCGAAGTCCACCGGGCGCGAAGCGAAACCGAATGGCGGCTGAAACTCGCGGCTCGAGAGCCCCGCGTTGTCCCCGAACCCGATCGGGTTGATCCCGTACCAGGACTTGGCGTCCATGGCCGACGTCGAAACGACAGCCATGCGCAGCGAGTAGCCTTCGAACCTCATAGCGGATCAACCAGCAGTGGAACAGATTCGCGTTTGACTTCGGACTCGCCAAGCACTTCGGTGTCTTCGCCGAGGTACATCAGGTCGGTCTGGCGCAAGAGGTGGAGCTTCGTCACGGTGCCGGATGCATCCCGCGAAAACTCGACCTTCTCGATGTACATGTCCTCGTGAATTCCAGGATCCATGAGGCGGTTGTCGTATTTCTCGAGGTACGGGAACGCGAGTTCGTCGTCGTCAACACGGACAACGGTGTCAGGCGTCCAGATGGCGCGTTCCGATGAGTTCCAGAGCACCGGGACCGTGTGCCCCGACACCGTGTAGACCAGCGTGCGGTTCGCTCTACGTTCTTCGGCAAGCGTTCGGCGGGCCTTGTGCTGGCAGTCTTGCACCGTCTTGCAGTCGTTGTCATGCAGGATGAGGCAATCCGGGAACCCCATCGCGAACATCTCGAAGTCGTTCCACTCGCCATAGAGCGCGATCTGTCCGTTTTTGTCGGGCCGCCCCTTGCCGTAGACTCGGCACCAGGCGTGACGCGCCGATGTGCGATTCTGGAACGCGTGCGAGACGACGTTGCCGGTCGTACGATCCTGCCCGCGGTAGCGGTAGATCGAGTAGATCGGCTCCATGAACGCGGTGGGGCGCGCGAGGATGAGATCCCCGTCTGCCCCGCACCAGAGATAGAGACCGATTCGCTTGTACTGCGCGACGAGGAAATCCCACCACGACTGGCCGATTTCACAGTCAACCTTCTGGTATTCGATCTTGGCTCCGCTCGGCGTCGATAGGTTGGTCTCGATGACCTCGATCGACTTCTGGCCGCCCTTGAGCTTCGACTTTACGCGGCTGGCGGCGTTGCGGTTCGCCACGTTGCCGGCGACCAGCTTCGTGTTCTGGTACCCGACGATCCTCAAGACCTCCTTCGTTAGGTCGAAGTACGTCGGAGTTCCCCAGGCCTTTTCCTCAATGACGTAGTTTTTCGTGAGCGGCGCCAGCAAGTCGCGGCCCTCGACGCTCACTTCGGTAGCCCCTGATCCTGGGCTTGCTGTCGTGTCCTCGATCAGCCCAGTGAAGATTTTGGTGTTGCCCAAGAAAAGCGTCACGCGTTGGCGCGGCCGCATCGCCGAGAGCAACTCCCTCGACAGGTCACCGCTCCCAACAGTGAACGAGAACGTCGACGGCTGCTGAAGGATCCCGCGCGTGAACGAGTAGCGGGTCGCGTTCGAGATGCAGCGCCCGTCGACCTGAAGCGTCAACTGGTCGTCGAGGCCCCCGAGGGCTTCCTTCGTAGCCATCAGGCGGCGTCCTTGTAGTAACGGATCGCGGTGCCCTGCGGAATCGAGAGCGGGTCGTTGATGCTGTTCAGGGAGAGCAGTTCAGCGCTTCTGGCTGTCGTGCCGTAGATCTGAACCGAGACCTCCGAGAGCGTCGACAGGTGCCGCACGTTGTAGAGCGAGGTCGAGATCCCGATCGATTGCTGGTCGTCGCGGACCCGCCGAACCTCTGACAGCAACTGGTGAAGAGAATCACAGAGCGTGAAGTTTGCCGGATCGCCGATGAAGTCAGCCGTTGCGAACAGCTCCCGCAGCATGTTGATCGCGGCGCCGCACTTCGCTTCCAACAGGTTGTTGTAGAGGTCAAACTGGTCCTTGTAGGCCAGAACGTCCGAGCACGCGCGCATGACGCGGTCGAAGAGGTTTTGCTTCGAGCCCGGCAGCTTCCGAATCTCGCTCTCGGCTGCCAGCTTCGCGTTCGTTATCCCGCGCGACTTCTGTGCGATGGCGCTCTCGATGAGGCGTAGCCGCTCTTGGTCTTCGCGAAACTTGAGCGTGACGGCCTCGCCACTCGTGACGGAGCTTCGGAGCGTGCGCTGCCAGTTGGTGCAGTAGGCGCGGATCGGGGTGCCGATCTGCGGGAGCACCAGGTCTTTCGTCTCGCCGGCATCGAACAGAGCCATGAGCTTGTTCAGGTTTCCGGGCCACAGATCCGCGTACTGCTTCGGCACGAAATCGCCGTGGAACTTGGACGTGACGTTGAAGACGTAAAGCTTGCGCCCAAGCTTCTCAGGCGCACCACCAGGGCTGTGCGGGTACTCGTGCACGTGGTCCCGCATCTCGCCGTCAATCGTGATCTCGACGTAGGGAAACGAGATGCCGTCGAACGACAGCTGGACGAGTTTTCGCGTGAGGTTCGGCATTACTGCGTGACCGTGGGCGGGCCGCCGAGGCTAGGTGTCCCCATCTCGGAAAAGAGCTTGAAGTCTTCGGTGTTTGTGACGCGGACCTGGAGGGTCTTCGAGAGCTGTCCGGTTAGCTCACGGGCAACGACGGCTGTGATGTCGGTGACACTCACCTGTTTCCCGTTTGCGTCGACCTGTGATCCTCGCGCATTGTCGAGTGTCGCCTTGTCGGAGGCGAATTGACGGCGCGCGTCCATGTCGCGGGCTGAGCTATCGATGGCGGCAAGCGTGTTGAAGTAGATGTCGGAGTTTCCGAATAGCCTATCAACGAAGCCTCTTGACCCTTCGTCCTGCTCGAGGTTCGTCTTTGCCCGCTTCACTGCCGCGGCTCGCTCCTCGTCGGTCTTCGCGTTCCCGTACTCCTCTTGGAAGTCGAATAAGATTCCGTTCCCGGATTTCGCTTGACGCGCCTTTGCTTCATTCACAACCGTGCTTGCAGAGTTGAGGACAGCAGTAGTGATCATGAATGTGGCAGCGCCAAGCGCGAGCGCCCCCATTGAGTTCGCAACGACACCCATGCCGCCGCTCAAGGCACCACCAACCGAGGCCCCGCCGCTGGAAAGCAGACCAGCGACACCGCTACCAACCCCGGTAGCGCCTCCGCCACCACCAACCGCCCCACCAATCAACCCATGGATCCCGCGCTCCAAGATGAGCCGCCCGAAGGACTCGGTAGCCGCCCGCGCGACGCTTGCACCGAGCAGCACCATGACGGCCTGCCACGGGTTCCCTGCTGCCCACGCAACCGCGTCCGAGAACGTGTTGGCGAGCTCGAGAGCCTTGGGCGCAAGCTGCTCGAGCGCCGGCAAGAGCCGGTTTGCCATCGAGGTCGTGATGACATCGAGCTTGTTCTGGAACTCTGCCGCTCGTGCCGCGGTGGTCTTGTTGTAGTCTTCGAGGTTCGCCTTCTCGACGTCCTTCGTCATCTGCGCCGACATGAACGGCTTGATCTTCTCGAGCGCCGCCTGCCAGCCCTTCTCGCCACCTCCGGCCGCGTTGAACGCGTTCGTGAGACCGCGGATCGGTTTCTGCCCAAGCGTGTCGGCCCACATCTGCGTCATGGCGGGGATGTTCCCCTTTGACGCGATGAGCGAGTCCTTGATGATGTCCAGGATCGGGCGCTTCTGCGTACCGGACTCATTGAACAGGTTGACGCCGTGGCGCTTGAACGAGTTGATGCGAGCGCCCTTCGACGTCGTGTTCGCGAATGCCGCGATAGACCGCGCCGCGTCTGCGCCGGAAGTTGCGCCGCCCTCTGCAATCGAGAGCTGGGTGAGTGCCGAGAGCTCCAATATGTTCTTCGAAACGTCGCCCTGGAACATCTTCGCGTTGGCCGCGATTCGCCCCATTTGAGAGGCGTACTCTTCCATTTCAACGGCGCCAACCGCAGTCTGTCCGACAATGCCGCGCATCACGTCAAGCGTGCGCTCGGCTGCGTCGGGCATGCCATTGAGCTGGTTGTAGACGAAGCCAGCCGCGCTGCCCATCTCGCCCATGTTCGCCCCCGACGCGAGGGTCATTGCGGCAAGGTCCTGCGCGTACTTCGATGCCGCCTCAAAGTCACCAGTCTTGCCGGTGAACGCGCGCATCATCTCGGTGATTTGCTCAGGGTCTGTCTTGAGCGCGGTCCCAACTTCGAGGGACTTTCCAGTCCAGAACGCTCCGCCTTGGCTCTTGCCGGTGGCGATCCGCTCTTGCTGGGCGAGACCCATGCCTGCGGTCTCACGCTCGCGAGCTCGAGCCACGCCCCCAGATAGGGACATGTCGATACCGGCGCCCCGCATGAGGTCGCCAGCCACGCGCTTCGAATAGCCAAGGGCCCCTTCTGGACGCGGGAAAAAGAACCGCGTCGCACGGTGGCTTGTGCGCGTCGCAAACCGGTCAATCTCGCGCGCCTGCTTGTATTCCTCGCGATAGCGCTCCCGGGCAGCCTGGCGCTGCACGCGGTTCATTTCGCGCTGGACGGCCTGCTGGGCCTTGACCATGCGCGCCTGGGACTCGCGCTCTGCCTTCTCCTCCTGGGAGATGGTAGCGAGGCGATCCCGTGTGCGCTCACGATTCAATCGGGCCTGGGCAAGCGCGGTAGCCCGCTCGGTTCGCAGTTGCTCGACAGCGATCGCGCGATTCAGTCGCGATTTCTCGCGGTACATGTCGCGCTCGATCTTCAGTTGCATCGATGCGACCTGCTTGGCGGACAGCATCAGCTGTGAGTTCTGCTTCTGCTGGTCGCTCGTGGCTTTCCCGGATTCCCGCCTGGTCGTCTCGAAGGCACGCTTCGACCGCTTCTCGATGTCCGTGAACACGGAGTCGATGGAGCGGTCTTGGGCAGCTCCGATTCTGACGATGATGTCGGCGGGCATGGGTCGTTACGGCTTCAGTTCGTCGAGCAGGAAACGGGAGAGTCGTCGAAAGCGAGCGGCGCGGTTCGGTGAGGTGGCTTCGAGGATCCCGACGGTCCCCTCGGAGATGGCCTCGGCTAGGTCGTAGAGCTCGTCGTCGTTCGCCTCGGGGGAGATGGGCGACGTCTCGATCATCAACCGCTCGAGCTCGTCGTAGATGGCCTGGATGGCCTCGGGACGCAGCGCGGTCGGGATCTGAGTGTCTGGCGCAGGGAACAGCTCGGGAGGCTGCGACGCATCCTCGGGATCGCACAGGGCAACCGCAGCGGCGCACGTGATGAGCTCCCGCTTGTAGTTCTCGGGGGACTTCTCCGAACGCTCCTTCGCGATCGCCTGCGCGTACGTGAGGTCTCCGTCGGACAAGAAGCGGAGCCCAAGCTTGACCGAGGTAAGCGGGCGGTCCTTGCTGGCGCTCGCCCAGTGCTCAGGCTTCAGCAGGAAGTGCCCAGCTGGCAGCGGCTTCTGCTCGGTCTGCTGCGCGTAGTTCACCGCCGCTTACCCTTCGTCGTCTTCTTGCTTCTGGCCGCCGAACTTCCAGCTTTCGAGGGTGACCGATTTGCCCTTGGCAGCGAGGCGTCCAAGCTGCTCGGCTCGGTACTTGAGAGCCCGGAAGCGATGGAGCTCCAAGCGGGGGACGCGACTAGCAGCGCAGCCAAAGTATGCGTGAATTTCAACCGCAGACCCGGCCGCATATAGGCTAAAAAATCAGCGTCGTCCGCTGCCTTCTCAGCCGCTTCGGCAAGGCGATAGTCCTGCAGCGTGTTCGCTTGCGGGTTTACCTTGTCGCGCCAGATCTCGTAACGCTCGTAGAGGTAAGCAACCGTGTCCGCCGTGATGTTGCGCTTCGGATCGTTACGCAGCGTCTCGGCCGCTTCCTCGATCGTGTCCCCGAAAAACAACAGCGGCGCACGTGGATCAGTATCCGGATCCACGCACGCCGTAGCGAGCAGGTACACCCGGAGCGCCTTGACGCAGATCGGGTGCACGTCGTCGTATTTCTCCACCCCTTGGCTGCGCGCGTAGGCCTCGGCGAGTCGATGACACGTGTCCTCTTCGCCGTCCGTTAGGGCACGAATGCCGCACACGGGAGCCGTCGAAACCGAGTCGCGAGACGCTTGCGCGCGCTGCTCGTCGGTACCTTGCTGCAGCCCGTGAGGCAGGTTCGCCAACGGCACGACGACGCGCTCGAAGGCCCAGCCACTCGCGGGGATCTTGTTGTCTGAGTAACGCATGCGAACCTCCCAGAACGCTTGCAGTAGAGTGCCTTGGTGGGTTTCCCCTCATTCCGCCCAGGCGCGGACGCGGCGACGGCGGGAGGGTTGCCTTGTGGGCACCGTCGCCGCCAGGAATGCCTTAGGTTCTACGAGGTGAGCCACCAGTGAGCTGGAACGACCCGCTCATGGTGCCAGCCTTGTGGTCCCATTCGACATCATCACCGGTCACGTAGTAGTCGCCGGTTTCGATCTTGCCGTCGATGATTCCAAGCTGAATTTTGACAGCTTCACCAGAGTCGAGCGATTCCGCGAAACGCTGTGTTTCTGGGTTGCCCTCGAACAAGACTACGTGATCGAAGCTCAGATCAGAGATAAGAGCGCCAACCGCGTACCCAAGGACGACACCACTGTCACCAGTTTCGAGTGTTCCATTGTTCTTCCTTGAACGCTTGCCGCGGTTTGCTGTGGCAACTTTCTTGCCGTTGATATAGAGCGATGCCGCGCGAATATGCTTCGCCATTGTGAGTTGCTCCTGTTACGCGCGGCCCGTTAGGACGCGGCTACCTGTTGCGTGACTCCGCCACACTGTAGGTTTTGGCTCTGCACCTCGATGTTGGCCTGGTACATGATGCACTTGCGATCATGGTTGAAGACCGTGTAGATCGTGTTGTCGTCGACGTCCTGAATCCAGAGCGCGGACTCGGCGTTCTTCGCGACGGTCGTGAATGCTGCCTTGAGCGCGCGAGGCGTTTCGACTCCTGGCTGAGCTGAGGCTTCGCCCTCAGCCGGATCGTCGCGGCACACGGGATTCTGTGCGCGTCGAGCCATCCACTCGGCGCCGAACTCCTTGCGCATCCGATCCGGAACATCCGCGTCGGGCCAACCGTAGGTGTTGTAGTTCGGCGTTGCTCCAGTGAGGCACTTGCTCACGCAGTCGCGCACGATTCGAACGTACCCGTCCTTGTAGTAGAGCGGGGTCAAGCCATGGTTGAGCGCGGCCATCAGGGTCGCGTGACTGGGAGCGTCTTCCTTGTACCGCTGCGGGGCGACAGCCAAGAGCGCTTCGTCCGTGTAGATGTGGTTCGGGTTTCCGCCAACTACGCTCGAGCGAAGAGCGGCCGCGTTCGCCGCAATGACGGCCGGGTGCGTTTCGCAGTTCTCGTACCAGAGGCACGCGCACCGAACGTAGTTGAGCGTCGAGCTCGAGAATGTCGAGGCCGCCGAGTAGGTGTCGGTGCTCGCAAAGATTGCGTGCTCGAGGTGAGCGATCGTCGGTTGCGCCTCTTGGAGTAGGTGCGCCTTGACCAGACCCGCGTTCGTTGCGTCGGTCTGCGCAATCGCCCAGTAGTCGATGACCTCGGATTCAGCGAGGGCGAGCACATTGGTGAGGCTCTCGGTGCCGCTACCGCCCGAGCAGGGGACAAGGCGCGGATGCAGAGCAGTCCCACCCGACACCGACACAGTGAGGCCGGCGGGGGCCTGCGAGAGGTCCCACCCGAACAGGTAGCTGTTCCCTTGGGTCCCGGCGCTTGCCACGGTCAGTGTCAGGACGCCGAGTGCGGACGTGGCCACGCAGGGCATCGTCTGGTTCTCGCCGGCAGCAAGCACGCCGTTCGAGGCGACGTTCGTCGCGCTGTCCGATGCGCCCACGGCGATGTCGAAGCGCTTGCCGCCGAACCAACACATGATGGTTCCTGCGGTGCTCCACGAGCCAGCGAACGTGATCTCAATGTCAGCCGCAACAGCGCCGCTTGCTTCAGCTGGAGGCAGGTGGATAACGTTGGTGTTCGGCACCATAAACGCCGCTTCCGCCTGCTGAACAGCAGTGGAGCTAGCGCCACAGAGCGCGATCGATTGGTCGAGCGAGAACGACTGTTCCATCGAGGAATCAGCCGTCATCGAGCCAGCGGAGGTCTTGGTGCCGGTGAGCGCGCACACGATCGGGAAGCTCCCTACGCTCATGCGGCCGCCACCAAAGCGCGTCTCTCCGTAGTGCCCAGGAACCTTGTCCGCTGTACTCCACAGCGGCATATCGACAGTCGAAGTCATGTTGCTTTACCTCGTGGCGTTAGGATTTCCGCGAGGTCTTCGCGGGTTGGTCTGCAGTTTTCTTTGCCTCTGCTTCTGCCTTGGCCGCGGCCTCTTCGGCTGCTTTCTTCGCTGTAGCGCGGTCGGCTTCCGCTCTCGCGAATGCTCCGGTCCCGTGCTGCGCGTCGTAGGTCTCGGCGGCTTGCGCGCGGAATCCCTCGAGCAGCTTCATGGGCTCGATGAAGTTGATCCCGAGCTCGTTCGCGAGCTTCGCAGTGCCGGCAATCAGCTCACCACGCCAGATCCGCTCTTTGATATAGCGGGAGTAGCAGCAGCGGACGGGCTCACTCGAGATCGTGAACTTGCCGGTCTCGACGCTGTACGTCGCGCCGTACCATCCGCGCCCATCGTTGGGCCCCTTCGGTACGACGCATTGCGGCTCCCCGCTCGCGTCAACGTGCAGGTATGGGTTCGCGTAAACCTCGACGATTTCGCCGTCTCTTGGCATTAGTGTGTGCTCCAAACGGCTTCGAGGTTCGGAAACCCGCCGCCTAGTGAATTGAGTAGGACCGCGTGCGCGTGATTCTCCGCAGCGCGCATGAAGAAGAAACCCTCGGTCCCCGGGTGATAGGCGCTACGACGGAAGATGCTTTCGCCGTTCGCTCCCTTCCACCGGAGAGCGATACCGCGGCCTACAACGTGCTCGTGTTGGCCCTTGCCTCGAGCGCGGCGCGACTGCCCGGGGTAGAGTCCGGAGAGCGGCGCGTTGTAGCCAGCCTTGGGGAAGATCCAGTGCGGCTTGGTTGGTTCCTCGACGAAGAGCGCGTAAGGCGCGTTCGACGTCTTGAACTCCCACACGTACGTGTTGCCGGACCACCCGACTACGCGGGCCATGATGCCGCGCCGGAGGTTGCCGCTCTTGTCCTTGAATCCGCCCTGTTTCGCCTTCTCCGCGCCTGCCTTTGCAGCGCGCGCGACGGCGATCATCGTGTCGTTTTCGATCGCCTTAGCTGACGACCTCACACGCTGGTGAAACTGGGTCATGTCGAATGTCGCTGACAGCATGGAACATCGCCCGGTGAACGTAGCCACCAACGTGCGTTTGGATCGTGATGTGACGGCGAAGAGCCTCTGGATTGGTCCCGTCGTAGAGGTCCTTGTTCGGTTGCTCCACGGCGAGGCGTCGGAAGATTCGCGAGTCTCTTGCGCCTACCGCTCCCTTCGCGGACATCTCTGGGGAAACTTCGCGGAGGCGGTCGGGGGCTATGTCGAGGCTCATGCTTCGTCCTGGTAGTTGACGGTCGTGTCGGTTGTCGCGTCGCCGTTGGTTCGGTAGGTGGCGATCGCGGTGTTGGGGTAAGCGCCCAGCGACGGGTCGAGCTCAAGGTGCTCCGTCACGTCGATCGAGAACGCGAACCCGTAGTAGGGGAGCGGTTTGCCGTCGCCATCGACAGCCTCGAACGTGAGCGACTTTGCAGCCGCCTCAGCGAGCTCGATCGTGTCAGCTCCGACGTAGCGGTTGATGAGCGAGCCCATCGCCGCAGAGTGGACGTCGGTGTCGCCAGGCACGACCCACTCCGGAGTACGCTGCATCATCAGCGCCTCGTCGACCGCATCAAGCACCGCGTTCGACACGGTGTCTCGAGCGATCATGTGCTCTTCTTGGGCGGGCTCAGTGATCCAGGCGACTTCGATCCGGGACTGCTTGGTGCCCATCCCGTCGGCGAGCTTCGAGCGAGTGCGCCGTCCGCGCCACAGGTAGAGAGCCGGTAGACGCTCCTCCTCGAAGAGCTTGGTCGGGTCCCGGAAGAAGACGTGAGCGACAGTCTCGCGACCCGGGCAAACAGCGTCCCAGAGCTCGCGACACGCGCGATTGATGGCCGCCTGCAGGAACTGCCCGAGGTAGCCCAGCGCCACGTCACCAGCAGGCAGGATGCCGTCTGGAGCGGCATACGGGATCGCCTGAGCACCGAGCTGGTTGGGCATCAGAACAGGCCTGTCCCGTTGACGGCGAAGAACGTGGGCTCGTCGAGAACACTCACGACCTCGTCACCAGCGTAGACGGCCCCTCCGGTGTTGGCGGCTGGGTTCGGTGAGCCTTGGATCGGCAGCTGGATCTCTCCGCGCCGAAGCCTCATCAGCTGCTTGTCCGTGTACTCCCACAACTGCGTCCACTCGCGCTTGACAGCGTGGGGAAAGCGCCGAGCAAACAGTGCCTCAATACAGTCGAGGACCATCGTCTGGGCAACTACGCCACCGTCACGACGAAGCGCGGTTTGGTCCGGGTAGACGCAGAGCGCCACCGACTCAAACCACGCCTCACCGTCGGTGATTACGCGGGAAAGTGGACCGTTGTCTGCAAATCCGTCGTTGTTGTCGTCGAATGTTCGACGCACGACGGCAGCAGACAGGCGGTCCTCAACCTGCGCTTGTGAGACGTAGATGCCCATTCGACTACGCTTGCTCGACGGTCTCACCCAAGAGGCGAGCATCTTGCGTCGACAACTCGATCACTTCTCCGATCTGTCGCTCGCTGCCGCCGCACCAAACGGTGCCGGGGCCCACGATGCGATACTTGCCATCTTGACGCTTCGAAACGTCGAGCTTGGGCGCTGGAGCTGCGCCATTGGCAACGAGCTCACCGAGTTCCTTCGCCTCATCGGCGGTCAGCTCGAGTGATTGACCAGCCTTCACCTGCGTCTTTCCGCGGGTGACAGAGCCGGGGCCCACGACGTGAAACGTCTCAGTCGTGGGCTTTTGGGTGCCCTTCTGCGGCTCGCTCATGGTTAGCCGATCGGGGTGGTGACGAGGTAGCCGGCGTCCGCGGCGATGATGACGCTCGCGTCCGCGAAGGCGATCTGCGTGTGGAATCCACCACGACCGCCAACGCCGTTCTCGAACCAGGACGACTGGAAACGAGGCGTCTCGATCGTCGCTCCGAAGCCGACGGTATCGATCCCCTGGAGCGTCGAAACTCGGTAGACGCCGAGGCTGTTCGCCCAGATGTTGGTGTAGACGGCGGTCGCTCCCTCGCGGGCGCTGTTGTACTTCGCTGAGCCAACGAGAACCTCGTCAACCTCGAAGTAATTCGCGAGCTGCTCACGAGTGACGCGGCCACCGCCGGACGTGTACTTGAACGCGTCCAGAATCACCGGGTGACGGACGAGGACGTTGTAGACCGGAAGCGACGTCGCGATAACGACGCGGCTCGGGCCACCGTGGAAGAGGGCGGCCTTCGCGGTCTGGATGACGCCGAGCGGGTCACCACCACCGTTCAGCCACCGGTCGGATCCGGTGAGCGCGGTCGTGTTGGATCCGAAGTTCCCGGAGGTCTGAGCCACCGCCGCGATGCGTCGCTCCTGCTTCAGAGCAAGCCGATCGGCAATGCTCATCAGCGGGTTGACCATTCGGCGAACAACCGAGTCCATGGCCTTGTCGGTCCATGCGTCGACGAAGCGCTTCTTGGCTCGGCGCTGCAGGGAAACGCTCGTGAGCGAGAACCCCTCTTCGATCTCCGAAACGGCGCCGCGGGTTCCGATCGTGTCGTCGCCGTCCTCGGCGAAGCTGTCGGCCTTGGCCTTCGTCCAGTACTCGGCGGACAGATCGCCATCGTCGAGACCGAGATCGCTCACGGTGTTGACAGACGGCATGATTCCGAGGCCGATGTACTCGTCGTTCTTGTACTGGACCGCGAGGTTCTGCAGCACAGGAGTGGTCGAGACGGATCCGGGCGTTAGGGCGCACTGTCGAAGCGCGTCGGTCATCGCCTGAACATCGCTCTTGAGTTCCTCGGGAGGATTCTCAAGATTACTGATCAGCGCAGACTTGAAACGGTCCCACTGGAGACCCTTCTCAGAGCGCGCAACATGGCTAGTGTCTTTGTCGAAAGACATAGGTCTTTTACCTCAAAGTGTGTGTGGTGCGGTTAGCTGACGGTGCGCGAAACACCGAGCCACCCGCCGACGAAAGTGCCGGCCGTTGCGCTCGTTTCGCGGAAACAGCAGATGGGAACGATCAGGGTGGTTCCGCCGCCGACAGCCTCGTCGGTGACACCATCCGTCGTTGCGACGCCATAGGCGCCACAGGTTGCGCCGCCAGTGCCGACCAAGATCGGAATGGTGACGGGGGAGCCGATCGGAACAACGCCGATCTTGTCTCCGGCTGTTGCAGGCCAGGTGCCGTCCTCGGTCGAGTAGGCGACGTGGGTCGCGAGAGACGTCGATGCGGTGCACGGAGTGGCCGCGCCGTTTGCGTCGACGATGACGGGAACGCCCTTGCCGACAGATTGCCCGGTAGCGACCGAAGCCGCGTCCAGGAACAACTCAACAGGGCCCTTGCGCAATGCAGTGGTCATGAGCTCTTACTTCGCTTTCTGCGTGACGGCTGCGTTGAATCGCTCGCCGGGATTGCCGTTTGCGAGCGACGAACCTGGGCCGCTCGTGGGGGTCTTGTTCTGGAGGAGCATCAGATCGGCGCGCTTCTCCATGCGCTTCGCGAACGCCGCCTTGCCCTCGCGCTTGCGATCGGCGATAGCGTCGTCGACCTCGGCAGCTGTGATGCGCTTGCCTACGTAGGACTCGACCTCGAGCTTGATGAGCTCGCCTTCGGAGTCGTCTGCGCGCTTGGTTTCAGCAGCGAGCTTCGTTGCGAGATCGGCGCGCTCGGCTTCGAGTGCAGTGAACTTCGCTTCGAGCTCTGCGCTCTTGGTATTGGCAAGCTCGAGTTCGCTCGCCATCTTCTCAGCGCGGGCCGTAACTTCGGCCAGCATCTTCTCTAGATCCATTGTCTGGACCTCCTGTGGTTGCGTTGCGGAGCGCGTGGCGAGCTTGTGCAGCAACGCGCGGTGGCTTGTGATGTCGTCTGCGCTCAGCGAAACCGCGTCTGGGTTTGCGCCCATTGGGCAGATCGAAAACTCATAAAGCTCGTTCTTCGACAGAACGTAGACCTCGACGTCGTTGCGCACTTCGCGCCGCACATCGTGAGGGTTGAAGCCAACCGATCCGCCCTTGAGGAACCCGCTCTTGATGAGCCCAAAGATGCGATCGGCGAACGGGTTAAGGTCTGCCGGGGCGAACTGCACCTTGATGTGCAGAGCTGGGCGCCCCTCGTGGATCACTACCCCATGTTCGATGCTGCGACCGATCGGAAGTGTTGCTTCTGGAGGCAGCGAACCGCCACCAAAGAAGCCACCGCCCACCGATCGGTTGTGGTGGTACAGGATGACCGGGTTCTTGTCGAACCGCGATAGGTCCCAATCCTGCTCAACGATCTCACCGTACGAATCAATCGCCTCTGTCGAAGCGATGTAGTCGACAGTGCGCGCTTCTTCGTCGATGCTGCGAGCAACGAGGCCCGAGCTAAAGCTCTTGTCTGACATGTTAAAAACTCACGCCGCAGCGTTGTCGTCGTCTTGCTTCGAGCCGTCGTCGTTTGCTGGTGGAGGCTCAGCAGATGGCGCAGCGCCAACCACGAGCAACTCACCAGGCTTCGGCTCGCGAATGCCGCCCTGGTTGCGAACCCACTCTTGCGGGATATCGATCTTGCCAGCGAGCAGGCTGATGGCCTTCGCTAGCTTCTCGATGTCGACGGTCTCGCGGATGTTCAAGCGGAAGCGCCCAGGAATCAGCGTTGCCCCGCCGTTGTACATGGCAAACGGCTTGCACACGTACTGCGTCATGAACGAGTCAACGCCACGCGCATCGAAGTCTCGATTGATGAGGCGCATCCGGTCGTGGACTTCACCCAATGACCGAGCGCCCTTGACGCCTGAGTCACTGCTGAGAGTCCCGCCAAGCACGCCCTTGGCCATCTCTTGACCAAGGAACGCCGCGAGCTCTGCATGCGTTGACTGCATGCTCGACGCGGTTCCCTTGGGCCACTCGATAATGAACTTTGCCGTCTCAGGGAGGAGTGCTGCGCCGGTTGCCGCAAGCGTCTTGATCGCCTGCTGCAGGATGCTCTTGTCTCCGGGGCTCGCGCCCCTGAGGTAGGTGCCGATTCGCCACGGCTTCCACCCGAGCTCACCGAGCTGGATCCAATCGCGGATGTCCCAATTGCGGAACAGTGCCATCCACGAGAGCATTCGCCCGTAGCCCTCGCGGGCCATGGCGTCTCCGTTGATGCGCGGGAAGTTGCCGAGAAAGTTCCCGGGAGCGTAAGCGTCGAACAGGTCAACGCCGTCTCGGTCTGGAGAGCTTCCTGGAGTCGGTAGAAACAAGAGCCTGCCGTCGGATTGACGGTAGCCGAAGCGCCGTGAATGGATCGGCGCGAACCGCTTCGGGATGAGGTAGCCATTCTGGTAATCCCAGACGGCCTCACTGAACGCAAACCCGAACGCGTTGCCCTCGCCGACCATGTGAGCGATCAGGAGCGGGAGCGTGTCGCTGGCCTTGAGGGCCTCAGTGAGCACCTCAACAGCTTTCTTGTCCCGCTTCTTGGCGCTCTCCGGGAGTTCTATGGTCCAGTCGAGCGCGGCCACCGCTAGCTCACGCAGTGACATCACCTCTTGCAGCGTACCGTCCTTCTGACGGCACTCGTGCAACAGGTCAACGAGGCGCGATGGCGCCCCGCTGTCAGCCTCGAGAATGATCTGGCTCACTCCCTGCGGTGACAGGTTCCCGCCGATGCGCGAGAACTGAGACCACAGGGGAGTTTCGGCTGTGTTTGGCGTAGCCGGAGGCGGACCGCTTCGGTCTTCGCTGTCCGATGACTTTGCCTCGACAGGTTGCTCGAGGTAGCCATCGATCAGCGAGCGCGCGGTCGCAAGTGCGCTCGAGATGAATCCCATGGTCTACTCGTAGAGGGTGATGGGCGTTGCCGCTGTGGTGGACGTGCGGATCCGAGGAATCAGCGTCGTGTGCTTCTCGCCGGCTGTGCAGGGGAGAATGTCAGCCTCTCCGTTGGTGCGATAGAAGCCAACGTTTGCTGCAGATCCACCGCGAACAGCGTGGAATGGCTCCTGCTGAGCGTCGAACGAGCGCCGTGGGCACTCGAGGTCAACCCACCCGAACGTCCACGCGCCCGAGGTGTTCGCTTGCGCGCCAACGGCAACACTGGTCACGGCGCCGTCTAGCGGACCGTCTGCGACGAATGTCGCGTTGCCGTCAGTTCCAACAACAGTGGCTGTGCGGGTGACCGCGACGCCCTTGTAGGTGCCGGTGAAGACGATGGTCGAGCCGTTCGTGTAGCTGCCGGCGGAGCTCGAGGCGGTAGCCGATGGCCACTGCGCCCATCCGGACTTGCCGTCTGGGCTCGGGGTCTTCGCTGCGCCGTTGAGGTTCGCTCCGGTGTACGTCTGGTCGGTTGCCGCAGTCGCGATTGTGGTCTTGATCGCGTCGGCGTCGGCGATGTTCGCCGTCACAAACGTCCACGCGTTAGGTGACGCGCCTGTGTAGCCTGGCTGGCTCATTAGGGCACCGCGTAGAGGACTTCGACCGTGACAGAGCCCGCGGTAAGCGCGGCGAGGTTGTGGCTCGCGTCAGGCGTGAACGTCGCGAGGACCTGCGCCTCGGAGAAGTTTCCGTAAGGCCGCGTTGCTGTGCCGCCTCCAACGGAGTACCAAGCGGCAGCGGTCCCGCCGAGAACGTTCAAGGCGTTCATCAGCGCGGTAGTCGCACCGGAGATTCCGAGCGACATGGTACAGGTCGACACCGATCCACCGGTAAACTGCGTGGTCAGATACGCCTGGGCGAACAGCACATTCGCGCCGGCTGGGAGAGCTGCGCCAACGTTGATCGCTTGCGCGGTGTTGTTGGTGTCCTCGGTCAGATCAGCGTGAGTGATCGTGAGCACGCGCTTCTTGACCCCGCTCGGGATCATGCGCCCGCCAGCCGTGACGGCGATTCCGCCCTCGGACGCTGCGGCAGCCGAGCGGTATTGGTAGACCGTCTCAGTCGTCGAACAGAAGTAGAGTTGCCCCTCGACGAGTACATATAGCGGAAGCGCGGCGAGTTCCGCAGAAGTGCCGACGCCGCCGATTCGTTCGCTGACCTGGCGCGCAGCTAGGTCGCCGTGGATGATCTTTCCAGTCATGGAGTTTTTCCTTACGGCGCCGAGCGCCAATCAACCGAATCCGCCAGGGGCATCGTAGCCTCCCCAGCGGGACATGTCTTCGAAGAGGCCGTCGTTGTCGACTGGCCTTGCATCTTCCTTGATCTGGTCCAGCGACAACACGAACGCGCTCACCAAGTCACCGTGGGCCCAGTTGACCTCGGGCGAGAAGATGCGAACGCCACCACCGCTCGTAGGCTTCTTCACGACGTCACGAAGCTGGTTAGCTAGTCGCTGGAACTGTGGCGGGATGTCGATCTTGTTTGCGTGGAGCAGGTCCCTGACTCGCGTGTATGAGTCGATCTTCCCCTGCTGGCCGCCTACACACGGAGTGAGCCAAACACCATCCGGGAGATGCTCCCGAGCGGCTTCTAGCTCGTGGTGGTCGACTTCGATTTCATTCGCCCCATGGCGCTGAGCCACAGACGAAAAGTCCTTGATGACCTCGGAGAGCTTGAGCGGGGCGCCCTTGGTTGGCTTCTTCTCGACGACCTCGGCGACCAGGTATCTGCCGTCTTTCTCGTGAACCACAACGACGGCCGCGGAGTTGCGAACAAGAGCAAGATCGCCGCCAACGCCAACCCGAACGCCTCGCGGGGCATCTGTTCGCGGCTCGACGTCTACATTGACACGGCACGCGTCGCGGTCGAAGAAGTTCGATCCGCCCACCACCATGAACTGGGCCCCGAACTCTCGGAGCGCGTTGTCAGGGTCGCGGGATTCCTCGCGGGCAACCGCGTCGATGTTCCGCTGTGTCGGAAGCATCAACAGCGTCGGCGCCGTGACGGCTATTGCTGTTACTGGGTGGCCGAAGTTGAGCTTGAACTCGTCGAATAGCAGTCCAGCCTCTGCCCATGGCGTCGAAGCGACGACGACCATGCCGCCGGGGAGAACGCGTGCGGTAACGGCCTGGAACACGTCCCGGTCGTTGACAACATAGGACTGGTCACGAAAGAACGCACACTCGTCGAGGACAGCCGAAACGAGCGACTTGCCACGAAGACCAGCGCCGCCGCGCCCAGCTGCTCGACAGAGGATTGAAACCGTCTGTCCGTCTGGTCGCCGCAGAACGATTGAGTCGGCGTTGTCAGCAACAACCAACCCGGATAGCTCCTGGTCTGCGTTGATTGCCCCCTTGGCGTAGTTGAGCGTCTGGTGTGCGAGACCAAGATCGGGTGCCACCACGAGGGCCACCGCAACCTCACCAGGGGCGAGGGTAGATAGGTCCGCGTAGATCGCCCGGTAAACCGAGTACAGCGCCGAGAGCAGGTATGACTTGCCACCGCGGGCGCCGCAGACTGCCACCAGAATGGCGCGGGTAACCGGAGGGAACCTGTCGACGTCGCCGAATAGCTTGCGTGCTATCTCCAGGTCGCCAGGCGGCAGATCTATCGGGTCAACGCCGTCGAAGACGACCGTGACCATGACGCGCTGTGCCTCAGAGAGGGAGCGCGTGGAATCTTGGAGGCGGACCAGGCGGGAGGCGAAGTCGACGAAGCGTGGCTGGTCGACGATGACCTGCTTGGCATCAGTGAACCGCCGCGGACTCGTCTGCGTCCTCTTGGCTCGCTCTTGGTCCGCCCAGGCCTTCATCGCCTGGAGCTGCTTCACCGTCTGAATCAGGTCTGACACCCATCACCTGCCAGGATCCGAACAGGGTCCCAACCTTCTCCAGTGAGCCGGTCGCCTCGGTAATGGTTGCCTTTGGCCCGGTCTCTATGATCCTGTCCAGGAGCACGTCGATCGCTCGCTGCATCCGGCTTCGGTTGCGGCTGGCGGCCCGCTCTTTCTCCCCCGCGATCAGCTGCGACAACTCCGGACTTGCGCCCGAGTTTACCTGCGCCTGGTAGCGTTGGATCGTTCTGCGATTTACGCCAAATTCTTTCGCTGTCGCACTGACACCGAATGTCGCAGCATGCGACAACATAATCGCGATCTCGGTGTCGTCTCGGAAGGCCTTGCGGGACTTCGGAGACTGGCGCTTGCCGGTGGTCTTAGGCCTCTTGGCCATCTCTCAACCTGTCCAACTGCCTCGCCAGGCACCGCTCCCCGACGGAGGCGGTCAGTACGCCAGCTCTTGCCACCAGCTTGGCCCGTGGACGCGCTTTCGCGGTTCGTCTGTGGCGTTGGAGCCAGGTGGGCGGGACGTCTATCGTGACGCGGCGTGGCATCGGGGAAAGTCAACTCGCCCACCACAAGCGGGGGCGGGCAGGCGAGTTGGGGAAAGCTGCCAGTGGCCGGGGCCGGTCTGGCTGTTGTAGGTGTCACGGGCTTCGCGCTTCCGCCTCTCCTGGTTTGAGTAGCGTGCGCGTGTGCACCTATATATTGCTGCATTCTACCGGACATACCGGACAAACTATTTTCAGGCACTGCGACGTTCGAGCCTTGAAAGCCGCTCTTCGACGGTCAAAACGTCTGACTCGAGCATCCCAACTCTGTCCGTCAGGTCTTCGACGGCCGCACTCGAACCGCCACGGAGAATCTCTCGGAGGGCCCGCGCGTCTACCCGCAGTCGCCCGCGTTCGGCTCCACTTGGGCGAGTCAGCAGCCCCAGCTCTGGCCGCGCCTTATGCCGCTTCGTTAGCAGCTCATGGGCCCACGATCGCTTGATCCCCATGAGCTCAGCAGCTGCCACGAGGGAGATGGTAGCGTCCTTCACGCTGCACCCCCGATCGCCGCCTGTGCCCGAAGCAGTCCCCACATGGTGTGCGCTTGCTCGAGCTCCCGGGCTGCCAGGTTCTCGGCCCACCGGTTGCCGCCCTTCTTTGGGGCGCCGTCGAGTAGCCGCGCCACTTGGCATCGGTGGGACTCGTCTTGCCGGTGCGTCTCGTCAACATTGGCCGCTGCCACCATGGCCACTACAGCCAGGTCACCTAGCTGCCCATGGAGGCCCGGCGGTAGCTTCTCGCGGCTGTAGCAGTACCGCGCCGCCAAGAGCCACCGGTGATAGAGCGAGAGCGCTTCCCAGGTGGCCTCGCATCGGCGCGCGCGCCCGAAGTTCCGATGTAGCAGAACGAGCTCGGGCCCGTTCTCGAACGGCTCAATCCGGATGATGCCGCAGCCCTTCGTGCCCTTGCACCCGCCTGTCCCGCCGCGCTCAATGACGGCGACGAGCCCGCCGAAGTTCGAGCGCTCGCCCATCAGTCGCGCCACTTCGGTCAGGTACCACTCGACCTCTCTGTTGTATCCGCCACGCTGAGTCGTTGACTTTCCCGTCATTCCGTGACAAGTCCTCTCTGTCACGGAGCAGCATCGGAGTTCCTTCTCGAATCAGCCGCCTCGGTCGCAAGCCGGGGCGGTTGGCTTTTTGTGGGAGCTAGGCGGCGGTTTTTCGCTCGGGCCACAGAGCGAACGCACAACGGATCGCAAGCTCAAGATGTCCGTTTTGCTCGATCCAGTCGAGGTAATCGATCTGCTCACCGTGGAGCAACTGGTAGTCCGCAACGCTCGCTAGGACACTGACACCGTGACGCTCCATCTCAGCGTAGAGCCCGTGCCACAGGGTCCGGATCGTCTTCGAGTAGTCATCGACGTCGGCAGGAATCTGCGCCTTGATCTTCTTCACGAGACCCATTCGGCGATTGACAGGAAACCGAAAGCGCTCTTGGCGAGTTGGCTTTGGCTCCTGAGTTCGACGAGGGGCCGGAGCGGTTGCCACTGGATGCGTTGGGTCGTTCTGTGGAGCTGGCTTAGCTGCCACCAGCAAACCCTTGAGCCCCTCGAGCAGTAGCGCGTCCCTTCGCTCGTTCGCTCGTTCCGTTGCCGCCTGTTGCTCGCGCATGAACGCCAGGATCGTCGAGGTTGGGTCAACCAGTGGGGAGGCGACTAGCTGGTTCTCGAAGCGCTCCTGCAACGAGTCGAGGGCGGCAATAAACTCGACCGTTAGGTCATTGGCGATAGCCGTCCCCGACTTCGCAATCAGGTACATGGCCTGGCGCTTGTTATAGAGGGGCTCGTCGACCGTTCGGAAGCCATTCCCGCACGCAACGCTCTTCCGTGATACGCGGATGTGCCCGGATTTGTTCAATTGTTCGGCATGAACCGGCTTCTCAGCAAGCTCCTTCAGTGTGCTCGATCGCTCATACCCCAACCGATCCGCCAGGTCCGTAAGCGAGACAACGGCAGCCTTGGCCGCCTGTGCGGTCTTGGCCTCAATCCGAAAGCGCCAGTCGCCCTCGTGGACCACGATCCCGGTTTCTGACTGCGTGATGTCACTTCCGGCATTGACAGGCGACTGAACTACCTGGCTGACCGGAGCCGCCTCGACCTCGACGGTGGCCGACACCACTCGGACGGTCTCCTCGCCCTGTGGCTTCCCCAGGTCGCGCACGAGAAGCGCCAGCTGGTCGCGCGCAACCTGGTTGTGTGGCTCGTCCGGCTTGAGAAGGGACCGGATCGTGCACTTCGCGTAGTTGATCGCTGCGGCCTTGTCCGGGTACTTCACCCGCACAAGCGGAGTCGTGGTCAGCCACTTCGCGGCGGCCTCTTCTCCGCCGAACGCCTCGATCTTGTCACTGAGCTCCCTAAGCTGGTGCATCGATAAAGCTCGGACGGTTGATGGTTTTTGCTTGTTCTTCTTGCCCATGCTCTGCCTTTCGTAGATACGCTGCGCTCTTCGCAGCTCAAGAACCTTTGCTTGCTTGTGTGTTGTGTGTGTTATTGGTTTCACATTTTCACCTCAACCCCGCCAGCCACCTCTCGCCCTTCGCCGTGAGCCTCCGCTGCCTCGTACCCGTGACCTCGGCGCGACCATCGGCAATCATCCGGTCGATAGCGTTCGCCTTGTCGTGGGGCTTCACGTCGAGGTTGTCGGCGATGGCGGCGAGCTCGTGAAGTTGGGTGGGGGTCATGGAGAAACCCTCGTCATGTAGTTTCTAAGTGGCAGAACGATCGGTTTCTTCTTCAGCGCCTCTCTGTTCTGCTCGAAGTAGCTACCATCCTCGAAGCTCTTGGCGAGCTTTTCGCTTACTGGAGTGACGAAAGACACGGACATCGCTGGAAACGGAATGCCGCAAAACGTCATAACAGGAAGCGCTCCGCGGCTCACGGTTCCGCTGGCAAACACCGTCTCGCGGTACTGTCCACGGACGCGACGGATGGACCCTGGTGGTCGCCGCCGCGCTTGGCGCAGTGCCTTGACAGCTTGGTGTAGGTTCACGCCTTCCTCACTTCCAAAACCTCAACCTTCGCGTCACCTGGAATCAACACGTACCCTTTCGCGTTGAGCTCCTCAACCATCTTCGAGAACATGCCTCGCAGCTTGTTCGCTGCATCCGGGCACGGGCGCCGCATCCCACGAAACGGATCGATTCTCCTGGCCTCTCGCCGACCAAACCTGTAGGCCTCGCGTTTGATCTCGGACGCAACCTGACCCTTGAGCGTCGCGAGCTTGTGACGTCGAGCGAGTAGCGTTAGGCGGCGGATGGCTTGGCGGAGGTTCATGGTTCAGCGCCTGGTTCCTTCGGCGACTCAAACGCCAGGCATTTGCACAGCTGGCGCCCGTTAGAAACGAGGCACTTACCTCCAAACTCTCCTTCGTTGTGGATGCATAGGCACTCATCATCGCAGCAATGCTCGTACCTCTTGTGACCGCATACGCACACGTCGTCAGGGTCGCACATGTACTCGCTCATTGTCAGTCACCAATCCTCTCGAGCAAGACGCGATAGGTTCCGGTTCTTGGTGGAATAACCTCAACCGGGTCGTCCTTGTCGTGGTCAAAGAACTCGGTTCCGCAGTCGATGACGTTCACGCCGTCTGGTTCAATCACCCACGGACCGCTGCCTTTCTTCCTAGCCACAACACGACCGCCATCGTTGTAGATGACCATCTCTCCAGGAAACAAACCGTCAGCGTTGAATGAACGCGATTCGCAAGTCACAGAAAAACGGCTCGCCTCTTCTTGCTTGGTTTCTTCCGTCACGCTTCCTCCTTCACCAGCACTTCGCGAGGCCTTTGCGCCTCCATGGCTTGCACCGCGAGGCGCCTTCCACCAGTTCCCTGCGCCTCTCTTGCCGACACGCTTTGCAGTCGTTTCGGTGTCCGTCCGGGTTGTGCGCGTCACGCTGGAAGCACGAGATTGGCCACCATTCGAGGCACTGAGTACACTGCTTGCGCCTGCCCTCGTTCGGGACTGCGCGCGGAACGAACTTGCCTTTGGTGCTGACCGGTTTTTCCATGGACCTCACCTGTCGGAATCGCTTGTAGCTCTGTTGTGACAGAGGCTCGGGGAGGGGCAAGGGGAATTGATGTCATATCCACCCGCCACCAAAACTCGTCTGCTCGCGCCTCGGCTGTGGCCTTCCGTATTGCGCGGCACCGATCGCGTCGTCCATATCAGCCACGCTCCTTCGTTGCTCCGCTTCACGCCTGAGATCGGCGGCCAACCTAGGCCTGTTCACCTGCATCCCGCTTGCGATCTTCTTCGCATAACGGTGCATCTTCTCCCAGTCGCGAAGGTCGTCGTCACTGCAGTGTTCCGGGGACTGCCTGAGGTACGTCTGGGCAGTCGCTCGAGCGTCGTCGCATTGCTCGCGAGTGTCACCAAGTTTCCCGTCTAAAGCCTGCTTTCCTAGCCGAACAAGACGAGCGCGCTCCTTCTGCCACTCGACCTCCCGATCCTGACGCTTCGCCTCCGCAATCTCGTCTCCGTGCTCGAAGATTCGCCACCATTGGGCGGCAAGTAGCGCTGCCGTGGTGCGATCTTCGATCCCCCGTAGGTCGTCCAGTGATGCTGGAGATCCTTCGCGCGGCCGCTCCGAAGGCTTTCGACGAAGCAGATGATCGCGCCATTCAGTATCGAACGGGTAGTTCGCGTTGACCCAGCGCAACCAGCCAATGTCTGTTGTGTCGGTCGGTTTTGGTGTGTACTCGGTCAAGTTCCGCTCCTTCTTCGCTCTTCCTCCGCAAGCATCGCAGCCACCCGCGGGTTGATGTTCGTTGGTCTCATCTCTGCAGCTGAATCCAGCAGCCGTCTGAGCACCGTTTGCGACAGGCAACCGATGTCGCGTTTTCGCGCCTGATCTCTGTCGCTTCCCTTGCGCCCACAGCACCAGTCGTCGCGCGCCGCGGCCTCACAAGCGCGCAGCAACTCTTCCTCGGTCGCCACCTCGAACGCCTCGAGCAGCGCCGTCAGCGGTCTGTTCCGGTCCCCGTAACTTCCGAGCGGGCGCACCTGTAGTCCAACCGCGCGCGCCCATGCCTCGTTGACCCTCACGAGCTCTGGTCGATCGCCGAGCGGAGCGAACGCCGCGTCGTGCTGGTTCAACCTGCAACGCTTGGCCAGCTCGCCGACAGGGCAGCTCATCAGGTCGTCAGTCGCCCGGACGCGCCTCGTCGCCAATGGCACGCATTTGGGTTCTGACGGGGGGATAGGTCTCGAGGGCTCCGAGTGCGCGGGCTGGGGTGCGTTCGGCTGTCCTTGCTCCGGCTGCGCCCCGGCGTTGGCTGGTCTCGCCTCAGACCGGACCCGAGTCACTGACGGCGGTGGCGGCGGGAGCGTAGCGCTATCGCGCTGGGTAGCTGTCAGGTCTTTAGATCCCACCTCCGGGTTAAGATCTGATCTGGTAGGAAGCAAAGAAGGGGAGTTAAGAGTGACCAAAACGGTCGGATTTTCGACATCCTTGACATCGCGTGACTCAAACGGGACGTTTCGTCCCGAATCGGTCACGTTTCGTGACGCTTTGGTCACGAAACGTGACCGCGCCCGATGTCGCTCGCGTTGCTCACGCTTGCGCTGCTGGTCGGTCATGGCGACCTCTTGGGCCTCGATGTAGTTCGGCATAACCAGTCCACAATCCGAGAGCTCGACCACTTCGCGCTTGAGGAGCCTAGACAGGCCGGCCGCTACGATTTCAACCGGCATCCCGTTTGCGAATATCAACGCCAGGTCCTCCCCGTCGAAGACACCAGCCAGCACACCGGCTCGATCGAGCTTCCTGAGCATCAGAGCGAGGACGCATTGCCCCTCCCAACCGAGCAGCATCCAGGTCTTGGTGTCGCGCACGTAGAGACGTGCGTAGTTCTCGTTTGCCCAATCCATCGCTACGCCGCCGCCTTTCCCGCCAAGTACATCTGCGCCAGCGCCTTGATGTTCGCTCCGCTTGAATCGAGTACGTCGCTGCGCTCGCCCATGACTCCGTCGGACTGCGCCTTCTTGAGCCCGAGCACGTCGGAAACGATGGGGTCGCTGCCCTCTTCAGCGATTAGGAAGTACAGGAACGTCGGGTTTTGCTGCCCGTCGCGGTGGATGCGTCCGCCGCACTGATCGTGAACCCCTGGGCTCCAGTCGAGCTCGCCGAATACACCGGTGTCGCACACGCCCTGCAACCCATCGAGACCAGCACCGGAGCGCAGGGACATCACGAGTACCTTCGCGTCACCGTCGATAAATGCCGAGCGCGCTGCTTCCTTCTGTGCCGAACTCTCGCTTCCCGTGTAGAGGACCGGCTTCAGGTCCTTGAGCGCGTCCATCCACAGGTCATAGACGGCTCGGTGCCATCCCCACAGGACAACCTTCTTTCCGCTCTCGACGAGCATCCGGACGAAGGCCGCTACGTAGGGCGCCTTGGCGATCCCGGTGGCCTGCCGTACGAGACCGGAGAGCTCCTCGGACGCTTGCATCTTCTGTCCGCGCTTCTCCTCGCTGTCACCCATGATGATTCGCGCGAGTTCGCCAGCGGCGCCCTCGATTGCCTCGAGCGCCTTCGTGTTGCACTCGATTGGCATCGGGATCTTGGTCAGGGACGGGAGTTCGCGGCCTACGTCCGCGCGCGTGCGCTGCAGCATGATCCCCGTGTCACGGGCGTAGCAGCCAAACGCCTTAGGATCGGCGATCGAGTACGAGCGCGCGTTCGCCTCCTTGCACCACTCCTCGAGAAACTCCTCTTTCGTCCCGAGTCGCCCCGGCATGAGGCAGTTCGTGATGTGAAATAGCTCGTCGCCGTAGTTGTAAATCGGCGTAGCGGTGAGCCCCATTCGCCAGCGTGTGTGGCCGCTAATGTGGTCGGCGGCCTTGTATTTCGCGCTATCGGAATGACGTAGCTCCTGCGCCTCGTCGTAGATGACGGTCTTGACCATTGGCGCCAAAACGTCAGCCCATCCCGAGAGCTTGTGGTAGTTCGTGATGATGACGTCCGGGGTGTCAGGACACAGCAGCAGCTGCCCGGGCTTCGTGCGCTTCGTCACTCGCAAGTCGTATGGGGTGCCCTTCTTGAGTACGTGGGTGCGCATCCCAGGGCAGAACCTCTGGATCTCGCGCTCCCACTGGTGGGTGAGGTGAGTCATGGTCACCACGAGGGCGGGGCGGCATTCGGCGCGCGACAGGAGGCAGATCCCCGAGCACGTCTTGCCGAGCCCGAGGTCATCCGCGAGCAGCAGTCCGCCTTGCGCAAAGGCCATGTCCGCAGCGATCCGCTGGTAGGAGCGAGGCTGAAGGGCTAGTTTGTACTCTGACGGCGGGCGAATGCCTGACAGTAATTCGTGGACGATGCTCTCTTGCTCTTTATGCTTCGCAGACTGCCCGGCAAGCGCTCCGCGGTCGGAATCGGTTATATCGAGCGGGTAGCGTTCCGTGAACCAGTCGAGATCCCGACACGTGTCAATCGTGTTCGTTAGCCGGATTGCCCCATGCTGCCGTCGCGAGATCTTGGGGAAGAACCGCTTCAGCCGCATCACAATATGGGGTTCGCACTCGACGACCCACGACTTGCGATCTTTTGAAAGCTTGAGAGAACCGAACGTTTTCATGTCAAAACGCACTCCCGATATGTAGACCACGAACCGGCTTACCGTTGAGCGTTGGCGGTAAGTTTTGCAGAGCTGCGCGCGTGACCGAGATCAGTAGAATCTCCCTCACCTCGTCATGTTGCGCGTAGCGCGCGAGCTGACGCAGGATCTCGTTTGCTGGACACTTGACCTTCAGCTCGACGGCGATTCCATCGACGAGGAAGTCCACGCGGTCGGTTTTGGACAGTACCACCTCTCGAAGGAAGAACTCGCGCGTCGTCTTCAGCCACGATTCAAGCTGGTCCTGATACCCGTACTCATCCGAGCATGGAGAAAAGCGCAACTCTTCGCTGATGCGCTGACGGAGCATGTCGGCCGTCAGAACCTCAAACGCGCCATGTTCCTTCATCTGTCGCCGCACCGTAGGCACCAGATCGTCCGGTGAGTCACAGACGATGTGCGGGACACCGTGCTCTTTCGCCCACGACTGCCACTCGAGTTGTGCCGGAGAGAGCTCCTCTCCCGGCTTCTTCATCTCGACCCACAGATTCAGCGAGGGGACCACGAGATCGGGGGTCCCCTCGGGTGCGAGATGGATCGTGTACCCGCCGTGGAGCGCTTTGGCCAAGCCGGAGTTGAGGCGGATGATCTTCAGTTCAGGAAACGCCTTCTCGAAAAGCTCCTTCGCGCGCGACTGCAGGTCGGACTCGCGAACGCTACGGCGGGTGGGTGGCATCAGGCCGCGTCCTCCGCTGGCTCGTCCGCTTCCGCGGCAGCAGCCAACTTGAGCGGCATCAGGACGCATACCCAACGCGGCTGTTCCTCGTCATAGAGACGCGACGGTTTGTCCACCTCGACGTAGATCGGTTGGTGCGGATCCGACGGGATGAAGAACCGTGACGACTCCGAGTCGGCCGCCTTGCACACCTTCGCAAGCAGCGAGATTACCGAGAACGAAAGCGCGATCTGGTCGGATGGAACCTCACCGGTTCTTCTGCCTGGGCGCGTCGGAAGTAGCGACGGCATATCGAACTCGAGCTGCTCGGAGACGAACCCGCTCAGGTCGATTGATGGCTTCTTGTTCCCCGTCTCGATGTCGCGGATGTCGGCGCTCAGGATGTCGAGCTTCTTGCCGACGGTGAAGATCACTTCGTCGCCCTTGGCCATGCCGCGACGGACCATCGCGAGGGCGTCGGATGAAATCTGCCAGTTGTGCTCTAGGCGCGACGCCTTTCCCTTGCCGTCCCACGCTTCGCCGTGGTTGTAGACAGCAGCGATCCCGCTGGTGGCGAAGGAAAGCAACTTACCACCACCAATCTTGACCGAGACCTTTGCCTCGTCGTCGTCCTTGCAGAACGACAGGAGCGCCGCGATCTCGGTTGATGTTGCCTGAATTCCGATTCCGTCTGTGTATTGCACTATCTTCCTCCACTATTCCGCGGCTACGCCGCCAGTAACTCACGCACCTTCTTTGCTCTCGGCTTGCGGTCGCAGGCCTTCTTTCGCGCTTTGTCCCAGTGCCACGGGGCGCGCCCAACGACGCCGAACCCGAAGCAGCACAAGATCATGTCTTTGGGATACGGATCTTTCGATCCTACGAACTTGATGCGGTCCGTCAGCTCGAGCACGAACGCGTACGGCGCAACATGCTCATGGAACCAATTCGCGCCAACGGACGCCGGCACAAGGAACAGGGTCCACCGGTTGTCGTTTCGTCGCTCCGCGCACTTGCGCGCCCACGGGGCGATGTTTGCAAACGGCGGGTTCAGCCAGAGATTCCCCGCCAGTGCTGCCCAGTTCTGTTGTAGCGAGTTCTGACGCTCGTCGAAGAAACACCCAGTCACCCGCGTGTTTTTCGCGTCAGCGGCGAGGTCAAAGGCCAACTCGCCGAAGCGCGACTCAACGGCCTCAATGAAGTTTGCCGGCGTAGCAACGCTTTGGTTGCTCCTATGCCGGGCGAGCCCGGCGCCTGTCTTTTTTGTGTTCGTCACAACTCACCATCCTTTTCGTCAATCTTCCCTGATGCTGCGTCGTTGATGCACTCCAGCGGACGAAGAAACGGCTTCTTGATCTCGTCACCGAACCATCCGCACTTCGAAGGAACGCAACCGCGACCGATTTCTAGGTGACAGCACTGTTGCGCGAACCTGCGACGCTGGCACGTGTTCCCGAGCTGCCGCGGGTGAACTGGTGATAGCTTTTGCTCGGCGCTGCGCATTGCAGCAAGTCGCTTCAATTGCAACCTGTCGCGACCGGAAAGCTTGCCTCCGTCATCAGAATGCATGCCGAGCCTGTGGTATGTGCTCATCGCGCCGCCCTCGCCAAATCGATAGCTGTCAGCGTCACGTATCCAAGCGGCTCGTGATCATCTTCGCTCGAGTGGCGGATACCTCGCCGGGCGCACTTCTCACGCGACAGAGGGGCCAGGTCGCGGTCGATGTCTGCTCGCGGTACCTCGAAATCGACGACGACGGGGTCGTGGGGTAGGGGTCTCACTTCCCACCTCCCTTCGCCCTCGCGATCGCCTCATCGAGTTGCTGCGCGTAGGGCTTTCCTGAGTCGTGCTTACGCCTTGGCGTCGGCTTCGACGTACGCTTCGGTGTTGGTGCAGGGGCGCCTACTGGATGAATTCCGCCGAGCTTGCCGAAGCCATACTGGTCACGGCGGCGCAGACGTTCTGCAAGATCCATGTCGGCGACTGACGATGAGCCAGCCGTGCGAGGTCCGCGACTGCGGAAGGCTTCGCTGCCGGTGCCGGTCACGATGCACCTCCCGTCATCGACGGCGCCGAGCGACGCAACTCGTCGAAGCACCGACCAAACACTCCAGAGCCCGGGAACAGGTCGTCGAGAGAGTCGACGTGCGACGCGCCCAACAGCCCGAACGTCCACTGGACGACCTTCAGCGGCTTGCGCCCCATCAGGCTGCTGTCACCGCCGCGGGCGACCGCGGTCCTAATCGCGTCGGGCACACCTGGGAACCGCTGTCGCGCCGGTACCACGATGACGCTTTCCGAGATGCAGACGATCCCGCGCCCCTTGGGCTGGCAATGCGTCTTGAGCCAGGTGCACACCCGTGGCTCGACTCCTCGAGGAACCAGCGACAGCACGTCGCGCAAGGCCTTCGGCGACGTGAAGAGGGCCCACCCGTCATACCCACCCGTCGTCAGCTGCTCGAGCAGACGGGCGTGGTCGACCTCACCGGCGAAGGTCGGTTCGTCGCGGTAGTACTTCCGCGACATCCCTGGGAACGGTGGGTCAGCGACGCAGAGCCGCTTCGGTGTGTCGGCGAGGTCCTCCACGGCGGCGAGTCGGCGGAAGCGGTACGCGGTCTGCCGGCATCTCTTCGAGCACCACTTCTCTTGCGTCACCTCGAGGGGAGAGCGACACCATCGGCACCGTCGCTCGGCGCCGCACTCGACGACTAGAGCTGCTCCTGGCGACACCAGAGCGTCACCTCGATGGGAGAGCGACACGTCGCCGTCTACTCGAGCCGACAGCGACATCACAGGGACACCTCCGCCCCGCAGTCGTCGCAGTTCCTTGCTAGCAAAATCAGCGCGTCGCGAAACTCAACAGGTGTCCTCGATGCTTCCTTCGCCCAAACCCGTTGTGATAGCGGCCTACCGCAGTTGTTTCGCATGCCGCTGACAACCCCTTCGCCGCGCGGTCTATCCCACCTCATTGGTGCCGGAGGATTGTTACCGACGTAGTAAAGCCACGTCGCTTTAGTTGCGCGGTGGCCGTAGGCGCTTTGTGCGACCTCGCACACCCAGCCGTTGCCACCTGGCCAGACATCGCAAGTAACCTTCGTCCAACCACAAAGGTCTGGAGCGATCAGATCGTGGGCGGCCCATGCCATTGACCAAGCTGGGTGCTCGAGCACTCCTCCGAATTCGCGAACAGCTGCGAGAGCAGACGAGAAGCAGCCACCGTCATCGCCGACGCGTAGATGCGGGTGCCTTGACGCGACCAACTTCGCGAGCCTGCACCAGCGCGCGCATGGTGGGTGCGCCACGACCGGATTGGGGCCGGAGTAGAGACGTGCGTCGCGCGCCTCATCCCATGTGTCAACGCCAGTGAGACCGAAATACGCGCCGTTGGTCTGGACGTAGAGAGCCGCGATTGGTCTGCGCGCGGCCGCCCTACAGTCGTCACAGAGCTCCGGGCGGTCGTCGGCCGCGCCTAGGACTACTTCGAGCATGGCTTCACCCCCATGTTTGCCCTGAAAACGCGGTAGAACTGGTCTCGGTGCTTCTTCGGGAGCGAGAAGCGGGCCTTCTTCAATGCCTCGCGCATCCGCTTGTTCTCGCGCAAGAGCTCTGTCGCCTCGCGGTTGAACTCTGCGAAGCGTTGCTCGTGCTCGCGGAAAAGCTTCATTTGCAATGCTTGCGTTCGCTCGCAGATGTTGATCAGGTTCTGCTGCCCTGCAATCACCTCGGCAAGTCTCGCGATTTGTTCGTCTTTGGTCATACCTCACCACTCCACGTCAACCAATTCGCCGTAAGTGACCACGACGCGCTTCGGTTTCTCAAGCACGATCACGTGACCTGGTATCACCCAGAGAGCGAATGCGGACTCAGCAAACGAGGCGAACGCCTCTAGTCGAGCGCGCTCGTCGTCGCCCACTGTCACGATCCCGGCTCGGATCGGGGCAACGTAGAACGCGATCCACGTGGAGGCCCAGAGCGAGTCCCTGAGCGAGTCCCTGAGCGAGGCCCAGAGCGAGGCACAGAGCGAGTCACTGAGCGAGGCACAGAG
This sequence comes from uncultured Candidatus Saccharibacteria bacterium, assembly GCA_964612565.1. Lineage (GTDB taxonomy): Bacteria > Patescibacteriota > WWE3 > UBA101185 > UBA10185 > CAZTDP01. The sequence goes on from CAZTDP010000006.1 coordinate 58,103, forward strand.
CGAGTCACTGAGCGAGTCCCTGAGCGAGGCCCTGAGCGAGGCCCAGAGCGAGTCACTGAGCGAGGCCCTGAGCGAGGCCCAGAGCGAGGCCCAGAGCGAGTCCCTGAGCGAGGCCCTGAGCGAGTCACTGAGCGAGGCCCAGAGCGAGTCACTGAGCGAGTCACAGAGCGAGGCACAGAGCGAGTCCCTGAGCGAGTCCCTGAGCGAGGCCCAGAGCGAGTCACTGAGCGAGGCCCTGAGCGAGTCACTGAGCGAGTCACTGAGCGAGGCCCAGAGCGAGTCCCTGAGCGAGGTGGCCTCTTGCAACGTCGCCACAAAGTGCACCTCATACTGAACGAGAGCTGGGGCGACGATCACTGCTACGGCCTCCGCAGCCTTCTCTCGGTCTGTCTCGGTCGATGTTGCAGCGCGGAACATTTGCTCCCGCGTCGCGGTCACAATTGCCTGCTGTTCTTCCGTTAGTGAATCAATCTTTGCCATAATCACTCCACACTGTTCACCCGCGCCAGGTGACCTTGATGTTGTTGTCTGCTGCCATTGACCTATCCTCCTACCCGTGAGAAATCCCACACTGAACGTGTGTGGGGCTTGCGCTTTCCGAAATCGTGTCGACGTTGCGACGCATGACGAGAGGACAGCGCCACTACCGGCACGCAAGAAGAGCTACTGCGTGCGCTTGTGCGCAGTCCAGATTTCGACGCCTTGCGCGTTCTCGACACGAGACACGGCTCCGCGTTGTTCCATTGAGCCGAGCGCTCCGCCAACGTAGTCGAGCGTGAGAGCGCACTCGTGCACGAGTCCTGTCGCCGATGTTGGTCCGCTGCTGATTAGACGACGCCAGATGCGCTCGCACACGCGTCCGCGTTGCTCCTGGGTGAGTGAGGTCCAGGGCGTCACGCTGCGCCCTGCTCGCTGTCGGTAGATGGGACCGACGGGAGGACTGCGGCGACTACTCCGTGGGGGGTGGATTGTGCTGGATCTGCAGTATCTTGCGTGTCCGCAACGCACCCATCACCTTCCGATGCTTGTGCATTTTCGCCCTCTACCCAGTCACTCACAGACGGTGACCCACCGGTCACCTTTGCGAGCTTGGTTGCCGTACCAAGCTGAGGCTTCGACTTCCCTTGTTCGAGGCGATTGATCGTAGAAGGCTCTACGTCAACCATTCTAGCTAGTTCCGACTGCGTGATCCCCTCACGCGCCCTGAACGCAACCAACATTTCGTTAGGTCCCATACGAGAGGTGTTTATGCGCCGACGCAAAACAACGCGCAAGGAAAATCGTGCGTACGCGCAAAACGAACTCTGGCAGGCGAACGGCAGGCATGTAAGGCGCTGTCGTTTTTTGTGCCACCTGTTTTGCGTGGGCGCACGAAAGACGTTGCGCGCGCGCAAAGGTCTGATAGCTTCGACGAGTCAGCACGGCACGCCGCGCGGACCTCGGACGGAGCAGCCGGAGGCAGGCAGCCTGGCTACTGGAAAGAACAGCGACGCGCAACGGAAACCGCGGACAGGCACTCGCGGAACCCGAGCCTAGAGGCAGCAAGGCAACCCCCGCGGGAACACACGTAACGGTGTGGCCCGCTTTTGGGGTGTCAGCAGGAGGTCACCATGCAAGGAAGACTGATCAGCTACGAGGGATTCAAGACGCTCAAAGCGGCGCGAGAGCTCGAGGGCGACGCAAGTGTCGCGAGGGCTCACGCCGATGCGCTACGCCAGCTGAACCAGCGGCAGCGACTCGACAACTACACTCGGCGTCAGTTGCGCGAGGCAGAGCAGATCGCCGAGCGCACCTCCGAAACCTGCATCCGCGTCGCCCGCAGCTGTCGTGAGGTCGCCAATGGCTAAGGTTGTGCGGTGGGACACCGGAGAGACTATCCACGAGCACGACGGGGAAATTCGTGCCACCGTGGAGGCAGCGGCGAAGCTCGGGATATCGTGTTTCAGAGCCAGCCTCGACGGAGCCATCCTCGACGGAGCCAGCCTCGTCGGAGCCCGCCTCGACGGAGCCATCCTCGACGGAGCCAGCCTCGTCGGAGCCCGCCTCGACGGAGCCCGCCTCGACGGAGCCCGCCTCGACGGAGCCAGCCTCGACGGAGCCAGCCTCGTCAGAGCCCGCCTCGACGGAGCCAGCCTCGTCGGAGCCAGCCTCGACGGAGCCATCCTCGACGGAGCCAGCCTCGTCGGAGCCCGCCTCGACGGAGCC
>CAZTDP010000007.1:0-43717 GCA_964612565.1 uncultured Candidatus Saccharibacteria bacterium
CTGCCAAGTAGCTTGGAGATGTGGATGATGAATATATTCCAAAGTCCCAGTTGTTCCCTGTAAGATATATGCCGTAAGCTTTGCTCCCTGTGTTAGCTGCAGGGCCGTTAATCGCCAGGCCGTGGGCAACATAGCTGCTGGTATTCGACGGTGTTAGGTTAGTCATGTCTATGAAATTTCCGTATACATCACCCGTGGCTGTGGTTGCAGAAGACCATGCCAACGATGTGACTTTTCCGAGTGTGGCCGAAGTGATTATTCTATTCATATCTCCTTGCTGGATAGATGCTGTGTTGCTTATGTCATAAACTGTTCCAGCTGAAGCGGAAAATCCCGATCCCGACACTATATTGCCTGTTACGTTATTTCTACCTGTTGTCGACACTATAATTGGATATCTCGCCCCGTCATTATCGAAAAGCGTATTTCCTACGATATTATTTCCCGTCGGGTTTGAAGAAGTTACGTTTATTCCATCATCTGATGCCGACGTAATATTAGAAATGGTGTTTCCTATTACTGTGTTGTAGTTCGATGAGGGCAAACTTATACCATCTGTACCTGTATCACTGACGTAATTATTAGCGATTGTGTTATAGCTACTGCCTGATACGTGTATTCCAGTGTATCCGGTATTTTGAACCGTGTTTGATTGTATGAGGGAGTGTACTGTGGTTACTGCTTCGATACCTGCAGATCCCAAATCAACCAGCTTATTGTTAAGAATCTCGGATTCATCCACACTCTGTAGGTAAATCCCTACTCCTGCAGTGTCGTATATATAATTATTTTTAGCATCGGAATCGGATGTGGTTCTAAAGTAAATACCATGGTTATACGTTGTTCCTGTGTACACAGAGCTCTGACCATCAATGGCAATACTCTCTATCGATACGCTACTGACCGCTGTAGTACCATCTCCCACCACGATAACGCCGTCGTAAGATGTTGTAGACTCCCAACCCCTCTGAAGTATAGTCGAAGTGCCGCTTCCGATTAGTGAAACATTTGACTTTGTAATGTCAATTCCATTGCTATCGACTACGTATGTTCCTTCCAAAAGAACCACTGTGCCTCCGCCTGCAGGTAACGCGGCGATAGCGGTTTCAATTGTGGTATCGCAGTCAGTATCTCCGCATACGTAATCTGCTTTCTCGTAGTTCATTGATGGGTTTGTGGAATTTGATGTACCAACAATCAATGTTGCAGTTGTTCTGTCTGCTTGCCATTTACCGTTTGCATAAACTTTAAGTTGATCGTCATCGGTATCGTAATACATTGTTCCTTCGGTTGTTGAAGGAGAAGATGTAGCACCTGCAAGATACAAGCCGTTTGCAACTCTAATACTGCCATTAACATCTAAGGTATACTGCGGATCGGTGGTGCCGATACCAATAAATCCGCTTCCGTTTTCAAATAGGCCACTGTTTCCAATTGTGTATTGGCCGGTAAACTTAGTTAAGTAGTTTGTTGTACCGGAACCGCCCAGTCCTGCGGAGCTTCCCGAACAGTTACCGGATGAATCGCAGACCTGGTTTCCATTTTGGAAAATGCTGGTCGCATTTGCGCTTCCGCTAACTTCCAACGAGTAGTTGGGGTTGCTTGTTCCAATGCCAAGTCTGCCTAAAGTGTTATTCCACCAAAACGCGTTCGAACCGGTTAAGCTGGCGGTACCATTCCAAAATGCAATTTGACTTGTAGCGCCGCCGCCGCTTAAAGCGCCAACCCCTGCAACTGAATTGCATTTCCAAACGCCGGCAGTGCTGTCCCATGACAATATTTGATCGGCCGCGCATCCTCCTAAAAGCTTTAAGCCGCTTGTGGTGACTTCTAAACCTGAATTGCTTGATGTTGTTGATGTTGTACCGGTTGTTGCTACATCCAGGTTTAGTGCTGTTATTCCCGGTCCTGTACCACCGGATAAACCATTACCTAATGTTAGTGAAGTTACTGCGTATGTTCCTACATTCCCATTATCTAGCAATGTGCCGGTTCGTCCGCTAAGTAAATTAAATTCAGTTGGCGTTACAGTGACCCCGGTTAATCTATTAAGTTCTGTAGCTGACGAAGTTATTCTGGTTCCGGCCAAAAATAGATTAGAAACATTTGCTGATCCGCTAACTTCTAAAGAATACATGGGGTTTGTTGTTCCTATGCCGACTTCGCCAGTGTCTTTAGCATAAATACCCGAAGTCTGTAGCGCGCTAGTCCCATCCCATCTTGTAATGTAATTATCTATGCCTGTGCCGGCTAAGCCCGAGGACATTGTTGTGCATTTCCACAAGCTGTTGGCTGAATCCCACGCTAATACCTGGTTGGCCGAGCACCCGCCCAACAGTCTAAGCCCATCACTTCCAAGTTCTAACCCTGAATTATTTGATGTCGTGCTTGTAGTTCCGGTTGTTGATACGTCTAAAGCTAAATTTATTGCACCCGGTCCTGTGCCACCTGCCAGCCCTGTGCCAAGAGATAAGGAGGTTAACGCGTAACTTCCTATAATAGAGGAATCCAAAAGTGTTCCTGTTCTTCCATCCAGCAAGTTAAGTTCGGATGCTATTAATGTTGCATTTACTCCATCCAATACATTTAACTCCGTGGCTGAAGCTGTAACTTGAGAACCGGCTATGAATAGAGTAGACACATTCGCCGATCCACTAATGTCTAACCTAAATTGGGGGTTGGTTGTCCCTATACCAACATTTCCTGTTCCAAAAAATCCAAAATTACTTCCATTAAGATTTATGGAAGTTAGCGTGCTTAAGCTTCCTCCTAAACCAATTGTATTGGTATTTCTTGTTAATCCGTTGTTAAAGGTTAATGGTGACTCTGCAGAAAATGATTGTGTAGTTACGTTTGTTAATCTTCCATCAGCATCTACGGTTATTACAGGAATCTGCAGAGCTGAACCGTAAGACCCTGAGACTACGGTAGTTGCTGCAAGCTCGTTAGACCCAACTGCCCCTGTTCCGATTTGCATATTGTTGTACATACCCGAAATGTCACCGCTAAAGTTTGTCGATGTTGTTAAATCATCAGAAGCACTCTGATCCCATGTAGTTAATTGTGTCGAAACGTTATTTGTATCTAACAACGTGCCTGTTCGCCCGCTAAGAAGATTAAGTTCGGCTGCAGTTGAAGTAATGACATTACCGTTTATTAAAAGCGTTGTTGCATTGGCACTTCCACTGATGTCGAGTGTGTAATTTGGTGCTGTGGTTCCAATTCCCAATTTACCTCCCACTTCATATAAAGCTGAATTGGTTATTTCATATAAGTTATTCCATTTGGCAATATAATTGGTTGTACCCGAACCGCCTAGGCCGGCCACGCTACCGGAGCAGTTTCCTGACGTGTCGCAGACTTCGTTACCGTTTTGTAATAAGGTAACGGCGTTGGCACTTCCGCTAACTTCCAGCATATGTGAAGGGGCTGAGGTTCCAATTCCTAATCTGCTCCCGTCCCACCATAAAGCGTTGGAACCGGAAAGCGAACTACCGGCATTCCAAAATGCAACTTGATTGCCAATTCCGGAGCCGCTTACGCCTCCTATATCACTAATAGAAGTGCATTTCCACACCTGCGCGCTGTTGTCCCAAGCTAAAAATCTATCTGTACCACATCCTCCCAAAAGTCTTAAACCGTCAGGTCCTAGCTCTAAGCCGGAATTGCTTGATGCTGTTGATGTCGCGCCGGTTGTTGTCACGTCTAAATTAAGTGCTGTAGCACCGGGGCCGGTGCCGCCGCTAAGGCCGTTACCTAAGGTTAAGGAAGTTATAGCGTAAGATCCGATATTGCTGTTATCCAAAAGTGTTCCGGTTCTGCCGCTTAATAAGTTAAGCTGGCTTGTAGTTACCGAAGCTCCGTCTAAAATATTTAGTTCTGTTGCCGAGGCTGTAACTTGGCTTCCCGCTATAAATAGGGTAGTTGCGTTGGCCGATCCACTAATGTCTAACCTAAATTGGGGGTTGGTTGTCCCTATACCAACATTTCCTGTTCCAAAAAATCCAAAATTACTTCCATTAAGATTTATGGAAGTTAGCGTGCTTAAGCTTCCTCCTAAACCAATTGTATTGGTATTTCTTGTTAATCCGTTGTTAAAGGTTAATGGTGACTCTGCAGAAAATGATTGTGTAGTTACGTTTGTTAATCTTCCATCAGCATCTACGGTTATTACAGGAATTTCGGTAATCGACCCATACGAACCGCTGACCACTGTAGTAGATGCGAGCTCGTTGGCACCAACTGAGCTGGCCGCAATTTGCAAGTTGTTGTATGCGCCGGTAATGTCTCCGCCAAAAGTGGTTCCTGTGGTTAGGTCGTCCGAGGCAAGCTGATCCCATGCGCTAAGTTGGGTAGCAACATTGTTTGTATCAAGCAATGTTCCTGTTCGGCCGCTAAGTAAATTAAATTCAGTTGGTGTTACGGTGACTCCGGTTAGTCTATTAAGTTCTGTAACACTTGATGTTATTAAGCTGCCACCTATAAATAAATTTGAAACATTTGCGCTCCCACTTACATCCAGTCTGTATTGAGGGTTAGTTGTACCTGCACCAATATTTCCTGTTGTTGCAAAATTATCGCCCGCGGTGATAGGCGATAAGGTAGTTCCGCTTCTTTGCCAGTAGTTTGTACCTAACGCTGCAGGGTTAATCCAGTTAAACCCCCCTGATGTGCTGTTGTAGGTTAAAACCTGGTCATTTGAAGGCGAACTTGCACTTAGATTGCTTGCCAAAATAGTGCCTGTCCCGATTTGCATGTTGTTGTATGTACCTGAAATGTCACCGCTAAATGAAGTAGATGTTGTTAAATCATCAGATGCTAACTGGTCCCATGTGCTAAGCTGGGTAGCGGCATTGCTGGCAGATATTATTGTACCGTTAATCCCGCTTAGCCTATTTAATTCTGTGGTTGTTATTGCTGCTCCGTCTAACAAATTTAGTTCGGCTGCCGACGTGCTGATTTGAGATCCGGAAATATACAAAGTTGTAAAGTTGGCGGAACCGCTGACTTCTAAAGCATATTGTGGGTTGGTGGTTCCGATTCCTAGTCTTCCATCGTCGGTTAAAATCAATTCGGGTTGAGTATCGCCGTCGGGGTCAAAGTTTATATAATTGCCGGTTGTGTTGTAGCCAATAATTGCCTCATTTCCGTTAACACCTATGTGCATGCTTGCGGGGCCTAAGTATAGGTCTGCCCACCTAAATGAAGGTGAGCCAAGGGCGTAAGTGTCATCGGTGGAAGGCAGCAGGTCGTTTGATAAATTAAAATTACTACCATCCCAGTTTAAATAATTGCTCGTACTCCCAAAATATAAATTGTTGCTTATTAAAGCTGCGCCGTTTACTTGAAGTGCTTGCGTTGGATTTGTAGTTCCAATTCCTACTTCACCGGTGTCTTTAGTGTAAATGCTCGAGCTCTGTATGTTGCCGGTACCGTCCCATCTAACCATGTAGTTGTCTGTTCCGCTTCCGGTTACTCCCCCTATGCCTGACACAGACGAACATTTCCATGTACTGCTTACGTTATCCCACGAAAGAACCTGGTTTGCGGAGCATCCGCCGACTAATCTTACGCCTGCAGCTGTAGTCTCAAGCCCTGAATTGGAAGATGTCACAGAAGTTGTTCCTGTTGTTGTAGTATCCACAGCAATATCATCGGCGTTTACAGTAATTCCGTTTCCAGCTCCCACGTTTAATGTAGTTGTTCCCGGACCGGTACCTCCTGTTAATCCGGATCCTGACGCTATAGACGTTATGGCGTGAGTTCCGATATTGTTTGTATCAAGCAATGTTCCTGTTCGGCCGCTAAGTAAATTAAATTCAGTTGGTGTTACGGTGACTCCGGTTAGTCTATTAAGTTCTGTAACACTTGATGTTATTAAGCTGCCACCTATAAATAAATTTGAAACATTTGCGCTCCCACTTACATCCAGTCTGTATTGAGGGTTAGTTGTACCAATTCCAACATTTCCGGTTCCGTCGATTCTTACTTTTTCGGTAGCATTTGTTATAAGTCCGATGGTGTTAATAGCAGCCCTATACACACCGGTGTCAGCGTCGTTTAGGAATGTGTAGGACGGAGAAGAGCTTGCTCCATTTGAAGCAAATATCATTCTGTTACTGTCAATTACAACATTGCCCCCGGCCATGTAGCTGCCGCTTAAAAGATTAATATTATTGCCGCTTTGTAAGTCCAGTTGATTGGCAGTACTTCTAGATAGGAAAACGTCGCCGCCGATCGTTATTCCTGTTCCAAAAGAACCGTTTCTTGAAGAATTTATTACGGTGGTTCCACCGATTCTTATGTTTCCGGATACTAAATTAAAATCATCTCCGGATCCAAGAGCTAAACGATTTGTGGTATCTCTGTAAAGTTCAACGTCTCCAAAGGCGATTCCGCCGGGAGCCGTTGTTCCGGCTACTAGCTCAATTCTATGAGTAGGAGCGGTGGTGCCTATTCCAATATTTCCGCTTGCATCCTCAAAGATACCGGTGTTGCCTACAGCATATGCTCCTGTAAACTTGGCCAAATAGTTAATTGTGCCTGATCCGCCCATTCCCGACGAGGTACCTGAGCAGTTTCCTGACATGTCGCATACTCGGCTGCCGTTTTGGTAAAGTGTGGTCGCGTTAGCGCTTCCGCTTACCTCTAAGCCATAGTTTGGATTGCTCGTTCCTATTCCAAGTCTTCCGGTTCCGTTGGCCCACCACAAACTGTTGGTTCCGGTTATGCTTGAGGATGTATTCCAGAACGCGACTTGAGTTGCTGCGCCGCTTCCGGTCACGCCCCCAAGTCCGGAAACCGAGGAGCATTTCCAGACATTACCTGTGCTGTCCCAGGAAAGGACTTGATTTGAGGAGCACCCGCCTAGAAGTCTAAGACCGGAGGAGTCTGTTTCAAGCCCCGAGTTATTTGATGTTGTTGATGTTGTTCCTGTTGTTGAAGTATCTAAGTTAACCGAAGCTCCTCCGGGGCCGCTATTTCCCGATAATCCGTTGCCTAAGGCCAATGAAGTAACGGCGTAAGTTCCCACGTTGTTTGTATCGAGCAAAGTTCCTGTTCGGCCGCTAAGTAAATTAAATTCAGTCGATGTTGCAGTCACTCCTGTAAGTTTGTTAAGTTCGGCGGTAGTTAAAGTGGCTCCGTCTAAAATATTAAGTTCGGTAGCTGCGGCAGTAACTTGGCTTCCCGCTATAAATAGGGTAGCTGCGTTAGCTGATCCACTGACATCTAAATTGTATTGAGGGTTTGTGCTTCCTATCCCGACGCGCCCACTGACAATCAAGCCGTTTGATGGTGCAGTATTAACTGCCGCGTAAGAACCTACTGACACACCTCCGGCCACATCTAATTTGTTTATTGGATTGGTTGTTCCTGCTCCGATATTTCCCGTTGTTGCTACTGTGTCGCCTGTTGTAAGCGGAGTAATCGTCGTGCCGTTTCTTTGCCAGTAGTTGACACCCACACTTCCGGTATTTACCCATGTAAAACCACCTGAGACATTGTCGTAAGTTAAAATTTGACCACTTGTAGGAGAGGAAGTTGCATTAAGATCTTCTGCAAGAATCGTTGAATTTGTAATACCTGCAGTAGATAGAGTAGTCGTACCTGCGGCAGTTAATCTTCCATCTGCATCTACAGTAAATGTTGCTACCGCACTTGATGATCCATATGAATTAGCTGTAACAGTTGTTGCTGCCAGCTCTGTGGATCCAACGACATCATTTCCGAGCTGCAAGTTATTGTAAGAGCCTGAAACATCGCCGCTAAATGAAGTAGATGTAGTTAAGTCGTTTGAAGCATTTTGATCCCATGCACTAAGTTGTGTTGCAGCATTATTTGTATCGATCAAAGTTCCGCTTCGTCCGCTAAGAAGATTAACTTCAGTCGCTGTAGCGGATACTGCAGAACCACCAATAAATAAATTTGTGACATTTACACTTCCGCTTACGTGCAAGGTATATAAGGGATTGGTCGTACCAATTCCAACATTCCCGCCTGTTTCGAATATTCCGCTGTTACCAACGGAGTAAGCACCGGTAAATTTTGCAAGATAGTTTGTAGATCCGGTACCACCGAGGCTCGATGATGTTCCGGAACAATTTCCGGACATGTCGCAAACCTGATTCCCATTTTGAAATACATTGACCGCATTCGCGCTTCCGCTTACCTCCAAAGCATATCCGGGATTGCTTGTGCCTATGCCAAGTCTGCCCAACGAGTCATCCCACCAAAAAGCGTTTGAGCCTGTTAAGCTTGCTGTACCGTTCCAAAACGCAACTTGTTTACTGGCTCCGGTTCCGCTTATCGAAGAAGCTGTGGCATCTGTACATTTCCAAACTTGATTGGTTGCATCCCAAGACAAAACTTGATCGGCTGTGCATCCGCCCAAAAGTTTTAAGCCGCTTGCGCCAACTTCTAACCCGGAATTGCTGGATGTTGTTGATGTTGTACCGGTTGTTGTTACATCTAACGAGACAGCATTTGCCACTCTACTTAAACCATTACCAAAAGTTAAAGGAGATTCGTACGAAATGCCTTGATTGGTAACATTTGTCACTCTTCCCTTAGCGTCAACTGTTATCACCGGAATCTGAGTCGAAGATCCATATGTGTTGGCTGTAACTCCGGAATTTGCAAGTGTTAAAGCGCCTGTGTTGCTGATAGTGGCGTCGTTGCTAAGTGCTACTGCAGTAGCTACATTAGATCCGTTTCCTACCAAAATATAAGAGTCGTTTAATGTCGCAGTGAGTTTGTTGTTAAAAGTATTCCAGTCCGTAGAAGTTAAAAATCCGTTTGTACCTGTTGATGCTTGTGTGATACCTATAACTCCTGTGCTTGAGTTGTACTGTATTGGTGCTGATCCTGAAACAGCAGCTCTTGCCCTTGTGTCGGTGTAATAAAGATTTGTAATACCTTCATTAATTTGATCGGTGGTAATTTGCGTGCCGTTATATCTTAACGTTCCGGTAAAGTTTATATCTCCTGTCACGTCTAAGGCGTAACCGGGAGAAGTTGTTCCGGCTCCTATTCTTCCGGTTGTTACTATATAGTCGCCTGAAGTTTGTGGCGACAATGTTGTCCCGCCTCTTTGCCAGTAGTTGACACCCACACTTCCGGTATTTACCCATGTAAAACCACCTGAGACATTGTCGTAAGTTAAAATTTGACCACTTGTAGGAGAGGAAGTTGCATTAAGATCTTCTGCAAGAATCGTTGAATTTGTAATACCTGCAGTAGATAGAGTAGTCGTACCTGCGGCAGTTAATCTTCCATCTGCATCTACAGTAAATGTTGCAATTGCACTTGATGATCCGTATGAATTAGCCGATACCGAAGTAGAAGTAAGTTCGTTATTCCCAATTACACCTGTCCCAATTTGTATGTTGTTGTATGTTCCCGATACGTCGCCACTAAAGTTTGTCGCTGTCGTCAGATCATCGGAAGCATTTTGATCCCACGCACTAAGTTGTGTGGCAGCATTATTTGTATCGATCAAAGTTCCGCTTCGTCCGGCAAGTAAATTGATCTCACTAGTTGAAGCATTTACACCGTCTAAAATGTTTAATTCGGCTGTGGATAGGGTAGCTCCGTCCAGAATGTTTAGTTCGTTAGCGCTGGATGTAACAGCGGAACCTCCGAGATATAAGTTTGTGGTATATAAAGTAACACCTGCGATGTCACCTGCTACATCTAGTGAGTGTTGAGGTGCTGGTGTACTAATTCCTAGTCTAGCGTCGGCGTTGTCCCAGTAAAGGTTTGAATTCCCTGTTATGGCCGTTGTTCCGCTCCAAAAAGCTACATGCCCTGCTGTTCCGACCCCTGTGACACCACCGAGATTAGAAATTCCTGTACATTTCCAAACGCTTGTAGCCGCATCCCAAGAGAGTATTTGGTCGGCTGTACATCCGCCAATTAGTCTTAAGCCGTCGGACGCTAATTCCAAACCTGAGTTTGATGATGTAGTAGCGGTTAAACCTGCTGTTACTGTGTCTATTGAGATGCTGTCAGGGTTAACAACTATTCCGTCTCCTGCCCCAATGTTTAAAGTTAGCACTCCGTTCGAACCTCCCCCTATCAACCCTTGTCCTGCAGTTACTCCTGTTGTGACATAATTTGCTACATTTACAGTATCCAAGAGTGTTCCGGTTCGGCCACTTAGTAAATTAAATTCGGTTGGTGTTACGGTGACTCCAGTTAATCTATTTAGTTCAGTGGTTGTCAATGTTGCTCCATCCAAGATATTTAGTTCAGCGGCGCTTGCTGTTATAGCTGTGCCACCCAAAATTACATTGGTTGCATTTAGTGTGCCATTTAACGACAAAGTGTTTGTTGTCTCGTTGTACCCTATTTCTGTGTTATCTGCTGACATTGTTCCCGTTGCATCCGAATAAAAGATGGAGTTTGGATTATACCCAACGGTAGTTATTGAACCGATAAATGTGCCGTATATAGTTCCGGCTACTTCTAGATCGCCCTCTATAAACTCGCTTTCGGGTTGCCCATTTATGTAGTTAGCTGCCACGCTGCCATCGCCTATCTGCAAGGCATATTGGGGGTTTGTTCCGCCTATTCCAACATTACCTGTCGCTGTTATTCTCATTCTTTCAATATTATTCGTTCTTATTACTAGCCCGTGGCTATCAGTTGTACCTAAGAAATTTGTGTTTTCATTTGTTGCTGCATTTCCTGCCAACGTCCAAGAGTAGCTCGCAGTAAACGCCGGGCTGTCGGTCCATATCGGTGTGGTTCCGTTAGAAATTAATATTTGGTTGGCACTTCCGGCGGGAAGTGTCTCTAAAGTATTACCTGCTGCGCCAACCAACAAGTCTCCCTGGCTAAAAGATGTTAAACCCGTTCCGCCATAAGAAGCCGTAACTACAGATCCTTCCCACGTACCTGTTCCTATAGTACCCACTTGAGTTATGTTTGTCTGTGCTACTGTCGCCAATTTCCCACTCTTAACCATTACTATGTAATTGTTGCTGTCTGTCATTTCGCCAATACTTAGTCCGCCAAGTGCTTGAACTTTGACATCGTTTAGTCCAGTTCCTACAACGTCGCCGTTTATATCAATTGCCGCTTCGAGAGTTGTTTCAGTTGTGTCATCGATTGTCGTAACTCCGTTAATTATTCCGGCTGTTAGTGCTCCTACACCTAAATTTGCATCAGCACCTTGTGTGTCAATTCCACCTGTAAGATTGGAAAGTCCTGTAACACTTAAATCGTTTTTAACAAATGCTGGAACATTAATGTTGTAAACAAAATTCGTAATTTTATCTTTGGCGCCTAATGTTGCCCCGGCCAAAGAAAAGGAGGATAGTTCGTCCGAAGAATCGTTTTTTGAAGTGTTAAAGCTAAGAATATTCAGGCCATTAGGATCGATACTTACATTCTCAAGCAATCCTAAAGCCACAATGCCTGTAAAAAATGCAATAGACGCGAACCTCGCAGTTTTTGAAAGAAGACTGCTCGCACTTGATAGAAATCTAATATCGGGAGCTGCCGTTCTGTCGTTGACTATAGGAAATGTCTGCTCACTTATGTGAGGCTCTGCTACAGGAACTTGAACAGCTACTTTGGGTTCTAATTCACTCGCCTCAACTTTACTTTCAGTTCTGATGACCACGGGAGTGGTGTATGCGGGCTTTAATTTTTTGCTTATCTTTTCTTCATCAAGTTGTTTTTTAAATCTGTAAACTTCTGCCGCGCTGTACTCTCTATAATTATTATCCAGTCTTTCTGACTTAATTTTTCCTTCGGTTTCAAATCTTCTCAACGATGAACTTGAGAGTTCCAAAATTTTAGCTGCTTCAGAAACTTTTAAGTATTCTTTAGCGCCACTTTTTTTTGAAGAAGTTGAGTTTATATTTTTTGAGTATTTTTTTGTTTCTTTTCGGGCAGCTTTGGGCATGGCAGGAATCCTTACTAAATCAAGGTATTACAACATTTAATAAGGTTAATTTAATGATAGAGGGTTTTTTGTACCCAGTCAAGGGGTTGTTAAGCTCGATGATACAAGACATAACAAAGTTTTGAAATATATAGAAATTTATGTGTTGGAAACGATGTTTTTTATATCTTAAAGTTTGCTATAAGTTGCCATGACAACATTAATTAGGACAACACTTCCGAGTGCTAATTTTTATAGTTATTTTTTTAAAAAATTAGCCAACAAAGTACCTTTGTGTAGTCGGGTCTATTGACGATGCTTGTATACATCTTTAATATTAAAGTAATGTTCAAGAGACTACCTGTAACATTTTTTTTGTTAATTTTGGCACTAATCCTTTTTAAAGGCGGCGGGTTTTTGTGTCAAAAAGTATACGCCGTTGAATCCGATACAGCCTTATCCATTCAACTAAAAGATAATAAAGGCAATCCCGGCGATATTGTCAGTTACCAGGATGGGGAATACGTTTTAACTAGTACCATTTACGATAGTCAGATGTTTGGAGTTATTGTGGATACCCCTATCACGTCCCTTGAGGATACAAACCTTCCAAACTATAAACTTATATCTTCGTTTGGGGAGGTTGTCGTTAATGTATCAAACAAGAACGGTGAAATTAAGAATGGGGATTTGGTTACTAGCTCTGATATTGCAGGTGTCGGTGTCAAGGCAAGCGAAAGTGGTCAAGTGGTAGGGATGGCCCTCGAGGATTACGCACCCGCAAACCCAGAAGATATAGGACAAATATTGGTATTTGTTGACATAAAAACTAATTTTGTAGACAAGAGAATAAGTAAAAATCTACTAGAGGTCTTAAAGAACAGCTTGACCTCACCATTTTTAACTCCTGTCGAGGCTCTAAGGTACCTTCTTGCTATAGCCACAGTCTTTGCATCTTTTGTGATTGGCTTTTCGTCTTTTGGAAAAATCACAGGTACTGGTGTTGAAGCTTTGGGTAGAAATCCATTGGCGGGCAGCTCAATTAGAAAGGTGATAGTCTTTAATTTCTTTTTAACCTTTGTGATAATGGGGGTCGGTCTTGCAATTGCGTATTTTGTGCTAACACTTTAGGGTGCCACTCTATCTTATATTCTTATATTCACACACTTCCGGTTATTGCGGCTGCAACAAAACATACTTCTTGCACAACACTATCGTTGCTGATAAATTTATCGTATGAGTTTAATATCAAACCTGCCCAATCAGTTCTTTAGTGAACAGATCTTTTACCTCATTATTGCCTTTTCAATACTCACAGTATTTTTGCTTGTTTTAGTTTTACTGTACCTAGTGAATCAAGAGAGAAAGCGAAAAAATTACGAAATGATTGATTCGATTAAAAACGAGGCGTACAACGAAGCAACACAGCTTCTCGACAATGCTAAAGTTAAAAGTTTAAGAATCTTGGAGGAAAGTCAGCTAAAGGCACAGAGGTCGCTAGAAAATGCGTCCCAATTAAGTAAAGAATCACGCGCAGCACTTGAGGATAAGATAAAGAGTATTCACACACGTCAGAGTTCGTTAATTGAAGAATTAGGACAATCAATGATACAAACATATAAAGATGCGCTTGAAAAGGAGAAGAAGGAGAATTTAGATGTTATAGACCAAACATCTAGTGTGCTAAAAGATCAGCTTTCTTCAGAGATTGACAGCTTTAAAGATGCCCTCAAGGAAGAAACAGTAGGAACCCAAAAACAAATAGAGTCCAAACTCGAAGCAGGGTATGCAGAAGTTCGCGATGAAATCAACCGTTATAAACAAGAAAAAATTGAAGAACTAAACAAGAAGATTTTTGACATAATAGCAACCGTCTCAAACGAAGTGCTAGGCAAGACAATTGATCAAGAAACACACGAAAAATTTATTTTAGAATTATTGAAAGACGAGTTGTCCAAACAGGGCTTTAACTTTAAAGGTTAACACATGAGTTTACTTGCCCCAGAAAAAATACATCAAATAATTGAGGAGGTAGCCACAGAAAATGCAACACCCGATTTTGTTAAATTTCTTGATTTTGTGCATAACGCTACCTATAAAACAGACGCTACAGGTGCAAAGGAGGCATTTGCTTTGAACGAAAAGGCATACCCGTTAACTACAAGGATACTGCAAGAATTTGAAGCACCGGCAACTTTGCGCGGTGCAGTGCAAGATATTAAAGATGCCCTGACAAATGCTGAAAAAGTTAGAATAGAGTTGGCATACAGTCCATCCGCGGAGTTTGTTAAAAACTTTTATAAAATGTTTGTTTCGCTTGGCTTTTCGGACTTTTTAATCGAGGTTGTCATAACTGCCGAGGCGGGTAGCGGCGCAAAAGTTTACTACCAGGGAAAATTTTTGGACGTTTCAATGCTTAATTTAATTAAAGATAAATTAAAGACAGGTGGTATTGAATTTTAAAACATATGCCTATGACTGCTGAAAACAAGTTTAATAAATACTTAGAGGAAACCGGAGAAATAGGTTTTGTCGAAAAAGTTCAGCAGCCCATTATTTATTCATCCGGTATCCCGACGGCAAGGATTTGGGAAGTTGTTTGTTTTGAAGACGGTTCCACAGGAGTAATTACTGCGCTCAATGATGAATTAGCAGAAATACTTATGTTTGGAAATACAATGTTGCCCGTGGGATCGAGGGTTGTTAGGACAGGAGAAACACTTCAGGTGCCTGTTGGGGACGAACTTCTTGGTTCCGTTATCGACTCTTTGGGGTTTTCACTAAAAAACGGAGCACCTCCGACCGGAATATCCGAAAAACGCGATGTTGACATTGCACCGTTTGGCATAGACAGGAGAGAGCGTGTTAAGGAGCCTTTAGAAACAGGAATCTCATTAGTGGACTTTTTAATTCCCTTAGGCAAGGGGCAACGAGAGCTAATCATCGGGGACCGTAACATCGGCAAGACATCCTTTGTCATGCAGGCAATGCTTTCCCAAGCCTTAAAAGGAACAATTTGTATCTACGCAGGTATAGGAAAGAAAAAACACTCGTTGAAAGAAATCGAGGAGTTTTTTGAATCCCATGGAATTTTAAAGAACTCTATAATTGTTGGTGCCTCGTCTTCGGATCCGATTGGTTACATCTACATGGCACCTTACACCGCAATGACCATAGCTGAGTATTTTAGAGATCACGGCAAGGATGTTTTATTAGTGCTTGATGACCTGACAAATCATGCTAAGTTTTACCGCGAAATGTCATTAGTAGCAAAAAAGTTTCCCGGAAGAGATGCTTACCCGGGTGATATTTTTTACTCCCACGCTAGATTGCTTGAAAGAGCAGGTAATTACAACATCGGGAATGGAAAATCAGCTTCAATAACGTGCCTTGCGGTTGCAGAAACAATTGGCGGCGACATATCAGGATATATTCAAACCAATCTTATGTCAATTACTGACGGACATATCTTTTTTGATTTAGATATGTATAAGGAAGGTAAAAGGCCTGCCATTAATTACTTCCTGTCAGTTACTAGAGTTGGCCGCCAGACTCAGAGCAAAGTTAGGTGGGGGATTAACAGAGAACTGTCTAGTTTTATGACATTACGTAATAAAACAGAACAGTTTATACACTTTGGTGCAGAGTTAAATGAAGGAATAAAATCTACACTTGAGATGTCTAAAAACCTGGACTTCTTTTTTGATCAGTCAATTGAAGAAATACTCGATTTAAATGTTCAGATAGTAGTTTTCACCTTAATCTGGACAGGGCTCCTAAAAGAAGAAACAGAGGGTAAGGTTAAATACTACATACAACAGGCTCAGAAACTATATGAAAATGATCCTGTATTTAAAAAAATGATTCTTGACCTAATAGATTCGTGTGCCGACTTTAATCAGTTGCTGGGAAAGATAAGTGCGACATATAAAGACATACTAAAACAATTGGAAGCTGCTAGTGGTGGCGCGGGACTGCTTTCAAGTGCTGCAGACGGGAAGGAACTTAAAAAATGAAGAGATTAAAAGAGCTAAAAGAAAATTTTGAATCTCTCGGCGACTTTAAAATAATGATCGAAGCCTACGAGGAAATATCTGCTATCAGAATGCGCAAAGTTAAAAAAACTGTTCTAAAAAGACGAGAATTTATGCAAGGTTTAAACGAGGCCTTCGCTTACATCGCCTACGCATACAAACTCTTTAAGAGCAAAGTTAAGTCCAAAAAGAATGCTAAAATTTTAAATACAAACGGCAAGGAGGCCCTAGTTCTTGTGTCCAGCAACACAGGGCTATACGGAGATATTATCCGAAACACCTTTGACCTTTTCATGAAGGATGCTGAAAAATACCCAAAATCCGATCTTGTTATAGCGGGCAGGTTGGGAAAAAACTTTTTCGAAAGCTCAGGATCCAAAAGAAAATATGCCTACTTTGACATATCCGACACAGGTGTCGATGAGAACGCACTCAAAGGGTTGCTTAGTCAAATCACTAATTATACTGATGTCATAGTTTATCACGGAGTATTTAAAAGCATTCTAAGTCAGGAGCCCGAAAAGACGCATATAACCGGCGAGGTAGTTAGATTCACTGAAAATTCAGAAGAATATAACGTGCCGTTTCTATTTGAACCTAACATCAAAACCATCGCCGAGTATTTTGAAAAGCAGATTCTGTCTTTAATATTTGAACAATCGCTGTTTGAATCCAGCCTCAGTAAGTTTGCATCCCGTATGGTCAGCCTAGACAGCGCGGCTGCAAATATAAATAAAAAAATAGGGTACTTGGATTTTGATTTAAAAAAGGCAAAGCACAAAGAAATGAATTCTAGTATTCAGGCGAGTTTTGCAGGAGGAAATTTATGGAAATGACAGGAACTAGTACGAATTTGAATAAAACAGCCGAGTCACTTAGTGTCGTATCGTCTACGGCTGGCAAGGGCAAAGTTGTAGGAGTCACAGACGCTGTTATACAGGTTGAATTCATTGCCAATCCTAAACCAAGGATTCGCGATGTCTTGGTATTGGAACGAGACAACGACGCCAAAATGCAAGTTTTAAAAACCGGCGAGGGAGCAAAGTTTTATTGTATAGCCTTAACTAAGAGTAGAGAAATTTTACGTGGTGATATTGTGCTAAATACGGGAAAAACTCTTGAGTTACCCGTGGGCCCGGGTTTAATGGGAAGGGTAATTAACGTTTTTGGAGAGCCTCGAGACGGAGCCGGTCCTATTGTCTTTGAAAAAAAGGCATCTATTTTCAACGAATCGCCTACTTATTCAGAAACTACATCTAAATTGGAGCTCTTGGAGACAGGTATAAAAATTGTCGACCTCTACGCTCCATTGGTTAAAGGAGGAAAAGTAGGTTTGTTCGGAGGTTCCGGAGTAGGAAAGACTATGTTACTAACTGAAATATTGCATAATATTATCAACAAAGATCCCCAAAACAACGCTTCCGTTTTTTGTGGTGTCGGCGAACGATCCAGAGAAGGGCAGGAGCTGTTTGAAGAATTAAAAAGCACCGAGGTTATTAATTCTGTAGCCCTTGTGTTTGGGGCAATGGGAGAAAGCCCTGCAGTTAGATTTTTAACAGCTTACGCAGGAGCCACTGTGGCCGAATATTTAAGAGATGACTACGGAAAGAACGTATTGCTATTTGTTGACAATATATTCCGTTTTGCTCAAGCAGGAAGTGAGCTTAGTTTGCTAACGAATAATATTCCCTCGGAGGATGGGTATCAGCCCACATTAAACAGCGAGGTAGCAGATATTCACGAAAGATTAGTGACAAAGAACGCCAAATCAATTACAGCCATTGAGGCAATTTACCTGCCTGAGGATGATTTGTTTGATCCTGCCGCTCAGACCGTGTTCGGCTATTTGGATTCATCTATTGTCTTGTCGCGCGATGCATACAGAGAAGGTAGACTGCCTGCAGTCGACATAATACAGTCAGATTCGGATGCGCTTAATCCTCACAACGTTTCAGCTAAGCATTATTATGTTGCTACATCTTCTAAGAGTTTACTGAAAAAAGCTGAATTTTTAGAAAGAATAGTGTCATTAGTAGGCGAATCGGAATTGTCAGACGACGATCGTGTATTGTACCAAAGAGCTAAAAAGATACGTAACTTCATGACACAGAGTTTCTTTGTGGCATCGTTACAGACAGGTCGTCCGGGTGTGTATGTGCCTTTGATAAAAACAGTTGACGGAGTCAAAGATATTATGGATGGTAAGTACGATGACGTACCAGAGGATAAATTTATGAACATAGGTGCCATCGAGGACTTAAAAAATTAAATATATGACCAATACATCTAATAACATACCTTTACTTCATGCATCCATTCGCACCAAGAGTGATATAGTGTATGAAGGTAGATGTAATAGTGTTACTTCTCATAACCCACGAGGCGCGTTTGATGTTCTCCCAATGCACACAAATTTCATTACACTTATTGATAGTTATGTTACTGTTAACCTAGGATTAGGTGATGAGAAAAAGTTTGAGTTGGAACACGGCATAATGTATGTCATGTCAAATAGTGTAAATATTTATTTAGGCGTTTGACACTCTTTGATACTTATTGATATGTATTCTTATTACGGTGTTGTATAGGCTTGTAGTTCTTCTTTGTAGGGTAAAAGCTGTAGACTAAATTTTAAAGTTGTTCTGTATCTACAAGTACTGACTTTCCCATTGTAGAAGAAAGGAATACCGATTTTATCCATTCAGGCGATGCCTTGTTCGGCTTATTTTGTCTTAATGTGGAAAGTAAAGCCTCAAAGTTTTCAGCTAGTTGCTCGGTAGTGAACGATTTTTTGCCTATCAACGTGTGTATGACCGGAATGTCTTTTTCAGTCTTTATATCAATTTTTCCTTTTTTAACGTCTTTTACTGCTTTTTCAATATTATCTGTAACGGTTCCGTTTTTAGGATTGGGCATTACTCCTGCAGGTCCCAAAATTTTTGCTGCTTTTGCAAGTTTCGGCATGTATGAAGGTTCGGTTATTAAAACTTCAAAATCAACCTTTGGTCTTATACCACCGTTTGCAAGTTTATCTATGTCAACTTCTGTCAGGTTAAGATCGGCATCTGCAATTTTTTTACTTGTAAGCACAGCCACCTTTTTGGACTTACCCGTTCCGTTGGGTAGTGTTATAGAAAACCTAACATTTTGATCCTGCTTTTTTGAATCTAACCCTAAATTTATGTGAACTTCGATTGTGGAATCGAATTTTTCCTTAGCGTTGGTTTGTACAGTTTTAATTGCTTCTTTTAATTCCATGTTGATCCTTTTGAAAAATTACTTTTCTATCTCAACTCCCATTGAGCGCGCAGTTCCCGAAATTATTCTTACGGCTTCGTTTAAGTCATTGGTGTTCAAATCAGGCATTTTTATCTTAGCTATTCCCTCAATATCAGCCTTTGATAAACGTCCTACTTTGTCTTTGTTTGGTACTGCCGAGCCTTTTGCTAACTTTAGTACCTTTTTGATCAAGTGAGAAGTGACAGGGGTTTTAGTTACAAAAGTGAATGTCCTGTCTTCGTATACTGTCAGAATTGCTGGAATTATGTCTTCCGGCATATTTTGAGTTCTGGCATTAAATTCCTTACAGAATTCCATTATTGGCACACCGTGCTGGCCTAGTGCAGGTCCTACCGGAGGCGCTGGATTAGCTTTGCCGCCTTGAATTGCCAATTTTACGATAGCTTTTATTTTTTTAGTTTTTTTACCTTCTGCCATATATTTTTCCGTTAAAGCTGAGTTATCTGCGCAAAATCAAGTTCTAGTGGCGTCTCTCGACCAAACACAGAAACCAATACTTTTACTTTACCTTGCTCGTCATTAACTTCATCGACTTTTCCTAAAAAGTCTTTAAACGGTCCGTCGCTGACCTTTACCGAATCTCCAACGCTAAATTTAGCTTCAAACTTAGGAGCTTCGGTCTTTGCAAATTTCATCAATACTCTTACTTCGGATTCGGCTAGTGGGGTAGGTGTGGTTCCCATTCCTACAAAGCCTGTTACACCCGGAGTCGTTCGAACAATATACCATGTATCATCGTCCATTGTCATTAGTACCATCATGTAGCCTGGATACATCTTTTCTTCGACTGACCTTTTTTTACCTTCTGAAACAACGATTTTTTGTTGATGCGGAACAAATATTTTAAAAATTCTATCGGTGTAGCCTCCGGCTTCTGTTCGTTGCCTAAGAGTTATTGCTGCTTTGTTTTCGTGTCCTGAGTAGGTGTGAACCACGTACCAATGGGCCAAAGGAGATACATCGCTGTTTATAACAACAACATTGTCTTCTTGCGTTTGACTTTTTTCTAGCTCTTTTGGAGCTTCTTCAGTTGTTTGGTCTTTGTTATCGTCCATACTAATTATTTATTAATAAGGTCAAAAGTTCTTTAAATACAAAATCAAAAAACATTACGAATAAGCCGACACCTAAGCTAACACCTATAACGTAGCCAGTCAAGCGAATCGTGTCGTTTTTGCTTGGCCATCTGACGTTTTTAAGCTCCTCGTAGGCTGACTTTAGGAAATTAATAGCTAGGTTCACGGTGTGAATTTTAGCATTTTTTGCCGAGGCTGTCACTTAGTAGATCGGGCCCTTGTCAGGGCTCAACCCTCAGCAGATGCTATAATCAACAGATGCAAACAATGGCAGGCTTACTTTTTACCGATCCCATGGCTTTTGTGATCTTAGCAACGGCACTTATTGTTTCACTTTCCGTCCACGAATTTTCACACGCGCTAGTGGCAGACAAATTAGGAGACTCGACAGCTCGCCAACTTGGGCGTCTAACTTTAAATCCATTAGCTCATTTAGATCCCGTAGGCAGTCTCTTACTTGTATTTGTGGGGTTTGGGTGGGGAAGGCCGGTTCCGTTTAATCCGTTAAATCTAAAAAATCCAAAAAGGGATTCGGCTCTTGTTGCTTTGGCCGGGCCCGCGTCAAACTTTTTGATGGCGGCCGCGTTAAGTATTCCTTTAAGACTTTTAGGATATCAATCGTTGGTTGGAACAATTTTATATTTAATACTTTTTTATAATCTTATGCTCGGTGTTTTCAACTTGTTGCCCATACATCCGCTGGATGGCTTTAAGATCTTTGGAGGCTTATTGCCAAACAATTTGGCTATCCAATGGTACCAAATGCAACCCTTTGGAATATTCTTGCTGTTGGTTTTTGTAGTTACCGACGCGTTCCAAAAATATTTGTTTCCGGTTGTTGAGTTATTAATGAAAATTCTTGTTCCGTGACGAAAAAACATTGCTGTATAAGCTAAATTTTTTTATCAGCAGGTTGAAAGCTGTTCCGGATATGATATCTTTATATCAGATATCTTCTGGTATCTGACAAGCCTAGTGTGTTCGTTTATGCTGAGAGTCATAGATTTCCTCTACGACTTTCCTCAAGCGGGTAAAAATGTATTCTTATTCGAGAGTTTAAGGATCTATAAACCCACTTCCAATAAACGGGGATCCGTCTCAGCGGCTCGGCACACCGGGCAGAAATAATTTACAACCCTGCCCAACGCAGGGTTCTTTTTAATCTCGTGATTTTTCGTTTTTACTGATAAAATCCAGTTGTGCAAATATTTAATGCTTCAAAAGAAATAACACAGCGCTTAGACAAAGAAATAGACACTTATGTAGCGAGATACGCACCTCAACACGAATTAGCAATTATTCTGGTCGGAAACAACCCTTCCTCTATTAGGTTTACGCAGTTGAAAAAGGATTACTGCGGTGCACACGGCATAAAAAGCACCATATACACAATTGAGGCGACTTTAGAAGATACTGTAATATTTTCTTATATCCGTGAAATTGTTTCAAAAAATGAGGTTGGTGGTGTTGTATTGCAGTTGCCTTTTCCAAGGGAAAGCTTAAACGACTGTTTGTCTCTAATACCTTTGGAAAAGGATGTAGATATATTATCGCCTGAAGCCGCTAAAAAGTTTTATTCCGGAAATTACGAAAAGCTTCCGCCTGTTGTTCGAGCATTCAATTTATTCTTGGAAACAATCACAAATACACATCGTGGCATTCGTAGAGTTAAAGTGATAGGTAACGGCTTTCTGGTTGGAAGACCCGTATCGCATTTTTTAGAAACTAGTGGTTTTAAGGTCTCTGTAGAAGAAAACTATGAAACCGGACAAAAAATTGTTTCAGATGTACTTGTACTTTCCGCTGGTATTCCAGGTTTGGTTAAGGGACCGGATATTTGTGCAGGATGTCATGTTGTTGATTTTGGCTCAACAATTGTGAATGGTAAAACATATGGGGAATTAGATTACGCAACATCTCTGGAGCATTTAGGGATTATTTCGGTTTCTCCCGGAGGAATGGGCCCCCTGGTTATAAGATTTTTAATTAAAAACTTTTTGGGTATATAGAAACTCAAACGTAAATAGTCAAATCGAACACAAAAGTACTTCACATATTGTCAAAATATATATTATACTTTCTATTATAAGTATAAAGTAACCTGTCTAAAATGATTGCACACAACCTGCTAAGTAGGCGAATAGCCTCAACTTTTGGCGTATTAGCGCTGTGCATGTTTGTACCCTCCTTAAAATGCTACGCTTCCAGCATATCTTTTGATAATGCCAATCAGTGGGATTCAGGCAAGTATTCAAACACAGAATCATACACACAAGAGGGCGACATTCAGCTTAAAGATGCCGGAAGTTGGGGACCTCGTGTTTGGCGTACGCCGGATAATTCTCTAACATCCGGTACAGCAATTGAAAGCGATGGGGAGTACATTTACCTAATAAACAACGGAGACGCTGACTTTACAAGGTATCTGCCTTACGAGAATAGGTGGGAACGCCTGACTAACGCTCCACATCGCGCGGATCTCGGTGCAGATATGGTAAGTCTCGATGGCTACATCTATGCAATATTCGGCGGCTACCAAAGAGAATTTTCTAGATATTCCATTGTCGATAATGAGTGGGAAGAATTGACGCAACTTCCGGATTTAATCTACTCAGGAGCTGCAATCGAAACCGATGGCACCAACATCTTTGTTTTAAGAGGCTACAATACTAACGAGTTCTGGAGATATAACACAGCCGCAGGAACGTGGTCCTTACTTAAAAATACTCCGGCCGCTATAAGTGCTGGCGGTACCTTAGTTTATTATAACAATATTCTTTACGCGACCAGAGGAAATAGTCAAAGAACTTTGTACGCGTACGACTTAAGTGCGACAATTCCAGATTGGACAACTTTAGAAAATGCCCCTCAAACCTTTACCACGACAACCAATGCCGACGAAAAAGACGGTTATATATATTACCTTAGAGACGCAGGGACGCTTGATTTTATGCGCTTCAACATCGCCAGCGGACATTGGGAAACTATTACATCAGCACCTCAGCTGACAAGAGGAGTGGGTGTGGTTTACAACCGGGAAGACAATACGTTATATGTCTTTAGAGGTAACGCAACTTCGGAATTTTGGAAATATGATACAGATAATGCAAAATTCAGCGGCCCCGCAGACTTACCTGTTGCCCCTGCTACAGGTGCAGATTTACTGTATGCTGGCGGCGCTCTCTACTATCTTAGAGGGGGTTCCTCGGCATTGTACAAGTACGACCCCGCCCTAGATAGTTGGACCGCGATGGCCTCTGCTACCGTTAGCTTTTCTGAGGATGTTAAAGCTGCTGTTGCAGGAAACGGTTTAATATACGCGTTTCAAGGAAATAACTCAACTAACTTTTACGAATACAACCCTGGAGGAAATTCTTGGGCACAAAAGGCTGCGGCTCCATCCCCTGTAAGATATGGAGGATCGTTAATTTACCCCGGATCAGGAGATTTTTTATATGCTACTCGTGGTAATACTACAGGTGCCTTTTGGAAGTATAACTACACCACCGATACGTGGACAAGTACCGGTATGGCCACAATTCCTGATAACGCCGAAGCTTCTTATGGCGCGCGTTTAATGTCGGGAGAGAACTCGGACACGCTCTATTACATTTCAGGTTTTCAAACAGGAGCTTTGCTCAAATATGGTATTACCGGTAACACTTGGACGACAGAAGCTAATCTGCCGTTTGCGCCTTATTACGGTACTGATGGTGTGTATTACAACGGCAAGTTATATATCACTGCCGGCTATTACAAATCTGATTTCCTTGAGTACGACCTAACTTCACACACGTGGCGATATTTGGATCCAATTGAGCAGTATTATGCGACCAGTCAAGGTCCCTATCAAGGAGCATCCATAGAATCTGATGGGGCAGGGAAGCTTTATTTCATAAATGGGTCAGGTGTAATGAACATGAATATATATTCCACATCCACAAAAAAGTATTTAACCACCGGGTCTTGGGTCAGTCCCATAGAGGAGTTGGTGCACGTGGCCAGCTGGGGAAGTGCTGATGTTGTGGAAACAACCGGAGGGGATTCAAGTTACAATATCTTTACAAGAACATCTGCGGACAAAGTTACGTGGTCTTCATGGGAATTGCTTAATGAAGGAAGTATTGTTTCTCCGGCAAATAACTATATCCAGGTTAAAATTCAGCTCTTTTCTTCCACGGACCAGGTTTATACTCCGGTTATTGCGTCCGTCAGCATAAATTATACCGGCGACAATGACAATCCCGATCCTCCTAATACAATCGAGGCCTACTCACAAGAAATTAGCGGCGTAAGTCTGACATCAGGCAGCTCTTATCGTTATCAGTATCCATATTTTTCTTGGTCCGGAGCCGCTGACGCTGAAACGGGCGTGACCGGTTATTACGTTTATTTTGGGACTTCATCTTCGGCTAATCCAGAAGAAGACGGTGAACTTGTATATTCCTCAAATTACTCTTCCCACGTACCACTAGCGGCAGGAACCTACTATCTGAGAATCAAAGCAGTAGACTCTGTAGGTAATACCAGCGCTACTTTTTCTGCTTTTACCTACGTGTATGCAGGGCTTGGGTCTTTGACATATGAAGTTTCAAGTACAGCTGAATTCAGCAACGGTGTACTAGATTCAGTCAATATCCAAAATGACGCAATTAAACTTTCTAGTGCCCCCGGATTTTGGCAGCAGGAACGGCTTAGTAACGCTCCGGCGACCATAAATTATGGCGGTAGCATGGTGTATCACGGCGGAAAATTATATGTGTTTAGAGGCAATAATACCAAAACTTTTTATGAATACGATTTAAGCACAGGTGTGTGGAAAACCCTTGCAAACACGCCGTCAAACGTAACGTACGGCGGCCAGCTTTCAAACGGCCCTGGGGATTTTATTTACGGCTTTGGCGGTGGAAATACAACCGGATTTTGGAGATACGATGTTGCGGCTAACACTTGGTCCGATGGGGATGCTTCCGACCCATCACAGCAAATTTATTATGGTTCTGCAATGATCTATGACGGCGACCAGTACATTTACGCTTTCAAAGGAAACGATGACGCCTTTATGGTTTACGATATCTTATCCGATACATGGTCAAACCTAACAAGTGTTAATTTTGGTTCTCCTATGAATCAGACAACTAACGCAACTTACACCGGGGCCGATCTTGTTTATGATGGAAATAACAACATTTATGCAATTCAAGGCAATACCAGAACAGGGTTTAGTACTTACAATATAGATAGTGATTCTTGGACGGTATTGCCAAATACACCCCTTCCTTCAAGTAACGACTCTCAAATTGTTTACGATGCCCCAACTAACTCGATATATTTTACTGTCGCAACCGGAAGAGTTTATTTTTACAAATACTCAATATCTGATCAAGAATGGACCAGGCTTAGTGATGCGCCGGCGCCGCTTGGTTCGGGTTCAGGGTCCGAAAACATTGATGGAGAAATTTATGTTACAAGGGGAAATACTACCAATACATTTTACAAATATAGAATTTCAGACGATTCGTGGTTAGTTCCTACTTTTAATCTTTTTGGCACTTTTTATAAGGGTTCTGACCCATTAACTTTTAACTACGGGTCTCAAATAATTAAGGGCGGAGGCACTAACTACTATATAGCAAGAGGAAATTACGACAGCTTGTTTGTTCGTTTTAATAGCGCTACAGGAGATGTCGCAAAATTGTCCGATATACCTGCGGGTAACTATATAGGCGGCTCAATTGTTTATGATGGGGTCCACAGCAAAATTTATGCAATAACTAGCAGTGCAAATAGGAAACTTTATCAGTACGACATTTCAAGTGATAGTTGGTCGGAAGTTTCAACAGACCCCCCTCCGTACGATTCTGGTCAAGCATCCTCTCTAATATTTGACGGAGAAAGGTACATTTATTGGACACGTGGTTCCGGCAGTACAGATTTTTATAGGTATGACACAATAGGGAACTCGGGATCTAGGTGGGAGCAGCGAGCGAGTTCTTTGGGAGGTTTAAACTTTGGCCATTATTTGGCGTACAAAAACGATTTTGTATATACCCTCAGGGGGAACAACACAAGTGATTTTTACAGGTACGATCCGGAACACAATACGTGGGCAAGCTTAAGCCCTTATCCGTTGACAACAGTTAATAGAGGAAGTTTCTTGGCAGCCGGAAGCGACGATTACTTATATGCATGTACCGGAGAAAATACCAGTACGTGTTATCGGTATGATATTTCTGAGGACTCGTGGGAAGCAATTGAGAATATGCCTGCTCAAGTATATTACGGAGGTTCGGGTGCATCTGATCAGAGCAGTAAAATGTACGTTATTGCAGGTGCCGGTACAGATACATACGCATTTGGACTTTACGAGTTTGTTATGCAGGATTCCGACACCTCCTTTCAACCAAGCGGATCTTACACTTCTCAGACACACGATTTAACTAATGTATACAAATTCGCAAATATTAAACTTACATATCAAACAGCCACCAATTCAGGTGCCGAAGTCTATGTAAGGTCTTCACCGGATGCTACAAACTGGTCAGACTGGTACGAAAGTAGCCAAGAAAGAAGTGTTGGGGACAGTTATTCTTACAAAATTAATGCGCCGGTAAATAGATACATTCAAGTACGTATTAACTTGAGTTCGACGGACGGGTTAGCCTCGGGTATCGTTGAGGACTACGCAATAAACTACTATCAAGATTCTGTGGATCCTTCGAACCCGACAAGAATAAACGCTTACAGCGCCGGTGATATGTCATCGGAGTTGAGTAGTGGTTGGTACAACCATCCGTCGCCTTATTTTGTGTGGCCTGAGGAAGGTCAAAGCGAGGGTGCCAGTGACGGCGAAATCGGCAGTGGCGTGCTTGGGTACTATGTTTATTTTGACGAAAACCCTGCCGGAAATCCGCAAACACACGGCACATTTCAGGCGGGTAACACATATACGGCCTCTAATTTAACGGCAGGAAAAACTTACTATTTGCGAATTAAAACTGCCGATGACGCAGGTAATGTCGCTGAAACCGCATGGCCTGCATTTACTTACTCGTTTGATAATACCGGACCTGAAGTTCCGGCAGGTTTAGCCGCAGACCCTTCGGGATATACAGCTACGGATAGTTTTGCATTTAGCTGGGACGCCTCGGATGATGTGGGTTCGCAGGGGGTAACTTATTGTTACAAAACAGGTGCTACAAGCGGGACTTATTCCACAGACCAGTGCGTAGACGATTTAGAAATTGATTCCATACCGTCATATAAACCTGCAACAAATACGTTTTATGTAAGATCCAAGGATTCTGCAGGAAACTACAGCTCGTATGCAACTGTTTCGTATTACTTTAGCTCTTCGGCGCCTTCTCCTCCTCAGAATCTTACCGTAACACCTACGACAAATACCGAAAATGCCTTTGCTTTTAGTTGGAGCGAACCTTCGATGTATTACGGAAATGCTGCAAACTTAACTTATTACTACAGTATAAACGCGCGACCCACCCAAGCCAGTACGTCAGCAACCAGGTTAAAAAGTTTATTAGAGGGTCCGTTTGCGACATTGCCCGGAGAAAACACATTTTACGTTGTGGCAAAGGACGAAGCAGGGAATATAAACTGGGAAAATCTTGCTTCTGTGACTTTTACGGCAGACACTTCAGCACCCGGGATTCCAACTAATGTGGATATTGCGGATGTTTCGGTTAAAGCGACTTCAAGCTGGAAATTAGCTGTTTCTTGGGAAGAGCCTGAAGAGGCCGGCGCCGGCGTTGCAGCTTATAGAATTGCCAGATCTACAGATGGGGAAACTTTTACGGAAACAGCCTCTACGGCAGGAATTTCGTATGTCGACACCGGACTTACACAGCAAAAATACTATTACAAAATAAAAGCCTGTGACAACACAAACAATTGCGGTGCTTATTCTGATGTGGTTTCACTATTGCCGGATGGAAAATTTGTTGCCGCGGCACCTTTGGTGAGTGAGCCGGTAATTTCAGCAATAACAACCAGAAAGGCAACTGTTGATTGGACTACCTCTAGAACTGCGGATTCAAAGGTAGCTTACGGTGTAGAATCCGATGATTATTTTGATGAGGAAGTTGGAAACTCTACTCAAGCCACTAGTCATACTATTACGCTAACAAACCTATCTCCTGGCACAAAGTATTATTTGACTGCTAAGTGGACCGACGAGGATGGAAACTTGGGAGTATCTGAGGAATACGAATTTGAAACGGCTCCGCCTCCGACCACAAAGGAAATAAAAGCAGTCAATGTTAGTTTGTACTCGGCTTCAATTCAGTTCACCAGTAAAGATGGAGCTAAAGCAAAAGTTTATTACGGTAAATCATCTGATTTTGGAGGATCCAAAGAATTAGCAGTCGGAGCAGCAGAGTCTGTATATAACATTATTTTAGACGGTTTGGAGGACGGTACAAAATATTACTTTAAAGTAAATCTTTTTGACTCTGAAACCGAAGAGTACGAAGGCGATATTTATTCATTTGAAACACTTCCAACGCCAAAAATCAGCGATGTAAAGGTGGAACAAGTAAAGGCCGCCGCGAACCCGACGTTGTTTTTAACTTGGACAACAAACACCGAAATATCCAGCACGGTGACGTATTACCCATCTACAGCTCCCAGTCAAGTTTCCGACGAGGCAACCTCAGCGCTTATAAACGGAAAACACCGTATGGTAATTACAAATCTTTTACCGGAAGCAACGTACTCAATCATTGTAAGCGGCAGAGACAAGGCGGGGAATGAAGCCAAATCGGAAATTTTAACTTATCAGACAGCTTCCGACACCCGACCGCCGATGATTTCCGGCATAAAAATTGAAGGGCAGGTTTCTGAGTCTACAGGAGAAGCCCAACCGGCACAGCTGATTGTATCGTGGAAGACGGATGAACCCTCAACTTCTCAAATTGAGTTTGGAGAAGGCTCCGGATCTACTTATCCGCAAAGAAGCCAGGAGGACGCAAATCTTACACTAAATCACCGAGTGATTATAAATAACTTGTCTCCCTCTAAGGTTTACCACCTAAGAGCTGTTTCGACCGATAGCGCAAGAAATGAGATTAAGTCAATTGATAATGTAACAATTACTCCTAAAGCAACCGAAGATGCGCTAAACTTAGTTATATCGAATCTCTCTCAGGTATTTGGTTTTCTTAATGGAATAGAGCAGTAATGGCCGAAATTGTAGTAAAAGTCAGCGATGTTAAGAAGGATTTTCTTGTTGGTAGCCAAACCGTAAGAATTCTAAAAGGTGTAACCTTTGATATAGAAGAGGGAGATTTTTTGGTTGTTTTTGGTCCGTCGGGTTGCGGCAAATCTACTTTACTTCACGTACTATTGGGGCTGGAACCTCCAACCGAGGGGGATATTTGTTACTTCGGCCAAACTATTTATGGGGGCTCTTCTGAGGATAAAAGGTCGCTGTTTCGAAGGAAACACGTTGGAATGGTTTATCAGCAGGCAAACTGGATAAAATCTCTTAACGTTAGAGAAAATGTTTCATTTCCCCTTTGGCTATTGGGTTACGACAAAAACGTAGCGTTTATGGAGGCATTAAGGGTGCTCAAAGAGGTTGGAATGAGGGAATGGTCAGAATATATGCCTTCGGAACTTTCGTCCGGTCAACAGCAGCGTGTTGCCCTAGCCCGAGCTTTGGTAAATAACCCCGAAGTTATTGTTGCCGATGAGCCTACAGGTAACTTGGATTTTGTGGCGGGGCAGCAAATGATGGAAATTCTCGCTCAGCTCACAAAGCAAAAACATAAAACGGTAATAATGGTTACGCACGACTTGGAGTATTTAAAATTTTCTAACAGAATCGTTAGAATGCTGGACGGGTCACTTCAGGGCGTGTACACAGGGGACGAAAAAGACAAGGTAATTTCGGGAGTTACTTTAAAAAGAGGAAATGCCCAAGAAGATGTATTAGCCAGTCCTGCCAGTGAGTCACAAAACGGAACTAAGGCTACAGCAGAGTTAAGTATGACAAACGTACCGGTACCCGGTTCCGAAAATAAAAATAAGGAGAAAGTGAAAAATGCGTAACTTTCTTAAAAAAATAGCTCACTATTTAAATCCGGTCGTTCTGTTTGGCAAGTTAAAGCTGTTTATTGTCAATTTTCCTCACACCGTGGTTGCGTCAAAAGACGCTTTTATAAATGTTCTTGACTTTGCAATCTTACTTTTTTTATACATAACAAATCTTATTATTAAACTTCTTCTAAGGTTTAACTTTATACATTACATAATAAGAGACAGATTACTTAAATTTACAATTAAAGTTCGAAATCTTGCTGAGCATTTTGATATTAAGGATGAAAACGGGGCTCTAATGAGCCGCTTGGATTTATTTGATCTTGCGTTCAAAAATATGGGATCCAAACCCTCCAGAACCATAATTACTGTTGGAGGTATGGCTCTTGGGGTAGCCACAATTATCTTTCTTGTCACTCTTGGGTATGGACTGCAAAAACTTGTGATTGATAAAGTTGCAAGATTAGATGAGATGAAACAGACGGATGTTTCAATTCAACCTGGGAGTAATATTATGCTCACGGACGACTCGCTTTCGGATTTTAAGAGAATCGATAGCGTCGAGTACGTTTTACCCTTAATTGGCTTGGTCGGTAAAGTCAAGTATCAGGGATCCGTGTCCGATGTGGCAGTATACGGTGTTACTACGGATTACCTTAAGAATTCTGCGATACATCCATCGGAAGGAAAACTCTTCGAAAATAACGAACTTCGATTATCAGAAAATTCAAAAGCTTTGGAAGTTAAAAGCGGCGAAGTTGCCGGTGCTGCGGAAGTAAGATCCTTGGCGAAAATTGGCGAAAAGCTCGGATATGTTAACTTTTCAATTTTTCCGGAAAGCTGGATTTTAGTAAGAGAGTCGCCGATGCTTACTTCAAAGGCTATTGGCTACACAAAAAGGGTAGACAGCATGCAGCCGGGTATTGAATATCTGGGGGACAACTATCCTAATTCTGATGCGGGTAATTACACAAAAGATTCGTCAAACGCATTGCTTGGGAAATGGATCCAATCCACGGTTTATATATGGATAAGACAGGATTGTTCACTTGACAACATTGACTGTGTTGAAGGTAAGTATGTTAGAAAAAGGGACACAGATAACAATTTAATTCAAGAATCCGGGTACTTTTCCGAGGTGGAAATGGTTGTAGAAAGCAACAAATGGGCAAACTTATCCGGGGATGTGTTAGGAATCTCCACGGACGGTGTTGGTTCCGAAGAAAGCATTTCAGAAACTAAAGATGCTGATGAAACAACCTCTTCTTCAATGCAAGGCGACTACAGCGTAGATGATTTAGCCTTTATTTCCTCGGTGGTACAAACATCGGCTTCCGGAGGAGAGCAGTCCGACATTAAAAAAGTGACCTTGCCTGATAAAGCTTCCAAAGTAGCAGTGGTAAACGAGGCTTTTTTGCAAGTTTTAGGTTTAAATGCATCTGATGCGATTGACAAGAGTTTTGACGTCTCCTTTGTCGTTACTAGTGATTTATCCGGAAACGAGACTCAGAATATAGTTTCCGAGGATGCTACTTACAAAATTGTAGCTGTTATACCGGGAACAAATAACCCGTTTTTTTATGTACAAATTGCCGATCTTAAAAGTCTTGGAGTAAATAACTACTCCCAGGTTCGTGTAGTTTCAACCACAAAAGAAAACTTACAGCCGGTTAGAACAAAAATCGAATCTATGGGTTTTTCAACTACATCTGTCGCAGATACGATTACCAGAATAAATAGCTTGTTTGGTACTATCAGAATAGTGTTGGGATTAATAGGAGCTGTAGCTCTTTCTGTTGCTGCTCTCGGTATGTTTAATACACTTACGGTTTCGCTACTTGAAAGAACGCGAGAAATCGGGTTAATGAAGGCGATGGGCATGACCTCTGTCGAAGTTAAAAACTTATTCCTTACCGAATCAATGATGATGGGTTTAATGGGAGGAACGTTTGGAATAGTCGTTGGGTATGTCGCAGGGAAGTCTTTAAGCCTTGTTTTGTCTATATTTGGGCTAATCAAGGGCGTGGGTTTTATTGACGTAATATATTTACCGATCGGTTTTGCCTTGTTGGTTTTTTGTCTGTCTGTTTTTGTAGGTCTTGTTACCGGCATATACCCGTCTAGAAGAGCCACTAAAATTTCGGCACTAAACGCGCTAAGATATGAATAAATGAAAATACACTTTGTAAGTTATGGTCATGTTTTTAGATCAAGGCTTGCCGAAGCCTACTTAAAATTTCTTCTTCGAAAACACAGGGGGATTCAAATCAGCTCGTCAGGAATAAAATATAACAAGGACATAAACGGTCCGATTGCCTGGTACACAATGAAAATACTTGTCGATCACCAGTTAGTTCCTTACATGTCAGATACACCCAGGATAACAACGCTTGAAATGTTACAGGGGTCGGACGCGGTTATATTCTTGGATGATGTTTCAAAAGATTACTGCAAGAGGCGACTCAATTTTTCCGGTAAAAATTACGATGTTTGGAATGTGGAGTACCTTCCACCCGAAAAGACAAATCCTATGACGGACCTTGACCGTGACATTTACATCATTAAGCGCTCAGAACAAATATTTAAGAATATTATCGTATATTGTCATCGTTTTACAGCCGACTTGTCGGAAACCGACATTCCTTTTTCGCCAGAGGGGGGCATGCCGTCTGTTTGGTAACTAGCTTAAACTAGCAAAGCTCGTGGCTCATAACGGAGGGGTTTGCACCTGCCCCTACAAAACTTTTGCTTTGTTTTTAACTTTTGATAAAGTTTTTTTAAAAAATCAGACTTTCCTTTTCTTAAGTACAGTGAACTTATATCTTAACCTCGTGGTTTAAGATAATTAATTTATTTACCACATCTATTAAGTCGGGGTATTTTACGAAGTAGTAGCAAAACCTTCCTCTTTTTATGACTGCCAATAATCCTGAATTTCTTAATTTTGATAAGTGTTGAGAAACAGCAGACTGGCTCAAACCGCACGACTGGACCAAATCGGTTACTGTCTTTTCCTTGTCACCTAAGCATTTGATAAGGTTTAGTCTTGTTAAATTTGATAGCGCTGAAATCGCTGTTTCTTTGTTTGCCATTTGTAAAGTATTAGCTATTGCTAATGTATTGTCAATAATATTTATGTTATAGTTTAAGTTAGAAATTTTTGATTATGTCTGTAGGGAGGGGAGATAACAATATTTTTTGGTTTCCTAGAGAAGTCAAGGAGAGGAGCAAAAATGTTTGTAAGTAACGTTCCTGTTGCAAAGGAGTTCACCGCCGAAGAGTTGATAAAACTAATTAAGAAAATCTTCGGCAAAGTCGCTACAAACGGATACCCGACCATTACTTTAAAGCCTCTGGAACGCAACGGAAAAATGTTTACCCTTGTGGCAGTATCGACAATGCTGGAACTTAAGGAATTGGGGCCAGCGTGTTTAGGCAAGGACGGATTACGAAGGTATACATTGTTTATTTCGGAGCTGCCTGAAACAGTTGAGATACGTATTCTCAATAGTTTCCCGGGCATCGAGACCTTTAATATTGGGTCACTGGTTAAAATTACAAAAAGCAGGCGACGTCCATGATTAACAGAATAGTGTCAAACCTTGGGTCCCGTGGCTTTAAACCCGATCCAAGGTTTCTTTTACACACTGTAGGCGGCGGTCAGGGCTTTCTATCCTCATTAGACACATCTATAACTAAGATCCCATAACTGTGCTATAATACCTTTTGTTCGTAACCGTGCGTATGCATTTGCACGGCTGTTTGTTAATGCTTGTGATCTTAACGCGTGCTTAAGTTTCTTTCGTAAGAAAGGTCACTACCGCGGCTGAAAAACGTGATAGTACTCTGCGTAAAGCATCCTTCATTAATTACAGGAACATTTGTATCTGTTGCAAATGAAGGGTGGTGTATTTTTTAAATACAAATGGCAAGAATTTACGTAGGAAACTTATCTTACTCAACTACCGATCAGTCATTGGCTAGTGCTTTCGCATCTTTTGGAACAGTAGTTTCAGCTACCGTTATCATGGATAAACAAACCAGAAGAAGCAAAGGATTCGGATTCGTAGAATTCGATTCTGAAGAGGCCGCTAACGCAGCTATTGCTGGAATGGACGGTAAAGAAGTAGAAGGTCGCGCTCTTAAAGTCTCTATGGCTAAACCCATGGAAGACAGAAGATAATATTACCCGCCGTTAGGCTGGTAATCCGATTACAAGCAGGGTCCCAAAAGGGCCCTGTTTTTTTTGAATAACGTTTTTGCATACTAGATCCAAATTGTATTTATTGTGTGAATTAAAAAGAGAAGAGACGCTAGCACACGGGTGTCGACGTCTCTTGTTTGTTCTGAGGTTCAAAATTAGTTGATTATACCGGGAACTGTCGTGTTCGTGACATACTTCGGAAAATCTAAGAAAAGGAGATAAGATAGTGAGTACAGATTTTTTAACTCGACAAGGAACTTTTGAGCTAAACTATAGATTGAGTTGCGATGCGACTTCCGCCAACGGTGCGCTAAAAAGATGCTACTGCGTAAAATACCATGTGCTTTCTGCGTGGTTTGCTGACGGCATTCATGCTTGTTTGCCTCAGGAGATTACGGCAAAGATGTGCAAAGAAGCTATTGATATGGTGGCAACGCACACAAACACTCCGCCGGATCATTGGTGTGCCCATATGGACTCTAATTCCATCTTTGTGAGCAAAAAACCTTCCTAATTTTCTAAATGAGATTTTAGTTTTCAGTTTTTGTATCTAGAGGTTACTTACATAAAAAGTAACCTCTTTTTTATAAATTTTATTTATGCTAAACGACTGAAAAATACTATGCCTTGATAACAAGATAAAATTCTTGGCAGGGGCGGAGTGAGTCGAACACTCGTTATTCGTTTTGGAGACGAAAGTCCTACCACTGAACGACGCCCCTATGGAGCCTGGGGAGAGAATTGAACTCTCGACTTCTTCCTTACCATGGAAGCGTTCTACCGCTGAACTACCCAGGCATATTATGGTGCCGAGGGAGGGATTCGGTCACCGGTTCGCGTTTGCTAACGCGCCGGCAGAGATAGCACTTGCTTCGCAAGCCCCGGCTCGCTCGTCTTCACTCGCTCCGCCATTCTCACCCCATCCACTCAGATAACCGACTACCGCCTTTGGCGATACTCGCTTATCTGGTGCCGAGGGAGGGATTCGAACCCCCGGAGGCATACGCCAGCTGATTTACAGTCAGCTCCAGTTGGCCACTTTGGTACCTCGGCTTACAAAAAACACGGCAAGTTTAGCGATAATACCCAAAACATACCGTTTGCACTCGAAATATTACCATTTAAAGCTTTTGGTGTGAAGAAAAAATAAAATGGCTGCCTCGCAACTTGTGGTTTTGAGGCAGTCGGCGGTAAAACTACGCTGGAAGGAAAGTCTTCGCTTTTTCAGGATATGTCGTGTATCCAATCACCTTTCCATCCTCGATTAAAACAAAGGAGAGGTAGCAATTCCAATACTTTGTACTCTCCTCAATAAGTTTTTCCCTGGTAGAAACGGTGGTTGTTGAGACAAGGACACCGGTTTCTTTGAGGTTCTCAGGCAAAAGTTGCTCATCGAGACCCCCGTACTTATTTAGGTCCGCAAAGCTGCTGAACACCATAACTTTTACGGACTTTTTTGCATTGTCCGCTGGAAAATAATCTGACATTTCACTCTCCTTCTTGTAAGATTTGGTAACATTATACTACATAGACGTGTGGCTCGTTGTGGGGGTGTTGTAAGAGTTTACTGGAGCCTGGAGTGGGATTTGGACCCACGACCTGCTGTTTACAAAACAGCTGCTCTACCGCTGAGCTATCCAGGCCTAACGAATTAATACAAGCGCGCTATGATTTTATCACACATGGATGTAAATCAAATATGTAATAGCTGTAGTTTTTCTTATTGCATTTGGCTCTAGTGCTATTAGAATATATTTTATATCGTGTAACCTCAATTTACTTGCCACATAAAAGGAGAGTGTCATGAGAAGAGGAGCAGCAGTTATTAAAAGTGGTGTGGGAGATAAAAGAAACTATTTTAGGCGAGATTTCGAAGATCGGATTCGTGCAGTACCGGTTCCTAAAGGTCTTCTAAATCAACCTACTGAATCAGGATGCCCGCTTAATTTTGCGCATGTGCCGAATTGTGCATCCTGTGGTCTTCGTGAAACCTGTGAGAAATCTTTAGAAACTTGAAGATGCAAGTAGGCCGGGAGAAGGGAAAAAATATAAAATCCCTATCTTCCGGCCCCGTTTTTTACCCTAATAACCCAAAAGCACCAACAAATCTTGCCATTCCCCTAAATTCATGGTTTAATTCACTACGTTATGTCAAGAATTTGTGTCATTTGCGAAAAAACTTATCAACAGGGAAATTTAGTACCGAGAGGTATCGGTAACCGTGTTACTAAAAGAACAACCACCCACAACAACGCTAATTTAAGAAACAAGCGTATTCAAATAGATGGAAGATCGGTTCGTGTCAAGCTCTGCGCTTCGTGCTTAAAGCGTCTTAAAAAAGAAATTGCCGAACACAACCAGGAGCACGCCGAAGTTAAAACGGTCGTTGCCGCTAAATAATTAAACTAAATATCCGTTCTTAAATTCACTCCAAGACATTCGTTTTTTACCCTCAACCTGAATTTCATCTATTCCCAGCTTTTTGTCTTCTAAATGGGCCTTATAGATCTTTGCTGTTAATTGCGGGTTAATATGTTGTTTTAACTTTATCTTGCCACCGGCAAGATTTGTGGCGTCTTGAAGGTCCTTTAAATAAGTCCAGCAGATTGGCCAGGGGTTAAATGCTCGGATTTTTTGTTCAGTAGACGCCGCGTCGTTTTTCCAATTTATTATACCGTCTTCTTTAAAGATGTAGGTGTTGTGTGGGTGCGTTTGGGAATATGTGTAAACTGCTTTGTCTTCGTCTTGTTTCATTGGTTTTATACTTCCGATTTCATAGCCGGCAATGACATCAGGAAGTTTTTTGGCGGCGATGGGGAAGAGGGTTTCGTATAATTCGCCCGATGTTTCAAAACCATTCATCTTATAACCAATTTGGCTTAAAATATCACCAGCATCCATGCGTTTGCTAATGAGTTGATAGGTGATTCCGGTCATTTCGTCGCCGTTTAAAATTGCGTATTGCACGGGGCTCGCACCTCGGTATTTGGGCAAAAGAGAGAAGTGAATGTTTATAAATTTGCCTTGAAATTGTTCAATCAAAACATCGGGAATTATGTAGCTAAAATCTGCAACAACCCCGTAATCAGGTTTCGTTCTTTCGACTTCATGAATAACATTTTGAAGGTCATGCTCTTTTAAAGACCTAATCTCCACATATCTAACGTTGTTTTGTTTTGCCCATATTTTAACTGCTGTTTCTTTTTCGGTTTGATCACGTCCAATTTTTGAATTTGCCTTAGTTACACATAAAACCAGGTCAAAGTTGTCATGGAGTTCTTGAAGAATAGGAATTGATCGGTCGGATGTTCCAAAAAACGCTATTTTCATTTTGCTTGCACCTCGTATAAATCTTCCAACTCCTTTTCGGATATGGCTTTGCCGACGATTCTTTGAGTAAACAAAATACCGTTAAGATGATCGATTTCGTGCTGAATTGTGCGCGCAAAGTAGCCGCCGGCTTTTATCCTAATACCATTTCCCGCCAGATCCTGGGCGTCCACTTTTATTTTTGAAAATCTTTCAACTTCGCCGTATGTGTCAGGTACGCTTAAACACCCTTCATACTCTATCTCGGTTTCTTTTGAAGTGCTAACTATTTTTGGGTTGATCAACACGTAGTCTTCGTGCGAGTATCCATTTCGATTTGAAGGATCGTCAAAAAAATTTCGGACTACACATACCTTTTTGGCAACACCTATCTGATTGGCAGCAATTCCCGCGCCTTCGGGGTCTTTTGCCACATTTAGCGTATCTAACAGGTCTTGTGCTAAATCTTTTACAGACTGGTCAATAGTCCTGATCTTCTCGGACTTGGTATTAAGTACTTCATTGGGTATGGTGACGATTTTTCGCACGGCCATGCGTGTATTTTACCATTTATACTCTTTTGGCGTTATGTTGTTGTTCGATTATTGCAAAAGGAAAGGGACCCGTTAACGTTTGAGTCCCTTTATGAAACACGCGACCAGAAAGTTGAACTTCTCAAAAGACTCCTGGTGAGCGTTATGAGTGCCGGTAATTATCTGAAACGTAGAACTCTTAATTAGTTTGCTTAGTTTCTTCCCTACACTTGGTAACAAAATTTTATCGTCTTCTCCCCAAATTATTAGCGTAGGCGTAGCTATTTGCGCTGCCTCTCTTGTTAGATCCGTGTTTGTAACTTTCTTCTTGACCTCCCATTTATAATCACTTCGATCCTTTTCTATACTCGCGAGAGAGTAAAAGGTTTTTCTTAATAGTTCTACAGCTTTGGGACCCAAAAAGCTTAGGACAGAACGGCCTACTTTAGCTGAGGCAATCTTTGTTTTTGTTGCAAAGCTTTTCCTTTCCAGCCCGGCCGCACTTACAAGAACGAGACCTCTTAAAGTTTTAGGCCAATTGTGCGCATACTTTATTGCAACTCTGCCTCCGAAACTTTTGCCTATAAGGACGAAATCTACTATGTTCAGTTTCTGAATGAAGTCCTTAAGGAATTGGGCGTATTCTTGGACACCCCAAACACTGTCTGGTATGGAACTTATTCCAAAGCCGGGCAGCTCTAGTGATACACAATCGAAACTTTTACTTAATTCGGCTGTGTTTTGTTCCCAAGATTTTGCTGATCCGCCCCATCCGTGCAGGAAAACAATTGTTGCTACGGGATGCTTGGTTTCACACCGCTGTGTATAGATTACATCTAAGTTTTGAACTTTAGTCTCATGCATAATCAAACCCTCCCTCTAATATTATGGGGTATCTTACCACCTTTTGTTTAAATATTCATCTGGGTCGAAATCTTGTTGCCTAGACGATAGCGCTTTGTGATATACGACGTACCCGTTAATTTTATTTCTCATTAGCTCTGCAAACTCGGTCTCATTAACAAATTTCGCCTTAACAGCGAGCTTCTCTCTGTTATTAGGTGTATCAAGGACGTATGTTTTGTCAGAAGAAAATACATTTTCGAGAAGATTCCTAAAACCATCGGGATCCTCGTCCGCAAAATCTAATTCTTCAACCATAAACCAGGGTTGTTCCCCGCCCATGGTTTCGAACCAGCTGTTAAGTCTGCTTCCACCGGAAGTCTCTCCATGGAAGAAAATCTCTTTTCCTCGAAAGTTGCACAAAACAATCCGTTTTTCAGCAGGTTTGAACGTTTCAAAAGCTTTGTTAAGAAGCTCTTGGGACAGGTTTATTTCTTTTGATAGTACTTTGCCTACGCTATATAACTCTGCGGTGCGAAGAGTTGGCGGCATGTAGATATTGTGTAGGTTTCTAGGAAGCTCGACGTCAAATCCATTCCAACCATCTGGCATAGGCTGCCCCAACTCCTTGAGTACCCTGTTATTTACATACCCCGGACTCTCATTAGGTCTGATGTGCGCCTTTGCATTGAAAATATCCTGCTTATCTTTAAACATCCCCGGGTTTATATGAGTTTCATAAATATTAGTCAAGAAAGAAACATTTGGGGGTAGTAGCTCAGCAAGTTTTGCAACGTGATCTTTCATATACACACTGTACTCCATGACTACAAAGGGCGTGTCTGTCTCAACCCTGTTTATATAGTGACACATTACAGATAGTGGCGTGAGTCTTTTAGAGTAGAAACGGACAGCCTCAGCCCCGGACGTGTTTATAAGGTGTTCGAGGAATGATACAGTTGTAGTTTTACCTACCGATCCGGTAACACCTATTATATAGGGATTAGTTTTTTCTCTAGCCACCTCATACAAATTGTGTGCCAAGTCATCTAAGCTTCGGACTTTAATGTATTCCGACCCGCCAGTTTCAACGTCTTTTTCAACTCCTAGGTGCCATCCCTTATCAAATGCGACTTTCGCTGCTGAGGGACGCCTGTCGAACCCATAATCCCAGCCATTCTCGCCTGTAGAGTGCGTAGCCAAATATATACTCGATTTCAACTCTGCTGGACGTTGGGGTATTCCAACTATATCAACCCATTCGTAGGTTGGGTTTCCTTTTATAAATGTTTCTTCAACATTTTCTCCGGCAATTTGGGTTATTTCCTCTTTGGAAAATTCCATTACATAATTATTATACAACGATCAGTTGTCTAGGCAGTGCATTTTTAAACTCCTGCTCAGCCGTATGATATACTCAAATACGTACCTAGACAGGCGCCCTGCCAAAACGCACACAAAGTATTAGGCAAAAACGCCCGCCCATTAAGCAAATTATGAAACTGGTAATAGTAGAATCACCAACAAAAGCAAAAACACTTTCCAAGATCTTACCCAAGACCTTTGTAATCAGAGCCTCGATGGGGCACATTCGCGATCTTCCAAAAAGCGGTTTAGGGGTAGACGTCGAACATAATTTTGAACCCGTGTATGAAGTTCCTGTAAAAGCAAAAAAAGTATTAACTGAATTAAAAAAAGAAGCTAAGGACGCCGATGAAATAGTGCTGGCAACAGACCCGGATAGGGAAGGGGAGGCCATCGCGTGGCACCTCGAAGAGCTATTGACACCGAAAAAAGGTAAAATGCCTTTTTCGCGCGTTGTGTTTCACGAGCTTACAAAAGAAGCAATTGACGAGGCGTTTAATAATCCAGGCACGTTAAATTTGGATTTGGTAGACGCCCAGCAGGCTCGCCGTGTCCTTGACCGCTTGGTTGGATATAAACTGTCGCCTCTTTTATGGAAAAAAGTAATGTTTGGATTGTCGGCCGGCCGTGTTCAAAGCGTTGCCGTTAGGCTTGTTGTTGAGCGTGAGCGCGAAAGGCAGGCTTTTAAACCCGAGGAATACTGGAGCCTTGTCGGTGAGTTTCAAAACGATGCCAAAAAAAAGTTAAACGCTTCACTTGAAGAAAAAGCAGGCAAAAAGCTTGAGATCAAAAACGAAAAGCAAGCCCGAGCTCTTGAGGCAGATCTAAAAGATGATTCATTTGTAGTTTCAAGCGTAAAAAAGACCGAACGCAAAAAAAATCCGTATCCTCCTTTTAAAACTTCAACCTTACAGCAAACCATGGCAAATGTTTTTGGCTTTAACGCTAAAAAAACAATGAAGGCAGCCCAGGGACTTTTTGAAAAAGGTTTTATAACTTATCACCGAACTGATTCCTTCAACCTCGCACCTCAGTTTATCACCAATGCTAGAGGATTGATAAAAAAACAGTATGGAGAAGCGTACCTACCGGAGTCTCCTAACCTATATAAAACTAAAACAATGAATGCTCAGGAGGCACACGAGGCAATAAGACCCACCGAACTAGGTCGAGTGCCTTCGGAGAAAGTAGGTCTAGTAGGAGATGAGTTAAAGACATACTCAATGATATGGAAAAGAAGTATAGAATCGCAGATGAATCCGGCTTTGTACGATCAAACCTCCATAGTTATAGGTTCAGGGAAGGGTTATGGTTTTAAGGCAACCGGCTCGATTATTAAGTTTGACGGGTGGTTGGCCGTTGGAAATTCCCTAAAGATAGCTGATGAAGAAGAGGAAACCTCTAGTGTACTACCTGAAATCGAAGAGGGGTCAAAATTAAAACTGTTATCGGTTAATTCCGAACAACATTTTACTCAACCTCCCGCAAGATACAGTGACGCTTCTTTAATTAAAAAAATGGAAGAGCTTGGGATTGGTCGTCCTTCGACTTACGC
This sequence comes from uncultured Candidatus Saccharibacteria bacterium, assembly GCA_964612565.1. Classification (GTDB taxonomy): domain Bacteria; phylum Patescibacteriota; class WWE3; order UBA101185; family UBA10185; genus CAZTDP01. Next base: position 42,169 of record CAZTDP010000007.1, read on the forward strand.
TCCTACTTTGTCTACTATTCAGGTACGCGGGTATGTTGCGCGAGACGGCAGATATTTTGTTCCAAAAGACGTGGCATTTGTTGTAAACGATTTATTGGTAGAGCATTTTCCCGAGGTCGTTGATTATAATTTTACAGCCGAAATGGAAGAAGAGTTAGACGAAGTAGCCGAAGGCCGCCGCAAATGGGTTCCAATGATAAAGGAATTTTACACACCTTTTGAAAAGAAAATTGCGCTTAAAGACAAAGAATTAAACAAGCACGATGTTACAAATTTGGGCGAAAGCGATGAAAAATGCCCCGAGTGCGGAAAACCTTTGGTGTTTAAACTTGGAAAGTACGGCAAGTTTTTAAGCTGCAGCGGGTACCCTGACTGCAAGTACGCCAGGCCATTAGATCAAACAGCCGACGAACAAAATCAAGACTATGGAAAATGTGACAAGTGCGAAACCGGCGTAATGGTGTTAAAGCAAGGCCGTTTTGGCAAATTCTTGGCCTGCAGTAACTATCCTAAATGCAAAAACACCAAACCGTTTTTAGACAAAATAGGAATGAAGTGCCCGAAATGCGGCGAAGGCGAAGTTGTTAAGAAAAAAGCCAAATTCAGGGAATTTTACGGTTGCAGTCGCTACCCAGACTGCGATTGGAGCAGTTGGAAAAATCCTATGGCCGGCGAAGCTTTAGCGGAGGCCGAAAACAAGGAGGCTGTGGAGAGTATTGCTTAGGTTATGTGATATTATGGCGGCACGAACAGTAATGTTGGGAGTTTCATTTACAGAGAACTCGTACTAAATTCCTAAAAACATGCCAATTCTCGATAAACTAAACGTAAAAATCACCCAAGGCACCTTAAAAAATGGTGTTGGGCTTTATTTGTTACACCGAAAAGGAATGCCTGTGACAATAGAGGTGCGGGTACTTGCCGGTTCGCGAAACGATCCTCAAAAAAAGCTAGGGACTGCTCATTTTCTTGAACACATGCTACTGGTTCGTACAGAAAAATTTAAATCCAAGGATAAACTTGCGGCTTATATCGAGGAGGTGGGTGGTTTTACAGGTGCTTCTACAAGCGGCCAAAACATAGTATTTAGGGCAGCGGTGGGGGATCAAAAAGATGTTGAAAAGGCAATTGTGGTTCTTTCTCAAGAATTGTGCCACCCCGTTTTTAGCGAAAAAGAGTTTGAAAACGAAAGAAAGGTTATTATTCAAGAGCTTAAAGATACTTTGTCCAACCCAAAAAAAATGTTATCCCAAAAATCGTATCAAAATTACATGAACGGTACCGATAGGGAAAAACCAACATTAGGCACTGAGGAAACTCTGAGGTCCATGAAAATATCTGACCTGCAAGACTTTATGAATAAGTACTTTACAGGTAAGAGGACGACTTTTATTGTATCCGGGGGTGTAGAGTACGCGGATCTTAAACAACTGCTTGAAAAATATATTATTCTTCCTTCCGGTCAAAAACCTAATTATTCAAAGCCCTTGCCTGTGATTAGGAAAAAATATTTTGAGCAGCTGGAGTTTAAAAAGGAAAGCAGCATTAC
>CAZTDP010000007.1:43817-47497 GCA_964612565.1 uncultured Candidatus Saccharibacteria bacterium
TCGTTGGTTGAGTCTCACAGCTATTATTTTGTTTACGATAGAAATACAAAGCAGACAATCGATACCTATTTGGAATCGATTTCAAAGCTTAATGTCAACGATCTAACAGAAGTTGCCAACAAGTATATTCAAAAAGATAACTGGTATTTTGCCTCAACAGGAAGTGAAAAACCCATAAGAGTTGAAGAGATAGAGAAGCTTTTAAGGTAGAACTTATATAGAAGACAGACTCCGTGTTTTACAAAAAGTGCCGAATTAAATCAACTACTACAAGTTTGGAAAGTTAAAATACTACTTTGAGTAACCAAGTTACCCAGAATAGTATAAATAATCGGCAGAACAGCTAGGATAAACAAGACAATTTTTCTATAGAAACGGGAATTTTAACTTCCAATTGTTAGCTATAAGTTACTTACCAAGAGTCAAGACCACAGCGCCGCCACTCATCAAAATTATTCCAACAATTGTTACCCAATTAATTTTTTCTTTTAAAATTAAAACGGCTAAAACCAATGTGAAGACCAAACTTAATTTGTCTATCGGAACCACTTTGTGAGCCTCACCAATTTGAAGCGCTCTAAAATAAAAAAGCCACGAAAGACCTGTTGTAATTGCAGACAGTATTAAAAAGATCCAGGAATTTTTGGAAAGGGTAGGGAGGTCTTTAAAAACGCCTTGGAATGCAACAATTCCCCAGGTTAAAAAAAGAATTACTGTTGTTCGTATTGCCGTGGCAAGATTTGAGTTGACGCCCGCAATTCCTATTTTTGCGAATATGGATGTGAGTGCTGCAAATATTGCTGATAGTAGGGCGAAGGTTAGCCATTGCATTACTTTATGTTATACATACCGTACTTTATTAGCAACTACTGATCGTTTTTCTTGGACCCGTAGTTTAAAAGCTATTAATTTTGTATGATTTGTGATTAAATTTTTGTATGAAGAAGAAAAGTATTTTTATCATCTCTTTTATCCTTTTGATTTTGATTTTTGGCGTAGGGTACTTGGTATATTCCTCTAGATTGAACGGTGTTTTAGACTTTATTACTCAAAAACAATCTTCTACAAATGAAAGTAGCAGTTCCGCATCGGTTTTTAACGTAGACGAGCCTCTTCGTTTTAACGACCCTGATTTGGGAGTTGTTTCCGGTGTTCGGGATTCAAACAAAGCAGCGGAAGAATTTATGATGGTTTTTCATGGCCCAACTTTTCTGGAAGGTTTTGATGCATATACCAAATTTACAATATTATCTAAAACCGACTCTGCTGTTGAAGCAACTATAGACAAAGGTACCGAGGTTAAGCAGTACAAGATCACATGTGAATCCGAAAAAACAGCCCTCTTTAAAGATTTTAATATGACGTTTGTAACATCCGGCGGTGATGCTTTACAAACTTTATCAGATGGCGATCTGGTTTATTCGAGGTGTGGCGAATCGAGGTGCTCCGAAGTGGGACCTGAATGTATTATTGTGAAGATTGTGCCTAGATAAGGACGCGCCTTTGTGCATGTCTGCACTCAACTCTTAGACAACCCGTACTTAAAACCCATAGCAATTTGATAAATGTGGATTTTTGTAATATACTGATGCTAATTTGCAGGAGAAATCCTGAACCCTTTTAAATCGAGAGGAGAGCGGAGATGACTAAATTTCTTTCAATTGTTGTAATCGCAGTGTTGTTGTTCTGCGGGTTAGCTCTGCCCTTAAAGCCCGAGACAGCGATACCCCCGGCTCCGGCAGTACTTGCGGCACCTGCTGCAGGAGTGCCCCGGCTGGCGTGGCGGTGGTCGTTTGTTTGTGACCCATTAAAAGTGGGGCATAACTATGCTACCGCAACTCTCCGCCTTACCGGTGGGGAGTTTATGGTCGTTGCCGAGTTCGGCAGCGACTCTTTTGGCAGTAGGAAAACGGAACTCTTGCCTGACTTCAATCAGCGAAGCGCGAAAGCGTTCAAGATCCTCCCTAGTGAGGATTCTTCGGACTGGTTGGTCATCCGGCAGGACGGATCGCTAGACCCCGATTCTACCGGCTTCGTGGAGTCAATGGCAGCTTTGGCATACCCCGGCGGGTATGACCAACTAGCTAGCGAAATTTCAACCTATGACTGGGTCGAAATCCACGAAGGGTTGAAGAAGGATTACTTGGAGGTGGAAAAGACAAACCCGACCTGTGAAATTCAGCCGAAAAGACTAACTCCAGGTTTTAAGAAGGTCTTTGGGTAATGTCTATCTTTTTTCATTCCGCCGCCTCTAGATACCGTCACTTGATTTAGAACTTTTAAATCTTGGGGCGGTATTTTTTTGTGCATTTTTAGCCGATTCTTTAATATACAGCTGTACTCACAGACTGCTATGTGATACTATAGGGCCAACAAACGATATCAGTATAGAAAGGAAGAGGAGCCGTGAAAAAATCGACACTGAGTTCGACAGTTATTGCTTTAGCACTTTTAGTGCTGGTCGGATCTTCCCTGGACCCGATCTTTATCGGAGACATAGGTTCCTCGCAATTTGCGAAGCCTGTTGTCACAGCGAGTTCGTTAGTCACGCCTACCCGAGGGTTGCCCACCGAGGTAGCTACTGCTACTCCGAAGATTGCTACAAAAACAGCAACACAGCTTCCATCAGCAACCCCAACCGTGGCGAACACTCGTACTGTTACATTCGTTCCCACGGTAGTCGATGACGGTAGAAGGTGGAGTCTTGAGCAGTTTGGGCGTTACATTGGGACGGTAGGAGGTCGAATTGTTTACGATCCGAGTTTACCTAGTGACGATCCGATGATAGAGCTCTTTACAAAGACTTTTGTATTTGTAGATAAGGGCTCAACCGGATCTTGGCTGACAGGCCCAATTGAGAAGGTAATTCCTTCAGAGATATGTGCCTGGACATACACTCAAACCATGGAAGACCGGGGACGCAGGATAGTATTCGAGGGAAATGTCATGCAACTCGAGGATACCCAGGCTGAACTTTGGGCAAGAGTGGTTAGATATCTCGGCGATCGTAACACGGAACCGTACTGTCCTGAATTTGACAAGCTGGTGCCTACTCCGACTTTTGGCAATGCTGTTGTGAGTACACAGACAGCCTCGCCTACAGTAGCTGACGATGGGAGGAGATGGAATCTTGAGCAGTTTGGCGCATACCAGGCGTTTGCGGGGTCTTATATCACGTCCGATCCTGCATTCCCACAGGATGACCCAATGGTCGAGGTCTTCGACAAATTCAAGTGGGTAGATACAGGACTGCCGCTAGGTTGGGTTCTCGAGGGTCCCATTGAAATCATAATTCCCTCGCAGGTATGCGCATGGACACACAAGTACATTATGCTCGGTGTCGGGCGTGTCTATGTTAACTCGGAGGGTACAAGGTTCGAGATGACTAGAGGGGAGTTATGGGATCAGATCGCGAGTGCAGTTGGCTACACGGGGAAAGAGCCGTACTGTCCTGAATTTGACGTTTTGTTACCCGCCCCGATTTTTGACGGTAGCAATTAGGTCAAGTTTTGCGTTTTGCCGAGGCATTTTTTTGTGCCTCGGCATTTTTTATTTACATTCAAGTTTTGATTGTGCTAGCATTATTCCATGAAGGGATTTCACCAACTCTGTATTAGATCTTTTGATGTACTTGTTGTGGCCCTTTTATTTGTTTCGTTAGCGCAATTATCGCTTGTAGA
>CAZTDP010000008.1:0-13025 GCA_964612565.1 uncultured Candidatus Saccharibacteria bacterium
TTTGGTGGGCGAGGAGGGAGTCGAACCCTCATCCACATAAGTGGACGACATTTTAAGTGTCGCGTGTATACCATTCCACCACTCGCCCAAATTAAATTTTAAAAAAATCGTACCGGCAACAGTGTACTATCTGTTATCCCCGTCTCCATGCAATTTATCGCGTTCCGCTCTAGATTTTAGCTTTTCAATGTTTGTTGCAACCACATCGCTAAAGCTAATATTAAGCTCTGTTGATATCTGAGCTAAATACCATAAAACGTCTCCAAGTTCTTTCTTTATAGAATCTCTGGTTTCATCGTCAACTATTCCGTTTTTATCTCTAAATACTTTCTTAACCTTTTCGACAACTTCCCCGCTTTCCCCTGCTAAACCGAGTACTGGGTACACAAAGTTTTCTCCAACTTTTGGATAAACGGCGGTTTTACTAGCTTCGATCTGATATTCGTCGAACGTCATAGTTCTCCTTTTAATTTTATAGTGCTATGAGCGGCTTGCGGATTACTTACCAACTAACAGCAAAGCCGCTATTCTGGTGCCCCTGGAGGGAGTCGAACCCCCAACCTTTTCCTTAGAAGGGAACTGCTCTATCCTTTGAGCTACAGAGGCTTGCCCAATACGCTAAGTATTTTACCGTAAAATATATGAAATCTAAAGCTTTAAATGTCTTGGCACTTATATGCCCAAAAGTTGGATATGCGCAATGGTGTTTTAAAAAGGCGATTACTCCGTGCTAGTTCTTGGTGGCAAGGCTGCTCATCCATTTTTTCGCGGCATTTAATGAAAGTTCTAATCTGCTAGGGAATGTTTCATCGGTAATGCTTAAATTTACTACATCTTTGTATTCTTTGATAAAGTTTTGGTGGTCTTCCCAAAGTTGATCTAGTCGTTTAAGCGATTCCAAATACCCCTTACTTTTATACAAGTTTGTGAGAAGTTCTTTCGATATATCTATGCTTATAACAAAGAACTTATATCCAGATTCTGAAATTTTGGATAAGCTTTCTCCCCATTGTCGATCGATGCTAGCATCCAGAATAAATGAAATTCCACTTTGAAAAATTGCATTTAGCCTGGCGTTTTTTCTGTTTTTAAATTCGTCTTGATTAAATTCCTTTAGATCCTCAGATACTTCAGATCTAATACTATCGTTACTAAAAACCGGTAGGTTAAGGTTATAACTTAGATAATTAGAAATAGGAGACTTTGAGGAGCCTACTGCCCCTGCAAAAGTTATACAAAATTTTTCGGCTGTGTTCTGCTGTACCATAAATGCTTGGAGCGGCAGACCGGATTCGAACCGGCGACCTTCTCCTTGGAAGGGAGACATTCTACCACTGAACTACTGCCGCAAGCACTTTGTTAAAAGCGCGCTCCTTTACTTGCTACTGAGCATTTTACACTATGTATATAAAAATCCAAATGTGTAACAGTTAGGCCTTAATTACTATTGTTCCAGCTAGCCTGTCGTGAAGTGCTTGTTTCTTTTTATCCCAAATTATCATCAAATACCCTATTGAGAGTGTTAGTCCCGTTACAAATTTTCCTAGTATCTCTCTAAAAATCGCTTCCTTTACGGTTAGAGTGTTGCCTGTTTTTTCACTAACAACCTTTAAGTGTAATGCTTTTTTGCCCAATGTGGCGCCATATTTTACATCCATGCTTACGAAATAAGCCCATGCTACAAGTGCGCTGACTAAGCCGCCCGTGCCTCCTGTCGAGCCGCTTTGGTCGGATCTATTCGTGCCAAAAATGGCGCTCAGTATTCCGGATATTGTTGCAATAATTAAAACATCAATAACAAAGGCTCCTAATCGTTGAAGCCCTGTGCCGTAAGTAGTGTTGTCTGCTGTTTGTGAGGGAGTAGTTGCTTCGGGCGGGACTGCTGCAGGCGTCGTAGGCAGTTCTTCGGGCTGTGCCGAAGGATTATTAATCTGATCGTCGCTCTGACTATTAAGATCTAAGTTATTTTCACCCATATACTAATTATTATACTTTGCCAGATACGCTAATCAAGGTTATCAAGTAATTTCTCTTTTTTCTTCTCGTATTCTTTTTTGGTTATGCGGCCTTTATTCAAGAGTTCTTTAAGACGGTTAACTGATTTTTCGTACGTATTCATTTTTGATTTATCCGTTTCCGCATCCGGATGAAGTTTTGAGTGAGCGTGGTATAGTTTCTGATCTATAATCTTTTTAGCTTTCTTGCCTGATTTTTTATCGATATATTTTATAATTATATCGTCAGTGCCTGTGGTGATAATTTCAAGTGTTGCAAAAAATATGCCTGTTTGCAGAGTGGACTGCGCAATCTGATTGTACGACATTGTAATTTCTTTAAGTTTGAACCAACTCCTTTTTTTGTACGAAAGAAGGTCGTCGTAAATATACAAATAAGGGGGCCAAACGGTGTGATTTAAAGTTTTATTTCCCCAAAGCTTTAATAGCAGTGTTGACATACATTTATAATACCACCGAGATAGGTTGAAATAGTTTAAAACTCTACGTCTGTGTCCGTGTCGCGCTCAAGTTCGGGTATGTAATCGATGTTTGTGTTATTGATTCCGGCGGTTTTCTTTTTCTTTTTGCTTTCAAGTACAGCTAGTACTTCGGGGTCTAATTCTTCAGCTTTGACGTCGGTTTCTTCCTCTTCTTCGTCTTCAACAATTAAATTATCGTCTGTTTGGTTTGTTTGTTTTGTTTTTTTAGGCATGGCCATATTTTAAGCTGTTGGCGGATTGAATCCGCTGTACAGAGCAGTGCAATTTAATAAACTTTTTGGGGTTAGATCTTGTCTAAGGTCAAACCCACTAAAAATATATACGATGTATAATAAATAAATGCAAGAGACAAATTTTGATTTAATAATAATTGGAAGTGGGCCTTCGGGATTAACTGCGGCTGTTTATTCTTCACGCGCATTATTGAAAACTTTAGTAATAGCAGGAAATCCTTCCGGCGGGCAGTTGGTAATAACTACGGAAGTTGAAAATTTTCCGGGTTTTTCAAAAGGAATCACCGGTCCCGAGTTAATAACAGAGATGAGATCTCAAGCCGAAAGGTTTGAAAGCACGTTCGCGGACGAAAACGTAACCGAAATAAGCGGTTCTTTTTCCACAGGATTTAAAGTTAAAACCGATTCAGGAAGCGTTTACACTTCTAAAGCGGTAGTTATAGCTACAGGCGCTTCGGCCCAATGGCTTGGGTTAAAAAGCGAACAGCGTCTTAAAGGAAAAGGTGTTTCGGCTTGTGCAACTTGCGACGGTTTCTTTTTTAAAGACAAAGTTGTGGCGGTTGTTGGTGGCGGCGACGCTTCTATGGAAGAAAGCATTTTTTTAACAAAATTTGCTTCAAAAGTTTATGTTTTAGTGAGGGGTTCAAAGGAACAAATGCGAGCTAGTAAAATAATGCAAGAGCGCGCGTTTTTAAATTCAAAAATAGAATTTATGTTTAACACCGAAGTTCGTGAGGTCCTTGGCGACACTTCTGTTAGCGGTCTAAAAATCTTTAACAATTCTACAAATCAAGAAAGTGAAATGCCTGATATTAGGGGGCTGTTTATTGCAATTGGCCACAAACCAAACACCGAATTTCTAAAAGGCTTTGTTGATTTGGACGAAAAGGGATTTGTAAAAGTTATAGACAGCACTAAAACTTCTGTCGAAGGAGTTTTTGTTGGCGGGGATGTTGCTGATTATAGATACCGACAAGCTATTACCGCTGCCGGCATGGGCTGCATGGCCGCAATGGATGCAACTAAGTTTTTGGCCGAGCATGGCGTCGAGGTAAACACTTCAAATTATTAACAAAGCACTCTCTGTTAACAAATTGGCCGCATTAAGCTTTAATATGTGTTACGGCAGAAATAACCGAGTTAGGAATTATATTTAAGTCGCCGTTGTCTGAAACAATTGTGGTGGTTCTTAATTTTATTTCTGTAACTTTGCCTTCAAAGCCTCCGGCTTTAATTCTGTCTCCTACACCATATTGATTTTCGAATAAGATAAAAAATCCGCTAACCATGTCTTTTACAAGGGTTTGTGCTCCAAAACCAACAGCAAGTCCTAAAATTCCGGCACCGGTCAAAATTGGCGCAATATTTATTCCCCACTGCGAAAGAATGGTAAGAAACGCGATTCCAAATATAATAGTGTCCGCCAAACTTTTAATTACACTTCCAACCGTTTCTGCCCTTTTTTCGATACTTTTTTTACTTAAACCTTCATTTTCTCCGATTTGTTTTAGAATTGCTTTAATTGTTGCGCTTGCAATTGTTCGTAAAATAACGGAAATAAGCAAAACCACAATTGAATAAATTAAGTTTTTTATGGCAAAAGAGGCATTTTGTGTGTTAAGCATGTTCCACAGCATTTGTATAGATACTTTCTATTTCTTCCCAATTTAAAACATTCCACCAGTTAGAAATGTACTCGGGGCGCCTGTTTTGATATTTAAGGTAGTATGCGTGTTCCCAAACATCTAAACCGATTACTGGAATTTGTTTCAAACTTAACGGGCTACTTTGATTTTGGGTTGTTGTTATCTTAAGAGCATCGCCATCTAATACAAGCCATACCCAGCCACTTCCAAAAAAAGTTGCGGCAGTTTGCGTAAACTGCTCTTTAAAATTTTCAAAGTTTCCAAATGTATCGTCAATTTTTATTCCAAGCGTTCCTAGAGGTTCTCGGGATCCTTGCGGCCCCATTATTTGCCAGTAGATATTGTGGTTTACTACCCCGCCGGCGTTGTTAACAACAGCACTCTTAATATTTTCGGGAATGTTAGAGATGTTTTGTAAAATTTCTTGGGGCTCCATTGTTCCCAGATCTGTATCCGCAACAGCTCCAATTAGCTTTGTCAAATAACCCTGATGATGTTTAGTATAATGTATCTCTACAGTTTTAGCGTCGATATAGGGCTCTAGCGCATTGTAAGAATAGGTAAGCTTAGGAAGTTCCTTGGTCATAGTTTCTCTTTTTGCCAAAATGGCCTAAATCATATTTAACCGTATCTATATACTAGCATGATAGAATTTAAATACAAATGTTTAAAAGCCACATTGTAATAAGTGAAAAAGTTAAATATTTTTTGCTTCTTGCACTAATCTTAGCGCCGTTGGCGTTTTTACGTTTTTACAACCTGGGCTGGTCTGAATATATCCCGGATGAAACAACTGTTATGACACCTGTTAAACTTGGGTACATTGATTGGGAATTTTTGCTTGTTCAACGAAAGGGTCCGATGCAGTTTTTGCTTGCAGGTGCGCTAGGACTTCTCAAAATTAGTGTATTTAACGAGTTGGCCTACAGAATCCCTTTTGCTCTGGCCTCGCTGGCAGGGTTGTTCTTCTTCTTTAAATTTGTAGAAAAAGTATCAGGAAAGTTTGCGGCTGCAGTCGCTACTCTCCTCCTTGGCTTAAATGGTTTTTTAGTAGCATTCGGACGTATTGTTCAGTATCAAAATCTAAATTTACTTTTTTCATTTGCAGGTTTATATTTTTTGGCGAAAGCAGCCGATTCGGATAAAAAAGCAAAACAGTATTTTTTGAGTGGGCTTTTTTTAACACTTTCTGCTTTATCTCATTGGGATGTTGTTTTTATTCTACTCCCGGCTTTGTATCTTTTCTTTAAAAATCTCGGTTCCGGCCCAATACTTTCGTCGGAAAAGCTAAAAACGATTCTTTATTTTTTTATTCCAGTTTTAGTGTCTTTAATATTTTTCATTCCCTATCTGCAAAAAACTCTAAATATAGGCGGAAATGTTGAATATTTAAATACTCGTGTAAATCTTGTAAATTTGGACCTTGAAAGTTTTGTAGGAAGATTCAATGAGTATATTTTTAAAACCGAAGTTTATAATCCTTTTATATTTTTGTATGCAATTTGCGGTTTAGCCCTGCTCGGAAGTATTTCTACTAAAAAGGCCTACCCATTTTTCTTTTGGTTTGTATTTAATCTGCTCTTATTTTTGATTTTTGTAAAAAAACCCGGAACTCATGTTTACAACATGTTTTTGCCGCTAAGTGTCCTAGCGGGATTTGGGGCCGATTATTTGTTTTCGCTTTTTAATCGCAAGTTTGGTTATGTCGCATTGCCGGCGTTAATTGTGTTAGTAGGCTTTCTGTTTTATCAGAACTATTTAATTTTTTTAGACAGTTCTATTCAATATCCGTGGCAGCAAGAAAAAATTTACAATTATGTTACTAGGCAGTATACCGACAAAACTTTGTCCAACAACGTAATAGGCTTTCCGTTAAGACGGGGTTGGAAAGAAGCCAGAGAATTTTTACTTGCCGAACAGCAAAGGACAGGCGTAACGTTGCCGTTTATATCCAATGAAGCTGCCAGTATAGGGGGATTTTATCTCGATCTTAAACACGGCTATCCAACGGATCCGGCTTTTTATGCTATCGGAGTTAAAAGACCGCTGTCGTTTGTAAATGACTATACTTTTCCTCAAATAAGAGGTAAGAAGACAATTGATCGCATATCTATAAACGGCGAAAATTTTATAAAAATTTACTTGGTGACTAAAGATGACTGAGCCAATCAAAAAGAATATTGCGCGAATTTTAATATTTTCGCTTTTCGTCGGCGCGGTTGCTTTTAGACTTCCGTTCTTTAATACTCCCGGGGGCGATTTAAACACTTACCGAAATGCCGCTACCGATCTTTTATCAGGCATTAATCCTTACATTTGGACAGTTAAATCTTATTCAGATGAGGTATCGGCGGGTCACCACGGGTTTGCATATCTTCCATTAATTTTATATCTAAACAGCCTAGCTTTTGTTTTAGAAATGAGCTTACAGGTTCCTTTTTATGTTGTAGCAAAGTTACCCAATTTAATTTTTGATCTTGCCGTTGGATTCTTTTTATTTAAGTATTTTTGGAATCGTGGAAACGGTGAAAAGAAAAGTTTGTTTCCGGCCTTGTTAGTTACCGCTCTGTGGTTATTTAACCCCTATATCTTGCTCCGACATGACTATAACTACACCGATGCAATCCCGGTACTTTTTACTCTCTTAGCTCTGTATTATTTGGATCTTGATGACGTTGCATCGGGTACTTTTTTAGCCCTTTCAATTGCTTCTAAACCATTCGCAATTATTTTGTTACCGATATTTTTGATTAAGTCCAAAAACCCAATAAAACTTTTTAGTTCTTCAGCGATTGTAGGTTTATTTTTAAGTCTGCCTTTTATGAGATCTATAAAAGATTTCACTACCTATCTTAACGGTGCAATATTTGTGCACACGGATAGGTATGTTCAGGGTCGCCCGTTTTTGTTTTTTATTAGCTACTATCTAAAAGTTGAGCTGGTCCAAATTATCCCGCTTAAAATTTACGTTTGGTGTTCTACAATACTGCCCTTGCTTTTTTCAACCATAGTTTTGTTCTTTAAAAGAAATTTTGATAAGTATTCACTTGCACTTGGCTCGCTTTTAATCTTTTATGCTTTTACGCCGGTTTTAAATCGCACTCACATGCTCTGGGCTTTACCGCTTGTACCGTTGGCTTTTAGCAAATATTTAAACACAAAAAAAAGCTGGGTGTTTTACTTATCGCTGTTTCTTTATTGGGGATTTTATTATGCATATATGTCTATTTGGAAGGACGGATTTGATATATGGCATCCCTGAGTCGTATTAAAATTTCGAAAGACGTTTTAATAATTGCATTTTTAATAATACTTTCGGTCCCTTTACGTTTTATAGATTTAGGCTACTCCGACTACATTCCGGACGAACGCAAGGCTCTAATTACTGTTTCCGAAAATTCAAATTTATGGCAATTTTTAATGTCTCAGCGAAAAGGTCCGGTGCAATTTTTAGTTTCTTATATTCCCTACCTTTTTACCCACAACTTTAGAAACGAACTGGCCGAAAGAATTCCGTTCGCGCTAATTTCGGTGGCGGTGGTTGTGTTGTTTTATTTATTGGTCAAAAAGATTACAAAAAATACTGTCGCGGCTTTTTCGGCTGCATGTTTATTAGCAGTTAATGGTTTTATTGTTGGATTTGGGCGTATCGTGCAGTACCAAAACTTAAATCTGTTATTCAACTTTTTAGCTTTAATTTTTTACTCTGATCTGCTGTTTAAAGACAAAGGTTTATTTAAAAGTTCTCTACTTGGTACTGCATTTTTTGCCCTTTCAATACTTTCACATTGGGATGCCATTTTTATTATTCCAATGATCGTGTACTTTTTTGGTGTTTTTTTAATTAACAAAAAATTTACCGGTGAGTATAAAATTCGTCTGGTTATATACAATTTAATTTTAGGGTGTGTTTTGCTTTTGCCCTTCCTAGTTCCTTACACTTTAAACGTGTTTACTAATTCAGAAAATCAAGATTATTTTGCAAAACGAATTAGCTCCGGTTATTCAAATAACTCAATTTATCTACTTTGGATCAGGCTATACAATCCTTTTGTGTTTTTTGAATTAGTTGCCACAGCGGCAGCGATTGGTGCCTTCTTTTTTAAGAAATCTTTGCCGTTTTTGGCATGGGGCGGTATATCTTATCTTCTTTTTGACTTGTTTGTCAGAAAACCCGGAACTCACATTTATAACTTTATTGTTCCTGCAATAATTTTGGCGGGGTTGGGTGTAGCGCTACTCACAAGATACCTGCCTAAATTTTTAAAATGGCTGCCAACAACAGCACTTTTACTTGCGGTTTCATTTTTGTATTACCAAACGTACCTGCTATTTGTAGACCACACCAAAGAATACCCTGTCGAACAAAAAACGTACTTTAGAGAGGCCATCTTTACCAAAAGTCCCAATTATATTGCCAAGTATCTTCCGGCATTAAAAACATCAAAATACACAATTGACCAAAAAATACCAATGTTTGGATTTCCTCATTACAGATATTGGAATCAAATAAATAATTTTGTTAACACTAAAAATAAAGAAAATGGTGAAAAATATACCTACATTACAAACGAGGACAAAGACTTTACTGATTGGTATATGGACGTTCGTTACAACAATGCGAACGGATTTTATATTATAGGTATTAAAAGACCTTTAAGTTTTGTGGGGGATTCATCCTACCCACAATATCCAAACAAGGAGATTGTTAAAACTTTTTATAAAGATTCAGAAAAGGTTGTAACAATTTATCGGGTACCTGCTCAGCTGGATATTGACAATAAAGTTAAACCAAATTAACCTAAATATACTGATGAACTTTTTATTCAAGAATCTAAAAACACTTTTCGTTTTACCATTGCTCGCAATATTCTCGATGTTTTCCGTATCCGCTGCCTCTTTAAGTTTGACAAAACTAGGAACAATAGATACCGCGGGCTCAAATTATTCTGAGTGGTGGTATACAAACACATCCGCGCTGCTTACAGGTACAGCCGCAGTAGGACAAAAGGTAAATATCAAAGTAGACAGCACCGCCGCTTCGGTCGACCCCGCTTCGTCGGGTGCCTGGAGCTATCAATTAACCGGGGAATCAAAAGACTACAAAATCGAAATTTCTCAAGGATCTGAAAAAATTTCCTTTGTTTTACACCTGGGTCAGCAACTCCCCCAAAATATTACTCAAGGCACAACAAATCAAACCAATCAGTCAACTACCCCTACTCCTGTAACCGGATTTAATCAAATAATTGCACTATCTTTAGGTTTGGGAATTATTTTGCTGGCTTCTTACTTTTACTTTTGGGGCGACACTCGAAAAAAATCAGTTTTTGAAGCTAAGATGATTAAAGAGAATTAATCTCATCTGCCAGCTCTTTTAATTCTTCCATTGTCGGTACCGGATCTAGCGGCTGTTTTAGTGTCTCAAACGTGCTTCTTTCCGTATAGTATGGAAACAATTTAAGGTGAAAATGCTGTACATCCAAACCTTCTGCTAGCGTCAAAACCCTTTCACACTTCAGTGCCTGTTTTAACTTTTGAGCTGTTTTTTGTGCCGCAACAACACTGTCTTTAAGCAGTTCTGTTTCATTTGAGTAAATTTCGGATGGAAGGTGCTTTTTAGAAGCCAACACAGTCATTCCTTTTGTAGATGGTTTTATATCTAAAAAAGCTATAAACTTGTCATCTTCGTAAACTTTAAAAGAAGGCGCGTTATTATTTGCAATTTTACAAAAAATACAATTTTCTAATTCCATTAGTTAGAGTTTAGCAGTTTTGGCGGCACGCGTTAAATAGTAAGTATTAAAATTTTTATCCGATATTTTTTTGTCATTAAGGGTTTCGACACACTCAACGTCGCAATTTCTAAGCGTGCTGATAATGGTTTTAATTTCGTCATCGGCATCTTTGTGGCAGTACCTTAAGGCATCGTTATTGTTTCCCCACCCAAGCATAAAATCACCTTGTTCTAAAAATCTTAAACTCTCAGGGGTTGGGAGGGATTTTGCTTCATCAAAATTCCAAATTGAAAAAATAAAATAACCATTTGGTTTTAAAAGAGCTGCAAATTTTTTGACCAGTTTTATTCTTAGTTCGAGGGTTGGGATGTGGTGAAAAATTCCAAAAGCTGTTACAAGGTCGAAATTTCCGAGAGAACTTAAATTGTCTGCCACAAAATCTAAATTTAAAAAATTTGCTGTCTTAAATTTTGTGCGCGCTATTTTTAATAATTCATCTGAAGTATCGATTCCTGTGTACAATATGTTTTTGTGCTTATTCGAAATAAATTCGTAAAAACGGCCATTTCCACAACCCAGGTCTAAAACTTTTGCGCCTGAAGGTAAAGAAATTTTTTCCACTACCCTACCCCATCCTTCCCACGGGCCGTTTCGGGTTTGAGAAAATTCATCAGCGACTTTTTTGTAAAATTCGCGGTTGAGCCTTAAAATCATGTTTACTTGGTCGTTAGTCATAATATGCAAATCTCTAAATATACAAAGTACATAGACATAATAAAAGAAATCGCCGATAACACAACAATAACAGATAGAAAGCTGTTAAAGATTTTGTTTAAAAACTCAAAGGGCAACAGTTCTACGGCATCAAAAAGTGTTGTTTTAGAAGAGTACAAAAAGCTTAAAAGGTCGGGCAAGCTAGTTTTAACCAAAATTCAGGAGCAAAATTTTTTAAACAACATAAAACGCAAAGAGGTAAGAACCGTATCCGGCGTCACGCCTGTAACAGTTTTAACTAAACCTTTTGCCTGCCCCGGCCAGTGCATTTTTTGTCCAAATGATGTAAAGATGCCCAAAAGTTATTTATCGTCCGAGCCGGGCGCTCAAAGAGCCTACGACAATAAGTTTGATCCTTACTACCAAACTTTTAATCGACTCGTTGCGTTTAATAAAATCGGCCACCCAACAGGAAAGGTCGAAATTATTGTTTTAGGAGGAACTTGGAATTCGTATCCAAAAGAATATCAAAGATGGTTTGTAAAAAGGTGTTTCGAGGCTTTAAATGATTTTGATCCTAGTTTAAATCCGGACGCATTAAAACCTTTAGTAGACATGCCGTTTGACGAAGCAAAGATAATTGATGCCAGCGGGAGTTACAACAAAATTGTTGGCCTGGCTTTAGATAAGATTGTAGCTCAAAAAGAAACATGCACCTGGGATGGGCTGGAAGAGGTACACGAGAAAAATGTTAATGCCCTATCTCGCTGTACCGGTTTGGTAATAGAAACCAGACCTGATGAAATTAATGAGGAAACAGTTGTTGAGCTTCGCCGGCTCGGGGCGACAAAAGTTCAGCTGGGCGTTCAAAGTTTAAACGACAACGTTTTAAAAATGAATAAGCGCGGGCACGATTCGGCTCAAACGGCTTTGGCTTTTAAGTTACTAAGAGACGCCGGCTTTAAAATTCAGATTCATTGGATGCCCAATCTTTACGGCGCCACACCGGAGGCGGATATCAAAGATTTTGACACACTTTTTGACGATTGGCGTTTCATACCCGATGAGCTTAAGGTTTATCCTTGTTCCTTAATCGAAGGCACCGAGTTAATGAGTTACTACAACAGCGGCTCGTGGAAACCATATACCCGGGAAGAGTTACTAAAAGTTTTAAAAAACATTTTAGCTAAAGTCCCTCGTTTTAGCCGAGTAACACGAATGATCCGCGACATCTCAAGTGACGATATTTTTGCCGGTAATAAAACAACAAACTTTAGACAGATTGTAGAAAAACAACTCGCGGAAGAAAATATAAAAATAAATGAAATTCGATCTCGGGAAATTAAGGATAATAAAGTAAATAGATCTGATCTCGAATTACGAAAAACTTTTTACGAAACTGCCACAACAAAAGAATGCTTTTTAGAATACACCACACCAAAAGATTTAATTGCCGGTTTTTTGAGGTTATCGTTTCCAAAACAGCCAAGATTTATCGACGAGGTAAAAGACTCGGCAATGATCCGCGAAATTCATATTTACGGCGAAAGCATCGAAGTTGGAGAAAAATCAGTTGGCGAGGCTCAACATTTGGGTTTAGGAAAAGCGCTAATTAAGGAGGCGGCTAAGATGGCCAGGGAAGCCGGATTCAAGGATTTGGCTGTTATTTCGGCTGTTGGAACGAGGGGTTACTATGCTAAAAATGGTTTTATAGAAGGTACACTGTTTCAGCACATGTGATAATACTCAAATCATCACTTGAGCGATTGTTTAATTGACTTATAGTGATATAGTTGGTACGATCAGGGTCTAGATTGTCAAATCTTCTGTTGAGAGGAGTAGGAAAATGGATGGAAATAGTTTTAAAGCCTTGAGGATTGGGAATACGTTAAAGTATACTGCCGGGTATGAGAGCAATCACATCGAGGCAGCTGTTAGGGTTGACGGCAAGCCTGGCCTGACAGGGGTGTATGTTCGGATTCTGGAGATCTTTGAACAGGGAGAAGAAAGCCTTTGTGTTGAAGGCGATAGAATTTTAGCCGGAGTCGCCGAACTTAATCCTCTTTCCTCACGTGAGCTAGAGCTGTAATAGTAGCTGCTTTGCGATTGAGCCGCTTGAATTTAATATATTTCAGGCGGTTTTATTTTTCGGCCTTGAGAAAAACCTATTTTTCGGCCTTGAGAAAAACCTATTTTT
>CAZTDP010000008.1:13125-23149 GCA_964612565.1 uncultured Candidatus Saccharibacteria bacterium
TTGAGAAAAACCTATTTTTCTTCTATTTTGATCGCCTTAATCTTAACCGCATCCACCGGAGACGACATTTCTCCCATTGAGTTCATTTTAACCTCGCTACCTGCTATTTTATCAACCGTTTCCATACCAGTTACAACTTTTCCAAAAATCACGTAATTTTTTGGCAATGCATTATCCTCGTGCATGATAAAAAATTGACTGCCGTTTGTATTGGGGCCTGCGTTTGCCATAGCAACCGTGCCTCTGGTGTATTCTCCGTCAAACGGCTCGTCATCAAACTTATAACCTGGTCCGCCGGTCCCTGTTCCGGTAGGATCTCCGCCTTGGATCATAAAACCTTTAATTACTCGATGAAATATTGTGTCGTCGTAAAAACCCTTATTTGCCAATGTTACAAAATTATTTACAGTAATCGGTGTTTTACTTGTGTTTAATTCAATTACAAAGTCACCTGCGGTTGTAGAAACACTGGCTGTATACGTTTTTGTTTTATCTATCGTCATTTCTTGCATACTGTTTTTCTCCATAGAACTTTTAGAATTTGATACTCCTTTAACTGTTTGATCTTTTGTTAATTCTTGAGCAGGACTGTTCGTTTTCTTACTTGTTTCAATTGGTTTTGGCGCAAAAATTATAAGTCCTGCAACAATTAACAACGGAAATATAAGTATAAATGTTCCAAGCCATTTTTTCATTAAGCAATTATACACTGGCGATAGCATTCAAAGTACAAAATCTGATAAACTAAATACGTGACAAAAACTACCCAAAATATCTTGACCGATCCAAAGAGTGTAATTGTTTTTACTTACGCTGCCGCAGGTCTCGGACACTTGCGTGTTACCAATGCTTTGTCACAGGGTTTGCCAAAAAACACAACACCTATCTTGATCGGCTCTTCCGATAAAAATATCGAAGCGATTCACAAATTTATTAGTATTCATGTAATTACACGCCGAATAATGGAGTGGTTTCAACGCGGCCGTCCCCAAAAAGTTTTTACCTTTTTTTACAGGCTTCAGCTACGTTCCGGTGTTTCGGATGAACTTTTACGCAAATTTCAGGAAATTATGGATCAGAGGTTGGATGTTCCTGAAAGATTAATTATTGTTGCAACTCACTTTGGTTTGGCTCATAAGATTGCCTCTTTTAAAGACCGCCTTGAAAAATCAACCGGGGTTAAAGTTTTTTTGGCAGTTCAGGTTACAGATGATACAGCCCAGTACATTTGGTATGTCCCGGGTGCCGACGTAATATTTGTTCCAAGTAACAAAACACGTTTAGAGCTTTTGGAATATGGCTTAAAAAGCAAACTGCCTAAAGTAAGAATCGAAGTACTTCCCTACCCCGTAAGTCCTGAACTTGCTAAGAACTTAAATGAAAAGTCATATGCCGATCGAAAAAGCCAGCTTGAAAAAACAACTAACGAGCATGTTGAATTTTGCCTGCCTGTACCTGGTGCGGCAGTAGGAATGCAGTTTTTAGAACACATAATTCCTCAGCTTCAAACATGGTATTCAAAGTTTAAGTTTTATATTGTCTGCAAGGACGCTCCGTTTACAAAAAACTTTTTATCTCTTGTTACAAAATATCCTAATGTGGATCTTTATACTTCCGCTCACGATAGAGAGATCGTAGATGCTTACGACCGGGTTTATCACGAACATACTATTTCACTTGAAATCACAAAGCCTAGCGAACAGTCTTTTAAAGCTCTTTTTGACTACAAAGCAATAGGCGGCTCATTGCTGCTTTTTTCTAATCCGGTTGGAAGGCAGGAGCGGGACAACTTAGATTTTTTAAGACGCCAGCATCTCTTACTTTCCCCAAAAGAAAACGAATTACTTTGGAACTATTCTGAACGAAATTTAACTTTAACTTCTGCTCAAGCAAATAGAATAATTCCTGCAGACAAGCCCATTAGGTCATTAAGACTTCCTACAGGTTCTAAGCGGGCGGCGGCATTTATTTGGTGGTGCCTTAAAAACGGAGTTTTTGAAAGAATGATCGAAAATTACGAATTAGTTCAAAAAAAAGACAAACTCGAAGTCGAAAGTATCGGTGTTGAGTTATTTTGGGAAAAGATATCCGAATTGGTGTCGTAGTTCGGCAACTTGCACACCCAACATTGCAAACGTAGAATTAGGTCATGCAGCAAAAGTCTAAATTTCCATTTATACAGATAATCTCCATAATCGTAATTATTTTTTCCGGCGCGTACGTTCTTTTAGAAAAATATCAAAATGCTCCTATAGATGTTGGTTCGCAAGATCAGGTCAAGAATGTCGATGATGCGACTTCTAAGCCAACAGCTCCAACGCCCGAGGTTAAAACCCCTGTAGTAACAAACGGAAGTATCGGCGGGGCTTTGGGCTACCCTTCCGAGGTTATACCGGAGGATATTAAGGTTTGTGCATTAAATATTGAAACAACTAAGGAAACCTGCACAAGCGAGCATATAAAAGATGCAAAATTCTCGACAGGAACAGGGTACTTAGTTAGCGTAACACCGGGGGATTACTACGTTTACGCTGAACACGCAGGTATGACCGATAATAAAGGTGATGTTTATAAAGCTTATTATTCAGAATTTGTAACCTGCGGTTTAAATGCCAACTGCACGAGCCACGAACCTATAAAAGTTACTGTAGCTTCGGGTCAAAATATTGAAAAAATAGATCCTCAGGATTGGTACAAATAGAATGTTTATATCAATTGACATTGGCGGTACTAAAACTCGAATCGCGTTATCAAAAGATCTAAACTCTGTTGAAAGAGTTAAAAGATTCTACACAAATCAAAGTGTTTTTATGCAAAAACAAGTTATTTCTTCGACTATTGGGGAAATGCTCCACGGCGGACCTCTTGAATTTGTATGTGTCGGTGTTCCAGGCGTTATTAACAGACAATTTGATCAGTTCGGAACATTTCCAAACTACAAAGAGCTTAATGGCCAGCCGTATTCCGCACTTATCGACGAGAAATACTTAATTCCCGGTAAGTTTCATTTTGATAATGACGCTGCGCTTGCCGCCGTGGGCGAGGCCGTATTAGGGGCCGGAAAAGACTGCGCAAAAGTCGGCTATTTAACTTTTGGAACAGGAACCGGCGGATCTCTAGTTACAAAAGATTCTTCTGGCTTAAAATACACCCTCGACGAACCCGGCCACGTAATAATTGTTGAAAATGGGCGAAAAGAGGCCACGTGCATGCATAAGGGCTGCTTTGAAGCGTATACGTCCGGACGTGCATTCAATGCTATTTTTGGCATCAAACCCCAAAACTGCACAGACGATTCAAAATGGAGGCAGTACGCGGAATTTGTTTCGTTAGGATTAAAAAAACTTTACGAGAGGTGGCACCCCGATGTTTATGTTATTGGTGGTAGTATGGCTCTTGAGTTTGAACTTTATGGGAAATATCTTGAATGTCCCGTACCAGTATTAAGGTCAGTAACTTTGGACGATGCGGGAATTTATGGGGGTCTTGTCTTGACCGAAAACTTGCTTTCTACAATTAAAACAACAAGTCGAGGATTAAAAAGTTTATAGTTTTACCATTTTTCATTAAACAGGGCTTTCGCGGTGTTCCAGTAAAATCCGTTATCATTTTGTTCTTTTTCCCATAGCCACCATTCAGCACCCCAAAAGTATAAGTCTTTAAACCCAGCCTTTTGGGCGTAGTTAATAATGCCAATAAAATCGTTAACGGACATAGTCTTATCTTTTTCTTGTTTTGAAAGTTTTATGTTATTTACCGGTCCCCACGGTTCAGCCTGAAGTTCAGTTACAATAATTTTATTTATTGGAACGCCTACCATGTGAGCCTTAATATCGTATGTCCAATACGAAAGTGGATACTGAAAGTAAATTGATTTGTTGAATAAGACGCCCCAAAAATCGAACCAGATCTTTCGGTACATAGAAATTCCTAGGTAGTCAGACATTTGATATGTTGGAAACCAAAATCCGCCCTCACCGCTATCCTGAATTAGAATCGGTCTGCTGTCTAACGCTTTTACTAAATCGACTTCTTTTTCAACAGTAGCTTTTTTTATTGGCAGGCAGGTTCCAAAAGGAAAAAAAGGCTCGTTTTCGACCTGCCACATCTTAACCGAAGTATGGCCTTGCAACTCTTTAACTGCTCGGGCTAAATACTCGTAAAGCTTTTCATCTCTTGTGGTTTCTGAAGGGATTTTTTTCCACCACACCGGCTCAAAACATTCCGGATATCTGGGAACTTTACGACCTATTGTTAAGATAATATTTAAATCTCGCTTGTCAGCCTCCTGAAGCATCCATTCAATTTTTCTAAAATCATAAAGGTTTTCACTTGGCTCTATGTCGTCCCAGTAAGCAACAAGTCTTAAATTTTTTGCACCTAAATCGTCTAGTATTTTTAAATATGTTGATTTCCAATCTTGGCCTATTTCGGTGGAATACTTGTCAGAAAATGTTACTCCATAATTAATAACGTCCGGGGTTTTTGGTTTGATACTGTAAAAAAATATTATTGGTCCAAGTAATAAGATTAGGAATAAAACTACAGTTAACCGAACTAATTTTAGTGAAAATAAACGTTTAATATAGTACGATGCTTTTTTGGCTTGAAGTTTGAAGCCGGGCAGATTTTCAAACATAATTATTCAACTATACCATTCGCACAAATCTTTGAATATTCGTAATACGATTGTCTTGGTATGCGTTTAAGATTGTTTTTATGGTCAATCTCGACTAAACCGAATTTTTGCGTATATCCCCAATGCCACTCAAAATTGTCCAGTAATGACCAGTGAAAATAACCTTTTACATCCACCCCGTCTTTTAGGGCATCCCCTGTAGCCTTGAGCATTTCTTTAAGGTACTTGGTTCTAATATTGTCGTGCGAGTCGGCAACCCCGTTTTCGGTTATATAGATAGGTAAATTATATTTTTTTAAATGAATTAAGTTTTTATAGAGTCCCTCCGGGTCTGTGCTCCACCCCATATCGGTAAATGGTTCTTTTGATTCTGTAAGTCTAAAGTTTTTAATAATTCGGCTAAAATAAAAATTTAAACCAATGTAGTCGAGATACCCTGAAATTGGTTTTAGGAAAAAATCGGAATTCATAAAGTAGATAACTTTTGAGGCGGCCCTATCAAAAAAGTTCATACCATCGACTATTTTATACCATGCAATATTTTTTACGATTCCAACAGGTTTAGAAACTGTACCTTTTATTTTTTTGTAAGCTTGCACGTGCGCCCGCATAAAATTGAGTTGCACAGTTAAAGCTAGAAACGGATTTTTGCGGTTGGGAGGCCAAACGCCTAGGAAGTACGCTTCGAGCGCATAGACCTGAGGCTCATTGATGGTTGTAAAGACATCGATTAAATCGCCCAGCTTTTGTGCGCATTTTTCTGCGTATCGCGAAAAATACGTTGGTGAAGCAAAATTTGCCCAGCCGCCTTTTTTAGAAAACCAAAGTGGATTTGTAAAGTGATGGAGTGTAACAAACGTAGTTAAGCCCTTGTTTTTTGCAGCCTGTAAAACCTTTCGGTAGTGATCAAAAGCCTTGTTATCAAAAAAACCCCCAACCGGCTCTAAACGAGCCCATTCAATGGAAATTCGTATTGCGTTATTATTAGCAGTTTTGCATAAATCAAAATCTTCTTCAAATCTATTGTATGAGTCGCAAGCTTCTCCCGATAACTCCATAGGAAACTTTTTTTTACCAACGCTTTCTGTCTCCCATTTCCACCAATCAGAATTTGTGTTATTGCCTTCAACTTGGTGTGCCGAAGTTGCGGTTCCCCATAAAAAATCTTTAGGAAATTTCATATTTTAAGTATACAGGCTTAACAAGCCTCTTTAAAAGAGGCACCTTCACAATTCAATGTACGAAAGAGCCGTTATTGATATCGCCGAAAGAATACCCGTAAGTTTTAAAATGCTCGATATGCTAATGCCAGGCAAATTTTTTGCTCTTAATGCCAATTTAGCTACAAGACCGGCAAGGGCAATAAATAATACAGGAAGTATGGCGCTAAAATTTCCTGAAATAAGTTTGAGTAAAAATATATACAAAATAGCAAATAGAATTCCAAAAGTTAGTGAAAAGAAAAATTGCTGTGCAACAAAATAAAATTTGGAAATCGGTTTAATACCTCCGACCTCTATTTTATTTTGAAGCTCTTCTGTGGAACCAAAGTCTCCGTTAAAATTTTGGGTTTCGCTAAGAAGTTCGCCAGCTATATCATTTAACCATTTTCCGAACTCCGTTTTTGTGTTGTAGCAGTTTATGTATAAAAAACTTTTTTCCAATGTAGAAACAGCCAGTTTTTCCGGAAGCTCCGATGCTCTAAAAAACTGAATAAGCCTAAATCCATATCTATCGATAATAGGAATAAAAAATCTCGGGTCGTTGTGAGCCGCTAAAAAGGCAAGTTCCTTGTCTGTGTACATATACATTTCGGTATTCATTCTAAGAATTGTGGGCGGTAACTACATTGTACATTATCTGCCTGCTGGGTATAATCATTATATGAAACTGCTCCTAAAGATCACCATAGCTACTTTATCTATTTTGGTTGCTTCCAGGCTGATTCCCGGTGTTTATCTTGAAGACCTTGTTACGGCTCTTGTTGTTGCACTTGTCTTAGGTACTTTAAACCTTTTTGTTAAACCGATACTAATACTACTAACCTTACCGATCACAGTTCTTACTTTGGGATTGTTCACGTTTGTTATAAGCGCATTAATGGTTTTACTTACATCTTCTCTAGTGCCGGGATTTCAGTTGGCGTCAATTTGGACAGCCTTGCTTTTTAGTATTGTAGTTACCTTAATAAGTTCTTTTTTAAATAAAATTGTTGATTAAGATCCCAGATGCATTCAGGAAAACTTACTAAAATCATCTCTACCCTAGGGCCGGCTTCTAACGACGTCGAGATAATAAAGCAGTTAATAACTTCAGGCACAAATATTTTTAGATTAAATTTAAAGCACAATACTATTGATTGGCATGTAGATGCGTGTGCAAAGATAAAAGAAGTAAGTTCGTTACTAAATATTAAAATCGGCGTGATGATAGACCTTCAGGGTCCTGAAGTAACGGTTCAGACTTTTGAGCAAAAAGACGTCATTGTTAATTTAGATAAAAACTTATTAATCGGGGCTGAGTTTTCAGATCAAGTAGGTATAGTATTTAAGCCTTCTAACATTTCTAAGCAACTTGGGGTCGGCGATGTTATATCTGTTGACGACGGTGTTGTTGAACTTGAGATTATAGCTTCATCTGCAGGAACTTTGGAGGCTAAGGTGGTAAAGGGTACTGTTATTAGTAACGGCAAGGGTGTGGGATTTAAAAACAAAAAAATTCAAACCGAGGTTTTAGACGACGAAAATATTAGCAAACTTAAACATTTTGAAAAAGTTCAGCCGGATTTTGTGGCATTATCTTTTGTAAAAACTGCCTCAGATATAGAACTTTTGAGATCCGAGCTTAAAAAATTAAAAATAAACTGCGGAATTGTTGCAAAAATAGAAACATTTGACGCTATAAAAAACCTTCCACAAATTGCCGAGGTTTCAGATGCCGTAATGATAGCCCGTGGCGACCTGGGGGTGGAAGTTTCACTCGAAAAACTTACTTTTTATCAAAAGGAAATAATTATTAAATGCCGCTCAAGAAACTGCCCTGTAATTGTTGCGACACAGATGCTGGAAAGTATGGTTCAAAATCCCTACCCTACTCGCGCCGAAGTTTCGGATATTTCAAACGCAGTTTTGGATGGTGCTGATGCGCTTATGCTTTCGGGTGAGACAGCAATTGGGACTTTTCCGGTTGAAACAGTAAAAACGATGCACCGCGTTATTAGTTTTAATGAGAAGGTGTCTGTAATTCCCGAAGTTGAGCCGTTTAAAATTGACCAGACTTACTCCATTGCCAAGGCTGCCTTGGACATTATTGAGCTAAACAAAGATAAAATTAACAAAGTGTTAATTGCAACAGAGTCCGGCAAAACTGCTAGAGTTTTTTCAACTTTCCGTCCTAAAATTCCTATTATAGGTTTAACTCAAAACGACGAAACTCTAAATATTTTGACAATTACGTACGGTGTTTTAGGCCACAAGATAGAATTTTCAAATGAAACACTTGTAGATATAACTTCTATTTCAAAGCAGCTTCAAAAAGACGGAATTTTGCAAAAGGGCGAAACCGTTTTAGTCATTCATGGTAAGCGCTGGAAAGACCCGGGAAATACTAGCTCGCTTTTTATCTTTCAGGTAAGCTGAGTTTTATGTTTAAGAGGCAACGTCCGACTTTAATTACAATATTTATAGTTTCCGTTACGCTCGGTCTTTGGTTTTATTCCAAAACTTTAATATCCTACAGTATAGGGCCTGGAGTTTTAATTTCATTAAGCGAGGTGTGCGCTCTAACGGCTATAATCTTAATGTCACTTTCCCCCGTTCTATCTGCACGTTATATGTTGGTTGAACGTTTTTTTGGAGGGTTAGACAAGGCATATAACTTTCACAAAACTATTGGAGCACTTGCTTTTGTCCTGGCGTTATTACACCCGCTACTTTTAGTTTTAACCACATTGCCAAAGATTAAATACGCTTACGTTTATTTATTTCCCGGGCCTGATTTGGCTTACACGCTTGGCGTATTCGCAGTTTACGTAATGCTTGCGTCATTTGTGTTTATGCTTTTTATTAACCTTCCTTATGAACTTTGGAAACTTTCTCATCAGTTACTTGGCGTAACATTTATACTTGCTGGAACGCATGCTCTTTTAATACCGTCGAATGTCAGGGATTTTATGCCACTAAAATTATGGATATTGCTATTTTTGGCCGCTGGCATTTATTCCCTTCTATACAAAATCTTTATGTATAAGACATACGGTCCAAGATTTACATACAAAGTTAAAAATGTCGAAATTAGGGGCGGTGTTACCAACCTTTATTTAATCTCCGCTTTTTCGAAATTAAAATTTAAAGCTGGGCAATTTTGCTACATTTCTCCATACGATAAAAAGATTGGTTCCGAGATGCATCCGTTTAGTTTTTCGAGCGCTCCCGATGACGAAGAAATTAGAGTTTCACCAAAAGCGCTGGGAGATTTTACATTTCGATTACAGAGTATAAAAATTGGAGATTTAGTAGATATATATGGTCCGTACGGCGGCTTTGGAAATATTTACGCGGATTCGTTAGATACCGACACTTTGGTTTGGATTGCCGGTGGAATAGGCATTACACCTTTTATGTCTTTATTACGATCCGAAATGCTAAAACCAACTGGAAAGAAGATATTCTTAATATACAGCGTTCGAACATTGAGCGATGCGGTTTTTAACGAAGAAATAGCTGGGTGTGTTGAAACTTTACCGAACGTTCGTTATCTTTTATGGCAAACTGACCTGAGGGGGAAGGTTGGGGCAAAAGACGTTTTGGGCTTTGTTGGAAATTCTTTGGGTTTGAGTGTTAGTTTATGCGGACCCCAGCCTGTGATGGATGCTTTACGTGAGCAGTTTGCGGACTTGGGAGTTAGACGGGACAGAATAATTTCAGAGGATTTTGCCCTGCTTTAGGAAGGCGAAGACGCTATGAACAAAAAACTTAAATTAATATCAAGAGTAGTAACGATAGTGTTTATTGCCTTTTTGGTTGTGGTAGGTCTTATTTGGCTATTTTCTTGATTGTATAAGGTTTTTTGCTTGATTTATTTTTACCCTATCGTCATTATACCAATCCTATAGTGATTTGACTTGCCCATGCTTTTCCTTTAAAATATGCGCAGTTCGTAAAAAGCTCTTTTATATCCAAATACCGGCTCACAGGAGGTAACCATGAGTGCAAGGAAATTGGCTTTATTTGTACTTTTAATAACGCTGGTGATGGGAGTGACTGGAGTTGTGACACCTGCGCAGCGCGTTGATGCTGCTACAGTTGTCCCGCCTCCTCCCACGCCAGTCCCTGTTTCTTGGGGCGGCAAGGCCATCCCGGCTTCTCCAGTCTTTACAGATGGAGC
>CAZTDP010000008.1:23249-36279 GCA_964612565.1 uncultured Candidatus Saccharibacteria bacterium
TGACTGTGACAGAAACTGTGACAGAAACTCCTACAGTCACCGAGACTGTTACGGAGACTGTGACGGAAACGCCAACCTTACCGCCTC
The DNA here is from genome assembly GCA_964612565.1 of uncultured Candidatus Saccharibacteria bacterium. Taxonomy (GTDB): domain Bacteria; phylum Patescibacteriota; class WWE3; order UBA101185; family UBA10185; genus CAZTDP01. Next base: position 23,337 of record CAZTDP010000008.1, read on the forward strand.
CAACAACTACCCCGCCGCCGACGGAGACCCCGACTCCTGCTCCTCCGGTGACGGAAACGCCGCCTGCCCCCACAGAATCCACCAGCCCTCCGCCGACAGAGAGTGTTCTCATTCCTGTTACCGGCGGTAGTAGTCTTAGTTCGACGGAAAGCCCTGCCCGGCTAGCAGTTCTTGAAGAACTTGGGCAGGTCCAGTTTCCTGGTGGCGAAATACTCCGATTGGAGAGTGTACTTTTACCTCAGTCGGGAGAAATTTGGCCGGAGCTTTACACTGTTGCTTTGACCAAATATAACGATTCCTTAGTCTTCTTTGTGCACAATCTTAATGTGCCGGAAGTTAAGGATTACAAATTAGGCGAGGAGATTGCAACATCCGTCGGCCAGTTCGTTATCACCGGAGTTCGAACAGAAATTGACCCCAAAATTACGATGGGTCTATTGGAACCCGGGAAAATTTATCTTGTGAGCTGTGAAGATTTGTCATCCAGCTCAAATGTCTTGCTGACTTTGGAGCTTAAAGAAATTAAAGGTTCCAGATAGCCTGCATTGTTTTTAAGCGGCGTATGCTTGATGAAATTTATTTCACAAGTGTGCGCCGTTGTTTTTTGCCCAATTACCTTCTCAATCCCAAGATGAAGATCCCGCGGACTGAAGTCCCCAGTCTCTTCTTTCTTTGCGGGTGAAAGCTTGCGCTTTCTTCCCCGGTCTTAAGCCCGGGGTCTTCCCGCTACAGAAATGATTTTTCTAAATATTGTAACAACAAGTGCTGTAAAAACAGTTCCAAGTGCAACTTGGAAAATTTTGTTGCTAAACAATCCGTGTGATGTTTCTACAGGTTTTGTTGGCTCGGTAGCAATGCTTATTATGTAACTTGAGCTTGCACCTAAAACTGCAGAGGTTTCAAAGTGCTGGCCATTATTTGTATCTATAATAATATCGTATTTTCCCGGTATGAAACTTCCCGAAATATAACCGTCGGAATCGGTTACAAATGTTTTTCCATCTACTGTTATTTTGGAATTGGCTAAAACTTCGCCGTTACTCAATTTAAATAGTATTTTCATTTCGACAGGTGTTTGAGTTTTTTGCGGCTGCTCCACTGTTGGTTTAATTGTTTCTTCTTCAGTTTTGCCGGTTATTGTATCTACCGCATTATTTATAAACGTTGTAACGGGGTTTGCTGGTTTGTTGGTGGTTGGTGTTGGTGCGTTATCATTTGAGTCGTTTCCTCTATCCTTGTCGTTTTTAAATACCGGTCTGTCAGAACTACCTGTGTTTCCGCCTGAATTTACCGCGTTTGCTGCGATTGACGTTGTCATTGAATTTGTTGCGCCATCATCGTCTGTAACGGTTAGCGATGCTGTGTACGTTCCGGCGACAGTGTAAGTATGAGATACGGATGAGCCAGATGTATCTGTATTTCCGTCTCCAAAATTCCAAGCGTAGGTACTAATAGTGCCGTCAGAGTCGCTAGAACCGGATCCGTTAAAGTTTACCGTTAGAGGAACTGTTCCGCTCGAAGCTGATACTGTAAATGAAGCTGCGGGAGAAGCATTTCCCGGTACGGAATTTACCGTAATTGTTGTCTGAACGTAATGAGTTGCCCCGTCATTATCGGTAACCGTTAATCTTGCGTTGTAACTTCCCACAGCACTATATGTGTGAGACGCCGTACTTCCGGAGCCTGTTGTCGAGTCACCAAAATTCCAAGCGTAAGTACTGATAGTGCCGTCAGAATCTGAAGAAGCTGTGCCGTCAAAATCTACGCTTAGGGGTACTGTTCCTGATGAAGGTGTAGCCGTAAATGAGGCGGTTGGTGCCACGTTAGGAAGGCTTACGGCAATACCGGCGGTCTCAGTGTCGGTAGCCCCATCGTCATCTGTTACCGTTAGTGTTACCGTGTAGTTTCCGGCAGTTGTAAATGTATGGAACGGCGTAACTCCCGAGCCGGTTGTCGAATCGCCAAAACTCCAAGCGTATGTGCTGACTGTGCCGTCAGAGTCGGAAGAAGCCCCTGAGTTAAAAGATACAATCAAAGGTGCCTTGCCCGAAGTTGGCGTGGCGCTAAACGACGCGGTTGGCGCAATATTAGCCGCCGACACGATGATGTCTTTTGTGTCTGTGTCTGTAGCCCCGTCATCATCTGTTACAGTTAAAACCACAGAATACGTTCCCGGAGCCGAAAACGAGTGTGACGGAGATGGCCCGCTAGCGGTTGTTGTGTCATCAAAATTCCAGTCGTAGGTTACAATTGTTCCGTCGCTGTCGGAGGAAGCTGTTGCGTTAAAACTTACATTTAACGGTACTGTTCCTGACGAAGGTGTAGCCGTAAATGAGGCGTTTGGATTGTTGTTTGTGGGCGAAGAGTTGGCCGAAATATTTGTGGTGTCGGTATCAGTTCCCCCATCGTTATCGGTTACAGTTAGAACAACCGTGTAGGTACCTTGTACGGAATATGTATGCGACGGGGCTGAACCGGATCCTGTTGTTGAATCCCCAAAATCCCAGGCATATGTACTGATGGTTCCGTCAGAGTCGATTGAAGCAGTGGCGTCAAAATTAACTTCTAACGGAATTGTTCCTGAGGTTGGTGCTGCTGTAAACGAAGCTGTCGGATTAACGTTGGCGGTTGTTACAGTAATTGTATCGGTACTTGTGTCGGTGGCGTTTCCGTCATCTGTAATTGTTAGGGTTACCGTATATGATCCTGCCGACGAGTATGTATGACTTGCCGTTACACCACTTCCGGTTGTTGAGTCACCAAAATCCCAAGCATATGTACTAATTGTGCCGTCAGAATCATACGAGGATGAGGCATCGAAATTTACATTTAAAGGAGCATCACCGGATGTAGGAGTTGAGGTAAACAAAGCTACCGGGGAGACATTTGCGCCAACCTCTAATATTTTATAAGCGACATCTGTAGTTAGGCCGGTTTGCGAAATGGTTATGTTTCCGCTTGAATCTGATGTTACAGCATCGGAATCGAGAATTTGCTGGCTTCGTGCGGAAGCCCACGCGTTCCAGGTGTCCCATTTTTCAAGTGTGTACTGAGTGTTTGGACTAAATCCTGAAAGTACGACATTAAAGTTGTAGCCATTGGAGCCAAAGTTTGGTTCGTTTTCGCATCTCGATCCTGATCCGGATGAATTTAACCCTGCTATTACGCACCAGTTGTTGTGAATATTTTTTAACCATACAACTGCTCTGCCGCTTGTTGTGTTTTTTAAACCTGTGATAACAATATCGTCCATGTCATTTATGTTGGTTATCGTAGATGGGTTTTGGTTATATCTTGGGTGCGGGTTTGACTGACCTGTGGTGTTCACACTTGCATTAGCAAAATTAATTTCAGAGTAGCCACCTGAATTCAAATTTTCTTCGTCTAAAAATTTTCTAAATGGTAAAAATACCTCATTTAAATTTTGAGCTGTTATTTGTTGAGATGAATACCAGTACTGTTCGTTGATTGCACCAGAGTTTAATTGACCCCATAAAAAGTCGTGTAACCAAACTCCGTTAGAATCGCTGTTCATTTGTGTGTTGTACGGATCGGTGTTTTGTGTAGTAAAGCCTGTTTCACCTCTAATAATTGGTTTTGTATAATTTCTTATTGTGCTATTACCCAAGTCAATAGTTGCGAATGCCGGTTGAACATTTTGGATGTAATACGGAACTTTATTATAAATAAAATTATCAACGTAGGATGTAAAGTCGCGAGGCACGTATTGGTGTATGTCGGCATAATCTAAATTTGGATAGTTTGCGCTGGTCCAAAACGATGGGAAGCCATACCAAGTTGATGTTGTAACCAAGTGATGATCGGGATGATCGTAGGAGCAGTTTTGAGCGTTTCCGCTGCCAATAGGTTGGCCGAACACCGAGCATTTCATGTATTTTCCTAGTTCATCGGCTAGGGCGAAGTGCGTTGCCTGCGCCGGATCACCTTCGTTTAAAAGTTCGTACGAGTGGATTGCCGGTGAGTATCCCCATCTGGCTTGCACATATCGCCACCATGCCCGTTGAAGCCACCTGACTTTTGTGTCGCTTCTGGGACTGCTCGTGTTTCCGTATAAATTATTTGCGTCCGGAGATGTTCCCCATGTTCCGTCTGGCTGGAATTGGCGCTCGATTTTATCCATTTTTTCTAAAAGCACTAATTTAAGAGCGACGCCGCTGTTCTCAAAATTTTCAAGCATTTTATCAAACGCGTACGCATTTCGTTGATTATAGTAAACATGCTGGTCAGCGCTGTAATCGGGATTCACTTCTCTCACAACTGTTCCACTCGGTCCTGTTAGCTCTTCAATTTTTAAAGAATCTATGTACGCAGTTCCTGCAGTTACGTTGTCTAGTGTTACGTAAATATTAGTTAGATAGTTTTGACTTGCTCCGGTTGTAATTTCGCCTGTTATGGTTTGCCAGCCACTGCTTGTTCCTGTTGCGTATCCTGTAATTGCGGTACCGTTTGCGGGATTTGTACAAGTATTTCGATTCATATCAATCCAGCTTGCGCGTTTTACCACTAACCCACCCGTTCCGCTTGTGGTAATTCCTGAGGACATATATTTAAGCGTGATTTTATAGGTTTTACTAGGCTGAACGGCAATGTTAGGTGATTGCCATCCGTACACTAAACACATTGGTGAATTTCCCGGATTTCCCGATGGATAGTACGCCATTCTAATAGACAGCTCTGATCCCGGGGCAGCCTGGCTGCCTGTGTAAGTTTGATATGGTAAATAATTATTTTCATAGGCAAGTTCGTTGTATGGCGGAGCCCACGCGCCTCCAAACATAGACCACCCTGAAAGCCAAAATCTTGCCAGGTCCATGCCGTTGTTAGACATGGTTTGAGCAATTGTTTCCGATTTTGTAATTCCTTCTGCGTCAGCTATATCAATTCCGTAACCAAGACCACTAAAATGATCGCCGTTTTCATATTCAAAATACTTTGAATCGTCTGTGCTTACTTTTATAAACCCTTTATTCGAGTTGTCAGCAACAGTAAAATTGTAACTCGACGATGTGGATGTTCCGTTTGCGTCTGTTGCAGTTAGGTAAACGCTCCAAACCCCTGCCTGATCCGGCGAATATCTTACTTTCCAATTATTAGTTCCACTTGGGTATAGCCAATCTTCACCTGCTACGTTTTTTGAACTGGTATATGTTTGGCCTTCAAAATAAAATCCGGGTACAGTATAAATCGGCTGACCTGTTAATAAGCCGTCGGTTCCCTTGTACTGAAATTTACCCTCAACTGTAATTCCCTTTTCCTCGTATTTATCGACTCCCAAAATTGTGGAGGCATCGGCCGTACTTATGTAAGGTAAAAACACATTTAGGCCCGATACATTTGAAGCGATATCAAATGTTAGTTCATATTTTTCAAATTTGTCGCCGGTCGATGGGTGTGTAACGTTAGAAATTACAGGCGCCTGAGCGTTTGATGTTACGGTTATGGAATCTGTGTCAGAATCAGTTGCTCCGTCGTTGTCTGTGACTGTTAATGTTGCAGTATATGAGCCTGCAACTGTGTATGTGTGGGATGCTGTTTGGCCGGATCCGGTATTGCTGTCACCGAAATCCCATGCATACGTACTGATTGTACCGTCGCTATCAGTAGAAGCACTCGCGTCAAAGGATACGCTTAAAGGCTCGGTACCAGATGTCGGTGTTGCCGTAAATGATGCAGTTGGAGAATTATTTGATTCGGTTACAGTTACAGTCATTTGATCGTAGGTTGTTGTGTCGCCGTCGCCCACTGTTAGTCGTAAAACGTATATGCCTGCGGCCGAGAAATTAGCAGTTGTATCTGTAATAGAATCATCCCCAAAAGTTACCGTTCCGGCTCCGCTTTGTTTTGACCACGTATAAGTTAATGAGCCAGGTGACACGGGTAAGCCGTCATCTACTGCCGCACCATCTAAATTTATTTGAGATGACAAAGCCAAATCTAGTGAAGTGTCAACGCCGGCAAAAACTTGAGGAGCGTGATTAGAACTTACGGATCCTCCACAGTTTCCCCAACCGCTTGCGCATGCAAGCATTAACCAAACAGCTTTTGCCATTCTACTTTTTGCCTCGCCGTTTAGATGGCCGCCGTTTGTTTCCGAAGTGTAGCGGTCGCATATAACCTCGTTGCCGCTTCCGTCGGCATTTAAACAATGCGCATTATCGGGCTCGTAAGATTCTATATCGGCAACATCGACCAAAATTTTATTATTGGCAGCGGCATAATTTCTCATCTGAGTGTTAAAGCTGGTTGCTTCCGTTGTTCCAACAGTTCTTGCTAATCCCATGGTCCAATAAATTATTGTTTTAGACGGATGGGAAGCCTCTAGGGCAGCAATGTCGCTTATATTTGTGTAGCTAGAGTTTGCATTAAAAAATTCTGAAGCAACGTTGTTTCCCGCGTAGCCGTCCACATACCCCATTTTAAAGGAGTAAAAGTCGGATGGGTTTGTAGATTCTCTGCTATTTACACCGTCTATAAACAATTGAGCTTTGTCGTACCAAGGTGGGTTTGGATTGCCCGGATTTTGATTGACCGGTGTTTCATTATGGAAATAAAACTGCATGTCGTTGTAAATATCTGCGTCTCCGTTGAGATCCACAGAAAACGTTGGGTTGTGATAGTAGTCGCCCGTGAAACCCACTTCATTAACATCGCAGTAGTTTGGTCTCGAAGTATAATTTTCTCCCATGCATTTTAACGCGTCCCAAATATTACTTCCCACCGAGGCATGTTTAAAACTAAACCGTTTTGTTTTAATTGTATTAATAATGCTTGAGTCTGCTACCAAATTGCTCCACTCGTTATCTACCATGGTGTGATTAATTACTATATTTCCCGACTGAGATGCATTTATAGCAACATTTATTGTTCCGGCAGTTGATACATCTTCTCCATCGCTTACCGTAAATTGAAAAGAGTCTGACCCTGTGTAGCTGCTTGTCGGTGTGTAGGTCCAAGTTTTTGCGTCGCTATCAGACATATTTCCTAAACTTCCGTGAGTAGGGTTTTGGCTGATAGTGACAGTATACGGCCCCGGTCCGTCTGAATCTGAGTATGACAGAAGCACATTAATGGGGGTGTTTGTTGTTGTAGATATATATTGCGAATCCGGATCCGGCGGAGAGTTTGATGTCACGGCATTAACCGTGTATGTCCCTGTAGAAACACTACTTGAACTGCCGTTGTAGTATGAACGTACTTTAAATGTAGTTGATTGTGTGAATGTGATAACCCCCTGAGTAAATTCTGTGCTGGCTTGGGTTGGGTCTGTGCCGTTTGTTGTGTAATACATTGTTACGTTTACATTCACGGGGTTAACATCGACTTGAACACTGCCTGAGTATGTTCCGCTACTCGGTGTAAGAATCGGTGCAGGAATTGTTAACGTGTAAACGGCCGTAGCTATAGGACTTGGGTCATATCCAGCAGCGTACGCACGAGCTTTTACAGTTGTTGTCGCTGTTAGATTTATTGCTCCCGTGTATTGTGTAGAAGCCTGGGTAGGATTACTGCCGTCGACCGTGTAGTATATTGTAGAACCCGAAGTTGAGTCGCTTATAGTTACACTTTCTGTATCAGTAAACGATTCGGATGCAGGAGAAAATACCGGTGTTGAGACCACGGGGCTTGAACTTGCAGATGCAGATAACGCAGCAGACAAATTCTGAATTAAAAATATCCCTCCTCTTTGAAAAGCGGAAGCATCAATATATTTTGAAAGCTGACCTTGATCAGCACCTTCTATATACGCTTTAGCCGAAAATATTGCAGGTACATCGTATAGATTTGCCATCACACCTTCTTGAAAAGTATTTGAATTAGCCTCAACAAACCAAAACGGTCCTAAGTAAGTGTATTCGTCAATCGCAGCATTAACGGCAGCGCCGGCGTTGGTGGCCAAATATGTTCCTAACTCAGGCGTCATGTACAAAAAATTTCTCGAAAAGTTAAAGTTTCTGTAATACTGATTTATAGTTATTCCGGATGGGTTATCTCCTGTAGCGCCGATTGGATGATCTTTTGTAAAGTTCGTCGCTCTGTAACTTTCGAGTGCCGCAAGATCGGCCTGCATTCCTGTTCTTTGAGTTTGAGTAGTAGAATCGTACGAACCATTAAAAGCCAGCTCCTGCAAGTTTAAGTACCCGATGTACCCGGCAATATAATCGTTGTATGTGTAAGGTGTTCTAACGTGAGTGTTTGCACCTCCGGCTTCTAAATTACTTGGGTAGGCCAATGCAACTTTTGTAGCGTTATATATTGAAAGAGCTGTTGCTTGGTTATTTACAATTTGAGCATATTTCCAAAGTGCGTAAAACGACCTTTGAGCATACGCGCCGCTCGTTGAGTTGTTTAAACTCCCCATTGCCGAGGTTATTTCACTTGGATACTCAATGCTGTCTCTGTTGTATCCGGAACTCCAGCCGATTTTTCTGACAAGCGATGTTGCAAAATACTTTTGATAAAAAGCGTCCATATACGATCGCAGCCGGGTTTGCATTGCTGTACCGACATGTGGGTACGCTGAAGCTAGAGCCAAAAGTGTGTCACCCGGTGTTTCAAAATAAAAGTTGGGAAATCCTCCTATACCGCCTAGAGTGCCGTGATTGTAGTAGCCGGGTTTAAGAAAGCCGTTTATGTTGTCAGATTCGTAGACATCGATAATTTTATCTAGTTCGTTTTCTAACATGGTTTGCATTTGAGATTCAGACATCGAAGTTCCTAGATAATCCGGATTATTATTTATGGTGACCAAGGGAAGCGCTGTCTCTGTTCCCGCATCCCCAATAGCTATAATTGTGTTACTCCTGATGGTGAATATTCTTTCCACTCTTTGACTTGAAGAATTTGTAAACGCGTACGGTACGAGCGGATTTTGGTATCCGTGGCTGTTATAAACTCCATTTATACTGCTAGTGTTTCCTTTATAGTAACCTTTCAACCTTTCTAAATCGTCTGCGGTTGTATAAAAACGCCACATTGGATCATACTCATTGGCTGCCCCATCTGTAGCCGGTAAAACTGCATCCAAAGTTCCTGGATAACTCCAGTAAATGTGAGACCCTATAACCTGGGCGTCTCTATCCGTAACTAGGTTAAACATGACCGACGCGGTTCCCATTCCCGATAAGGCAGCCGGTTCGTCCCATGCCGAGGTGTTTCCCACTAGTTTTAAATATTGATTGCCCAGTTTCCATCCTGTGACAATTTTTCGTCCAATATTGCCTTGGGTCTGGCTGTGATAGTTTTGAATATAGGCAATCGAGTCGTCGGGATCGACAATTGGGGGATACCTGTTACCGGAGCCTGTGCCCTCAAACATAAAAGGCGCTGTTACAGTTTCTGTGCCGTCGGCTCTGTTAATAACAGCTATTGTGCGGCGTTGAAAGTTTGTTGACGAATAGGAGTTAAGTGAGTCATACGCAACATTATACGGAGTTTGGGTATCCATTAAGCTCGTTCCGGACGGCCAGCCTTGAGAACCTGTTGAGGTGATAAGTGTTCCCATATACCCTGTGCCGGTTAAGACATTATTAAAAAAGTCGTTACTTTGTAAAGTTTGCGCGCTGTCCGGAGCACCGGAAACACTTGTGGTTCCGGGGTTAGTAGATTTTTTATAAGCAAAAGCTCCGGAGAATAATATTTTATCTTGGTACAATACCGGCCACCACGCTTGATATCTTTCGCCCGGCAGTTTTGAGGCGGTTTTCCAAACTAAACTGCCGTTTGAGGCATTTAGTGCGTAGCCGTACATATCTTGGGCGGCAAAATACAAGTCGCCTGTTGTCGCCGAATACGCCGCTGACATATCGATAGGTCCTAAAGATGGATCTCCCGCCTCAGGATACTGCCAAACAAGTGTGCCTGTGTCAGCGTCAATCGCATAAAAATAGCCATCTCTATTACCTACGTAAACTACGCCATTCACAACTATCGGATTAGCACTGTACCCAAGTGTGGCATCCGAAAAAGTCCACGCGAGTGAGTAACTTGTACCAAGATCTTGAATTGCATAAATGTTATGGTCAAAGCCGCCGACGTAAACCATATCCCCGACAACAGTAGGGGCGTTGCCTAACGGCATTTCTGTATCAAATCTCCACGCCAGCGAACCTGTTTCGGCGTCAAGAACAACAAGTCCCTTACTAGTTGAAATGTAGGCGTGTTTGTTTCCGGTTATAACTTGAACCTGCTGGTCAATGTACGCTTCTATAGGTCTGTACCAATCTATTCCGGTAACATCAACTGACTCTGTAACCCAAGAGGTTCTCTGTGGGTTTGCACCCGGCATATTCCACTCAGCAGGATTTGTTTCTGCATGTGCCTCATCTTTATTTGTTTTTACTAGGATTGTCGCAATAGAAAGAGGGATTGCTAATAGAATCAATACTTGTATAGTTTTTATGTGCTTTTTTTGCCTAACACGCTGAAAAAAAATTAGGGCACTGTAAAGATACGTTCTTAACGATACGTAAAAGTTTAAACTGCGGATGAATCGGCTGCTTTTTTGGTATAACTTTGCAAACATAACCTCTAGAAAATATCGAGGTTACATTTATATGTAAAGTATCTTATTTTTTACTCAAATTTACTTTTTTTCTACAATGTTTAGTGGGAGTACTATCGAAACTTCCGTGCCGTTTTTATCGCTTGCAATACTGATCTTACCCTTGTGCCTTTCTACTATTTCTTTTGCAATAGCAAGCCCTAGTCCAAAGCCATCGTGATTATTTTTTGTTCGTGATTTGTCGGTTCTATAAAACGGCTCAAATATAAAAGGAAGGTCTTTTGGATCAATTCCGATTCCTGTATCTTTAACTTTTACAACGGCGTTTCCACTGTAGATGTTAGAAGTTACATACACGGTTCCCTGCTTTTTATTGTATTTAATAGCATTTTCGATAATATTTGTAAAAAGTTCTTCGATAGCAGATGGAACTGCGTAAAGACTGATATTTGTAAGATTTTGACTTATTGTTTGTTCTTTTTCTTTTGCAATGGGCGCTAGTTTTTGAATAACGTTTTCTAAGATAGTTTTAATATCTATTTCTTCTTTTACTTCTTCCCCACTTGTGTTTTGGTATTTGCTTTGTTTTAAAAGATTGTTAGTAAAACTATGGAGTTTGTTTATTTCTTCGATTGTACCGGCCAATACTTTTTTAGCGCTTTTCAGATCCAGATTCTTATCTCTAAGTGTAACTTCCAAGTCGGTTTTCATTGCAGTAAGTGGAGTTCTAAGCTCGTGAGCAGCGTCAGACACAAATCGTTTTTGCTTTTTTAACATTTCCTCGATTGGCTTTAAGGTTACTCCGGCAAGTAGATAAGCCAAAACTCCGGATGTAACAAGAATAAAACCGTTTATTAATAAAATGGACATTAGTGTTTTGCTTTTTATTTCGGATACTGCATCTTCGTCAATAAACATTGGTTGTCCGCGAGGTCCTGGAACAGCGATATTGTAATCCAAAAATCTTCTTTCAAATCTAACGCGTTGCGCGTCGATGGCTCGTTGTGTTTCTTTAGAAATGCTTGTATATACAAGTGCACTAAACGATAGTGTAATCGTCATTATTATTGCTACGTACCATATTGTTAGTTTAAGTTTTGCATTAGCAAAAACTCCTAGTTTTGTTAGTTTAAGCATTTCTTTCTAGATCGCTAATTTTGTAACCAAAACCTCTTACAGTTTGTATCAATTGTTTCTTTTTGGGAAATGGATTATCTATTTTGTTTCTTAAGTACCTTACTGTTTGTTCCACAGTATTTGGAAGGATGTCCGAATCATAATCCCAGACGTGAGATGAAATTTGATCCTTTGATAAGGTCTTATCTTTATTCCGTAATAAGTATTCGAGAAGTGAAAACTCTTTTCGGGATAGATTTACTTCATTTCCCCCTCTTTTTACTTCAAATGTGTTGGTGTCTAGTACAAGGTCGTCGCAGGTAAGTTCATTATTAATTGTTGCCTGTGGTCTTCTTAGTAAGGCCTTAACGCGAGCGAGAAGTTCTTCGAATGCAAAGGGTTTTGTTAAATAGTCGTCAGCGCCGGTGTTCAGCCCTTTAACCTTGTCATCCAAGTCACTTTTGGCTGTAAGCATAAGTATAGGGGTGTGAATTTTTTTGGCGCGCAGTTTTTCGCAAATTTCGAAGCCGTCCATTTCCGGCAACATGAGGTCAAGGATTATTAGGTCATATTCTTCGGTTGAGGCAAGGTCGTAAGCCTCTAATCCAGAGTATGACACATCAACGGAATAGGCCTCCTGCTCAAGGCCCTTTTTAATTGCATTAGCAATTTTATGTTCGTCGTCTATAACTAATACTCTCATTGAGCTAATTATAATCTCATTGCTGAAAACTTGCTGAAGCTGCAGGTGTTTTAACTATAGTGCAGATGGTAACTGAAGAACTAGGCGTGCTCAGTTGCAGTTGTTTAGTATTCACATGTTCTATAGCTTCACCATAGCCCCCAGGAACGTAGCAGACAAATTTGACAACAGTATAAATTACTATCATTCTTTAAATATGCTGAGTACTAATAAAATTAAAATTAGTGGTACCATCGTAAGTGCATTCCTCGTATTTTTTAGTTTATCGTTGTGTTATTACGTTTTAGCCTATACCTTAGGCTTTGATCCCGCCGTTTTTAATAATAAGGAGGTTCAGGCGGTTGAAGGTGTATCCGATTTTGCGGGTAATTCTTTTTATGCTTCTCCGACAGGTACTTCGTCTGGTGACGGATCTATGTCCAGGCCGTGGGATCTTCAAACCGCGTTAAATCACCCGTCTAGTGTTAAGGCCGGCGATGCCATATTTTTGCTTTCTGGAACTTATGGTTCCGGCGGGTCGACTAAATATATAAGTAGATTAACAGGGTCAAGCGGAAAGTATATTACCGTAACTTCTTACGAAGGTACAAAAGCCAAGATTA
>CAZTDP010000008.1:36379-42732 GCA_964612565.1 uncultured Candidatus Saccharibacteria bacterium
TCAAGCGGAAAGTATATTACCGTAACTTCTTACGAAGGTACAAAAGCCAAGATTAATGGCGGCATCGAGACCTATGGGGACTGGGTCATATTTAGAGACCTAGAAATTTTTAACAACAACGCTTTAAGAGTCACCACTCAAGAAGGCTCGCATCCCAGCGACATAATCTTTCCCGATGGTATAAACGTTTTTACACCGCATATAAAGATTATTCACAATATAGTTCACGACGTAAGCCAGGGTATCAGTGTGTGGATTCAGGCAACTAATGCTGAGGTGTATGGAAATCTTACTTACAATAATGGCTGGGTAGGTCCTGCAAGGAACCATGGCCACGCAATTTATTTTCAAAGCGACACCGGAAGTAAGTTGTTTGAGAATAATATGATAATGCCTGCGTTGGATGAGTATGGATTTCACGGATACGGGGAATCGGAAACTGCCAGGAATAACAATGTTACGGCTCAAGGGAATACGCACTATTCAAGAAAAGCCCGATTTAAAACAGGCTATCCGAGCCAAAATATCATTATAAAAAATAACTATTTTTGGGATTCGGATCTTATTACAGGAAATACTCAGTCATCGGGAAACGGTTTAGTTATTGAAAACAATTATTTTGGATCTAAAAGCGCCGATTATGCTTCAATAGAAGTTGTAGATGCTCCCACAGGTTCCATTAGATACAATACAATTTGCAACAACGCTTCCTACCTGGTTACTTACTCTTTTCCTACCACAAGTTCTCTAAACATGAACAATAATACATACTGTAACTACGGATCCAGAGCGTCCGGAAATATCTTTTTAATAACATATCCGGACAATTCGAGCTACACTTTTGCGGGATGGAAAAGTGCCTCAAAGTTTGACTCGTCAAGCACCTATCAAACAACAAAATTTACTACAAACAAGATTTTTGTTACCCCTGCTAACAGGTATGAATCTAAACGAGGAAATATCACGATCTATAATTGGGAGGGAAAAAGTTCCGTATCTGTGGATATATCAGCTTTAGGTTTATCAAATGGAGATACTTACTCTATACATAACGCACAAAACTACTTTGGTGACACTCCGTTGACAGGCACATACGATGGTTCTTCAATTTCAATTCCAATGACAGCAACTCGTTGGACCAGAGCAATGCCTATCGGTTATAACAATTACTCCGGAAGTGTTTCGTTTCCGGATTTTGGGGCTTTTATATTAAAGACCACAAGTAACGGCGGCGGTACTACTCCTACACCTACAATAAGGTGCGGAGATAACTCTTGTAATGGTACTGAAACATGTTCTACATGTGCAGCAGACTGCGGTGCCTGCGTTGTTACCCCATACTGTGGAGACAGTAGTTGTAATAACGGTGAGACTTGTACTACCTGCTCGGGAGATTGTGGTACTTGTGTTATTACACCAAGATGTGGCGACAGCACCTGTAATGGGACAGAAACATGTACATCCTGTCCGGGAGATTGCGGTGTTTGTCCCGTAACAGAAGAACCCTCTCCTACTCCAAACCCGATTGTAACTCCACCGGAAAATCCCGTGGGGAACTTAATAAACAATTTTAGCTTTGAGAGCGGCACAGGCGGCTGGCAACACTATAACAACGGTCAGGGTTCTTTTACCGCCGATTCTTCGGCTTACCAAGGTTCTAAGTCAGGTAAAGTTTCTATAACAACAGTCGGATCTAACATGCAGTTGTATCAAACCGGATTTACCCTGAAACCCGGAAGAAAGTACAAAGTAGAATTTTACGCAAAGTCCGGTACCGGCAGTGATGTTTTAGTGTCTGTTCTTAAAAACAGCAGTCCCTATACAAACTTTGGTTTAGAAAAAACTTCCGATTTAAGTACCTCGTGGAAGAAATTTTCTTACGATTTTGATGTCTCAGGAATAACCAGCAACACTACGGATACAAGACTAAGGTTTTATTTTGTATCAAAAGCGTCTAACGGCGATGCATATTACTTTGATAATGTAAGCATTGTTGACATTGGCGCTGGCAGCGGTGCCGGAGACACCACGCCCGATCCGACTCCTACAATAAGGTGCGGAGATAACTCTTGTAATGGTACTGAAACATGTTCTACATGTGCAGCAGACTGCGGTGCTTGTTCGGGAAGTCCTACCCCTACACTACCTACAAGTGTGCTTAAAAACGGCGACTTCGAAAAAGACAAACAAAACTGGGAATTGAATACTTCGGGTTCTGCTAAGTTTGAGGTGTTAACGAACTCCTATAACTCCTCTAAAGCGGCTAATTTGAACATCTCAAATCCGGGGAATAAGCTGCAGTTATATCAGAAAGATATAGTGTTGGTTTCGGGTAAAAAGTATAAGTTAGAGTTTTACGCAAAATCAAATACCGGGCACGACATGGCGGTCTTTGTTCATAAACACAACTTCCCTTATACAGACTTTGGGTTGTCAAATAATGTAATCAAGGTAACCGATGCTTGGCAGAAATTCTCAATTGAATTTACTGCAAAGGGTTTCAGCGGAACAACAACCGATGCTAGGTTAAGATTTTGGTTTACTTCGTTTGCAAAATCGGGCGATGTCTATTACATAGACGATGCTAGTTTAGTTCAAAAGTAAAATGGATTGTGCTTTGGATGTGAGGTTTAAAGTGGAGCCGCGGGCTTTGCCCGCGGCTCTCTTGCGTTCAAATACAAGCTAAACTAAAGTTGATTGCCAACTTTTTGCTCTTGAGGTACTTGAGTAACCTCTTTTTTGTGAATCTTCTTTAACACTAACAGGGAACCAACTGCAAGAGCCGCTATACCAAACAGAATGCCCACGTTTTTTAATACAGAGGATACCGGTTGTGAGTTATTGATCTCAATTGTACCGGGCGATGTCGCGGTGTCATTGGAAGTGGGTTCGGAGATACCTTCGATTTGACCAATTTGACCGATGTGAAATAGTACCCCATATACAGCATCGTCGTTTGAAAAGTTAATGGCGTAACTAGTAGCGGGAAGGGTTTTTTTAAACTCCCAGATGCCTTCCTGATTTGCCGTTATAACTTCTTGCTTACCGTCGTAGTTAACGTAAATCGATGCTCCCGCAGAGGCGGTTCCGGATACAGAAAGGTCTTCTGTGTCTAGCCATATCTCATTAAAATCAACCTTATCGTAAGTTTTATCGTTGATTTTGGTAATTGTAAACGGTTTAGCCAAAGTTGTATCGACACTTGCTTGGGCAGCCGCTTTGTGAGTAAAAATTGATACGGAGATCACGAGTATAGGGATTGTGGTCAGAATAGCTTTTTTAATTTTCATAAAAATTCTCCAAAAATAATTGCTATATTTAAAGCATATGAACACCGAAGCGGGTTTGTCAAATTTTATAATTTAACTCTTTTAAAGACTTTCTTATTAATCTGTAATTAGGAATAGTTTTGCCAATTAGTTCCCAAAATTTTTGTGAGTGGTTAAACTCTTTTAAATGACAAATTTCATGAACCACAACGTAGTCTATTAGGTCCGCAGGCAGATATATTAGTTTGTAGTTAAAGTTTAAATTTCCCAAGCGGGAGCAACTCCCCCAGTGTGTCCTTACGTTTTTGATTTTAATCCTATTAACATTTAATTCGTAAATTTTGGTAAAAAACTCTACTCTTTTTTCAATTATCTGCTTAGCCCTAATTTTATCTAATGCGTAGGATGCCTCTGCCGGAACCAAACGTTGTTTATCTGTAGTTAAATTTGTTACTTTAACGATCCAGTCCGACTTTGAAGTTAGGATTTTAACTACTTCCTGGTCCAAAACGCTAAACGGAGCTATAACATTCACAATCTGAGAGCCTTCGTTTACAAGTATTTTCAAGAACTTGGTTTTTTTGTTTCTACTAATTGTGTATTTTATTTCTTTCCCGCCAATATTTAGAGTTTGCATCTTTTGATAACTATAAAATATTTGTACAATTATACAGTGAAGATTAAGGTTTCGATTACTTTACTGTTACTCATAATATTATATCTGTATCTCTCGTATGCCAGGATATATCAAATAATAGGTTCTAAAAATTTGAAATCCCCATTTTCTTCAAATACTTTTTTGCTTGAAAAGGTCCCCTCGCTTCCTACAACAAGGTACGCTGCTTTGGGAGATAGTCTGTCCGCCGGGGTCGGTGCGGCTAACTCTGTTGAAACTATAGTATACCAGTACGCCAAAGCTATCTCTTTGGCTAACGGTAATGTGTACGCCACTAATTTTTCGGTGCCCGGTGCCGCCACCAAAGATGTCATAAGTTATCAATTGAATGAGGCAGTCAGTTTTGCTCCTCAGCAAGTAACCTTGTTTGTAGGAATAAATGATATACACAACAAAGTTCGACTGGAAGATTTTGAAAGTAATTACGATTTAATACTTGGAAGATTACTAAACGAAACAGAGGCAAATATAACCGTTATTAATCTTCCATACCTTGGGTCGGATTTACTAATACTACCTCCTTACAACGGTATTCTTGATTGGCGAACAAAAGAGTTTAATAAGATAATTAAAACAGTTGTAAATTACCACTCCGTAGGTGCTTTTAAAAATAGAATACACATTGTCGATCTTTACAAAGACACGTACAATAGTTTTCGGCTTAATCAAGGGTTATATTCATCTGACCTTTTTCATCCAAACGATGAGGGCTACCTAATATGGAGTACGTCTGTAAATTCTGCTTTGCATCCAGCACAAAATTAAGCTTACATATATGCAAATTAATATGTCGGATCCTTTAGCTCAAACTGCCCTGTTTTCGCTGCTATTAGCAGTAACTATTCTTTTTACTACAAAATACACAAACAAAGATACCGGACTTAGCACGGTAAAAACCACTTATCTAAAAGCCTTTGCTGTATTGCTTGTTATTTTTGGTCACACGGGCTACTTTCTATCAACGAATCATGCTTTTTTATATCCTCTTTCAATAGATGCCGGTGTTGGAGTTGACATTTTTTTAATACTTTCCGGTTACGGTTTATCATTGTCTTACAGCAACTCGGACGATACGCCGTTAAAATTTTACGCAAAGAGATTTAAGAAGATTTATATTCCTATGTGGCTGGTGTTGGTTGCTTTGTTAGTTGCAGATGCTCTTGTATTAAAAAAGTATTACAGCCTTTCTGTTATTGTTAAGGGATTTTTGGGGATATACGACAATATAGATATTTTTACTGCTTTAAATTCCCCACTCTGGTATTTTAGCTTAACTGTTTTTTTGTATTTGATATTTCCTATTTTTTATAAAAAAAGATACCCTAAACTTTCTGCTATAATGATTTTTGTTATTTCAGTTTTCATTTTAAACTTGCCTCTTCCGCTACCTGTGGATCTTTTGAAACTTTTTAGACTTCATTCGGCCGCATTTTCCGTTGGTGTTTTTTGTGCATCCGTGCGGCCGTTTATAAATAAAATAAAAATTCGTAAGTCAGTACTTTACTTGTTGACTTTGTTAGCAACGGTGTCATTTATGTATTGTTCTGTTCACTCGGGTGTGGGAAAGGCCGTCTACTTAGAGCAGGTCATTAGCATACTGCTAGCTTTATTATTTATCTTTGTAATTGTTACAATTCCGTTTGACTCTTGGTTGCTAAACCTTTTGGGTGCACGCTCTTACGAAATATATTTGATTCAATGGCCGCTAATGTATAGATACGATTTTTTGTATAAAACCTTTCCGCCTTATTTGGCTACTTTTTTGTACTTGTTCTTATTCTTATTTATAGCAGTAATGTTAAAAAAACTGGTAAAACTGTTAGCGACACCATTTGCGTGGTTCAAAAAAGATTTTTTTAGTCAGTAAAAGTTACGGCGCCGTTATTATATTCAACATTAAGCTGTGTTGTTGTTAAAGGGTAGGCATATACCCTTACATCATCAACTTGTCCTTGAAAAAAGTTTGAAGCTGTAGGTCCTGAGTCCCACTCTTGTCCTATAGAAAACAGGCTTGTTGAGGGTACAGTCGTGTCTGTATAAGAAATGTCTAACTTGCCGTCAACGTATATTTGACGTAACGATCCTGCCGTGTCGTGTGTAATAGCAATGTGGTGCCAATTCCCGTCGTTTACAACTGCGGTTCCGTCGTGGTCACTACCGTTATAGGCCCTTAGCGCACCGCCTGTGTTTATATACAGTATCGCGTTGTCTGCGTAGGAGCTTGAATTTATAGCAAAAAGAGTAGGACTTGTAGAACCCGATTGTGTTGTTTTAAACCATCCGGAGATGGTGAACGAATGTTCCGATATGTTTTGAATTATGGAATTGTCCGATATATAGTCATCGGAGCCATCGAGGTATATGGCGCTGTTGTATTTTCCCGAAGACCCGTTGTACCACGCGTGCTG
>CAZTDP010000009.1:0-27346 GCA_964612565.1 uncultured Candidatus Saccharibacteria bacterium
CAAGGAAGTGGAAAAGGCACGCAAGGAGAATTTATTAGCCGCTATTTAAATATTCCGCTAGTTACGGTTGGAGATTTGCTGCGAAACATGGATCCTTCGAACCCGCGATACAACGAGTGTAAGCAGCTTATGGCCGATGGTAAATTAGCTCCCTACGACCTTACTGCAAATTTGCTAAAAGAACGTGTTGCCATGCCGGATTGCGAGGCCGGGTATGTTTTAGATGGTTGGGGAAGGATTATGGATCAGTTTAAGTACTTTGACCCCGATCCCGATATTGTCTTTAATTTCTTAATTTCACGAGACACTACTTTAAAACGTCTTAGCACACGAAGAACATGTTCGGCTTGTGGTGTCGTTTACAACATTGTTTCACAGCCCCCTTTGCAGGAAGGAATTTGTGACAAGTGTGGCGGTGCCTTGATTCAGCGCGAAGATGATACCGAGGATGCAATAAATCAAAGACTTGAGATTTACGAAAGAGATACAAGCGAAGTGGTTGCCTATTATGAAAAAATGGGAAAGTTAATTGTCATTAATGGCGAGTCTTCTCCGGATGAGGTCTTTGAATTGGTAAAGCCCTATCTTTAGCATTGTGGGATTACTTACTCTAGCTATGAGCGACAGCCTTTAAACTGTGACGGCAAACTAGTATAATTTTCATAATGGCTTTAAAGTTAGCACCCAAACACATTAGCAAATGGAGAAAAGATCCAAAAAGAATTCACAAGTATCAGTTTATTCATCATTTTTTACCCGATCCCGAAAGTAACAAACGAGCAACTCTTCTCTCCCATAAGGCGGTACTACTTTACTGTCTTTCAATGTTGTTTATAGCCGCCTTCTTTAGAATTTTACCTACAGTTTTACCGGGTGTTTTGGGGTACGCTTCCGATATAACTGCTAACGA
Source organism: uncultured Candidatus Saccharibacteria bacterium (assembly GCA_964612565.1). Taxonomy (GTDB): domain Bacteria; phylum Patescibacteriota; class WWE3; order UBA101185; family UBA10185; genus CAZTDP01. The sequence goes on from CAZTDP010000009.1 coordinate 911, forward strand.
CCTCTTAAAATATACAAACTCAAGGCGAGAAAGCGCCGATGTTCCTGGTTTAAAACTAAATAGCGAACTAAACGACGCGGCAAAGAATAAGGCTCAGGACATGTTTAAGGACCAGTACTGGGCGCACGTTTCTCCCAGTGGGAAAGAACCTTGGGATTTTATACTAGCTCAGAACTACGATTACATTTATGCAGGAGAAAACTTGGCTAAAAATTTTAATACTTCAAGAGATGTTGTTGAGGCATGGATGAAGTCTCCTTCTCATCGCGAAAATCTTCTTAGTCCTAACTACAGCGAAGTGGGTTTTGCAGTTGTTAATGGGGTTCTTGACGGGTATGAAACAACACTGGTTGTTCAAATGTTTGGCAAGCTTCGCAACTCAGGGCAAGTGGCTTCAGTATACGAGGAAAAGACGCCTGTCGAACAGCAGGCCGGCTCAACATCGTTTGAGGCACAGCAGCCCGTCGCAAAACCACAGCCGGCAAATATAAATGAGATGCCCCCAACACCGGTTGAAACAGTTACGTTAAAAGAGGTTCAGCCGTTTCTTGATGTTACTTCAGCCACCAAAATCATTAGCGCTCTTGTTGGCGGTTTCGTAGGCGCCTTACTTGTAGCTGATATCGTTTACTCCCGAAAGAGAGGCATCTTAAAATTTACCGGCCATACGTTTGCTCATCTTTCGATGCTTGCTTTGGTTTTAGTTAGCATTTGGTTCCTGCTTACCCCGGGGATAGTATTATGAAACCTGCAGAAAAACATTTAATTGAGTATATGGCACTTCTCGTTGCATTTTCAATATTTGCATTTCTTTTTGCATATTACAGGTTTAACGCCGGTGTTTTAGAGATTCTGGCAGGAACAGCTTCGATTTTTTACATACTTTGGGGTATAATTCATCATGTCATCGAGGGGAGGCTTACTAGGTTAATTGCTCTTGAGTATTTTTTATTTGGATCTCTAGCTTTTGTACTGCTTTTTACTGTCATTAACTACTGAATATGAAGGTTGTAATTGTAATACCAACTTATAATGAGGCGGAAAATATTGGAAGATTAATTGAGGCTCTTTACCCCCAATTTTTAAAAAGATCTCAAAACGATTATCATATACTTGTTGTTGAAGGAAACTCTCCCGACGGTACAGCGCAGCTCGTTAGGGAAAAAATAAAAAAATATCCATTTGTACATCTCTTGATGGAAGAAAAAAAGGCAGGTTTAGGTTCTGCCTACATTTTTGGTTTCAAATATGCTATGGAAAACCTATCGCCCGATGTTTTAATAGAAATGGACGCGGATTTTCAACATGATCCGGCAGATGTTATTAGACTCACAGATGAAATTGAAAACGGAGCAGACTACGTAATTGGTTCCAGGTTCACAAAAGGTGGCAGTATTCCAAAAGAATGGACCCTTGATAGAAAATTTCTTAGCATAGGCGGTTCGTTATTTTCAAAAATTGTTTTGGGAGTATTTAGCGTCAATGATTTTACTTCTGGATTTAAAGCTTCAAGGGTTAAAGGTTTTGTCGACAGGTTAGATTTTAGCGCGGTACTTTCTAAAGGCTTTGCATACAAGATTGATTTGTTGTATAAAATGCATAAGCTTGGGGCCAAATTTAAAGAAGTTCCCATTAAATTTGGCCTTCGAGACAGAGGTGTCTCAAAAATGGAGAGCAATAATACGCTTGACTCTATGAAAGTTGTATTAGGTTTGCGACTCCACGATTCAGCAAATTTTATCAAATTTTGTTTTGTCGGCGGCGTTGGTTTTGTTGTTGATTCAGGCTTATTTAATCTTTTCAGACTCACTATTTTTAGCACACAGATTGCGCCTTTATTCTCGGGTTTGACTGCAATGGTTGTTACCTTTTTGCTTAACAATTATTGGTCTTTTAGTGAGCGAAAGTTGGCCGGTGCTAAAAATAAAGCAAAGAGTTTTATAGTTTATGCCTTAAGTTCAGCAGTTCCGATAGTTGTAAGGTCCAGACTTGTCGCTGTTGCTATAAATATGTTTGGCGATACAACGTTGGTTTCAAATGCTGCCTTTTTTGTAGGAATAGTGCTTGGTTTAGTTTGGAACTACGTTGTTTACAGCAAGTTTATTTGGAGACATAAATCTTAATGGAATACTCGATTGTTATTCCGGCCTACAACGAGGCCGATAAAATTTCATCTTCTTTAACTCAAATTGTGACGTTTATGAAAGGTTTTTCTGAAAGCTTCGAAGTAGTTGTCGTAGACGATGGTAGCAAGGACAGTACCGCTCAAATTGTTGAGGATTACGCAAGAAGTAACGTAGATGTTAGGTTGATTAAAAATCCTCACCGTGGAAAAGGTTTTGCGGTTTACACAGGGATAATGGAAGCCAAAGGCGATCTTATTTATACTGCAGACGCGGATTTATCGGCTCCGATATCGGAATTAAAGAAACTAACGGTTTGGGTTAGAGATCAGAATTTCGATGTTTCGATTGCTTCCAGAGAGGGTCTTGGCGCTCAACGTGTAAATGAACCTCTTTACAGGCATATTATGGGTAGGGGGTTTAATATTTTTGTACAAGCCGTGGCTCTCCCGGGAATTTCCGACAGCCAGTGTGGTTTCAAGTTGTTTAAAGGAACCGTAGCAAAAGATATTTTTTCACGTTTAAAAATATATGGAGACAAGGTTAGAGATACGGACAAGCCTTATTTTGGCGCATGGGATGTTGAGGTTTTGTATATAGCTAAGAAACTGGGTTATACTGTAAAGCAAGTCCCTGTTGTTTGGACGTATGTACGTACTACAAGATTAAGTCCGATACGCGATTCGGTAAAAATGGCATTGGATGTTTTGAAAATTAGGTTAAATGATCTAAAAGGCCAATATAATACTGCCCATAAAGGCTGAGCTCGCGAAATCTTCCTTTTTGTATATATTTCGGAGTGTTAAAACTGCGCAAATGCGTTGGAAACACCGGTCTAATGACCAAAGGAACTAATACTATGAAATTATGCGTAATAGGTACAGGCTACGTTGGATTAGTTGGAGCTGCAATTTTTTCTGATTGGGGGAACGATGTTATCGGTGTTGACAAGGATATTGAAAAAATTGAGCGTATTAAAAAAGGCGACATGCCTATTTACGAACCCGGACTTTCGGAAATTGTTTTAAAAAATGTTGCCCAAAACAAACTTTTATTTACCACCTCAATTGCCGAAGGAATTAAAGACGCCGAAATTGTATTTATTTGCGTAGGAACTCCTCAAAGCGAAACGGGCGCGGCTGATTTGACTGCAGTTTGGGAAGTTGCAAAAGAAATCGGTAAAAACATTTCGGGATATAAAGTAGTTGTAACTAAAAGCACGGTTCCGGTCGGTACAAACGAAAAGGTAAAACTTTTGATTCAGGAAAATCTTGGGGACAAAAATGTTGAGTTTGACGTTGCTTCAAACCCTGAGTTTTTAAGAGAGGGTTCGTCGGTCGACGACATGATGCTTCCCGATAGAACAGTTATTGGAACCGAAACCGAAAAAGCTATGTCTGTAATGAAAAGATTGTACGAACACCTGGGAACTCCAATTGTCGAGTGCGATCTTCGCTCAGCCGAAATGATCAAATATGCCGCAAATGGGTTTTTAGCTACAAAAATTTCGTTTATTAACGAAATAGCCCAATTGTGCGAAAGGGCAGGAGCCGATGTTTCGGTTGTATCCAAGGGCATGGGTTTGGATAAAAGAATCGGGTCCGCTTTTTTAAACGCCGGCATAGGGTATGGAGGAAGTTGTTTCCCTAAAGACGTATCGGCGTTGTATAAAACTTCATCAGACCAGGATTATGACTTTAAGCTTTTAAGAAGCGTTATGGAAATAAATAAGTCTCAAAGAGATCATTTTGTCTCAAAGGTAACTCGACATTTTGGCAAAAACCTTTCGGGCAAGACATTTGGAGTATTGGGACTTGCGTTTAAGGGAAACACTGACGATATTAGAGAATCTGTTGCTATCGAAGTTGTTAAAAAACTAAGAGGAATGGGAGCAAAACTTAAGGTTTATGATCCTCAGGCAATGTACAATTCTAAAATTGTTTTGGGTGATATTTCTATTGAATATTGTTTAAGCATGTATGATGTGATGCACGGCTCCGATGCCCTTTTTATTCTCACCGAATGGAAAGAGTTTGCCGGTATTGAATTGGACAAGGTTAAATCTTTACTAACAAGCCCTGTTATATTTGACGGTAGAAACTTGTTGGATAGAAAAAAGACTGAGGGTGCGGGCTTTACATATTTTGCCGTTGGTAAAAGAACCAATGGAGTTGTTAAAATAGATACAAGGAATCTGTACCAAACAGCAATACTTAATGGACATAACGAGAACCACTAAAGAAAATGTTTTAGTCTTTTTACCGAAATTTTCGGTATTAACTGAGACGTTTATCGAAAGGGAGCTTGCAAAAATGGCCGAGCGAGGCAATGTAAATGTAACCGTTTTAGCGCTAGAACGCAGCAGCGGCGCTATTTCCCCCTCGCTTTCCAATAAAGTTCACTATCGTAGACTAAATCTAATAGATGTTGTTGTAGGATTTTTTTTCAGTTTTTCGAATTTAAATCACTCAATTCAAGCTTTTAAGCTTTTAGGCTGTTGTAAACTCAATTTTATTAAAAAAGGTCACATCTTTGTAAAATCCATCGGATACGCATCTATTTTTAGCAGATACAAACCCAACTTTATCCTTGCTCATTTTTTAAGTGAGCCTAGCACTGTTGCCATGATTGCTGCAAAAATATTAAATGTTCCTTTTGGTATTTCGGCTCATGCAAAGGATGTCACCGTAGATCCTCATTGTCCGAAAATAAAAATTCTGAATTCAAAATTTACGGTTGTTTGCAACAGGCATGCTTACGATGAGTGTGTGAAATTAATTTCAGGCCAAAATGTTACTAATTTGCTTTTAAGGTATCACGGGATAGACGCCGCAACTTTTAACCAAAACCGTGTATACGATTTTATCGGCCGGACCTTTAAACTAATAAACGTCGCCCGTTTTGAAGAAAAAAAAGGGCACGTTTTTTTGCTTCAGGCAATGAAAGTTCTTAAAGCTAAAGGATTTAATTTCACCTTAAAATTAATCGGAAATGGTGCTCTATATCAGGATGTTGCAGACGCAATAATTAAATTAGAACTCGAAGATTGTGTTCAGATTTTGGGAAATGGGGCCGGACTGCCCTTTAAAGACACTTTAAAAGAAATGGAAAACTCAGATCTTTTTGTGTTTTCAGGCATAAATACATCTAAAGGCGACGCTGACGGTATCGCAAACGTTTTAATCGAGGCTTCTGCGCTTTCAATGCCTGTAGTATCGACAGATTCCGGAAGCACTCTCGAGTTAATACAAAATGAGCAAAACGGCTTAGTTGTTCCTCAACGGGACCCACAGGCCCTTGCAGAGGCTATCAAAAGATTATATGAGGACGCTGTACTGGCAGAGAGATTGGGAGCAAACGCAAGAATAAAAGTTGAACGCGATTTTGATATTAATAAAAATATTGTGGAACTTGAAAGTTTAATTTTAGGAAATATAAAATGAAAATTGCTGTTTTTATAAAACGCACAACTTTTGATACAGGTTTTGGTGGTTTAGAGACACAAAATAAACTTCTTTGTGAAGGTCTAACCTCAAGAGGACATACGGTTCATGTTTTTTCGCCAAAAAGAGAACCTGACTTAACCGTTAAAAATGAAAATAACGTAATTTACCATTTTGTGACCTGTAAAGTTGCCGAATTTAGTTCAATTTCAGTTTTACACAAAGAAAGCTGGGCTTATAGGTCGTACGAAAGCTTTAAACAAGTAAACGGTGAACAAGGATTTGATCTAATTATAAGTCAAAGCAGCGGCGGTATAGGGATTGTTCGAAATAAGTCTAAGTTTAATATTCCAATTATTTCTATATTACACGGTACAAAAATTGGTGAATTTCAAACAAAAATAAGGAGCTCACAAAGTGCAAAAGATTACTTGTCTACTATCATAGATATACCGCATGTGCTTAAAAACTTTTTTACGGTTCAAAGGCAGATAGCGCACGGTTCGGACAAAATTGTTGCCGTCTCAAATTCTGTTAAGCATGCGATAGTAGATGAAACATATGTTGATGAGCAAAAGGTAACAGTTATTAATAACGGGATGGTCCCGCCAAAAAAACAAATATCCGAAGAGCTATATAAACCCCACGACGCAGTAAGGTTGCTTTACGTTGGTCAAGTTCAGAGATCGAAGGGGATAGATACCTTAATCGAAATTTTGAAAGAACCTGGTTTTAAAAACTTTACTCTTGACGTAATTGGCGGTGGCCCGATTCTTGAAGAACTTAAAGCGTCTTCTGTTTCAAATACTAAAATAAAATTTCACGGTAAGCTTTCGTACGAGCAAGTTCTAAATTTTTATGATCCTAAATGCTCAGATGTTTTTGTCTTTCCAACAAACAGAATCGAAGGATTTCCGATGGTTTTAATTGAGGCAATGTTTGGTGGGCTACCGGTTGTTGCGTTTAATTTGGGAGGTATTGGTGACGCCGTAATTGATGGGGAGACAGGTTACTTAGTTGAAGCGGGAAACAAAAAGCTTTTTAAAGAAAAACTGCTCGAATTTCAAAAAGATCCAAAACTTATTGAAACATTTGGTCTTAATGCGTATACCGTGGCTAAAAAGTCTTTTACACTAGAGAAAATGCTCGATTTGTACGAGAATGTAATTAAGGAGTCCATAAAATGAATATTTTACGAATAATTTATGACTGGCCAAACCCATGGCAAGGTCTTGCTGCCCATCCATACGAGGTGACTCTGGCACAAAAAAACGAAGGACATAAAATCGCTATTTTTTGCGGTACGTGGCCAAGCGAAGGAGGGCCAGTTTCTATACCGGACGTTAAAATAAATCCAATATTTAGAGAGCCCTACCCAAACACAATATTTTTTACGAGTTCGGTTGTGCTTTTTTTTAAATACCTAAGTTATAGGGCTCGCAACCAGGTAGATATCGTTCATTCTCACGGCCACTTTGGAATTTGGATATATGCCTATAGAGCTTTTTTAAAAAAGTTCTTTCCGTGGGCAAAGGAACTTAAAACACCGCTTGTTGTTCATTTTCACAATACGGCCAGGGGGAGGTGGAATAATTTTAAAGAAACCGAAAAAGCAATTAAACCCGGGTCACAATATGTCGGTTGGCCGATGGCGGTTTTATCAGACAAGCTTGCTTGCTACGCAGCTTCGGCGTGCGTTTTTGTAAGCGAAACAAATAAAAAAGAAGCAATCGATCTTTATGGTGTGTTTCCGCAAAAATGTTTTTTGATTGAAACGGGGGTTAACGCCGAGCTCTTTAAACCGGTTGGCGATGAAGAAGTTGAAAAATCCAGAAAAGAGGCCGGGTTTGACCGCTACGACAAGATTGTTTTGTATCACGGTGTCTTAAACGAAAGAAAAAACGTTAAACTTTTATTAGAAACCGTGCAGTACCTTCCAAAAGATTATTCTATTTTATTGTCAGGTTCGGGCGACCCCTCTTACGTTCAGGAACTAAATGAATATATAGAGTTGGCAAAGATAGGCAGCAGGGTTGTTCAAACCGGCTATACGCCGTATCCATATGTACCTACGGCTTATCAAATTTCCAATATATTTGTTTTGCCATCGTCGTGGGAAGGGCTTCCAAAGGCTGTGATGCAGGGTTTGGCATGCGGTGTTCCCTGTTTGGTTTCAGGCTTTAAAGTAAGCGAAGATATTGGGGGACTTTTTTACATCAATAAACTTGAACCAAAAGAACTTGCGGATCAAATTATTCAAATTGTTGAAAGCAGGCAACAGGTCGATCTGAACAAAATCAAACAAGACTACTCGTGGTCCAAAAAAATAAAACAAATTGATGAGGTTTACGATTATGCGATTAAAAATTACATATAAAATTTTACCTTTTGTACTTTTTGCGTTTCTTCATACTTTGCTGTTTAACATAAATACAGCCGAGTGGGGTGACTCGTATATGATACTTAGGGCTTCTGAATATGTACGAATGGGAACTTACCCTGAAGACGAAAAAAGACCCCCGTTGTTTTCGGTTTTACTTGCTGCACGGCCGGCGAACATTGACCCGGTATTGTGGGGAAGATGCGAAATGTTTTTATTTGGATTTCTTGGTTTAATTTTGGCTACTTCATTTTTTAAACTTTACCTAAAAGACGATAAATGGACCGCAGTTGCCTCGTCATTACTTATACTTAATCCAAATTACCTTTACTGGTCTATTAGGATTATGGCCGACGTGCCTTTTTCGATAATAGCCTTACTAGTTTTATATCTTTACTCGATTTGGCGTAACAACTTAAGTTTTCTTAAAATTTTTATCCTAGGACTGCTAACCGGCGCCGCCTCTTTAACAAGGTTTGAAGGCTACCTGCTGATTCCTGCAATTCTTGGCTCCGCTTGGCTATTGTCTTCAAAAAGTCTTAAGGTAAAAGATTTAACGGTTTCGCTTTTGGCCGGAATTTCAAAATATTTTGTCTATTTGTTAGGAATTGGCGTGGTTTTACTTCCATATTGGTTGTTTAGGAATCCGTTGGACTCTAAGTACTTAGGAGAAAATGAGTACCGTGCTTTTGACCTTACAACGGTGTGGACATATGTGGCAAATTTATTCTACATTTTTGGTTTTACCTCGGCCTTTGCACTTGTAATTGAAAAATTTAAACTTATACGAGACTTTTTAGGTAAAAACTTGCATCTTACAATTTATCTTGGACTTGAGTTGCTTTTAATTCTAGCTTGGCCGGCGGCGCTTCCAAGACTTTTTGCGGCAGTTGCGCCCGTTCTTGTCTTATTGCTCACGCTTTCGATAAAAGACGTTTTTGAAAGTGGTTTGAACACAAAAGGATTTGCATTCACGTCAACAGCCCTATTGGGTTTTTACATAGCTTCTCAGTACATCTTGAGACTTCAGTTTTTAGTTGTTAATAAACCTATTTTTGCCGTATTGATTCCACTGCAGTTATTAATGGCATTCTTTTTGATAAAAAGAAATTTAAAGCTATTTTTTATTTCTGTTTTTATTTCGCTTTTGCTTTGGTCTGCCGCGGTAATATACAATCATAAAAATTTAAATACCGCTATAAAACAGGCATCCGAGTACGCAGTTAATAATTTATCAGGTAATTTTTCGTATAATGATACCGGAAGAGTTGCCGATTGGTATTTAAACCAAAAAAACCTATCCGACAATTCAAAAAATGCAGGCGTATCCGGATTCTATTACCAGGAAGAGGCCGATAATAATATGAAGATTAGCCGGCTACAAAGGCGAAACGTGGATTATGTTATCTTTACAAACGAGCACAATCAGGATTTAAAAATGGATAATAGTAAATTTCCCTGGTTAACACAGGTTAAAGAATTTAGTTATACGGAGAACGGAACCGTATTTTTTGCTAGAATATTAAGGTTTAATAAGAATTACGTGAAGTGAGAACATCTAAATATGAAACTTTCAATAGTTATACCGGTTTATAACGAAAAAAATACAATCAAACAGATAATCGAAGAGGTGCTGGCTGTTGCCGGTATCGAAAAAGAAATAATTATTGTAGATGACGCTTCCACCGACGGCACGGTAGAAATCTTAAAAGACTTAGAAAAAACATATCCGGATATTAAGTTTTTTTACAAAACCCAAAACAAAGGCAAGGGTCACACTTTAAGCTTGGGCTTTGCTCACACAACAGGTGAGTATGTCATTGTTCAAGACGCCGACCTTGAATATGATCCCAAAGATTATTTAAAACTTTTACGTGCTTTGTCCGAAGAAAAAGCCCAGGTTATTTACGGCTCAAGGTTTAGCGGAAGCTACGAGGATATGTCTACAGCTCATTATTTTGGAAACAAAATGCTGACTTTGGTTACAAATTTACTTTTTGGGGTAATGCTTACTGATATGGAAACCTGCTACAAATTAATTCCCGGTGATTTTGTAAGGGCTCTTAAAATAAAGTCCGAGCGTTTCGATTTTGAACCCGAAATAACAGCAAAAATATTAAAGTCGGGGTTAAGGATAAAAGAAGTTCCAATTTCTTACCGAGGGCGTTCGCGTACTCAGGGTAAAAAAATAACATGGAGGGATGGTATTCACGCAATTGTTGCGCTACTTAAATTTAGGTTTAGTGATTAAACTATGAAACTATTTAACTTCATTAAACATAACTTTTTCTTTTTAATGCTGGCATTTTTTGTTTTACTAACTTGGCTGGTAACCGCAAGAATAAATTTATTTAGATATGCCGATTTTGCTTTTGGCAAGTTTGACTTGGGAAACATGGTTCAAATGGCGTGGAATACCTTGCATGGCCGTTTTATGTATCTTACCGATTACTTTGGGACCGACTTGCCAAGATGGGCTATGAGCCACGTGGATCCGATAATTCTTATATTTGTACCTATATTTGCGATTTATCAGCACCCTCTGACTTTGGTTTTTTCACAGTTTACTATTTTAATACTTTCAGCGTTTTTAGTTTACAAAATTGCCTGCCTTGAGCTTAAGTCAAAGGCCGCCTCGGCGTTTATAGGTATTTCGTACTTACTGTATCCGGCGCTAGGGTATTTAAATGTTTGGACGGGTTTTCATGGTGTCACAGCGGCGGTTCCTTTCTTTTTCGGTGCGTTTTACATTTTTGAAAAAATGTATAAAGACAACAATTTTACAAAAAGAGGCCTGGTTGTCTTTTGGATTCTCCTTATCGTTACAATGATGGGAAAAGAGCAGCTTCCGCTTTACATATTTTTTTATGCACTGTTCATCTTTCTTTTTAGAAATCGTGTTAATGCCGGCCAAAATCTTTTTAAAACGGCTACCGCAAAATTAGCTTACAAAATAATGGCTGTTAGTTTTGTGTGGTTTATCCTGGCATTCTTCGTAATAATTCCTTATTACTCTAAATATCGGGTCGCGGGGTACGAAAGGTTTGTTAAAGAAATGGGCTTAACCGGCGACACAACTACCGATGTTTCTCAACAGAACTACTTTTTAAGTAGATATGCAGATCTTGGCGATTCGTATATTTCGATTTTACTCAATGCTGTTATTCGTAATAAAGAAGCAATTAAAGTTATTTTTGGCGGCGATCGCATTGATAATCTTAGACAAACCTTTGAGCCTGTTGCCTATTTGCCTTTTGCGTACCCGCCATTGCTAGTGATTTCCATGCCGGACTTTTTAATAAATTATTTAACAACAGCCGATGGTGTTGGAACAGGAGAAATTACTAATCATAGGATTTCAATGATCGTTCCGATACTGTTTGTTTCATCTATATATGCAATTGGCTGGCTTTCTAATTTCTTGGGCAAAACTGCAAAAAACGAAAAACTTATAAAACCTACGATCGTTTTTTTGTCTTTGGTAATGGTTGCTTTTGGTATAAAAACTTCGTACGAGTTTGACAACCCTGTGTACTTGTGGCTTGACCAGGCTGTCAAAAAAAGGGTATTTGCGGCGGCATCCGATGTGGAACAGGCTTGGAAGGGCAACCTAAAAGTTGGGGACGTTGTTGCGTTAACCGATTTAGATAACAAGGATGTCGACTGCTCCCAAAAAATAGTAGATTTGATCCCTGATGATGTGTCCGTTTCGGGCCCGGACTACTTGGGTGCTCATCTATCTATGCGCAAAACGTATGCAATCTATCCCGCTTTGTATAACCAGGCCGATTATGTAATTGTGGACGTTTTTTCGCGTAAAATTTCAACAATACTAAATGTCAGCGACTCCATAGTAAAAGACTCCACTTTCAATCTACTTAAGAGTAAAAATTATGATTTAATGGCAGGCTGCGGAAATATCTTTGTTTTCAAGCGTGTACCTTTTGCACAAAAATCAGAACTTTTACCTCAGCAGCAGCGCTTTGACTATCCGGCAAAGTATGAGTTTGGAATTATCAATGGTGCATTTGTTTCGGACTTTAGTATTCCATCAGAAGCGGTACGAAATGTGCCTGTTGACTTAAAAGTGGTTTTTTACAAAAAAGATAGTACTACGTTGGACGGTTTTGTGTCGTTTCTTTCGTTTTTAAATGTAGAAACAGGGGAAGTTTATGAAATTGCCGATCTTCTTTCTTACGCCATAGACTCTCCGGCCGAGTGGGACTCCGAAAAGTACTATATAGAAAATATAAACATAACTTTCCCCTCCTTCTTGGAACCCGGAAAATACAGAGCCTTTATAGGAATGTTTAATAAGGTTAAAACGCGTAATATATACTTAGGGGATATAGACATAAAATAATATGAAAGAACTGGGCAAATGGCAGGTAATAAGTTTTATATCAAGACTCATGGCAATGGCGCTGGGCTTTGTTCAGACGTTTGTAATTATTAGGGTTTTAACCGTTGGTGAGTGGGGTGTTATTCAACTTGCAATATCCATTGGCGGGGCATTGGGAATTTATCAGCATTTGGGTTTAGCCTCAGCAAGTACGCGTGAAATTTCTTCGGCAAAAAGTGACAAAGAGGTTTTTCAGGTTTTTATTACTTCGGCAGTGATTCGTTATGCAGTTACGCTTCCAATTGCTTTTGGTTTATTCTTTTTTTCAAAACACCTGGCTGTAGACTTATACAAGAACGCTGATCTTATTGTGCCACTTAAACTTTACGCGGTAAGTTTGGTGTTTCAAGGAATGCAGAGTCTGTTAAATTCTGTCATTTCCGGAACCAAAAGGTTTAAACAGCTATTTTTGTACCAGGTCGCGATTGCGTTTGTAAGCGTACTTTTATTTATTCCGCTAGTTTATTTCTACAACGTTAATGGTTATTTTTACGCCTTTATCATTTTTAATGCCATCAGCACATTAACGCTTTTGGTCATAGCATTTAAACCTTTAACGACCTCTATAGCTATGCCCAACAAACATGAATTTAAAACGATGTTCAAAGAAATATTTTCAATCAGCCTTGCAATTTATTTGGTAAAAATTATTTATACCAACTGGGAAAAGTTTGGAAGCAACGCATTAGGGTTGTTTAACTCAACCGAGGTCGTTGCTGTTTTTGCTTTTGCCCTTTTATACGCGAAAAAATTGATGAGTATTTCTGACTCGGTAACAGACGTAAATCTTCCGGTGCTTTCCGAAAAGTTTTCGAAAGACATTAACGAATTTAAAAGTTTATTTGTTAAAAATTTTGACAAGATTTTTATCACGGTTTCTGCAACATCGGCCTTTGCTTCATTTTGGGCACCGGAAATAATTAAATTGATTGTGGGCAGTAATAAGTATGAATCTGCATATGTTCTGATTGCTCCCGTAATGCTGTCGTTTATTTTTTACTCTTTTATCAATATTGTTCAGGCAAGCGTAATGATACCGGCCAAAATGGTTAAACACATGATTTTTTCATACATATTATTGCTTGTCGGAACCGTGGCCTTCTTTTTTGGAGGTTATAAGTTTATGGGGGTACTGCCAGCAATGGCCTGGGCGATGGCGGCGGGATCAATAATTTCATTTTTTTACATGCTTTTTAGCACAAACAAAAAGTTAAAGTTTAGTTTTTTTAACATAGATCACGCGGCCATAGTTCTACAAACATTTGTTGTGTGCTGGGCGTCTGTAATTAACCCATTGTGGGTTAAATCCTTGTTGTTTGTTGTTATTTACTCCCTACTTATTTGGGCTTTCTTCATTTCGGGTTTTATACAAAAATCCGAACTGCGCAGCTTTAAAAATAAAACGATAGCATTTATATCGTCAAAAAGGAAAAAAAATGAAAAAACAGCTTAGTCTGGGTATAAAAGTAATCGTAAGTTTAGGTCTCTTTGCCATTATTTACATAAAACTCGACAAAGAACAATTTTTAAACAGCATCAAAATGCTAGACGCTCGTTTTATTCCTCTTATTATATTTTTGCTTATTCTAAACTATGTTGTAAGTTCAATTCGCTGGAAATATTTATTAATTCACGAGGGCACCGAGCATGTAACCGTTAAGTACTTAACTTATTTGTATTTCATCGGCAGTTTCTTTAATAATTTTATGCCTACAAGTATAGGCGGGGATGTTTACAAAGTTTACAAATTAGGAAAAAAGGTTGGAAACACCACAAACTCTTTTGCTGCCACATTTATGGAAAGATTTAGCGGTGTTTTTGTTTTGGCCCTAATTTCGATTTTTGGTTTGTATTCAATCATTGGGTGGCTGGTTGTTCCTGCACTAATAGCTTTTGTGGCTGCATTCTTTGTTGGTTTTTGGGTGCTAAATATTGCTAGCAAAAAATTTATAAAGTTAAGAAAAATTTATGATGCACTCATAGCCTACAAGGGAAAATGGAAAATTATCTTTATTTCATTGATAACATCCCTTGCTGTGCAGTTAGTCGCAATCTTTACACAGTACTTTATTTTTACGGCACTAGGTATTAATCTGCCGTTGTTTTACTCTTTAACGGTTTTTCCGTTAATCACTTTAGCGAGCTTCTTTATTCCATCACTAAACGGTTTAGGCGTTCAGGATACTTTGTACATGAAAATGTTTGCCGTGGTAGGTATTGTCTCCGGAGTTTCACTGTCGGCTTCAATCCTTTACCACTTATCCAGGCTTGGTGTAAGTTTGATTGGGGGACTTTTGTATGCAATGGGTAAAGACGAATAAGATGTTTCGTTCAAAAATCTTGGCTTTGGTTGCTTTTGCTATATTGTTTTTGGCAACTAGAATTCCTTATTTAGGTTATGACGAAATAAATCCCGACGGGGTAAATTGGCATTACAGGTCTCAACAGTTCGTGGTTGCACTAAAATCTCATAATTGGGCTGCGACCTACCAGTATTATCATCCCGGCGTAACTTTAATGTGGATTAGCGGGGCGGCCATCGAAGTTTTTAAACACATTACCGGCTACTTAAACTACGATCAATACAATTTTTTAATGTTTCATTTTGTTGCTAAGTACGCCGTAGTTTTTACTCAACTGGCACTTTCATTTATTTTAATTTACTATTTAACCAAAATAATTGGCTTTAAAAAATCTCTACTTACCACTTTGATTTTTTCTTTAGAACCTTTTTTTCTTGGAAACTCGCGTTTGTACCACTTAGACGTTTTACTTGCGCTTTTAATTTTTATTTCACTTTGTGTAAGTTACTTAAATTTGCGCGAATTTTCGTATACAAAATCTATTATTAGCGGATTATTTTTGGCTTTGGCTTTTTTAACAAAAAGCATTGGAATAGTGGCTTTGCTGTTTGTTTTAATGTACGCTGTTTCGTACTTTAGTTTTACAAAAGACTACAAAGGGCTGCTTAAATATTTTCTTTCGGTCTCCGCATCTTTTGCGCTTTTTACGTTTATGCTGTTTCCCGCAATGTGGGCAGACCCCGTATTTTACTTTTTAAAAGTTTTAACCGAGTCCGAAAGAATCGGTATCAGAGAAGGGCATAGTCAAATAATTTTTGGACAACCCACCGACGATGCCAGCCCGTTGTTTTATCCGCTGGTGATGCTAATGAAAGTTTCGCTCTTTGTGTGGCTTGGAATAATTTTGTCGGCGATTTCTACGGTTAAACTAATACCTCAGTATGTTGTAAATCTAAAGTCAAAGTACATGAATCCGACAATATTTTTAAGTTTGTTTTATTTCGGCTACTTTTTTGTAATGTTTTTTCCGATGAAAAAGATTGACCGCTACATGCTGCCTATGTATCCGTTTTTAGCTCTTATTGCGTCAATAGGATTTACGCGCGTATACAATTTAATTGTTAAGCCTGCACAGCGCAAACTTTATTTAGGCTTTATAGTGTTCTTTTTTGGAATATTTGTTGCCGTTCCAATAGTTACTTTGTACCCGTACTTTTTTACGTACACAAGCCCACTTTTTGGTTCTGCAAAAAATGCTAATAAGATAGTTGCCCAAAAACCGTTTGGCATTGCGATTCCCGCGCTAAAGGATTTGATATTGGAAAAGTACGGTAACTACCCAAAGCTTGGGTTTAACGATCCAAAACCAATGGCTGCAATTTACCCTAATTCAAAGGTTTTTGATTTATCGATAAACGGAACAAGCGACTACGATATTCTTGTACTTGGCGTAAACGAAACAATTCCAAGTAAGGTTCTTAAAGGGGAGTTTAAATTTAAAAAAGATAGCTCGCTGTACATAAACGGTTTAGAGTATTGGAGGGTATATGTCAAAGAAGCCAACTAGACTTTTATTCTTTATAGTGTTGTTTGCCCTTCTTTTGAGACTTGTCGGAATTCAGCACGGCTTCCCGTTCATTTTTCACCCCGACGAACCCACAATTGTAAGATCGGCGCTCGGTGTACGATTTGATTTAAACCCCGCGCATTTTGACTGGCCTCACCTTTATATATACGCAAATTATTTTGTTTATATAATATTTGCAAAATTTAGAGACCTCGCCGTTTTAGCCGGTCTTAAACCTTTGTTAAGTTCGTGGCTCCCAATATTATGGAACGACGATTTAATATTTTATTTGCTAACCCGTATCTTTTCGGCAGTTTTAAGCGCATTAACAGTGATCCCCATATACAAAGCAGGAAAGAATTTGTTTGGCGAAAAAGTTGGACTGCTGAGTGCGTTGACCTTTACAATTTTGCCGTTTAGCGTTTGGCACGCGCACTACGCGCTGCCCGATATGCCTATGGTCTTTTTGCTGGCGTGGGCAATGTACTTTTCGACTAAAATATTTACAGACGGTACGCCGGCGTCGTTTTCAACTTCCGGTCTTTTTGCCGGATTGTCTGCCTCAAGTAAATATAACGGCGGCCTAAGCGCTGTAACAGTACCTTGGGCGTTACTTTTAAGATTTATAGCTTCAAAGCTAAAATTAATAAACGAAAAAGTTCAGCTTTTTTCTACAACCAACATTCTTAATGTAATCATCGCCGCTTTTTGCGCAGTTTTTGGTTTTGTACTTGGAACTCCGTACGCAGTTTTGGATTATGAAACGTTTACTCGAACCGATGGGCCAAAAGGTGCCTTTTGGCAGTTTACAAATGTCGGTTCTCTTAATATAACCGATCATTTAAACCGATTTGTTTCAGATCTAATCTACAAACTTTCCGACGATTTGGGTTACACAGTACTAGTTGGGCTTATTCTAGTTTTTGGATTGGTTCTGGTGCGTTTTATTAAAAGAACATACTCAAAGTACGATTTGGCAATTTTACTTGTTTCGGTTCCTGCGATGCTGTTTATTTACTATATTTCAGGATTTTCAAAAAGCCGATCTCATTATTATTTAATTATTTACCCTTTTGTTTCCGTAGCCTTTGGGTATTTCTCTCTCTGGTTAATAAAAAGAGTAGGATCCATAAAAAAATGGTTTTCGCTCCCGGTGTTTTTGTTACTATTTATTCCGCCGTTTTACATGTCTGCAGTTAATGCTGTAAGATACATACAAAACGACACAAGGCTGGACTTATACTCCTATTTAAAAAATAATGTAGGCGCCAAAGCTCCTGTGGTATACGACAGTTCTGATTTTGTAGATCTTCTAAAAGTTGCCCATCCCGGCTCGATTAAAGGAATTGCTAACGCGCCAAAAAATACTGTACTTTATTATATAAGCGAAGATCCAATTGTCGGAGCTTCGTCGTATGTATTTGAAGCGGCAAGCGACTTAAAGCTTGGACCTGCAATTTATGTCGCGCAAGTGCAAAGATGATCATGAAAAAATTGTTAAAAATCTTTAAACCCGAATATTTTATACTTTTGTTTTTTATTGCCATTCATTTGCCATATCTTGGGCACGACAACTTCAACACCGATGTTTGGAAATGGAAGGCTCGTTCATACAATTTTGGAAATGCCTTGGCAACTTTGAACTTGCAAGACACAGCTCAAACTTATCATCCCGGGGTTACCGTAATGTGGATCGGATTTACTGCCGTAAAAATTTATAACTTTTATGCCGATAACATTTTGCACGCGGCAAACTTGTTAAATTCGACCGATGGAATTTTTCAATTAGATTTTATAGAAAAATATCTTACCGTTATTTCGATAGGATTGGTTTTAATGTCTTGTTTTTACGTCTTAAAACAATTGTTTGGGGTGCGTAAAGCCTTTATTATGATTTTTGTTTTAAGTTTTGAACCTTTTTATTTGGCACTGACACGGGTTTTTCATTTAGAAGGTTTGATGACCACTTTAATGCTGGCTTCTTATTTGTGGCTGTTTTACTACTTACACGAACCAAAAAAAATTAAATTTGTGTTGTCGGCGGTTTTTGCCGGTTTGGCCGTTTTAACTAAAACCTCTGCCGTGTTTATGATTCCCTTTGCCGGTTTGGTGTTTTTAATTAACGAAGCACTTGAAACCAAAAACTTTAAATGCACGCTTGTTAACACCGCTAAGAAATTTTTTTCTTGGTTCGGGCTATTTATTGTGGCCTTTGTAATAATATGGCCGGCAATGTGGGTTAGTCCGGCAGCCGCTATAAGCAAACTTTACGCAGGTATAAACGATGTAGGGATTGAAGGAGACCATGTTCAGTATTACTTTGGAAAATCGGTTGCTGATCCGGGTTGGACTTATTATTTTGTTGTAATTGCGCTTAGATCTTCAATACTTTTGCTTGTAGGATTGGCAGGTGCCCTACTTTTCTTTAAGCAGGTTTTTTCAAACAAAATAGAAAAGAGATTCTTTTTGTACTCTCTTTGTTTTGTGCTTTTTTACATGGTTCAATTAACACTTCCCACAAAAAAACTTGATAGGTATGGAATACCGGTAATCTTAATCCTGTCTCTTTTAAGTTCCTACTTTTGGATTTGGGCAGGGAGTGTTATTAAGTGGAAAAGCTTTTTAAAGTATATTCCGGTTTTAGTGGTAGCAGTTATTCCGTTTTATTATTTAAACTTTGATTATTTTACGTATTACAATCCAATGTTTGGAGGACTTTCAAAAGGTATATATATTTTGGAACCTAAGTGGATGATAGGTGAGCGCGCGGTTACGACTTATTTTAACGACATGTATTATTTTAATCCACGTTTTGTTAGATTTTATGCCAATGTTTCGATTCAAGACGTTATCACAAATCCATATACAAAGAATAAAGTTTTAACGGTAGGTTTTCCCGAAAAGTATTACACGCAAATTTATCCCTTCTTTAGGGAAATCGGCGCGTACGCAACAATAAAGGAGATAGGCAGCGACAACACAAAAACTAAATATTATGTCTATCCGGCTTGGTCCGAGGATTTATGGATGCTAGACAAAGGCAATTTACACATTAGAAAAGTTGACACAATTTATGTACGCGGTGTCCCTATGTATTTTGTTTTTAAAACAGGAAGTGCCCGCTAGTTTATGGATCAATTAACCAAAAAAATAACTTCTAACACCTTTTTGACCGGCACAATTGTTGTGGGTGTAGGAAGTATGTTAGCTTCATTTTTTTCGTACCTGCTGCAATTTTTTGTTGGCAGAACCTTAAGCGTAGAAGACTTTGGAAGTTTTAATGCCTTACTGTCACTTTCATATCTAGTTGGTGTGCCTGCAGGAGTTTTTGGCGTTTCCTTAATAAAGAGTGTTTCCGAGCTTTCGTCAAAGGGCGAACAGAAACAATTAACCGCTTTGTTTTGGAAACTTGCGGGCATAGCCATGTTTTTAGGTGGTTTGGTGTTTTTAATTATTTTTTCATTTAGATATGTTATTTCGGATCAGCTAAAAATTTATAATCCCATTGCCGTTTCTTTGTTTGGAGTATCCATGGGAATGTCCTTTGTGGGTGCTATTCCTTCATCGTATTTTCAGGGACTTTTAAGGTACAAGGGTTATGCGGCTTACAGCGTGGCTTCAAGTTTTTTTAGATTAATTGTTCCGGTAGGTTTGATATTTTTGGGATACAAGCTAATTGGTGTTTTTGCCGGAATAAATATTGCTCTGATATTTTCATTTACGTTTGCGGTTACGCTTTTAAAAAAGAATCTAACCGTATTTGAAAACTTGGATCTTCGCGAAAACTACAAACGTATTTTATATTTTAGTTTGCCTGTTCTATTTGTAAATTTTGGACTGATGCTACTAAACAACATTGATGTAATTATGGTTAAAAGATATTTTGATCCGACGTCGGCAGGATATTATGCTGGAACTGTTACCTTAGGAAAAATATTTTTATTTGGTGCCGGTGCCGTTTCTACTGTTATGTTCCCAATGATTTCGGGACTTCACGCAAGAGGCGAAGATACATCAAAAAGACTTGCTCAGTTTTTTGTTTTACAAATCGCAATAGTAGGCGCGGGAATTTTGTGCTACGAATTGTTTCCAAAATTATTAACGACGCTTTTTTTTGGAAGCAGATTTTTGGCATCTGTAGAGTACCTTCCTCGATTTGCGTGGTTTATTGGGTTTTATGTTTTAATAAATTTTTTGGTTTTGTATTTTTTGGCGGTCAATAAAACTATGGTATTTTTATTTTTAATTCCGGGGCTTATAGTGCAATTTTTCATGATTAGTGCGCATCATGAAACTTTATATCAGGTCATTGATGCCAACATAGCCGCTTCGCTGATTTCCTTAATTTTGTTGATGCTGTATCATCTAAATCAATATGCAAGAAGAAACCGTCAAGTCATCTAAACTTGTTTCAATAATTGTTCCTGCTTACAAGCAAGAAAGAACAATAAAAGAAGATATTAAAAGCATCTTTGACACCATGGCCCGAACTAGGTGGGATTTTGAAATTATTGTTGTGGTTGATGGTAAAGTTGACAATACTTACGATATCGCCAGGCAACTTGGCAATCAAAAAATTAAAGTTTTTGGCTACGAAACAAACAAAGGAAAAGGTTTTGCTATAAGATATGGGATGACAAAGGCTGTGGGCGATTACGTTTCATTTATTGATTCGGGAATGGATATAAATCCAAACGGCATCTCTATGCTTTTAGAACACATGGAGTGGTACGACGCCGATATAATTGTTGGCAGTAAAAAACACCCGGTGTCTTTAGTTAACTATCCCTTATTTAGAAAAATTTACAGCTGGGGATATCATATTTTAGTAAAAATTCTGTTTGGGATAAAAGTTAAGGACACACAGACGGGCTTAAAGGTTTGCAAAAAAGAAGTCTTAGATGTTGTTCTTCCCAGACTGATGATAAAAGAATTTGCGTTTGATATTGAACTTTTGGCGGTTGCCTATCATTTAGGATTTACAAAAATATATGAAGCGCCGGTGAGTGTTAATTTTGATTTCAAAAAATCCAGCTTTGGGCCTATGTTTTTATTTGACAGGCACATTCGCAAGATGCTTATTGATACCGCGGCAATTTTTTATAGATTAAAAATACTTAAATATTATGATGACACGACCAATCGTTTGTGGATCTATGACGACGAATTGGGTATGAAGGTAAACACGGGAGGAATGATGCGTGATTAAATTTAGCATTATAATTCCTGTACGAAAAATTAACGCTTATCTAAAAGAAAGTATTCCTCATTTGCAGGCGTTGGACTACCAAGAATATGAGGTAATAATTATCACCGACGAGCCCGAAACATATGACTTTGGTGGAGATGCCAGGTTTAAAATAATCTCGTCGGGCTCTGTAGGGCCTGCTGAAAAGCGCAATATCGGAGCCGCCGCCGCAGTTGGTGGAATATTGGCTTTTATGGACGACGACGCCTTTCCACTGCCAAACTGGCTTGCAGAAGCAGCTAAGGTTTTTGAGGATTCCCAAGTTTACGCTCTTGGCGGCCCGGCGATGACACCTCCAAGCGCCGGTTTTTTAGAAAGAATGTCAGGTTTAGTTCTTGAATCTTGGTTAACAAGCGGCGGTACTATTTACAGACATTTGCCTATGAAATCTAGGAAGATTAATGACTACCCCACAGTAAACCTTCTTGTCAGAAAAGAAGTTTTCGATAGAGTAGGGGGCTTTGATACAGAATTTTGGCCCGGGGAAGATACTAAGCTGTGCCTCGACCTGTTAAGTTCCGAAGGTCGTCCCTTTGACTACAGGCCGGAAGTTCAGGTTTACCACCATCGCCGAAACCTGTTTTTTCCCCATTTAAAGCAAATTTCTAGGTACGGCATGCACCGCGGCCAGTTTGCTCGTATTTTTCCTCAAACCTCGCGTCTGCCGGCTTTTTTTGCTCCGTCGGCGTTTGTTATCGGTTTGGTTTTTGGGCCGGCTGTGTGCCTTGTTTTGCCCTTTCTGTGGAGTTTTTATCACTTTGTGGTGTCTTTTTACCTGGCACTGCTTTTAGTCGAGGGGGCTAAGGTTTTAGCGGCTACAAACAGCCTTAGGGCTGCCTTGTATGTTATAGCGGGTATATTTACTACACATTTGGTGTATGGTGCAAACTTTATTGTTGGAATTTTGAGACGTCCTAAGCTAAAATTGCGTGGCGTTGATACAAGTACGGGAGATTATTTGGGAGGTTAAATTATGGAAGAAAAGACTACAAGAGAAAATAAGGACGGTGTTTCTACCTACAGAAACCCTGACGCCAAGGTTGTTATTAAGGTCATTAACGAGCTTTGCATTAGCGCGGCCACCTGCGTTATTCAGGCCCCCGAGACCTTTGATTTAGACGAAGATGGAATTGTTTACGCCAAACAAGGAACTTGGGACGAAGCCCAAAAAATCATTGAGGGCGCCAGATCCTGCCCGACTACAGCCATTATTGTGGAAGATCTCGACGGTAAAAGGCTTTACCCTGAAAGCCTTTAGCTTATCTAAAAACCGCCGGTTTAACAGTATTTTCAGCCCGATCTTTTTGTTGTTAATTCAATAGGCCGATAGTATAATCCTTTCAGATCGATAACCTACGCAAGGGATGAGAGGAGATTGTGATGAAGGAGACATTGTTCTATTGGATTTTTGCAGCGTTTTTGGTCTTGTTTGTTTTGGATGTAATCTTTGTTGTGATTTCCCAAATGGGGAACAACACGGCCACGCATATGTTCATTAACGGTCGTCAGGGGAATCGAAGTTTCAGATATCGCGCACTCGTTTACGGTAAGAAAAAAACCACCTGGTACCTATATTCTACAGCAAACGATAAGTACCTAGCGGTTAGGCCGCCAGATGATAAAAGATTAACCGACATACTGAGTTGTGTTGACGCTGTTAGGCATGGGAGTGCGCAAAATCTTAAGGTTCTTAACGAGGAGCTGGCAACCAAGAGCCCTGGTGTTTTTATAACCGGAACTAACATTCTACACATGTAAGTATCACCTTTTTGTGGGACAAATAGGAGTGATTGATGGGACTCAATAAAGAAAGTCGTGTAGCCGTGAGCATGGTTTCGCTGCTTCCTTGGTCATTTGGATCGGGAAACATTAACCGCTCGCTCGAAAAAGCAAATTCATCAGGATTCGACTGGATACAAGCTCTGCCACTACGAGGAATTTGCTCCAATCCCTTAGTAGCACAGCGGCCGGTGATATCTCGAGAGGATGCGTGGAATAGCGGGACTGTGGCAGGAGCACTAAAACGGTACTTTATACAGCCCGACAACGAAGACCTGCCTACATTTCTGGACTGGTTTTTGTTTGGCAACCGTGACAACGCATTCGATAGTAATTGGTTGCTTGGGTGTATGCTGCCTGATGCAGTTTCGATTAAGCACGAGTTGCCTGTAAAAAAAGGCGAATTGTTCGAAATCAATCCGGAAGGTACCGATAACTTCCGATGTGTTGGGACCAAAGAGGGTGTTGTTATTGACACAAAGCATGTTCGTACTTCTCGTAACGGATACCGTTTTGACTGGAAAAAGGTATTGAGCATGGTAGAGTTGGGTAGGGTAAAAATGATCCATGTGCAGCCCCTGCTCAGTGAATACCAAGCGTTTTTGTCCGGTTCCGAATGCGAAATGAATGATCTGTGCATCTTTTTAGCTAAGGAGCTTCGGGGTATGAAGGTGGACATCGTGCTGGAGGTAAAACCTACTCCCAACGTGTTTAACACTGTTGGGTACTTAAATAAATTTCGGGTGAGAATATCCGAAATTTTTGGGGTTTGAGCGCGCTGCTCAATCTTTGAAATACCTGATTAGGAGAAATGGAGAGGTGAAATGTCAATTATTACATCAGCTCTTGTGGTGTGCATTGGGATACTTGCGTTTTTGTTTTTGTATTTACTGCTTCGCGCAGCGTCCGGCAACGCGTGTCAAATAAAATGTGTTGATGTTACGACCGATACCGAATTTGAGTACTATCGGCTTTCACACAAAAATGCGTGGTATTTAAAAAGGGAGGGGAAAGTCGAACGGATAGATTCGCCTCGCGACCCTCTTAGGTCGATTCTCAGCGCAATTTATCATTTTGGTGGCGATGAAACATTGGAGGATATCAACAACCGCCTCAAATGTTTGGGAATATCGATTCGCTTGAAATACGTAGATGTGGACGGTATTCACTATCCTTAGTTTTTTTAAGACCCGAACTTCAGGCCTGTACTCTGCTAAACGCATCTTACAGGCCTTTTCTTTAGTTCAATATATAGACTTACATCAATCTGTGGTTGAAAAAATATTCAAATCTGTTTATACTGATTCAATGAAAGTTGCCATCGGGTACCCTCCAATAGAAACAAGCAAGGGTGTTCCTTTATTATCACAAAACAGACAATTCCAGTTTTTTAACGCCCCAACATATATTTATCCAATGGTTCCTGCTTACGCTGCTTCGCTTGCAAAATCCAAAGGTTACGATGTTATTTGGGTCGATGGTATTGCCGAGCGCCAAAAATATTCTGAGTGGCTAGCAATGTTAGAAAAAGAGCAGCCCGATGTTTTTATGTTAGAAACAAAAGCTCCGGTCGTGCGACAACATTGGAAAGTAATAGACGAACTTAAAGAAAAATTTCCAAATATGATTGTAATAATTGTGGGAGATCACGTTACCTGGGCGCCAATAGAAACAATGGACAATTCAAAAGTTGATTATATTTTAACCGGTGGCGATTATGACTTTTTACTTTCGGATCTTTTGGATGCAATTAATAACAAAACTTATTTACCAGGTGGAATTTACGGCCGCAAAGGAGACACGCGCGTAAATTTAAATCCTCAATGGGTAAAGCTTCATAAATCAGAAAAATCAGGTGACGCGGAGGTGTATTGGCAAAGCGGTCCGCTGGAGCTTGTTCATAATTTGGACGAACTTCCTTTTGTTGATCGAGACTTAACTAAATGGAAACTGTACGCGTACGCAAACGGAAATTATAAATACACACCGGCGACGTACATGTATTCGGGTCGAGATTGCTGGTGGAATCGCTGCACTTTTTGTGTATGGGATCACACTATAAATCCAAAAGGATCGTACAGGCGTTTTTCACCCGAAAGGCTTTTTGCCGAAGTTAAGCACGTTGTAGATAATTACCATGTTAAAGAAATTTTTGATGACGCGGGAACATTATTTGTAGGTCCTCCTCTTAAAAAATTCTGCGAACTTTTAATTGAATCAGGTTATAACAAAAAAGTTGTATACGGTTGCAACATGCGTTTAAATGCTTTAACTCAAGAATATTACGATTTAATGGGCAAGGCCAATTTTAGATTTATTTTGTACGGAATGGAATCCGGAAACCAATACACATTAGATAAACTCGATAAAGGCCTAAAGGTTGAAGAAATCGAAAAAGGCGCCATGATGGCTAAAAAAGCGGGTTTAGAACCTCATTTAACCATAATGCTTGGCTACCCATGGGAAACCGAAGAAATGGCAATGAACACAATTAATCTTGCAAAAGAATGTTTTAAAAAAGGTTATGTTGATACAATGCAGGCCACAATAACAATTCCTTATCCGGGCACGCCTTTATACAAAGAGTGTATCGAAAAAGACTGGCTTTTGGTTGCGCCAGATAACTACGAAGCTTTTGATATGCGCGGTGCCGTTATGAAAATTCCGTTTTCAAACGAGCGCTTATTGGAACTAACCCAAATGCTTTATTCCTCGTTTTTTACGCCCCAGTACATTTTTAGAAAAATCTTAAGCATTCGCCATTGGGCCGATTTAAAATTTTTTTGGTACTCCGCGTGGAAGTTAATTGGACATTTGTTGGATTTTGATAAATCTCAAACAAAAGTTAGTTGGTGGTCGCCAAAGTTTTGGCTGGACGCGCTAAAGAGTATGTTTACACATGTAGATGGGGCTCCCAAAAAGGTTACTGTAAAGTCCACGGAATAATTTTGTATCAGGTTGCATCAAATCCTTTGTTTTAGGTAAAAATCGGCTCGTTAAAAAATCCCCGAATTTTTGTATAATTCGGGGTTTTTGTGCGCGTAGGGCTACGGTCGAAGCTTGGGAAAGAGTCTTGCTTTAACTTGGTAACCCAGGTCGTTGCACACGCGGACGGCGTCATCGTAGTCTTTCTCGCCATCAAATCCGACAGTGCATGTATCCCTGTCCTGATGGAACTTAATTGAGTACAT
>CAZTDP010000009.1:27446-31104 GCA_964612565.1 uncultured Candidatus Saccharibacteria bacterium
CATCAAATCCGACAGTGCATGTATCCCTGTCCTGATGGAACTTAATTGAGTACATTTTGAGCTTTGATACTAGCTCATCAAACTCTTTTGTATCCGCCAAAACCAATTCCAATGTGTGATGCATTTCATACTCTCCTTTACTTTACGTTTGGTGCTCAAGAATATATCAGGCATTAAAATTTAAGTCAAACACAGCCCTGAGTAGTAAAATGAAACTTATGTACTTAATGTTTACCGAAATAGGTCACCTGTTGTTAGCTGTAGTTGTTGGGGTCTTAATGTACAAAAAGTTTCACAGTAAATTAAGTTTTGTACTGCCGTTTTTATCCGGATTTTTTGTAGATGCAGATCATTTAATTGACTACTTTATTCACAACGGGTTTGTTTTTGATTTGGCTAACTTTCTTACCGGAGCTCATTACCACTTGGCCGGCAGTACATTCATTATTTTTCATAGCTGGGAGCTTGCCGCGATTTTGCTTTTGCTCTCATTTTTTGCAAAAAAACTTAGATCTATATTTTTGCCGCTCGCGCTTGGATTGTTGGCACATTTGGTTTGGGATCAAATAACAAACCCTGCTTATTGGTACACATATTTTTGGGTTGCAAGAATATATTGCCGATTTCAGTTGAATAGTTTATTTCGGTTTTAAATTAGTATAAAAATTTAAGGCTCGTCTCTTTTAAAAGTGGCGAGCCTTGTGGCGATTGTTACATAGATGACGGCTGGGCGCAATTTATCCACGTGCCCACTACCCCCGCAGCTTTACGAAGCATACAGTCGTTCTTTTTTAGCCATCTCAAAAATTTGTAAACCGGCAGCGGGTTGTTTTCCGTGAAATGAATTATCATTCCTTCTTGGTTAAAAACTACGTTCGCTGTGTCAATTCCAAGTCTGGGTACTTGTTTCTTCGCGCAGTCATAAGCTGCTCGGCGATAGAATTTGAAGTACGGTTCCATGCTTGAAGACGTATTGCAGCCCTTAAGCCCGTGCGCGCCGTAGGTTTTTTCGAGTACGGGTATTTGAATGAGTAACTCATTAAAACCTGCCTGACTGAACACAGTTATAGCGTCGCAATCTTCTTTGACGTAAACAATGCCCTTTTTGGCGGCATATCCTGCAAGAGACAGGATAGCTTTTTTTGTTACCCCACCCGAGTTGCTGCATACGGAATAAAAATGCACCGTATGAATTCCATCGTAACCAGTTTTCATTACTCCCTCCGTGTCTATCTGGATTTTATCGAAATATATCAAAGTATATGGAAAAGCACAATCACTGATGTGTAGGTGTTGGGTTTAAAAAAACCCGTCATCAAAATTTAAATGACGGGTCGTTAGGACACACTATTTCCAGTCAGCTCGTTACGGCTGTTATCACGCCGTTAGGGGCTTTGCTCATTTGATCTTGCGGAATCCAAAATCTGCGTGTCAATTTTAGGAAAATACGGTACCGCAGTTTGTCTCCCGTGAGGGCTGTGGTGAGCACGAATTTGCTTGGATAGCCAAGGTATTTGGCATTAATACTTTTCATTACCTCCAGACCTTTATTGTATGCTCCCATGTTTTTAAAAACATAAATGGTCGGAAGCAGGTATTCTTGCATCGAGCAAATGAGTTCTTGCTTACCACTTGGATCACGTTTATGAATTAAGAGTTCAACGCGCTCCTTGACTAACTTTGCGTTGTCTTCTCCAAATACAACGAACTGCCCATCTTCTACTATGTGAGGAATTTCTTGGAACCTCATAAATCCAGCGAGTTTTCGACCAATCCATTGGGCATTATCGCAGTGCTTGGGTGTCAACCCGCCGGCACGCCAAGTAATTGAAAACGTAGTATATACAT
This sequence comes from uncultured Candidatus Saccharibacteria bacterium, assembly GCA_964612565.1. Lineage (GTDB taxonomy): Bacteria > Patescibacteriota > WWE3 > UBA101185 > UBA10185 > CAZTDP01. The sequence goes on from CAZTDP010000009.1 coordinate 29,295, forward strand.
TATGCAGTTCTTTCATTTTTCTCTCCCTCTGGTCTTAAAGGAATGGCCCGTCATTAAAATTTAAATGACGGGTCATATAACGCGACCTTAATCGAGCCGATTACTTCGTTTTGTCACCAATGCCTAAAAACGAAATAAGACCAGCTACGAACTTTCCATGTGTCTGTTTTGGTACGGACGCAGGCGGTTTGGGTGCTTCAGGTGGTTCGCTCAAACGTGAATAATTCTTCTTTATTTTTTCAAGTTCTTTCAAATCCCTTAACCTTTCCACAATCGAAAGCAGCAAAACCCTGGTATCCAAACTTAAAGATTCGGAAAAGCTCAGCTCCAGACAGCCATCCCCATCGATTTTTTTAATTTCCAATTGAGGTATTTCAAAGCCGTACTTAGACGACAGGGATTTAATCAGTTCGACCTCGTCTTGTGTCATACAAAACTCATGGCCACGAAAGTATATTGACGCGTGAGAAGTAGCCATATTCTGAGCCGACAGCAAAACGACGTGCAGGATTGCCACGCCGTAACTTAAGGATTGGAATTGCTCTTCCGTGCATAGGATCGCCACTAGGTGCTCTTCTTCAAAAATGAGCACTTTGTGGTTTTTGTCAATTCCAAACCCGGTGATTGCAGATTTTATTTTATCAAAGATCTCATCCTGTGGTTTTTCCGGTTCCTTCGCTGCGTAAATGGCAAATGCCCAACAGTAGCGTCCCCAATCGGTCGAGGTGTCCATATTCAATCTCCCTTTTTAATGACGTTTGCCAGAGTGTATCAGATTTGACACTAAAAACAAACTTTTAGCTGTGTAGTACAATTACTCTATGGACCCGGCGTTACAAGGCGAAAAACCAAAAGTTTCAATACTAATTCCAACCCTAAACGCGGCCGGTGTGCTTGAGACTTGCTTAAAATCCATCTCAATTCAAAATTACCCAAAAGATCTTATGCAAATAATAATTGCCGATGGCGGTTCAACCGATTCTACCAGGCAAATTGCACAAAAATACGGTGCTAAAATAGTTGAAAATCCTTTAAAAACCGGAGAAGCCGGAAAAATGTCGGCACTTAAAGCTGCAACAGGAAAGTACGTTGCTCTTATAGACTCGGATAATATTCTTCCGGACCCGGAATGGCTAAACCAAATGATTGAGCCGCTTGAGCAAAATCCACAGTCCGTTGGAAGCGAACCGTGGTCGTATACTTGGCGAAAAGAAGATGGGTTTATTGCAAGATACTGCGCGCTTATTGGGATGAACGATCCGTTTGTTATGTTTTTGGGAAATTACGATCGTATCAATTTATTAACAGGCACTTGGACAGGAGTTCCCCATAAAGAAGAAAATTGCGGAGATTACTTATTAGTTACATTAAATCGAGAAGGAATTCCGACCATCGGGGCAAACGGAACTGTTTTTAGATCCGATTTTTTAAAACAAAACGTGAAAGGTGATTACTTGTTTGATATCGACATAATTGCAAAAGAAATAAAAGATCGTGGCGAGGTTAAGTTTATTAAAGTAAAAAACGGAATTATTCACACATTTTGCGAAAGCGATATTGGTAAGTTTGCACGAAAACAAAAAAGACGAGTTAAAGACTTTTTGTTTCATTCCAAAGAAAAAAAAGATAGGGAGTTTACATGGGAAGATCTTGATGTTCTTGGAAAAAAGCCGTGGGGTATGTTAAAGTTTATTTTGTACTGCATAACAATTTTGCCGCTTATTGTGCAGGCTGTATTTGGTTATATTAAAAAACCTGACTTTGCATGGTTTTTTCATCCGCTTGCCTGTTGGATTACTCTTTGGGAATA
>CAZTDP010000010.1:0-24384 GCA_964612565.1 uncultured Candidatus Saccharibacteria bacterium
GAGCGCTCGATTCACATTCGAGAGGTCCCTGGTTCGATCCCAGGCAAGCCCACCAGAAACTTTTGTAAGGCAATTTGCCAGTCTGTGAATATTTTCTGATTATTCAAGAATTTTTACAGCAATCCCGTACTGATTAAATGGTTCACCAAAACCGCTCACGTCCTTCCAATACTCTAAAAAGTGAGAGGCGCTAACAAGTCTGGTGCCGTACCTTTTTGGATCTATGCTAAAACTGTCTAGCTGTTCTTGTGTATATTCAGCATCTCTTGTTTCAACAGTATCGTATTCTGTCTCCGGCTCCACTTTTTTGATAGCGTTTGGTTTTTCATCCGCATAGTGAACACCGTACAAACTGTTTTCATTAGAAAGTCTTTGGTAGTAATGAAATAGCGGGTCGACTGTTATATAGTATTTAGCTCCCTTTAATTCGACCGAACCGCAAACTATAATATAATGCCCATCGTTATCTAAATTTCTTTTTTCTTTATAGTTGGGGATTGTTTGTATTGGAGTTATAACCACTTTTCCTTCCTTGAGCTTTGTGTCGAGAAATAATTCGGATCGTGCAGTTGATTCTTTTGTGACGGTTTCGTCGCTTGGTTTTACTTCGAACTCAACATTGTGCGTGGATAGTATTTCCAGCATAACGGACGGAGGTGTGCCCAATTCTTCAACTGTATCCGGTACCTTCTTTTTTTGCATCTTTTTTAGCTCGTTATCCACGTCCTCGATTATTTCCAATTGAGTAACGTTCTTGCCAAGGGTCTTCAAAACGTCGGTAATTACAGCCGGTCCGCAGCTACTTTCTAACTCTTGTTCTTCGCTGTGAACTTTTATAAAAACGGCATCCGAGTCCCGCTCAAAAACATTGTCGTAATATTTTGATGTTTCAAATTCGTTTGACATTTAAAGCTGCAAAATCACGCTGTCGGCATGAAACCCCTGTTTCTTGTAAAAATCTATTGCCTTTGAGTTCCAGTCAAATACTTCTACTCTAATCGGATATTCATATTGTTTTCCAACTTCGACTGCCTTGTTTAATAACTCTTTTCCGACGCCTTGCCCTCTATACTCATCTTTCACTAATAGTTCCTCTATTACATATATGTAGCAGTCTTCGCATATCCTTGAATAAATATATCCGATTGCAGTTTCGTTATCCTCGGCAATAAAAACCCACGATTTATTGACGCTCAAGCTGTCTTCTATTTCTTCCTTAAAATATTCTTGCCAGTTTTCGGTAAAATGCTCGTGAGGACGCGTAGAGTTTTGTGAGCTGTACTTTTCCAACTCAACACTTAAATTAAAAAGTATATCAACATCCATCTTATTTTTTTGTGCAATTCGATATGTGATTTTTCCCATTATTGTTTTATTATAGTTTATAGTATGCAAACTTTCGACCCCGAACTTTTTAAAAGAAAAATTATAATGATTTCTGATTTTGTAGACCCATCAGAATATTTGCCCGGAGAGCTTGAACCGGAAAATGAATTGATAGATCTTTTCAAGAGTGGAATGAAAGATTTGAATGTCGATTTTGAATATGTAGAGGTAAAAACATTTGATGATCTAGATAAAGTTTTAGAAGGGTGCACTAAAAATAATTCAATAATTTTTAATTGGTGCGAAGAAATAGAAGGTAAACATAATTCTTCACATTTGGTTAGCGAGTACCTGGACAAACGCGGCCTAATTTACACCGGTGCAGATGCCACGTGTTTATTACTAACCGGAAGCAAAGTAGCCACTAAAGTAGCACTCGAGAAAGCAGGACTCGCCACTCCAGAATATTGGGTACTAAAAGAGGATAGTAACATTGAGAACTGCGACATTTCATATCCTGCAATTGTAAAGCTTGCAAACGAGCATTGTTCCATTGGAATGGAAGGGGATAACCTTGTTAGAGACAATCAACAGCTGTCGGCGCTTGTGTCGCGTTTATTTTTAAAATTTAAACAAGATATTTTAGTGGAGGAGTTTATAGACGCGCCAGAATACACTGCTTCTGTTTGGGGAAATAACAGTAGCGCGGAAGTTGTTGCGTATTTTAATGTTTTATTTGCAGACAAGAACATCGGTCAGTTTCAAACAAATACAGCCAAAAATATGGAAGGAACAGCCGAATATGCAAACACCACTTTTGTAGCCGTTGATGATGAAACACAAAAAAAATTTGAAAAGAACATTTCAAAAGATATACTGAAGGCATATAATACTTTGTGTTTTAGGGATTACGGAAGATTTGAAATTAGAATAAGAGATGGGGTGTGTTATTTTTTGGATGCCAATGCTAACCCAATGCTTTGGCTGAATAACGAGTTTTTTATTCAAACACAAAAAATAGGGTATTCTGTTGCAGGTTTTATTCTGAAAGTGTGCGAGTTTGCGCTACATAGAAACAAATGACTAAAAATGGTGTAAGTGACAAAATTAATAGATTAGCAATTATATACAGCTACGCAAAAAGAGAATTTTTTCCGACGGAAGAGCAGTATATTACTGAAAAGGATGCCTTGCGAGACGCCCTTGTTATTGCGCGTGAAATAGAGAAGCTGGGCATAGAGCCGGTTTTAATACCGGGAAATGACACCATAATAGAAGAACTGAATAAATATAAACCTGAAATGGTGTTTAATCTTGTGGATTCAGTTAAAGGCCATGAATATTTATCCTCTACGATTCCGGGTATTTTGGACATGCTCAACGTTACATTTACAGGGACCGGTTTGTTAGGTTTGGCACTTACGTATAATAAATTTTTATCCAAACAGCTACTGCAAAGTGCTCGAATTCCTGTGCCAAATTTTCAGTTGTTTCATAATTCCAGCGACCAAATCGATCCTAATTTAAGGTTCCCTCTAATTTCTAAACTAAACGAAATCCACGGAGCTGTGGAAATTGATGACACCGCCGTATCCGAAAACGAAAAGCAGCTGCGAGAAAGATTGGCATTTTTAATTAAAACGTACGACCAACCTGTTCTCGTCGAAGAATTTATTACAGGACGCGAAATTACAGCATACGTTCTTCAAGGTACCCACACAAAAATATACTTAGCCGAAAAAGTTTTTAACAAACCGGATAAAAAATACATTTTTGCAACTTTTGAAGATCAATGGGGAGAATCAAACGCAAGCGATCCCGATAAGGATCCTTATACGTATGCAAAGTTTGAAGATCCAATTCTAAAAGACTACGTTAAGCGAGCTTTTGATATTACGGATATGTTGGATTACGCAAAGTTTGATGTTAGGATGGATGCTTCCGGAAGATACTACTTTATAGATAGCAACGCCAATCCTGCTTTTGGTCCTGTAGAGCTTCAGACTAGCATGGGGTATATTGTGCAAAAACTTTACGGTGTTCCATTTTTGGAAATTTTAAAAAGACTCATAAATAATACAATGGGAAAGAGTTACTACGCAGAAAATATTCCCGGTAACGGAAATTAGTTTATATTTACAAACTCGTCATACAGTAGGTTCCAAAGTTCAGTGTAACCCCCATCGTACCCAAGAGCCCAGATTCCTGCACCTTGAAGTTGCGCAGAATTCACTAAGCTATATTTTACTTTTAATGATTGCTCGTTTTCATAATAAACTTCTCGCTGTTGGCCTGTTTCCGGGCTAACATAAGTAAAATACGGTACTTGCCCCAGAGAATCCCATTTAATGTCAGGGCGTACATTAATAATAGTGTCCATAATATCCGAGTACGATTGAGATTGTGAAAACCCTATCGAATCATTTCCGGAAACTCTTTGAGCGTAATCTTGACCGCTGTCGACGACCCAGTTATAGCCATAGTATGGAACACCCAGTATTAATTTATCGGGTGAGGTAACCTTTAAAAAATCTAAAAGCATTGTTTGAATGTCGTACTCGGCATAAACACCTTTTCCGCCTATTGGAGCGACAGGGCCGGCATTATCTGAGGTTGGCCGGTGAAAATCGTATGCCATTATAAATACACCGTCAGAACTTTTAGCCAAATTTGCAAGATCCGAACTTATACGCGGCTTCACGAGGGAATCCGCAAAGGCCGAAACCACAACTTTTGAGTCCCCAAACTTAGCGTCAAGCGCTTCGTTCAAAAACTTGGTGAGCTCCGTAAATTTTGTGGCTCTTGAGGCTTCTACATATTCGGCGTACTCAAAGTTTAAATTTATATCCTTTATTTTCTTGTTTGTGAGTTCGGTTTCGATATTAGAAAGTAGTGTGTCCCAACAATTGCGGCAGTCCAAAAAAGCATCGTTGTCTGCATCCGAATGGGCTATTATGGTCAGCGCAAAATTAACCCCAAATTTTTTAGAAGCAGTAATAAGCTGAGTAAGATCTTCACTTTCGTTCCAATTTCTATAGCCTGGTTCGGAAATGACGTACCCATCAGACCCCTCTGTAGTTTTTACAAAATTTCCCTGCGAGTCTATATATAAACCAAAATAGGCAATGTCTGTTAAACGGTCTAATTCAAGATACTTTGCGTTGTACAAGGTCCAATAAGGAAGATAGCCATAAATAACTTTTTTGGATTTTGGTCTTTCCTTAAATAACGCAAAAATATCGAATGTACTTGAATAAGGTGTCAGCGGCATGTATTTAAAGTTAAATTTTGAAATATAAAAGCTGCCCGCGCCTAGGGCAGCAGCAAGTGCAAAAAGGATTAAGACAGTTTTAAATTCGGTTTTCACTTTGTTATTCTACCATCCATATGTTTAATGACCCATCCTTTCAGAATATGTGACGGGTTTAATGTTAAAATTACGTAGTGAAGAGTTTGCTTATTAAATTAATAGAAAGTCCTGCTGTTTTCATTAGATTCCTTTTAGCAGTAGCGTTGTTGAGTGCGGTAATTGGATTTTTCCTCTTTGGCAGCACCGGAATTTTAAAAAGAGATTCACTTCAAAATATTTATGGTGAACCTGTCGAACAAAAGCAGCCGGATCAAATTTATTGTTCCGATGATCAAAAGATCAGTTATTACACATACGAAGGCGACGATCCGGTTTGGAAGGACAATAACAAATTTGGACTTTATGTCTATGCCGAAAACAAAGACTTTTTTGAAAGAGCAGAAGAGCTTGTTAATTCAAAAGACGGCGATTGGGGTTACGTTTTAATTCCATACAATGTTAAAGATTACGACTATCAAAAATGGGAACAGGTATTTGAGCAGTTGCGCGATAAGCACTTAATCCCCGTAATACAGCTTCACGATGTCGACCTTGATGCGTATCCGGAACAAACAAAAAAGGCAGCATCGTTCTTAAACTTATTTATCTGGCCTATTCGTTACAGATACGTAAGTGTTTACAATGAGCCAAACGACAAAAATTTTTGGTATGGAAAAGTTGATCCCGCCGAATACGCCAAAATTTTAAATTTTACAATCGATGCTTTTAAAAGTGAAAATCCTGATTTTTATATGTTAAACGCCGGTTTAAATGCCAGTGCCAGCGATTCTTCTTCTAGTATGGACTCGCTAGAGTTTATGAGACAAATGGAACTGGAAGTGCCCGGAATTTTTGACAAACTGGATGGCTGGGCGTCTCACTCTTACCCTCAGCCTAATTTTTCGGGAAGCCCAAGCAATACCGGAAGATGGAGCATTCAGGCCTATGATTCAGAATTGGCCTTTTTAAAAAATATTATTAAAACTACAAAAGACTTGCCTGTTTTTATTACCGAAACAGGTTGGGCTCATGCCGAGGGCGCCAACTATAATAGTTCCTTTTTACCGGATGATACAGTTGCTGATTACCTTGTTAAGGCATATGAAGATGTGTGGCTTAAAGATGCCCGTGTGCGCGCCGTCATGCCCTTTACCGTTAGGTATGATCCTCCATACGATCATTTTTCTTGGCTAAATAAAGACAACGTTCCCTATAAGCACTTTGATGTTGTAAAATCGATGAAAAAGGTAAAAGGTAAGCCGCCAAAGCTAGTTGAGCAAACCATTACCATCAAGGGATGTAATTAAAATGGCCTTTTCAATAACTCAAAAAAAAATAGCCGCCAACACTATCTATCAGCTGGTAGGCAAGTTAACAAGCCTGCTGATCACAGTAGGTGCCACGATAATTATTACTCACAGTTATGGCCGGGAGCTTTTTGGTCAGTTTAGCTTAATGCAGACTTGGCCCGCTTTGTTTTTTGTTATTGTAGATTTTGGTATTAATGCCATTGCAACTCGCGAACTTTCAAAAGATTGGACACTGGCATCAAAATATTTTGGAAACATATTACTCATTCGTGTCCTAATGTCGCTTGTGATAATTGGATTACTTATGGTTTCTTTAATATTTTTTCCTTACAATGCAAGTCTAAAACTAGGAATTGTTTTAAGCTTAGCCCTGGTATTGACTCAGTCTTTATATACAACCACAAATATTATCTTTCAGGTAAAACTTAGATATGACCTCTCTACGATTGGATACGTAGTAGGGTATGCGTTAATTCTTGTTTTGGTGGCAGTATGCGCCTACTTAAGGTTAGACATTAAGTGGCTTAGTTTTAGCTATGTGGTAGGTGGTGCATTAACTTTTTTAGTAAATTTGCGTTTTATTAAAAAACTTGGGATATCGGTGAGCCTTAGGTTTGACCGCGATGTGTGGCGTTATCTGATTGTCAGCTCGCTACCGTTGGGTTTGATGTTTATTTTTAGTCAAATAAACTTTAAGTCGGACTCTATACTACTTTCTGTAATGAACTTGCCGGTTTCGCAGGGTTTTAGCAATGACGATGCTGTTGCGTTGTACGCACTGCCTTACAAAATTTTTGAAGTTTCACTCGTTTTGCCTACTTTTTTTATGAACTCGGTTTATCCAGTTATGGTTAGGCATTTACAGGAAAGCAAAGAAAAGTTACTCAAAACTTTATTTAGCAGCATAAAAGCACTTTCACTTTTGGCAATTGCAGTCTCTTTGATAGGTTATTTTTTTTCACCTCTTGCTATTAAACTTTTGGGTGGGGAAGGGTTTGAAGCTTCCATTCCGGTCTTAAGAATATTGCTGGTAGGTCTTATTTTGTACAATTTAACTCAGCCGCTATCGTGGATATTAGTTACGTTAGGTTATCAAAGATACTTACCGGGTATATATTTGGTAAGCGCAATCTTTAATGTGGTCGCAAATTTGATTTTTATTCCAAAATACTCATTTTACAGTTCTGCGGTAATAACTCATGCCTCCGAGTTTTTAGTGCTAATGATGCTTGTTGCCGTTTTAAAGTACGTCTGGAAAAAACCGTATGTTTCTTAAATACATGTTTTATATTTTGTTGGCTTTATTGACTGCGGGTCAGTTTAGTCGGGTTGGTGGGGTGTACTTGTTCGACATTTTTGCGATTTTCTTTGTATTCGTCTCATTTACGTTTTTTTTAATTAGTAAAAAATTTGTCGTTCATAAATATTTTATTTTATTCTTTATCTTTTCGATATGTGCTTTTGGATCACTTACAATTAACGCTTCTAATTACAGGATTAACGACCTTTCAGAAAGTTTATTGTATTTGTTTAGGTTTTTAATTTATTTGGGATCCGCACTGTCAGTTTATTTGCAATTAAAAAGTAACATTTTAACGAAAAAAGAATTATTCTATTCAGTCATTATCTCCGGTGTGTTGTTCAGTTTTGCGGGATTTATTCAACTAATATTACTACCGGATTTTACTGTTTTAGATCCTTTGCTCGGATGGGACCCGCACAAAAGTAGGTTAGCATCGACATTTTTTGATCCTAATTTTGCTGGTGCTTACCTGGTAATTGTTTTTACACTTCTTTTAAACTTTGGCAGTTCAATTGTTTCTAATAAAAAAACACTAACCTTACTTTATGCGGTGCTAATTTTAGCAATCTTTTTAACATTTTCTCGCTCTGCGTGGGCATTTTTAGCCGTTGTGATTTTTTGTTACGGAGTTCTTAAAGATAGACGCGTACTTTTGTTAAGCTTTTTGTTGGCGTTTCTTGCCTACTTTGCTGTGCCACGAGTCCAAACGAGAATTTCTGGAATTACCGATCCGGCGGACTCGGCTAGCTTACGATACCAGTCATGGGAAAAGGGAATGGTCATTTCAAAAGATAATTTGGCGATTGGCGTTGGTTTTAATGCCTTCAAATTTGTGCAAAAAAAATATGGTTACTTAACACCCGACACCGTAACTGCCCACTCGGCTTCCGGTACAGACTCAAGTTTACTACTGGTTTTAGCAACTACAGGAATTATTGGGACGGCAATTTATGTGTTAGCATGGGCGTTTCCGTTGGCAGAAAAAATCTTTAAAAAAGACGCCGGATCCATAGTTATAGTATCGCTTGCACTTGGACTGCTTGTTGAGTCACAGTTCATAAACTCGCTATTTTATCCTCAAATAATGTTTCTGGTGTTTTTAATACTTTTTTCGCAGGGTGAAAGTTTTGCTTAACTTTGTTTAGAATATTTAACTTTTAGTTCTTCTTCCGATTTATTGCCGGCTGTATCGGTTGCTTCGACTTTAATAGTAACGTTCCCCTCGCTAACACTCATAGTGTATTCAAATGTTAGATCGGGTTTTAAGACAACCATACCTTCGTTAATTTTTATTGTAGCTTTTTCATCAACTTTCCCAACCACAGTAATTCTTTTATCCAGATTTTTGACGGTTTCGCCGTCCTTGGGCGATTCTATTTCTAACTTTGGCGCTTGAGTATCGACTGTAACTACGTAGGTTGCACTTGGATCACTTTCAACTGTACCTTCAATTGACCTGGCAAAAATTGTATTTTTACCGCTAATTAACTGAACATCGGAAAAGTTAAATAAACCGTCGGAACCCACTGTAGTTTGCGCGGCTTCCGGCCCATTAACAAAAAGTTTGATCGTAGTTCCCACATTGGCGTACCCGGTTATACTTATTTTGTTTTCTTTTGAGGCTTCGGGCATATTTGTTAAAACAGGAGGGTTTGTTTTAATATTTACTTTGTCTTCAGTTTTATTTCTATTTACTGAAAGAAGTCCAAAAAAAGATCCAAAAGCCGGAGCAAAAACAAAAAACGCCAAAACTATAAATACCATTACTCCGGTTATTCCCAAAAGAGTGTATATGAAGCGCTTTGATAGCTCTTCTTCGGTTTCGTTTGTTTTTTTGTTCTTGTAAGATCTATATGTTTGTTTCACGCAATTATCTCTTTATTAATAAATTCTAAAAGCTCGTCCTTAAGATCGTTTCTTTTCATAGCAAATTTTAGGGTTGTTTTTATGTATCGTAAAGGATCTCCGGTTGTCAGCCACTCGCCATTAATTGGCTGCGCTATAACATTTTTACCTTGAGCGGCAAGACTGTTGAGAATATCAATCAGCCAGAGCTCCCCATCTTTGCCGGTTGGTGTATTTAATGCTGCTTCAATAACGTCATACGTAAACACAAATCGTCCAAACTGAACTTTATTCGAAGGAGCTTCTTCTTTAAGAAGTTTTTCAAAACCTTTTTCCATTAAATACGGAAATTCAGGATTTTCTTTGTATTTAATTGTGGCGTAGCGATTAACTTCTTCCCAAGGAACTTCTTGAACTGCCAACACGGCCGAGGGTTTGTATTTTTGGTAAACATCTATTAGTTGTTTTGTAACAGGCACGTCAGATAGGGTAAGATCGTCGCCGAACATATAAACAAAAGCTTCGTTGTCATCAATAAGATCTTTTACAGTAATTAAAGGCGAGCCGTTACCGTAAGGTAAGTGACTTTTTTGACGCGCATATACAAAGTTTGCCATTTGCGGAATATTTTGAATCATTTCCAAATACTTAAGTTTCCCATTTTTTTCTAACGAGTATTCAAGTTCAGATCGATTGTCAAAGTAATCCTCCATAATATGATTACCTGCTCGTGTTACCAAGATAATTTCTTCAATACCTGAATTAACAGCTTCTTCTACAAGATAGTGGACAATAGGCTTGTCGATTATTGGGAGCATTTCTTTTGGTTGATTTTTAGTGGCGGGTAAAAAACGAGTTCCTTGGCCGGCAGCAGCGATGACCGCCTTTTTAATTTTTGTGTATTCTTTCATAATTTAAATTAAACCTCCAAGTTATAGCAACGATGCTAAAGGTGTATCTATTTTATCATATATTGACGTTGTGCGACTGTTAGTGCGTCGGAGCATAAAAAACGGGCACATATCTTTTGGGATTAAAAGATATGTGCCCTGGATGAGGCGAACTTAACGATACCGCGTTGGGTGAGCCATTTTCAAACTTTCTTTTTCGCTTTTGTCTTTTCGGAAGAGCGAAAAAAAGCTGAGTAAGGCGACAGCCACGAAGAAGAAAAAGAGTCCGAGGGCCAGCACCCCTTGATAGGTGTCAACGAGCTGCCACGCCCGGCGTGCGCAAAAAACGCACACAACAACAGCAAGAATTTTTATTGCTCCCATTATCCCCTCCATGATTTTTTATCCGATTTGATATGGTGTAATTGTACCTCAAAAACCCATGCTATGCAAACTATAGGGTACGGAATTGAAAGATTAAATTTAGCTTAAAATGTGATTTCGTGGAGCCAGAGGTGGGAAAATCAGCATGTCGATCCATTTAAGTTATAGTTCGCTGGCTCTCTATAACATCAAAAGTCGAACCCACAACCTGATGTTTGAAATATTTTGTCTGGAGCCAGCAGTCGGATTTGAACCGACGACCTGACGCTTACGATGCGCCTGCTCTACCAACTGAGCTATGCTGGCAAAATATTTTATGCTAATTCGATACACCTGCTCTACCATTGAGCCACTCTGGCTTACTTGGGAATTATACATCGAGTAGGGTATAACTTGCACGTTAATATTTGTGAGACAGCGCTCTTAATCTAATTGGCACCGCAACTTTACCGTAGCTTGCGTTTACTTCAATTATTTCCGATTCGGCTAGAACTTCGGGGATACTATTATTTAACCTCTCAACCTTAACTTGATATGTTCCTTTGCCGACTAAAAAGTTGTATCTTCCCCATTTATCTGTTACTGCCTTGTTTCCTGCTAAATTTGGAAATTTAGGATTGACCAAGTGCACGATTGCTCCGGCTTTGGGGTTGCCGTCGGATCCTGTTACTGTACCCCATGCGTTGTATCTATCGTAAAGTACTCTGTAAATTGCGTAGAGTGTAAAGACAGCGGTTACGACTGCATTCGAAAAGCTAGGGTTTAAAATTACCGCTACGTAACTCCACACAATTCCGCAATAGTAAGCGACTCTTGTTAGTAAAGTCCAAAGTGGATTTGGGCCTTTAATTCCCATTCTTACTTTTTCTAGTTGGTTCCAATCGGGGCTAAGCATATCCATTGGGATATTGTATCTAACTGTATCTTTGTCGGTTACTGTAATTGTTTCTGTTACAAGAATGTTATCGTAAATCATTTCGTCAGCTTGGGATCTTACTATCGCCGACGGAAATGCATAATCCGTCTTTGATGCCCGTAATTTATACAATCCTGGCTCGACGATAAAATCATATCTGCCGTACATGTCTGATACAACTTGATGAGTCTTCCCGTCTTGTCCGGTTAAGGTTATAACGACGGGATCTAAAGGCTGCTTTGTCTTACTGTCATATACAACGCCCCACGGCTTTCGCTTCTTTTTTAAAAACCCTACCGAAAAGTATTTTAATTTAAATGCTTTAGGACTTGTGAAAAAATTGGCTACCGCCAACATTACTGTATTACTCAACGCCATGGCAAGCGACAAAGCAGCAACTTTATTTGTTTGTGCTGCATTTGTAAATATCGAAAGTACTTGGTTGTCTGTAATACTAATACTCGGCATGTTCACTTTACCGTTTTCTAGATCTAGTATCGGACGTAGCGGAGCCTCAGGTGTGGATTGGCTGCTGTCTGTAGGTTCTTGTTTTATGGGTTCGAGCTCGCCGTATAGGTTAGACTGATTCAAACTGTTAGTACGTGCCGAAATAATATCGGACCACGCTCCTTTTTTACAATCGTTTTTTGCACGTAATTTTAAATAATATTTTGTGTCGGGTTTTAAATTTTCAATTGTGTATGTACCGTCCTGGTAAGAATAAATATCTTTTGATAAATAAAAGAACTCTGTGCTTTCTCCGACTTGAATATTGTATGAATTCATCGGGGGATTGTCGGGGTTAAAATAAATTTTTAACTTGTCGGTTCCAATGGGTTCTATTCTGTAAATTGTTGGTTTTCCTGAAGGTGCTGTTTTTGAACACGAGTTATCATCTGATTCCTCAGTGTTGTCGTCTGTGTGCTGACTGTTTACACCCGGAGCAGCAATATAAGAAACTTTTACGTAGTCTATAAGAGGCGTGGACCCTTTAGTCATGGTGATTCTAAGTTTTAGTTTGTAGTCTGATTCCGTAAAATTAACGGTTTGTCCAAGTGTAATCGGGTACCAAGTAACACCCGCGTCGTTAGAAACATCGTAAGATACAAGATCAGAAAGTTCTGCGTCCGAGCCTTCGCTTACGGTTCCAATGACTTGGTCCAGTGTTATGTGACTAACCTCCAGGAGTCCGTCGGGGGTTACAGGCAACAGTTCCACCACGTTGCTGTCCTCAAAGTCACGCGTTAGCGTAATGCCTAAAATTCCTATGCCGGGTGCTGTTGTGTATACAGAACCCCTATTCGGATATGCAAACGATACATTTCCCCCCGCTCTGCTCTCAATTCCGGGTATTTGGTATAAGTAGTAGTTGTCGTCAAGGGCGTCGTCGTAAGTTGAGTTGTATTCAAGAACCCTTAGGTGTCCTTGTCTTGTCATAAATGCTACTTCGTCTCCAACGGCATCGGGTCCCTCAACCCATACTAGTTGACCGATTTGCTCGTTATCTATATCGGCGGTGCCTATGACTCTTACAAAAGTATCGTCATCCGGCTGAATAGTGCCGTTTGTATCAAGTCGCGTGATGCCTCTGTCCCCTCCCATCCAAATCCAGCCGTTAGGATCTTTTTGCATAGAAAATACGGCGCGGTCGGCTGTGAATGTCCCGTGGTCGGCACAAATGTATCCCGACTCATCGGACGGGTTTCCGCCATCGGAACAAACATAAGTTCGATAGTTATAACTCGACAGTACTAGCAGATTATTATCTTGGTCAAAAAGCGCCGATGTAATATCCGAAGTTATGCCTGACTGCAAAATTCCGTCATCACTTGACCACAAAGTAAAGGTGTCGTCCGTAACATCCATAATAGTATTGTTGGTGTCCACCCTAATTATATAGTCGTCTCCGCTTGCGCTGGTTAGTGTGCCGAATATTGCTAAACCGTCGTTTCTTGTGTCGATCCCAAAAGTTGTAAAACGTGAGTACAGCTTACTTGTATCTGTTGAATATATGATGGAGCCCGCAGATTCATAGTTTAACGGACTCACGTCGTCTGAGATTACCTTGGGCGTGTTATTTATATCGTATATCATTGTTGCACCGCCCTCGAGATTTAAGACTAAATATGTTTTTAACCCACTGGTAAACTCGGTAATTTTAGAAACAATCGTTGTTTTGGAAAGTAGTCTATCGTATTGTGTAAGCGTGTTGTCTGATAAGTCGAAGTAACCAAAACTTCCGTCGTTGAGCGCTATCCATAAATTTCCGTCTGCCGAAGGATAAGTTCCGAGATCGGTATCTCCGAATTGGGTTCCAAACTGATCGTTGTTTGTAAACAATAATGTGTCGGTCGAAAAGTCGATATTTTCCTTTATTCTAATTTTTCCATTTCCCCAAACTCCGTTTGAAAACAATGTATCTTCCATATCGTGGTCGTCAAAGGTTTCTTCTTGAACGATGCTGGATGTTGTTAAGTTGCTTGGAGGCGCAACAATTGTGAAAGTGTGACTAACATTTCCATAGTTGGCATTTGTTGCGCGAGTAGATGTGCTATTGCCGGATGTATCTTCGGCCTCGATTACAACTGTGTGTTCTCCTACCGTTAGCGCGCTGAGCGAAATATAAAACCTCTCTAAAGCTGAGTCTAAGGAATTATCTGCAACAGTTGCGTTTTCGTAGTTACTGCCGTCAATACTGTATTTTATCTCGGCAATGTTAGAAGCGGTTTCCCCTTGATTTTGTACCACATAATCTTTAACGTACCCAACAAGTACAGGCTGCCTGTCTGTAGTTGGATTTGGAATTATTTCTTGCGCGTAAATTGAAGGGGGTGTGGTGTCTCTTACTTCCACTTTAAATCTGTAGTAAGGCATTGCCGAAGTGGTAGAAACAATAAAATAAGTTGACCACCCAACGTTTGTATATTGGCTTTTTAAATCATTGTTGTCGGTAGCCCTCATATATAAATACCACTCTCCGTCTGCTAGCGCGGCAGGCGTGATACTAAGCGTTTCTGTCGTGCCTCCCCAGCTTCCGTCGCTTGGGGACTCTGCAGAAATCCAAGAAAGAGAATCCAAATCATCATTCTCGGCGCTATCAGAAAAGAGGTACTCAAAACTTTTTATTCCTGTTTCATCGGTTATAGATACGTTAAAAGTTGGGGTGCTTGTTGCGACTCGTTCTTTATTAGTTAGTGGGGTAACTGTAATTTGTGGAGTTTCTACATCTGACGAATTAAAAATAAATATATCGTCGATTTCTCCAATAAATCTATTACTGTTAGAAGCATCTCCGCCTATTTGAATAGGATCGTCGGAAACTTCTAATTCTTCGGCAGTAAGATCGTAATAAGTTTGAATAGGAGTGCCGTCATTTACTCTTATAACAATTCCTTTAGACTTGTTGCTCCAAGACATATATATTTCGTTCCACTCGTCTGCAACCAGCTCGTTGTTAGTTTCCGTTTCATACCCGGGCATAAGATATTCGTCAGGAAGATAATAGAAGGAAGAAAACAAGTGTAGGTTATCCCGTATTCCAAGTTCCCAGCTTGTATCGGACCCATCGGAAAAAGTCTTTTTTAGTAGAGGGTAGTTTAAGCCTGAATCAAGCATGCTTGATGATGGTTTTACTCTGAGTTTAATAGTGTATTGACCGTCGGATTCATTAAAGCTTAGTTCTCCCAAGGCATCGTTAAGTGTGTACTGACCTTCGCCTCCGAGACTTGCCGTGGTCATTCCCTCAGGACCTGTGCCGGACGATACTGTTCCTACCGCATCAACGCTATAGTTATTTGTAAAATCTAAAGGTGCTTCAGGGTCTCCAAAATTTACCCACGCGCGCAGGGTTTCATCGGAGTCATTAAAAATTTTGAGTTTCGCAAAATTTTCAGGAAGAGTTGTGCTTAATTCAGCGTCTATCGCCTCAAATTCAGCAATGTACATTTTTTTGTCGTTAGGTACCGAAACGGTACACGTAAAACTTTCAACTGTTTCGTCGTAAGCTCCATCATCGGCTGAACAACTTTCTCCGGACCAATCGGAGTAGGTGTCAAATTTGGTGTCGTGCAGTCTAAAAGACATTCCATCGATCACACTCGCGCTACCGGATCCGGATGTTAAGGTTCCGGTTACTGTGATATCGCCGCTTGTTGTGATGTTATCGCTGTCAGTTAAAACTATTGTTGGCGCGGCCGGCTCCTCGGTATAACCTGTTACCCCGTAATATATTTTGACTTCGTCAATGGCTGTGTCTAATGAAGGTATGGTTGAGTTGCCATAAAAAATATTATTAATTTCAAAAAGTTCTGAGTAGTTGGACCTTATAATATTTTCGCCTTCGGGAACGTTTTTACTCCCAACCAACTCGCCGTTTAAATATGCTGAAATTTCGCCGGTAGACGCGTCGTATGAGCAGGCTATTAAATTCCAAGCGTCGCCGGTTAAGACGACGGCAGGGTCAAGAGAAGAAGTGTTTAGTTCTGTAGAAACATTATTTGTTGAAACAATTGCGCACCTAATGCCGCCCCCGGTGTCCGTACCCATGTACCAATTTTCATATTCTGTATCGTCGCTGTAGTTATAAATTGTTTCTCCCGCAATAAAAGACTCAGAATCAAACGCAGTTCTTTTTACATATGCTTCAACCATAAATTTACTATCCGCTTGATCAAACGCAAACTGTCCGCTGTAGTCATTTGTATGGAGACTCGAACCTCCCAAAAAGTTTAGTGCACCATCGGTATTACCGGTTATTTCAGTAATATCTGACTCGTTGTGAAATTCTAACGTGCTCATTACTTGTTGTGCGTCCGTAATGCCCGTTGTGAGATCATTGAATGTCCAGTGAGAAAAGAGGCCGGATGAGTTCGCATATCTTTCGACCGAATAAGTAATTGGATCGGACTCGTTGTTTGAGGAGTCTACGGATTTTATTGATACGCTAATTGTTTCTCCTGCAGCTAAATCAGTAAGTATACATTTATAGTAAACATCGGTGCCTCCAAATTCTGTTGTCGGAAGCATGGGTTGACAAGATTCCCAAGCTCCGCTGTCGATAGATATTTGTACGTCGCTCACAGCTGTTTCGTCGCCTGCTGTACCCAATAAGCCTAAAGTATTCTTATATGTTTTAAAGGTGCCGTCTGTGTAGCTCTTTGAATCAAGGGAAACCCAAGGTGCTTCTAAATCTTCGGCTAAAACGTTTGTGGCTGATAGTATAAGAGTGGCTGTGAAAGCAACAATGCTTATTGCAGGTTTTAACTTTTTTAAGCCTAGTTGCATGGCTTTTATTCTGATTCTTAATTCAAATTAAGTCAAGGGTTCTGGGCGTGGTTGTAATATTGGAACCTATCTATATTTACGAACATTGTACAGTTGTTTGATAATAAAATCTTTTAATAAAGTAGCATATCAGACGTTTCGTCAAGTGGGTTATTTAAGTTCCTTACAGTTAAATTTTTTTGACGGCCGCATGTATAATCCAAGGATGATCGTCGTAAAGAATTTAACAAAGTCTTATTCAGATAATCAAATATTCTCAAACATAAACCTTAAAATTGGGAATAGGGTAAAAATCGGACTTGTGGGAAAAAACGGATGTGGAAAGACAACTTTATTTAAGATACTTAATGGTGTAGAGGAGCCGACGGCTGGTAATATAGAACTTCAAAACGAGGTTTTGGCATACATTCCACAAGAATTTAACTTTAAAGAGGATTTGGTGGGTGAATTCCTCGAGAACTTGCTCGACGATAAATCAGAATTTTATAAGGTCGATGCGTTAGTAACAAAACTCAATTTTCAAAATTTTGATATTTACCAAAAAATTGACACATTGAGCGAAGGCCAAAAAATGAAACTTAAATTAATAGAAACAATGCTAAAAGAGCCTACAACTCTGTTTATTGACGAACCTACAAACCATTTAGACATCGAGGGGATCATGTGGTTTGAGGATTACATTAGGAAATTAAATATAAATGTTGTAATAATTTCGCACGATCGATCATTTTTAAACAATACCGTGGACGAAATTTGGGAAATTGACAGATCCCAAATATTCAAATTTACAGGCAATTATGATTTTTATAAAGAGGAAAAATTAAAGTTAATAAACCAGTGGGACAAAGAATACATTGAGTTTATAAAGCGTAAACAAAAACTCGAAAAATTACTTGAAAATGTTCACAAAATTAAAGATGGAAAAAAGAGAGGCTCTGCCGTATCGTCCGTTAAGAAACGTATCGAACGCGAGGTTACCCAAAACGAAAAAGAAAAATATACCTCCAAACGTATTAGTGAACTGGATTTAAAAACCGGTATTCCTAAAGGTAAGCTAATGATTCGATTTACTGATGTTTATAAAAGTTTTGGGAGTAACGTTGTTTTCTCAAAGCTGAACTTTGAACTTAGAGGTAAAGAAAAGGTCTGGTTATGTGGTCCAAACGGAGCCGGAAAGTCTACAATAGTAAAACTAATAATGGGTTTTGAAAAAGCAGATTCCGGAGAAATTAAAATAGGAGAAAATATTTCGGTGGGGTATTTTTCTCAAATTCAAACACACTTGGATTCAAAAAATAATTTACTTGATGAATTTACCGAAAAAACCGGTTGCTATTTTGCCAAATCGTTTGGCTACTTAAGCCAGTTTTTATTTGATAAAAAAGCAGTTCAAAAAAAAGTAGGACAGCTGAGTCCGGGAGAACGCGCCCGTTTTGCTTTTGCAATTTTTGCTTACAAAGATTACGATATGTTGATTTTAGACGAGCCCGATAATCATTTGGATATAGAAACAAAAGAAGTTTTAGAAAAGAGTTTAAGAAACTATAAAGGGACTCTTCTGCTAATTTCCCACGATCGCTACTTTGTTGAAGAAGTTGGAATCGACAAAATATTTAATTTATCCAACGGTGTTTTATCAGTTTATGCCGGGGAATAAAAAATATTCGCCAAAAGAGCTTCAAGGCACCTTTTCCTTCTAGCTCACGTGGACCGCGATACTGACGCATCAACAGAATTCTCCCGTCGTTTACAATGACAGCACCTGCACGGAAACCCTTATTTCTGTTTTCTAAAATTACGCCTTTTATGCAGGAATTATACGTCAAGTATTTATTTTATGTACCTGTAGTGTTTTTGCTGATTATAAATATACAGGCCGTGGCAAGCTGTATAACATGGTCGGAACTTTAGACTTCTGGAGCACCATTCGAGTCTGGAAACCCCAACTAAAGTATACTCTCTGGGCTAGAAATGAGACAAATGAGACAGTATAAAAGGAGTTTTAAAATGTCTCGTTCTCCAGACTATTTTGCGCAACAATATGTTGTAACTCATTGTTTTTGTAGTATTAATGAAGCTAGTTTTTCTCTATCGATAAGTTTCACATGATTTTCATTGGCAAGTGTTATTGCGTTGGAAGTAAAGTGGCTATTAGTTATAGCTATTGCTTCCGTCGCATTATAGTGAGCCTTAGCTGTATATATCTCTTGTATTGCCTTTACATTGACAGGATAATTCCAGCATTTGGCTTGAACCGCAATCCTAGTGTTGTCTTTTTCTATAATTAAATCTGCACCGTAATCTGCCATTCCTCCAACTAACTCAACCTTATATCCCAATTTTTTAAATAATTGTGCTAGAAAGTCCTCAAAATCAGTCCCGGACATTTTATCTATCTGAGGAAGTCCTGCCTTGTTAAGTTTATAGATATGGTAAAAGCTGACGTATAGTCTGGCTGTTCCTATGATCGCAAGTAAACCCCATATATACCAAAAATTTTTAAATGAGATCGCGAAACCATTTAGAAGGCCTCTAAACATAGTTTCGCTTACCTGTTTATAAATTTCTGATTGCATATATTTATATTATAGGATTTTGTAAAAATGAGACAGTATAAAGAGACTTTAGAGATTATTTTGAAAAAGCTTCATTAGTCTTTCATATGCTTGGGTCTCATCGTTGTAACTTTCAATTTTGGTTAATTCCTCAGATAGAGCACCGATCCTATCTGCATACCAATTGCATGTGTCTTGGCTTGTGTCTGATAGTAAATTGTTACCGTTATCATAGGAATCTGTTATATTTTTACTTCTTAAGCTTGCAGAGAAGTGCTTCAACGAGTTTTTAAAATCTATTGAAAGCGTATTAAACCACGTATTTGAAGTGACATAATTTATTAATGCACATTCGACGGCAAATGATTTTATATTTGAACCCATGTTGTAATTTTCTCGTATATGCTTTAGAAGTCTGATTACATTTTTGAAGTCATTTCTATTTTCAGTGTAGTCGTTAAGCAGTTTTATATCGTAGGTGGGGTTGGTAAGGATCCAGCCATCTTCTGCTTTGCCATCAGGGATATTGTAGAATTCTTTTCCATAAATTGATGCGTGTTTGAATAAACTGCCAGGTACGAGATCCATCTTAACATCTGAACTTTTAATATTCACAACAATCGAATTACCATCAATGAATGGTTCTTCAACACCATAGGCGGTTAGAGCTTCCTTAACAATACTTTTGAGCCAGAAGAGAATTCTTCTTGGGCTAACACCGCTGTTATCTTCCTTATGGTAATTGCCAGAGTATTTAGGATTTGGTGATGCGTACCCGATTCCGTCTCCAACCTTATTTCCTGCGATCGAAAACATACCGTTATTCGCGTCTATTACGAGCATTACGTCAAACTCATCTACGTCTGAAACTTTCGTTCCTTTAATATAACTTCCATAAACAAAATAAGGCTTGTCTTTAAGCAGTATAGGTTGACCAGATTTCTCCTCTATTTTAGATACTATTTTATCTAAAACCCATTTACGGGATTTTACCGACTGCTGTATATCTTTTTTGCTTAAGGCAATATGTTCTCTGATGTATTTATCTATTAAATTGCTTACATTTACCATGGCCTGAAACCTTTCCACAACTCTGCAATTTCGTTGTGCCATAGACTAAAAAAGTAGTTGTGTATGGGAACTGAGTTAGCCATTTGGGAGTTATATTCAAAAACATATCTCAGAACTCGTGATTCTTCGACTGGATCGTTTTTATATACATTTACCATACCTAATTCAACTTGCTTTAGGGATTTACAGATACGATCAATTTTTAGCCACAAACCTATGAAGTCTACCGAAACAAAGATTGGAAATATTATTAGCAATGCGTTCCCTAATCTAATGAACGAACCTAGGTCTTTAGATATCATTGGAGTAACACCAATTGTTATTAATGTTGCGAGCAGGGAAACTAGTATTATCAATAGTAAGCCGTTTTTGATACGCTCAAGAAGATTTCTTGTATAAAAATTACTTTCAATTGTCATTTCAAGTAGCTTTTTCGGACTTGGTTCTTCCTCTGTTTCAAAATAGTCGTCTGGTCTTTTGAATTCCTCTGCTTTTTTCCGAAGATCTTTGCCTGCTTTGTTAATCCAGTCAACATAATCACTTTTATTAATTTCCCAACCAAGACCTTCCGTTAACACTTGCTGTTTACGCATTGTCTCCGCTGTATCATACAGATCTTCGTACCACCACCTCAGGCCATAAAAGCAAATAAGCATCAATAGGTATGTTGCGCTGATTATGTATTCTAATTTTGGTGAAACTACTAATAATTGAGATACTACACCAATGATCCCTAACAAAATCTCTAAGATTAAGGCTATATAGAATATGTTAGAAGCTTTGTTAAAGAGTAGTCGAGCGATCTGACAAAATGTTACTGCAAATGATTTCGTGTCCTGCTTCATATTAATTCTTTGTATCCTTTGGAGGGCATGGGTCGTTTCCAGGCTTAACAGTGTCGCTGTCAGTTATAGGCCCTTGTGGGCTATGGATTCTGACTTCACCGCCTCCAGAATTGTGAGACATGTCTTTAGCAGATCTTTCTGCCTCAGCTTTGGTGTCGTAATGGCCTGCTGCTCTTTGAGCGCCTTCTCGCTTAACTTTATAACCGTCGCTTCTGTTTCCAGAAACATGATAGTTTGCCATAGTAAATTCCTTATAAAATTACACCCTCAACTTTGAGGGCAGTAAAAAACTATATTAGTTTTAAATTATCTAATTTTTACTCGTAATTTGTTCAGGTGTCAATACTATGATATAGTACACTTATGTCTACCGATAAATTGTCCGAAAATACAATGAAAGTTTGGAGCTATGTGGCTGAATTTCAGCAAGAACACGGCTATTCTCCTTCCTTAGCTGAAATTATGCTTGCCGTTGGACTTACGTCCAAAAGAGGCGTTACGCTTCAGTTGGACAAACTTGAGTCTATGAAGATAATTAAGCGTGACAAAAACGTTCGTAGGTCTATAAGCGTGCTTGTATCGCCGGATGCTTTAAACGCAAATATTGCGTCAGACATGATAAAGGTGCCAGTATTGGGTGAAGTGATCGCTGGGAACCCTGTATTTGCAGAACAAAACTATGAGGGCTATGCATCCGTCACTTTAAGTGAGGTGAAGGGACATAAAGATGCTTTCTTACTTAAGATCAAAGGTAACAGTATGAATAAAGCAGGTTTTACTCCTGGTGATTATGCTGTAGTTGTTGCTCAAGAAGTAGCCGACAGTGGAGATATAGTCATTGCCTTTGAACCCGAACAAGAAGTGGCTACTATAAAACGACTTAAAAAAGTAGATGGCTACGTACTTTTACTCCCAGAGAGCACCGATCCAAATTACCAACCTATTGTGGGGTCTAACTTTGTAATTCAAGGCAGAGTTATAAACAAAATCGAACAACGTACCGCACGTATTGAGGACTGTGACTAACTTTTATCTGATTGTTTGTTTGACCAGAGAAGCCATGTGTGTTTTTCTTCCGACCATTTAAGATTAGCACCACCTTTTGGTCTTTTTGGGCGGTCTTTTAGAAATTCCTTGTTTTCATCAACCAAAAAGACTTTATAGTACACGTTGCCCTTAGTATCTTTTAGTAACCGTGCCTTCAATATTCCTTGCCTTATATATTTATCCCTTGTCGCAGGGTGGATCCCATATTCAGACTGAAATTGCCACTCAGGAATCCATTGGTTGTCACCATCGTATTCATGTTTTAAATCGTGCGGTATAACACCTTCTTTAATATTTCGCCAGCAATCAACACATCTGATACCGTCAAGATTCCACCACATCTTGTCGCCTGCAAAGGATCTACCACATATCCCGCAGCTATAGTTTCCCCCGTCGGATACCTCAAGGAAGAAACCCTCAGGCTCTTTTTCCAATCTTCTCTTACGAATATTTTCTATTGCATCATACTTTCCCATATGCCTTGCCAGTTGCACTATATTGTTTAGTTCTAAATGTGATCTTTTGTTTGGGTCGGCAACTGGGTTGGGTTCTTCCTTAATATTTCCAGTGATTGTTATTAAATCTTCTTCCCGCTCATAGCCTTTAAGTTTTCCCGAAATAAATCCGAGCCTGTTTGATAATCCCTCTGGCATTAATCGCCAGTTTGTTTCTTCAAGTGCATCCTTAATAAGTTTTTGAAGATCATACATGCTTTCTCGTTTATTCCTTTGAGTTTCAGTTTCTTGAAAAGAAAACGGAACTATTACAAACTGTCCCATTTCAGGTTTATCAAGTGAAAATTTAATATAGCCTTGTTTTTCAAAAAGCGGCGTTAACAATTTTTCGAGTTCACCGATTCCAAGTTTTTTAATTTTGGATACTTGCTCATAAACTGGATTGTCGTATTTTCGCATTTCATCATCGTGGGCAAATTTGGAATATTCCAAAGCTTCTAATATATTGAGGTTTTCTTGACCCTGCTTATCGTCAAGGCAGTATTCGCTACGGTATTTTTCCAATAGAGCTTTGTTTTCAGCTTCTTCTTTTGCACGTTCTTCATCTTTTTTACTAAAATCATCTACGTCTATGTCTTTATACCCACACGCACTACATTTTGTTGTCCATGTAATGACTTTACCCTTAACTTTAGTTGTGACTTTTACTTCTTTACCGCATTTTGGGCAAAGGTTTGGTTTTGGAACATAAACTTCGCCGTTATCATATATTGCATGGCGTTTTTTACATGCAGGGCAATCAAACATGAAACAAACACGCATTGGAGTATTCGTGTAATCCTCAAGGATTTTGGAGCTGTAATTCATTGGTGTGTTGCATTTGGGGCATAAAATATTTTTTGGTTCTGTCGCGTTATCGTAGTAATCCTGCTTAGCTTTATCTTCAGCCTTTATTTTCTCAATAAAATCCTTTTTTCTTTTATATTCGTTTGTTTTAACAACAAATAAATGCCTGCCTAAGATAAGGCCAAAGTCATGTTCTTTTTTCTCGTCGGTTAAGGATTTAAGATCCGGATCGTTAAAGTGTTCTTTGTATGCTTTTCGCCAAAATTCTATTGTGCGTAGACATTCGCGTATGGTCGAAAGGTCGTATATATCTATGTAGTATTGTTCGGGTTTTAGGTAATTAATGCTCATCTGTTTCTACCTCTGGCATTAACCGAGCTCTAAGCGTAGATTTATCTGCATTAAATCGATAAAGCTCAAGGTACTTCCTGTATTGTTCTTTGTCTTCTAGTACTTTACGCCAAAAATCTACCTTGTCCTTAACCTTCTTGAATTCTTTTGATTTTTCAAAATAGTTAGAAGCTTGTATTAGATTCTGAAGAGGCATATAAAGCTCTATTGAATTACTTGATACATGAAATCCATCTATTTCGTTAACACTTTCTAGTCCTTCTGAATAGAATAATTGTTCAAGATATTTAAAAAAGGCACTTTCGTGTTTATCGATATATTTAAATGCACACCTTCTTATACTCTCGATTTCGTCTGTATTCGTGGGGTCTCCTGACCAATTTTGATACATTACATAAAAGAAATTTTCCTCTGTATATATATCTTCTTCTCCATATATATATCGACTATTAACTTCGTTAAATACATGGAGCTTAGTTTCGTTTAAGGTATTCTTCTGAGTTTCGCTTAACCAGTCAAGCGATCTAGAAATCCTAAAATCAATATCAGAAGAATGGAAAGCTCTGGATACTAGCTTAAAGACTCGAAAAAACATTGATATTAAATAT
>CAZTDP010000011.1:0-2330 GCA_964612565.1 uncultured Candidatus Saccharibacteria bacterium
ATCCTGGAGCTGGAGCAGGTTCCAAGGGTCCGGCTGTTCGCCGGTTAAAGTGGCGCGTTAGATGGGTTAAGAACGTCGTGAGACAGTTCGGTCTCTTTCCACAACGAGCGTTTGGCTTTGCGAGGACTCATTCCTAGTACGAGAGGACCGGAATGACAGAATCTCTAGTGTACCAGTTGTTCCACCAAGAGCATCGCTGGGTAGCTACATTCTGACCTGATAAGTGCTGAAAGCATCTAAGCACGAAGCAAACCTCAAGATTAAAGCCGATCCGCCTTGAGCGGACGCAATTCCTAGGAGATTACTAGGTTGATAGGCTGCAGGTGTAAGTACAGCAATGTATTAAGCCGAGCAGTACTAATTATTGCGAGTCTTTAAGAATGAAAATTTTCAGACGCAAGTCTGAAGAAGATCAAAGCGAATTGTGTTCAATTGAGTTTTTGTGATTATCAGACTTTCTGTTCGGTTTTTAGAGAACTTTTTCTGTTTTGTAACGGAAACGGCTCTCGTCGGGTATAATTGCGAGGAGTTTTCTTTGCAAGCCGAAAATGTTTTTTTGAAAACCAAATATACTTTGGGGGCAAAACCCTGGTGATGATTGCGGTAGTGTTACACCTCTTCCCATTCCGAACAGAGAAGTTAAGCCTACCAGCGCCGAAAATACTTGGCAGAATGCCTGGGAAGATAGGTCGTCGCCGGGGTTTTGCTTTTTGTTTTAAACTAACCAAAAGAAGACTATTCAGATATGTAAAGTTGCATCTGCTCCGCCCTAGCTCGGACCATAGCACTTCGTACTATGGAATCGATCTTAGGTCGTCGCCGGGGTTTTGCTTTTAAGGGTATAGCTGTGAGATAGGTTGTGCAGCTGTGCTTGAAATCTTAGATCTCGCTCCTCGAATTACACCCTTTATATATCTTGGCTGTGCCATGCCTCCTGTTAATACGTTTAGATAGGTTTCCAGTTCAGTATCCCTTTCCGTTTCGCTTAATGATGTATTTGTATCCAATGCTTTAATTTTATTTAGTGTTGCGTTAAGAACTATCTCATTTGTTAAATCGATAATGGCGTTTTTATCTCCAAGGTCGTTTGGGTTTATATATTTATCTACAAGATTCTTACTTTCCTCTATGTCCTCAAGACCAAGCACCCATTTCGAGACTTGCTCAAGCTCCTCTTTCTGTTTAGGACCGTTAATCTTTCCAGATGATCTTACTTCGTACAATAATTTTCCGGAATATTTTAGTTTGTTTGATTCGTCTGTATGCTCAAAGTTAAGTTCCTCCTCGGTTACATTTTCCTGGGCTTGTTCAGTTCCCCCACTAACTTGACCGCCACTTAGGCGATTTGTCCCTTGCTCTTGCAAAGTTTTAACCGCTCCTTGTAGCGTAGCAATCTCGGATTTAGCATTGTTCAGCTCTTTTTGAAGATTACTTACAGTCCTTGCTAATTCATTTCTTTGGTTCTCTGATATTTGTTTATCTAAAGTTTCGAAGTCTTTTTTAAGCTTGTAATTTCTTAAAATTTGATCCGCACGTTCTTTAATTTCCGCTTGTAATTTAGGATTTTTATTAAAATCATAACTTTTATTTTCGGATTTAAAAATTGCAAGGCCCTCTCCCAACTGCTCGTACTTGTCAAAACCGCCGGTAGACCTTATCCAGTCGTAGGCTACCTTATCATTTCCGGTCAGGCCGTTGTCCTTTGCGTAGGTATCGACTATCTTACCTCCGTGAGTAAGCCTTTCCCTTCTTTGCTGTCGAGTCTCATCCTGTTGAAGGCTTCTGCCGGTTTTTGGAAGTTGTTGTGTAGTTTCTTGTGTTGGATTTCCAACACTGCGTTTTTCAGCGAGTCTTCCTCTGGCTTCGAAGTAATCTGTTGCTTGTTGCTCACCATTATCGTTGTTATCAGGTTCAAAAATTCGTACCTCTCTCTGTAAAGCTTTTGTCACATCATTCGGTAAATAAACGCCCCCCTCGTTCGGTGTTGCCTGAGCAACAGTCTCAGGGATACTAGAAAGTGGTGCCGTTTCAACGGGTTCCTGTCGATCCTCTTCTGTTGACATAGTTTCTGCAGGCATAATCTAATTTAATCATTTTCCGGCTGTTTCGTACAAGTTTAATTTTTAGTTCAAAACACCCCAGCTTACCCCCAAAATCCTATAGATTTACCTCTAAAATCACGTTATAATCACCCCGTTCCCATAAACTGGGACAGAAAGGAGGTTTTACCGACGAGGTTTCCAAAAGAAGCCATAGAGGTAATAACCTGCAATGTCAAAATCATCAAAAGTTCGCAAACCCGGTTCCGCAATGGCAAAGTTGCTAACGGA
>CAZTDP010000011.1:2430-5609 GCA_964612565.1 uncultured Candidatus Saccharibacteria bacterium
GCCGAAAAAGATAGAAAATGGAAGGACGCCGAAGACGCGTTTCAAAGCGGTTCTGCTATTGAAGCCACGATCATCGAGTACAACAAAGGTGGGCTATTATGTGATTGCTTGGGACTTCGAGGATTTATTCCCTTATCCCATCTTGATAGGTCACACTTTGCTAACGATATAGCAAAATTTGCGGCAGGAAGTGAAAACGAGCTTAAAGAATCTCTAAAATCATTGGCAGGAAAACAAATAAAGGTAAAAGTTATCGAAATTGATCCTGTTAAAAATCGTTTTGTCTTGTCTGAAAAAGACGCATTAAGCACCTATAGCGAAGAAAATCGCGAAAAAAGACTTCAAGAAATTAAATCAGGCACTACTTTAGAAGGAATTGTGACCGGAATTATGCCTTTTGGAGTTTTTGTCGACTTAGACGGCGTTGAGGGCTTGGTTCACATTAGTGAGATAGCTTGGGAAAAGGTTAATAACCCATCCACATACTTTACAGTAGGCCAGACAATTAAAGTTATGGTGCTCGGTGTTGACGATCAAAGCAAAAAATTAGCTTTAAGTGTTAAGCGCCTTATGCAAAATCCATGGGAAACAGTTGAAGAAAAATATCCGATTGGAACAAAAGTCTCAGGAGTTGTCAGCAAAGTTGTACCCTTTGGCGCTTTTGTAACAATAGAAAAAGGATTAGACGGACTGGTGCACGTTTCTGAAGCAACCGAGCCTTTAAAAGAAGGCGACAAGGTCGATGCCGTAGTAATACAGGTTGATGGCACAAATCAAAAGCTTGCTTTGAGTACAAAACAGGCCGAATAATCTTTACCGTCTGTTAAATTTTCGAGGAACCCCTGCCCAAGAGGCAGGGGTTTTGATACACAATGCTAGATAGATTAACTCAAAGAGCAAAAACCGTAATATTATCCTTGCCACAGAAAGATAGGGTATTTAGTGGCAAAATACTCGATGTTATAGTCGATCAGGGCGGTATGGGTAGTACTATTACTCTAACCATTGGAAGTTACTCTATTCCCAAGCGAAAGTACCTTTCGATCGACTCTTTGGTAAAAGAGGCATATGTTCAGGCTGCAGATTTTGAGCACATGTATGTTGGAACCGAACATTTAATGCTCGCTTTGTTCAAACTGGCCGACTCGCCCGATTACGAAAAACTTCGAATCGAACTTGTAAAATCAAGCGTTTTTCCAAATACCATAAAATCAATTGATAAAACAAGGCAAACCCCGATTTTGGATACCTTTGGAGAAAATCTAAATGTTAAAACCCTTAAAAACATGGATAAACCTTTAGTTTACCGTACGGTTTACGAATCGCTTGTTTCATCTTTGTTACTAAAAAATACACCCAACGTTTTAATACTTGGCGAACCGGGGGTAGGAAAAAGAACCTTGGTTCAGCTTTTGGCCAGAAACATCGCTACGTTGGACGTTCCGCCTGCGCTTGTTGGCTACCAAGTTATAGAGTTTGACATGCTGGCTTTTATGACAAGCCTCTTTAATAAGGGCGGCATTGAGAATGGTTTGGCTCAGCTGTCAGACGAGCTTAGAAGTTTAAATCGAGTAATTTTATTTATTAAAAACTTTCAAAATGCTTTTTTTGCTACAAACATGGGTTTTTCAGTACCGATTCTTTATTCAATGTTTAAATCAGCTTTAGACAGTACCGAAGTAAAGATAATAGCCACAATGTCCATGTCTCTATACGACAAAATATTAACCGACAACGAACACATGATGGAAGACTTTGGCACGGTTGAAGTTATCGAACCTGCAGACAAAGAAACCCAAAAAATACTGGAAAGCACAGCACTTTACCTAAGTGAGTTCCACAACGTTGATATTCCTAAAAGTATCGTAAAGCTAATCTACAAAAAAGCTCAGGAAATAGATAACAGTGACAAATTTCCTCAAAAAGGTGTTGACCTTATGGATCACTGCTGCACGTACGTGATTTTAAAAAAGAGCAAAATTCCCGAGAGTTATAAAACAATGGTCGATGAAAGATACGATATATACAACGAAATCCAGGATTATTTAGACGACGGCAAGTTTGAAAAAGCTCTTCAGCTTAGGCAAAAAATTAGAAAAGTTGATCAAAAACTTACTACACGTGAAGAAAAAATATTTGCCGCCGAAAAAAGACTTAAACTTTCGGCCGATGATGTAACCGAAGCCGTAGCAATCTTTAAAGAGGAAAGAAACATCGAAGAGCCAGCCGGTTTGAAAAATCTATCCTTATTAGCAGGAAAGGTTAAACAAAAAATTGTCGGCCAGGACGAGGCAATTGATTTAGTCGCTAAAAGTCTTATTAGATCAAGGCTCGGCCTACGTTCACGAAAAAGACCCTTAGGAAACTTTTTATTTTTGGGGCCCACAGGCGTAGGAAAGACCGAATTAGCCAAGGTTTTGTCCGACCTGTTCTTTGGTTCCAAATCTCTAATTAGATTAGACATGAGTGACTTTTCAGAAAAACACACAGTTGCTAGATTGGTAGGTGCTCCCCCAGGATACATAGGTTACGGCGAGGGTGGTGAACTAACAACTAAAATTGAGACAAAGCCCGACAGCGTGGTTTTGTTTGATGAGATAGAAAAGGCACATCCTGACGTTTTAAACATACTATTACAGATAATGGAGGAGGGGGAGCTCGTGGATGCAAAAGGCACGGCTTTTGATTTTTCGAAGGCTGTAATAATTTTGACCAGTAATCTTGGGACCGAAATTTTGCATAACAACGAAATTGGTTTTGAAGAAAAAAATTTTAGCGACAAAACAGTTGAAGGCAGATTGAAAAACAATTTAAAAAAGATATTAAAGCCGGAACTTATAAACCGCTTTGACGAAGTCATTATTTTCAAGAGGTTATCGCGAGAAAATCAGTTAAGAGTATTAGATTTGCTCATTAAAGAGATTTGTTCCGTACTTAAAGGTCAAGGTATAGTTTTAACAGTCTCAAAAGATGTTAAGGATTACTTACTGGATAAAGGCGGCTCAGAAGAGTACGGTGCACGAGCTTTGCGAAGAACCTTAGAAAAAGAGCTTATTGATGCTGTAGCCGAGTTTTTGCTTCGACACGAAAAACGACCTTTAAACCTAAACGCTTTTATTAACGACGGAAAAATAGATGTTCAGCCAAAAACCAAAAAGAACTGATATTATTTAGTAAGT
>CAZTDP010000011.1:5709-22275 GCA_964612565.1 uncultured Candidatus Saccharibacteria bacterium
CTAAAATAAAAACCGTTTATACTTGCCAAAAATGTTCATACCAAAGCAGCCATTGGGTTGGCCAATGTCCCCAATGCGGAGAATGGAACACGTTTATAGAGGACGCCGTTGTGTCAACCCCCTCCCAAAAATCTTTTAAAAGCACAATAAGGCCGGTTGCGCTCTCAACAGTTTCACCAAAAAATTTAAAACGCCTATCCTCAAACATCGAAGAATTTGACCGCGTATTAGGCGGCGGATTTGTACCCGGTCAGGTGGTTTTACTCGCAGGCGAACCGGGAATTGGTAAAAGCACGATTTTAACCGATATTGCTCAGGCACTTAAAGATTCAAGCATTTTGTACGTTGCCGGAGAAGAAAGCGTTGACCAAATAAAAATTAGAACCGAAAGAATGGGTTATAAAGCCGACAACCTGAAGGTATTTCAAGAACCAAACATCGAAGCAATTATTTCAGCATTAAACTCGCTTCCAGATACAAAACTGGTTATTGTTGATTCGGTTCAAACTGTTTACTCAGATCAAATAAATGGAATCGCCGGCTCTTTGCCTCAAGTTCGAGGGTGCACACAACTTTTAACCATAGAGGCAAAAAGACTTGGAATTCCAATGGTTTTGGTCGGGCATGTAAATAAAGAAGGTGTTGTTGCGGGCCCAAAGGTTTTAGAGCACATAGTCGACACAATTTTATATTTAGAAGGCGATTCCCAGCATTTATTTAGAATGCTTAGGACAAATAAAAACAGATTTGGCCCCGTTTCCGAAGTTGGACTTTTTGAAATGACTGAAGCCGGAATGAGAGAAGTCAAAAACCCATCCGAACTATTTTTGGACAATCAAAGCAAAACTTCAGGTTCCTGCGTCAGTGTTGTTATGGAGGGTTACAGGCCTCTGCTTTTTGAAGTGCAAGCTTTAGCAGTTAAGACAAGCTTTGGGTATCCAAAAAGAACGGCAAGCGGGTTTAATTCAAACCGTTTGCAGGTTCTAATTGCCACAATTGAAAAAAGAACAAATATAAACCTGGGCAGTTATGACATTTATTTAAATGTGGCCGGCGGCTTTAAAATAGCCGAATACGCGGCTGATCTGGCGGTTTGTATGGCAATAATTTCATCGGTAAAAGACTTGGCCGTGGACGAACGGGTAGCTTTTTTTGGCGAGGTGGGGCTAAACGGGGAAATTAGACGGGTCTCCCACTCCGAAAAAAGAATAAAAGAAGCAAAGAGGCTAGGATATTTAAATGTGGTGTCGCCGGAAAATGTTAAAAATTTAAACGAGGCTGTTTCCAAAGCATTTTTAGGATACAATCAAAGTAGTGGAAAAACCAAGAACTATAAAGAAATCAATACGTCAAGCAGAACCAAAACCGATTCGGCCTGAGACCGAAATTAAGATATGGGTTCGCGCCCTTTTTTCCGCTGTCTTCTTTATTTTAGGCTTTAATTTTTCAAGATCAGCGTTTTTCATGCAGTTGCCGTTTTTTGGATACCATTTGTTTGTTGAAATCTTAATTTCAGCGGCCACAGCCTTTTTTGGCTTTTCACTTTTTCCCAGATTATTAGTAAAAGCACGAGATTGGTTTGAGGACACAATTTATAAAGTTGTTACAGATATTGTTACCAGTTTTTGGGACCAACAATCAAAAAAGATACAAGAGGCCCGTCGTGAAAAGCAAAAGAAAAAATCTGAAGAAGAACAGGACAAACAAAAAAAGCAATTAGACAACGCTGTCTTACTAGACACGTCGGTTTTAATTGATGGCCGCGTACTCGATCTTGTTAAGACCGGTTTTTTTGACGAACCAATGGTTTTGTTACAAGCGGTTTTAGATGAACTTCAGTTAGTGGCTGACAGCAAGGACAAATTAAAGCGCCAGCGCGGCCGCCGAGGCCTTGATATTGCCAAAGATTTAAGACGAAACGCCAAAGTTGCGTTAATAGACCTCAAAAAGAACGGTAAAGAAGTTGACGGCATGTTAGCTTCGTACGCAAAAGAAAATAAATTAAAACTTATGACCATGGACTTTAATTTAAACAAAATGGCAAGCGCGACCGGTGTAAAAGTTTTAAACATGAACGACCTTGTAAACAGCTTAAAAACAGTTATGCTGCCCGGTGAACCCATTACACTTCAAATTGTCCAAGAAGGAAAAGAAAAAGAGCAGGGGATTGGTTATCTACCCGACGGCACAATGATCGTTGTGGAAGGCGCTAAGAGCTTTGTAGGGCAAGAAGTAGGTGCCACTGTATCGAAGGTAATTCAATCATCGGCAGGCCGCATTATATTTTCCAAAATTATACCGACAGCAAAAGTAAATGAAGAAGTTGTAAAAGAGAATTAACTAAAATCGTTTCCCAACCATTAAAAAAGTCCGCAAAAAAACACTCCAAGGGGGCGACATAAATAGCGGCGACCGCAGAGTGTTTTTTTAAGAAGCGAGTTCCTCGGCTGACGCCGTGGAATGAGTCCATGCTTCAGAGCAGTCGAAGCATGATTAATGTCTAATCTATATTATTTTCTGTACTTAACAAGCTACCAGCGTTAGTTTGAGCTCTGAGTTTTATCGTCGAACGAACATTGTAGTTAATATATTCTTATGCACGTTGCTGTTATGTAAGTACATACAGCTGTACAGTAATATGTAGGAAGCAATTTAGAATGTATCCTATAAGTTGAGCATAAGTTGTAATTGTTGTGTGGATAACTTTTTAAATTGTGAATAAGTTTATGAATACTTCTACCGCAAACAGTAGCGAAAAGATTAAAACCACCGTTTTGCTTGATAAAACACTTAAGAAACTGGCGCAGGTTTACGCCATACAAAACGACATTACCCTGGGGGAGCTTATAGAGAAGGCTCTTAAGGAGCTTGTGGTTGGGAAGTAGCCGGTACTTTTTGGTTAGCCCGGTACGTACAGCCCTATAGTATTGACAGAACAGGGCTTTTCTGTTAAGATGCTGTGTGTTCTGGAAGGAAGAGTATTTAACAGCTTATCTTATAACTATTAAGAAAGCACGCTTGCCCTACGGAGCGATTCTTCAATTTTCCCGAACATGTTTAGACTGTTAATTTGTGGCCACTTTAAAAGAAAGTAGTTGCTAATTAGCAGTTACTTCCAAGCTGAGCGCGGGTGTATTTCCAAACAAGGTGAGGAAGAAAGTTATTCGATTAAGTCGTTTAACTTTATGCTAAAGTTTCTATTCACACTATGTGAGTAGAGCACTTTGACAAGGTGTGTGGGTAAAACCTCCATAATATTTGGCTTAGGATTTGATTACTTGGATCCTCGCCCATCTTTTGTTCATACAATTTGTGTTTGTGTGGGCTGAAGTTGGGTGTGGGAACCTAATTTTCAAAATTCTAAAATCTTTTTTTTCAAAGCCTAGGAGGTTATGATGGCTACAAAAATTCAACTCGAAAAAGTAACAAAGAAGTTGACAACGGATCTGAAAACGAACTCGTTTTCAATGCTGAAGATAGCGTTGACCGTATTAGACCCTTCGGCGAAGGCGAAAACCCGCGCTGAAGCGGAGACTGAGATCACCAAGGCTTTGGGCGCCGATCCGGCCGCGAAAATCGGTGGGTTAAAAAAGCCCGATCAAGAGAAGCTCCTGATCGCCCTCGGTATCGTGAAGCCTGTTTCGCCGCCGGTTGCTGTTGCGCCTGTAACAAGTGGGGCTGCAGTGGCTTCTTCAACTCCTGCTGCGAAAAAACTTTCACGGCCTCGCCTGGTTGGTATCGTGGCCGGTATCGCTATTCTTGTCATCGGATTATGGGCCCTGAGGTTTATCGACTGGAACCGCACTGCAACGCGTGTTGGAAACAGCAGTTTTGCATGGCCTGCCGAGTCTGCCGAGCAGCAGTCTGCGGCCGGTAGTGTGGTACCGGTTATTTCAGACCCCTCAAACCCCTCGCAATCTGATTTCGAGGTGACCGGTGCAGAAGTTTCTGCTTCGGTATCATCCACGATGGCCTCCGGTTCAGTGACGTTTAACCCATCGGATTACGTCCCGGTCGGTTACCAGCCGGCGTTCGTTGATCGTACAAAACGGACTTGGCTTGACTGGCGCCTGGAAGTGTTGGAAAACGGCGAGCGTCAACAGGCGGCATTGGTCGTCACCAATGACCTGCCCGAATTGCTTATCAGCCGCACTGTGCCCGATGACCTTTTGGACAAGGCCTGGTGTCAAGCTCCTGACTCAGATAAGCAGATTGATATTCTCGAAAGTTTGGCGATGATCGACGTTCCGGCAGGGGGGCCCTCGGATTCTGCATTGAGTCAGTGGCTGAAGGCCAACGAAGTTAACATTGCTGATGGCGAACTTTTGCCACAAAACAGTAACGTTGTTCTTCTCAAAAATTCCGATGGTTCGCCGATCTTGGCCGGCACTGTATGCTATTTCCACCTCCACGATGACCCTGACAAGGGAGTGAACGTGGGGTTGGATATTCTCACGGGCGGGCAGATGCCTGAAACCCGTGTGGAAACTGTATCGTTAAAATAACCCACACCCCGTAGTTTGGCAGTCTGTACCTCACTCTTTCTCACAATTTTTTACGTGATTGAGAGGACAGGTCAGAGAGTATGTAACAATTCGCATCCGCGACTTGATACAGACTGCCTCTACCTTTAAATTATTATTTCTAGTAGTTTGGGGGTAGAGAACCACGCTCTAGTCAAGAAACTCCTCTACAAGGAGTTTTTTTGTTATCTTTATGTAAGGGTATTCACAATGAAAAAACTTTCTATAGTAATTCCGGCAAAAAACGAAGAAAAAAGAATAGCTAAAACCTTAAGCAACTACGGTGCTTACTTTTCTGTTCATAGGAACAAAAACTTTGATATTGAAATAATTGTGGTCGTAAATGCTTCGACAGACTCAACAGCTAAGATAGTTGACCGCTACGCCGAAAAATATTCTTTTATCAAAAAGTTGGAGACTCCTTATAAATCCGGCAAAGGTGGTGCTGTAGCTTATGGCTTCAAAGAGGCCTCCGGAGATTATATAGGCTACGCCGATGCTGACGGGGCTGTCCCTGCTTCAGAGATTTACCGATTGTATGAGTTTATCGATGAAACGCCTTGGCTAGATGCGGTTGTAGGGTCTAGGGAGTTGTCCCAAATCAAAATTTCTTTAAGACGAAGACTTTTAATGCTTTTATTCAACTTATACGTTAGGCTTTTATTTCAGTTGCCTTACAATGACACACAGTGTGCGGCAAAGATCTTTAAAAAAAGAGCCGCAAAATCAGTTGCTTCTAAACTTTCAAATACAGGTTGGGCTTTCGATGTTAACCTTTTGCTTTTAGCAAAATATCTTAATTTTCAGGTAATGGAGCGCCCGGTCAAATGGTCAGAAAAAGAAGGTTCCAAGTTTTCAATATATGCCGGTTTAATAAAAGTTCCGTTGGAATTTTTGAGCCTAAAACGCCTAGAAACTAAATTTCATTTAAATAATATTGCGTCAAAATTGTTTAAGCACACCATAGAAAGAAACTCAGGGTCTAAAGGATCAAAAAAAGTGCTCATCCTGGCATGGCGAGACATAAAGCATCCTGAAGCCGGAGGTTCCGAGGTGTATGTACACCAGATTGCCAAAAGATTGGCAAAAACGCATTCGGTGGTTCTGTTTACCTCCAGGCCGGGAAACTTAGCCGCTTATGACGAAATTGACGGCGTGTCCATCTTTAGAAAAGGTACATTTATAACTGTTTATATCTGGGCATTTCTATACTACATTTTCTATTTTAGAAACAAGATCGATATTATCATAGACGTAGAAAATGGCCTTCCCTTTTTTACACCTTTCTATTCGACAAAGCCAAAGATAATGTTATTACATCATGTGCATAAAGGGCAGTGGTTTAAACAATTTGGTCTTCCGGTGGCCTTGTTCGGCTATCTTACGGAAAGATTTGTAATGCCTACTGCGTACAACTCCGTGCCGGTGGTTACAGTGTCGCCTTCTAGCATGTATGAACTTCGTGGACTTGGCTTCAACGACAAACGCATTTTCTTAGCTTACAACTCCATACCACCTAAAGTTGGAGGCTTTTTTCCTAAGTCAAAAACTCCTCTGCTTGTTTATGTTGGAAGGGTAAAGGCCTACAAGAGACTAGAGATAGCTATAAAAGCTTTGTACTATCTCCAAAAAGTTGTTCCTGAAACAAGCCTCGTTATAGCCGGAGCCGGTGATAATCTGGGCAATCTTGAGGATTATGCAAAAAAGCTGGGTGTATTAAACAAAATAACTTTTGAAGGGTTCATATCCGAAAGGAGAAAGTGGGAGCTACTCCAAAAAGCTTGGGTTTTTTTAATGCCTTCTAGCAAAGAGGGGTGGGGAATAACAATTGTCGAGGCTTCTGCTGCCGGAACACCGGCTGTGGGGTTTAATGTTCCCGGGGTACGTGACTCTATAGTAGACAACGTTACAGGCGTGTTGTGTCAAAATGAAAACGATTTTTACTCACAGGTGGCTAGACTTTTAGCCGATCAAAAAAGGAGAAATATTTTGGGTTCTGATGGTAAAAAATGGGCCTCTATGTTCTCTTGGGTAAGTTCTGCAAAGGTTTTTGAATCAATTATTGAAAACATTTCCCGTTCGCGAAGTCTTTTGGAGTCCAAAACCTACCCTTGGGAGGTGGATTTACGATCTGAGGCTATTACGAGCTTATTTAGTAATAAATAAACCAGCAATCCTGCTAAAGACACAATAGATATGTAACTTCCTATGTAAAAGTATTTTTGTGGGGTGTACTCGGCGTATAGGGTTCCAGTGGATATTTGATCGAGGTTCCAGCCCGTAATGTAGCCGTTTACTAACACAGGCTTGTCAGACAAGATTTTATGGTCAGAGTCGTACAGTACCCAGCTTTTACTGAAAGGCCTTGCTAGGGTCAACACACTGGCAGTGTTAGGGGTTGTGTAAATATCCAGTTTAATTTTTGTAGGATTGATTTCCGTCGTTTTCACCCGATAAGTCGCCTTATCAAAGAGCAGCGGTGAGTTACTAATAACATCATTTTTAGCCTTGTCTAGTGCCCCTATAAACTTATCCGAATTAACGATGGCGACAGCATTGACCACATTAAAACCATCTAAACTTTCGATAGTAAAAGAGTTATTTTTATTGTTTTCCGGTATCTGCAGATTTGCAGCATACCAATTCATTCTTTGTAAGTCGCCGGCATCTTCAGATACTTTGGTATAAAACAAAGCTTCCTCGTTTCCCAACTTAACTCTTACGTTTCCGCCAATAAACGACTGAAGGGCCCTAATTAGGACAACGCAGTTTCCATAGCAGTTATCCTTAATAGGAACGTTCATGCTGATGGGTTTTACATTATCACTGATATCGCTAATCGATAGATCTCTAAGACTATATGAGTAATTTCCCTTTCCGGTATTTGAAAGCGTCCATATGCTAAAATCCGCAGCTGCGGTTTCGGTGTCAAGTTTAAGCACGGTATCTATTTTTTTATCATCGCCAGGATATAGCGTATATATGTTAATTAACTGTCCATCACTTTTATACGTATAAAGCTTAAAGTGAGGAGTTAACGCGGGGTCAATGTCTTCGCTGAGTTTTATTTCTAAAGCTCTAGTTTGACTAAACGTGAAAATATCACTCCTTATGATATTCCAATAATACTTAAAGTTCGTGTCCACGGAATTGTACTCGAAATTTTTGGCCTTTTTTATTACGTTTGGGTGTTGGGAAAACATCAAGTCCATACTTTTGACTGGGGCTTTGTTTGGCTCTATCTTTTCCCAGCCATCTCGAGCAATTGCGACACCACGTTGGTAGTCAAACTGATCGATATTTAGCCCCAAATCTCCAAAGAACACGTCTGTTTCAGCGTTATTTATGTTTTCCAGAGTTCCTAATTTCCATTGTCCGGGGTTGCCGTCGTCTTTTATTGTTAGGTAGTTGTATGGGAATAATATATCGTCAGAAAAAGCACTCACCGTCACATCGTTTATATCAGCCGGATTCATGTAGTACGCCTTGTTTGTTACCGCTATGTTAGAAGGCTTGTCTGTAAATTCCGTAGTAAAATCGAAATCATTGTCGGCTTTAAAGAGATTGGATTTCAAAAAGCCGAGACCTGCGTTGGTAATTACAAGATTTGGACTTATCTGGGACATGCCCGCGTAGCTTTTGTTTAGGTATACCGACAGCAGGTCTGTTTTGTACACAAGTTGCATGCTTTGCTGATTTGCCAGCGATTCCTCAAGCGCGTTGATGCCGAATACAGACTCATCCTTTCTTAAGATAAGATATTTAGTGCCTAGTAAATTCAGACTCTTGTCCAACCGTTCACTATATATATTCTCCGGTTTCATTATGTACTCAACGTAATTCATTACGCTGGAGTTATAAGTTATTGTACCTTTCGGGGATATTAAGTTAGAGAAAACAAAACGTACTTCAGTATTTGATGTCCATATAGGTTTTTCAGATCCCGGATACCATATAATATTGAAATTGTCTTTATCCGACTCCAAAAAGGATGTAACGGCCTTGAAGTCATTTGGAAGATCCATTGGTGTGTATTTATCTTCGATACTTCTTTTTTGGAATTGAATTCCGATAAAGATGGACATTACGATTAAAAACAAAGCAACGTAAGACACTATCTTTTTAGCTGTAGTTAAGAAACTTAAGTACACAAAGCTGAGTGAGTAGGCAAAAGCTATCAGCAGGCCGAATTTATCATATTCCCTAAAGATCCAACCCAAGGATCGAACAGGAGATCCAAACATTAGATAAAAGTAAAAAGCATTTGTAATACCCGAGTTTGTAGCTAAGAATATTCCGCATAAAAATATGGAAACGATAATATACGCCATCTTCTTGTCCAGTTTAAAAATATACTTCGCAGAAAGTATAAAAGCTGCCAACGGAATAATGCCCGCAACATACGTAAGCCACTTTGGAATATTTAAAAAGTAGTCACTTTGACTTGTAAGCCAGTACCCCATCAATCTGACGGAGTTAGCAAAACCGGCATTCTTTCCTAACAAATTAACAATCGTCTTAGATAGAACAGCGTCCGGCACAGAGAGCGCACTTGCATAGGGGAGTATCCAGTACATGTTCAAAATTATTGTTGTAAGTATAAAAATACCTAACTGACCAAGTTTCTTAGACTTATTTGTATTTTCAGTAAAAATGAAAGTGCAAGTGAGTACAAAGAAAATAATTCCCTCAAAAAGGATCGTATGCGGTGTGGCTGTAAACACAGCCAAAAATATCGCTAAATACACGAGCTTTTCAAGCTTAACCTCTTTTGAAAAAAGATAAGAGTATAGGAAGTAGAACATGATTGGAAGCGTTACAGTTGTATAAAACAAGCCAAAGTGCATTATTCTGTTTGTAAACCAAAAATTTGATGTATAAAACAAACCTCCTAAAACGGACGAAATGAGTATAAGCATTGGATTCTTTGCAAGTTTCTTTTCGGCAACCAGATGCTCCAAGGTCTTAACCGCTGCATATATAAAGGCTATTAAAGATGTGGCAAATACGAGATAAATTTTTAGTTTTAGATAGTAGGTGTCGTCCAGTCCCATTAGTTTTAAAAGCTGAAAAGTTCCGTATATACCATAGAAGATAGGTATTCTTGCCTTTTCTGCTAGCGATTCTCCTGTCTGATCGTTATACGTATAAAAGTATTTGTCTGGTATTGCGGATGCGTCGAAACTCTCAGTTACATCCGTGTGATAAATAAGACCCTTGCTAAAAACTATTAGACCTATATTTACAAGATACCCTAGGAGGGCAACCACTACGAAAATGTAGCCCAGGTTCTTTTTAATATCCATGTAAAAATTTTAGCATTGTTTTAGGTTTGAAATAAGCAGCACATAAATTATGCTGAAGTTTTAGTTTAAGTTGTTAGTTAGGATTTTTTTGGTAAAGAATGGCCCCCGAATGTTTTTGATTTTCGGGGGCCTGTAGGTCAGTATTGGATGTCAGTATTGGATTCGAAGTCCGATTTCAGCTCCGTTTTGGGCGGTAACACAGACTTTTAATGTAAGAGGGTTGTCTGTGAGGCTCGTGCTGTCAATTTGTGCTGCTTGCTCATGCGGGTCACTGCGCGTTTTTACAGCTATGACCCCGTCATTTAGGACAAAAAGCGGATTGGTTCCGAAAAACCATCCTGAAACGATTTGTCCTGGGTGGCCACCTTCGAAAGCAATTTCCACACACTTTTGTTGCCCATCTTGTGAGTTACTCCAGGAAGATGGACTCTGAACTGTGTGAATCGACCCGTCAGCCTTCAGTACTTCCGGTGGGTTGCTTACCAAAGGAAGATACAGAATGTAATCGCTGCTTGGGGGTTCGGTCGGTTGCTCAGTTGGAGTTGCTGTAGGCTCCGGAGTTTGTGTGTGTTCCTCCAGGGTCGTGAAGCTATAGCGAATCCCAAGTTCTGTCCCATTGGTCGACCACGTTGGCTCGAACACTAAACTGGAATTTGCGGCAACTTCAAATGAAACTTCGTCGATTTGAGCTGCCAACTCTCCATCAACTATGTGGGTGGGAATTTCGTCGCCGTTCATGAGTAGCGGCGCGTTAAATACCCAACCGGAGAAGACATGCATTGTGCCTGCTTGGTTGAATGATAATACAACGCAAGCACTCCCGGTTTCCGCCGGGTCCCAGTGATTAATGCTTTCGGCATAATCGGTTGGAGCCACAGCTTTGTAAACGCATGTGCCGACCGTATTTGCTTGGGCAGTGCTAACACCAAAGATAGTGGTCAACAACGCTGCCATTAAAAACATACCGAAGACCTTATTTGTCTTCATCTTAACCTCCTCATTTAGTTGGTTATATATCGGATTCGATCTCAGCATTATACCCTATAGGTAATACTGATGCAACCCAGAGTGTTTTTATCAGGTCTAATTAATAAAACCCCATAGCCTTGACACAAACTACACTATAAGATATAATACCCGAGTTAACAGTTAAAAGCTGTTATTAGAGTACTTTAATTCCTGCTAAATCAATGCAAAATCCATATGGTCTAAACTAATTAGAACATGTGATTTTTGCTATTTGGCTAAAAAGTCTATGAAAAACGTGAAATACAAATTAATAGCTACAGCTGCCGTCATTGCCGGCTTGACTTTTTTGTCAAGTAACAAAGTATTGGCAGATAGCAATTGTGAGTCCAATTATGGTGGGGGCGAAACCTGCATCATAAACAAAAGATTTGAGATTAGTAAAAAAGTAAGAATTCAAGGCGACGATGAATGGAAGAGTAAAGTCACCGATGTAAGCGAAAACGACGTAATAGAATTTAGAATTAGAATTAAAAATAAAACAGATGAAGACGCCGATATCGACTTTGACAACATGAAAATGTCCGACTACTTACCTGACGAAATGTACAGAGTAGGTGGAGACGGTTTAACTGAGTACTGGGACAACTTTGAGCCCGGTGATGAAAAAACTTTTGTCATCGAAGCTAAAGTTAAATCCGACGAATACGACCGAGATGAAAATTTCTCAAAATGTGTCGTAAACAAAGCTAAAGCAGAGTGGGACGGAAAATTTGAAGGTTCCGATACCGCTACGGTTTGCTATGGAACTCCTACAGAGCTTCCTAAAACCGGAGCTGTATCAGTTACTGCTTTACTTGGAACGGGATCATTGATAGCTGGAATTTGGCTTAAAAAAAGAAAAGCTAAGTAATGCACGCCGCAGGCCACGTGTCTGACGGACCCGTTTGCCCCACGCTTTTGGGCGAGGGGCAGAATGGTTGGGTTTGGGGAACTTACTCGACCATTCTGTTCCTTGCCTAAACTTTTCTTTGTATGAAAAACATTTCACTTAAAAGGATCTTGCTGATTGCTGTTGTGGTTGGAGTTACTGTCTATATTGCTGTTTCTTCTTACGCTCAGTTTACTGCAGGTTCAAAAAAAGATAGTAACAATTCATCGGAGTCTAGCGACTCTTACTCTATTTTTAATTCCCTTATTGTGCCTTTGCGGGCCGCTCCTATTCACATTAAAGCTGGGGAAATAGATGCTGATATTACACAAGTAGGTATTGAGGCCGACGGCTCTTT
Organism: uncultured Candidatus Saccharibacteria bacterium; assembly: GCA_964612565.1. GTDB lineage: Bacteria > Patescibacteriota > WWE3 > UBA101185 > UBA10185 > CAZTDP01. Next base: position 17,794 of record CAZTDP010000011.1, read on the forward strand.
GGGAACACCCGAAAGCTGGAATTTAGCAGGTTGGTTTAAAAAAAGTGTTATGCCAGGTGAAACCGGTAATATGATAATTGACGGTCACTTTGACGATAATCATGGCAAGCCAGCTGCATTTTGGCAGTTGAAAAATATTGTTGTAGGTGATAAAGTTGTTGTAACTGATGGTTTAAACCAAAATTATACCTACCAGGTGGTTGATTCTTTCCTTGTCGACATAAATGATCCGGAGCGACTTAAAGTTTTGGAAAATAAAAGTGACAGGGCCGAATTAACTTTAATAACCTGCGGTGGAGTTTGGTTACCGGGAAAATCCACGTATAACAAAAGACTTGTGGTTAAGGCCACACTCATTGACACTTTGTGATGCAATGAGGGCTTAAGGTCGGGAGGTAGCGCGGGGCAGTGGCTATCTCCCGTCTTTAGGCAAAGGCCTTAAATTTCTTTCAATGTATATATATTTCACTAACACTCGCAGGTGCGAGACGAAAGGATGCAACGTTCGCGTTTTGTATTAATAGCATTTCACAGACTTTTCTGTGAGCATCACCAATTAAAATATGCCAATAAAAAATACTAGAAGTTCGACAAGAGACAGTGGTTTGGGTAATGGAAATAACCGGGACTCAGGTTATAGAAATAGTTATCAAAATAGAAGAAGGCCGGCGCAAAATAACCTAGAAAGTCCGCTGATTGACTCTTCTGATAGAGCCTCGATGCCTATGGATTCCAACAACCAATCATTTAATAAATACAACGATGATTTCCAAAGTAATGGCAGTATTAATGGCGATTCGGTCGTTATTGAAGGCATGCTCGAAATTCTTAATGACTACGGTGTTATTAGGCAAAAAGAAAAAGTCGAAACAGACTTACCTCGTGATGTTTATATAAGTCACTCACAAATTAAGAGATTTAATTTAAGAAGGGGCGACCTTATTAAAGGCCACGCACGTCCCCCAAAAGAGGGCGAAAGATACCTTTCTTTGTTAAGGATTGATACTGTCGAAGGTGTAGAGCCGGAATCGGCCAGGAAACGACCTCACTTTACCGAGTTAACCCCAATCTTCCCAAATATAAGAATGACACTCGAAACGACCAAGGATGTCATTTCAACTCGATTAATAGACTTAATAGCTCCAATAGGAAAAGGTCAAAGGGCAATGATTGTAGCCCCTCCTAAGGCCGGTAAAACCTTTTTGCTTATGGATATAGCTAATGGTGTTACAACTAACTATCCGGAAAGCATTTTAATGGTTGCGTTAATCGGCGAACGACCCGAAGAAGTCACTCACTTTAGTCGAAACGTCCGCGGTGAGGTTTATGCAAGTAATTTTGACGAAAGAGCAGAAGAGCAGACACGCGTTGCCGAACTTTGTCTAGAGCGCGCAAAAAGATTAGCCGAGCAGGGTAAGGACGTTGTTATATTAATGGACTCTATTACTCGTTTAGCAAGAGCTTACAATATGGTTGCTCCTCCTTCAGGTCGAACTCTTACTGGAGGTTTTGATCCTGCAGCATTGTATCCTGCAAAGCACTTTTTTGGAGCTGCACGAAACTTTGAACAGCCCGGAAGCTTAACTATAATTGCAACGGCGTTGGTTGAAACAGGGTCGAGAATGGACGACGTTATCTTTGAAGAATTTAAAGGTACCGGAAACATGGAACTTCGTTTAGACAGAAATTTAGCTGAAAGACGAATTTTTCCGGCAATCGATATTAAATCCAGCGGTACAAGACATGAAGAAGATTTGTTTGACAAAGAGTCACTTGAAAACATTTACAGACTTAGAAAAATGGTTGATCTTCTTGATGAAAGAGATGCTACAGATCTTGTTATTGACCGTTTAAAAAAGACAAAGAGCAACAAAGACTTCTTGGCCACACTTCACCAGGGATAATTTCTTAGATGCCGAGTCGTAGTGGCCAAATGGCCGTGATTTGCCGTAACCACGGCTTCCTGGTAAAATTTGGAAAGCGCCGCTTTTGTGGCGTGAGATATGGTCTTAACTATAAAACGTCCAACGTCTAAACGGTTTTTTCAGCTTAGTTTCGAGGGTTTCAGGCCTCGTGGGCGCAACAAATTTGAACAGTTTATAAACATCTGGGTGGAGTTCTTCCGTTCAGTTGCCCATTATATTTGGAGAAAATTCCTTGATTTGCTCTTATTGATAGGCAGGTTGCTCATCTTACTTATTAGGCTTCCGGCCGAGTTAAAGGCATTTGTTGTTAAAAAACTAATTTGGTCGCGCGGGAAACTTGGAAGACCTGTTGCTTTTGTTGTTGTGGTCTTTAGCTCTTTGGGAATTTTTATGCTGGGTGAAGTGTTCAGCAGTTCCGAATTTGTAGCTAATCCACAGGTTAAAGCGGATTATTTGGCGAATACTTCAGATATCATTCCTAAAAAAGAAACAGCTGTAACAACTCTTCCAGAAGCTCGTCAGAGAACCGAGCCGTTGGCGTATGCAGTAGAAGGAGGCGATACTCTATATTCAATTGGAAGCAAGTTTAAGATTTCGGTCGATGCTTTGGAATATGTTAATAACCTTACAGATAATTCTGTACTAAAACCCGGGCAGACACTAACAATCCCGCCTGTTTCAGGCTTAATACACACTGTGGAAAGAGGCGACACCCTTAATTCTATTGCCGATAAATACGATGTTCCTGCGCAGGCAGTTGCCGATTTTAACTATTTGCTCGATACATCTCATTTGGCTCTTGGCACCGAGTTAGTTATTCCTGGCGGTAAGGTACCAAAAGTTGAACCGGCGCCTGTAATATACTCCGGCGCACCGTCGCAGGGCGGTTCGGCTTCGGCGTCTCCAAACAAAGGTTTCTGCGCTTGGCCGACAACTGTAAGAGTTATTACCCAATATTTCAGCTGGTACCATAACGGTGTTGACGTAGCAACACCCCACAACATTGCAATGCCGCCACTATTAGCGTGCACATCCGGTACGGTTACTCGTGCGGGCTGGGATCCGTTTGGATTAGGATTGCACGTTCAAATAGACCACGGAAACGGCTACGTAACAGTTTATGGCCATATGAGCAGAATTGATGTAAGCTACGGTCAGAAAGTTGGCCGAGGCGAAATAATAGGACTTATGGGGAATACAGGAAATTCAACAGGACCCCATATTCACTTTATTGTTAAGTACAATGGGGTGGCTCAAAATCCGCTAAACTTCGCCCAATAATAAGATGATTGATGTTGTTAAAATAAAAATTAAAGCAGGTGATGGCGGCGACGGAGCCCTATCTTTTAGGCGCGAAAAATTCGTGCCTTTTGGTGGCCCCGATGGGGGTGATGGCGGCGACGGCGGAAGTGTGTACCTTGTTGCAAGTACTAACCTAGTTACTTTACGTGATTTTAAATCTAAAGAGGTGTTTGCAGCGCAAGATGGCGAAAAAGGTGGAAAAAGGAAAATGTTTGGGTCTTCCAGACCTGATCTTTTCGTCAAAGTGCCGGTAGGGACACTGATTTACGAAATAAAAGACGGCAGAGAGATATTGGTTGGTGATCTGGTTGAGGACGGTTCTCAAATGCTTATTGCACAAGGTGGCACCGGAGGAAAGGGTAATTTTAGGTTTAAAAGTTCAACAAACCAAACTCCGGTTCAATACGGCAGAGGTGGCGCGGGAGAAGAAAAAACCATTAAGATGGAAATCAAGTTAGTCGCAGATATTGGCTTGGTCGGCCTTCCCAATGCAGGAAAGAGTACTTTGATCAATAAACTTACTCAGGCAAATGTGAAAGTTGCAAACTATCCTTTTACTACTCTGACGCCGAATTTAGGCACAATGACTTTAAATGACGGCCAGCCTGTAATTATTGCGGATATACCGGGTTTGATCGAGGGTGCTTCAGAAGGCAAAGGTTTGGGAGACGAATTTTTACGCCATATTGAACGTACAAGGCTGCTGATCCATTTAGTAGATCCGCTCGAGGGCTTCACACCCGACGGTAAAATTTCTTTGGCCAAAAACACCTGGGCTAACTTCGAAAAAATCCGCAAGGAACTAAAAAGTTATGGTCACGGTTTAAACGAAAAACCGGAAGTCACAGTTATAAATAAAATCGATCTCACCGAAATAAAAGATGAAGTAGAAGCAATTAAGGTTTTATTTAATAAACATGGGGTTTCCATTTATTTTATCTCCGGTGTGACAGGGGAGGGTTTACAAGAATTATTCAAAGAGGTTCAAAAGCTTTTGATAGAGCACAAAAAGATTGTCGTTTTTAATGCAGAAACGCCGGTCAAGCTTTATGATATTAATAACCTTCCAAACAAAAAGATAGTTTTTGGGTCATCAAGGGTTGTTTCGCTGAAGAAAGAGAATTGATATAATACTTTGGCTTCGTAATTTGGGCCGTTAGCTTTAGACCGCGCAGCGGGCGAAGCTAACGCGATAGTTTGATTTGGGCCGTTAGCTTTAGACCGCGCAGCGGGCGAAGCTAACGCGATAGTTTGA
>CAZTDP010000012.1:0-22151 GCA_964612565.1 uncultured Candidatus Saccharibacteria bacterium
GTAGTCGCTCATAAATATCTCTTTCTAATTCGCTCCTCCTTTTGCTCCTGGTGTCGCAAAACGTAGTCGCTCATAAATATCTCTTTCTAATTCGCTCCTCCTTTTGCCCTGTATTAACAGGCAAAACGTAGTCGCTCATTCCTTTTGTTCGGGATGCTTTTCTAAAATTGCACCCAAAACTCCGTTTACAAACTTATGTGAAGTGTCGTTTCCATACTCTTTTGCTAGTTCAACGCATTCGTCCACAACAACTTTGGACGGTGCTTTCTTGCCAAAAACAAGTTCAAAAACGGCAATTCGTAGTATTACTAAATCAACTTTGGCTATTTTGTCAATAGGCCACTCCGGTGCGGAATCCACAATTATTTCGTCAATTCTACTTAGGTGTTTTTTAACGCCGTCAACAAGGTAGTCGGTTAACTCCGGATCGTAATCGGTATCGGCATGTTCCAACGATTCTTTGGAAAGACTCATACAGGCCGCCATGTCAGGCTCGGTAAAAAGCCAACAAAAGATTGCACTTAAAGCAAGTCTTCTGGACATGTGTCGGGGGTCAGACAGTGATCTCATGATAAAATTATACTTTAAAATTACGCCTCGATATACTCTTCAACGTGCGGTCTTTTATAACCCTTTTTATCGGCTGTTTTAATCACATTTACGGCTTTTCTCGTGTAATGTGAGTTTCTTTTTATTCTTGTTCTCGACTTAGAGTGTTTTCTTTTTGGTACTGCCATACGTGTGAAATATACTCATTTGAGACGATATTGTCAACGACTGCAAAGGTTTTGACAAACCTGCCGGAGTTGGCGGTTGAAGCCCGATTTGACCGGATCTGCTGATTTTGGTATAACTACCTCTGTCGTTCCTGTCGACAAAATCCAACTTTTTAAGGAGAGTGGTAAAATGTCAGTTTCGGCGAAAGACGTAGTTAAATTTGGGAAGCGCGTGGGGTTTATAAACAGCAGAAATGAAGTTTTCGAGCTCAACGGTGTGTTTTATCATATTGAACACACCGGTACTTGCTGGGGACCGAAAGACTCGGGTCGCATAGTTACGGAGGCCGATAACTTGGGTAAGATTAAAGAGAGTGTGAAGCCGAAAATACTTTCACTTGTGGCCGCCTAGTTCAAAAATGTACGTAGAGCACAAAATCAGCAAAATTATATCTGATTTTGTGCTCTAGCTCTACTTCGCAATCTTTGCAATCGTAAAGACACTTTGCCCAAACTTCCTGTTTTCAAGTATTTCGTAGCCAAATTCCTTTAATCCACTGCTTGTGTCTAAAAATTCGTCGTGAAAATATATTAAAAGTCCTTTCTCGTTTAACAAGCCTTTAATTAATTTTAATAAATGTCTTTGATTGGAGTCCTTGTAAAAAGGATCCATAAATACAAAATCGTATGTTTTGCTGGCTTTGGCTGCAAATTTTACGGCATCCTTTAAAAAAACCTCGCTGTTAGTTAAAAAACCACAATTTTGGAGATTTTCTTTGATCAAAGTGGTGCTTTCGCCACTCCCGTCAACAAAATCACACCATTTTGCTCCGCGGCTTAAGGCTTCGATACCCATGTTTCCGCTACCTGAAAAAAGGTCTAGGCACACCGAATCCTCAATTGTTTCGCCAATAATAGAAAAAACGGCAAGCTTTGCAATTTCCTGAACAGCTCTAAAACCCTCGATTTGTGGGGCTTTTAATTTTTTGTTTTTAGCATTTCCGGACGTAATTCGTATTTCCATATCAGTTGTTAGATATATATTCTCCGCTTGTTTGTGTCAACCTTTCTTTGAGTTTTGGGTACAAATCTAGGCTTTTAAAAATATCTTGAGCTTCGGTTTTGGCAGACTCTAAAAGTTCTAAATTAGCAAGGTCCGCAACCTTAAACTTTTTAAAACCATGTTGAATTGCGCCAAAAATGTCACCCTGCCCGCGTAGTTTCATATCCAGCTCAGCCAGCTCAATACCGTTGTCTATTTTTTCTAAGTGTTTCAGACGGTTGAAGGCATTTTTTGAGTTTGAACTCATTATTGTGAAACAAAAGCCCTCTTTTTGTCCCCGCCCTACTCTGCCTCGAAGTTGATGCAGGCTCGCTAAACCATATCTTTCGGCACTTTCAACAGCAATAATTGTGGCATCAGGGATGTCGATTCCTACTTCTATAACAGGTGTTGAAACAAGCACTTGAATTTCGCCGCTTCTAAACTTATCAATTATTTGTTGCTTCTCTTTTGCAGGCATCCGTCCGTGTAAAAGTCCAACCTTTTTATCCTTAAAAAAGGTTTCGCTCAAATTTTTATATTCGGCCTGTGCGGCCCTTACACTTTCGAGCCCTGTACTTTCACTCTCTTCAATTAATGGACACACAATAAACGTCGGCTCATTTTTTTGAGAAATCCATTGGTACGCCTGTTCCCTGGCTTTTTCCGTAATTACCTTTGTTGCTACTCTCCTTATATTGTTGGCACGCCCGGCCAAAACCGAAATAGCCAAATCTCCGTATAGAGTAAGAGCTAAAGTTCTAGGTATTGGGGTTGCCGTCATAGAAAGTAAGTGCGGCATTTTTCCGTTTTTTGCCATATCAAGTATTTTTCCGCGCTGCCCAACTCCAAAACGATGCTGCTCGTCAATGACGACCAGTCCAACTTCCTCATATTTTTTATCCGAAAATAAAATTGCGTGGGTTCCAATTAGAATGTCAAAATCCTGCATATTTGTTTTTGTGGTACTTGTTGCAAGTTCTACTTTAACGCCTGTATCCTTTAAAAACTCCTTAAACGTTTCATAATGCTGATTGGCCAGTATTTCGGTTGGTGCCATGTAAAGAGTTCTAAAACCTGCAAGATGCGCGTTGTAGGCAGCAATTAAAGCAACAATAGTTTTGCCCGATCCCACATCTCCCTCAAGGAGCCTATTCATTGGTGATGTTAACGCTGTGTCGCTAAGAATCTCATTTACCGCTTTGCCTTGCGATTCTGTAAGTTCAAAAGGAAGTTTTTTAATAAAAGTTTCGATTTTAGACGATTTTGGTATATTTGCGCTTTTAAATTCCGCGTGCCAATCGTGCTTTCGCTTTTCAACTTTAAGAAGTTCGAGAAATATTTCCTCAAACGCAAATCTTTCCTTGGCTTTTTCGGCATAATAAAGGTTGTCAGGAAAATGAATTTGGTTAACTGCCCATTTAAAATCGTTAATTTTTTGCTTTTTTAAAGTTTTTTCGGGCAAAAATTCTTCCAGCTCTATTTTTTGAGTCACAACGTCGTAAATCCTAGTTCTCAGCCATTTGGAAGAAACGCCGGCCGTTTCCGAATAAATTGGAACTACCCTGCCCGTGCTTAATGACTGCCCTTTATCCTCCTCGATTTCCGGGCTTATAAAGCAGGGTTTTCCTGCAAAAGTTCCAACCTTCCCGCTTATTGTGTAATTTTTGCCAGGAAAAATAACCGTCTTTAAATAATGCTGATTAAAAAATATTAAATCAATTTCGCCTGTAGCATCCCGGACTCGCGCCTTAGTCATTCTTTTGCCGTTTCTCGTAAAAATATTATTTATCGAAGTTAGAACCCCTTTTACTGAGGCTATATCGTTTTCTAGCAGCTGATTCACTTCTTTTATTTGAGAGTAATCGTCGTATCTAAAGGGGAAGTGATAAATTAAATCACCTACGGTTTTAATTTCGAGGTTTTCGAGCAGTTTTTTGTATTTTGGCCCCACTTTCGGAACAACCGAGACCGGTGAATCAAATTTAAGCATGCAACTATTGTATCAGTTTCGGTTTTTTGTTAAATTGAGGGCGGAATTGCTACGCGTACGAGAGAGGAGCTTGTAATGTCAGATCAACTTACAAGGCACTTCGTTAGCGAACGTTTGGCCAGAGGGGTCTTCAACGGGTTGATGGGTACATATTGCAGAACCTCGCTTTCCCCACGGATTCAACTCTTTATTACCGGCAACCCCGATCGCCCATATACACTACATTTTCCAAAAGGTATAAAAGACGAAGTAACTCATCTTATATCGGCTATAAACAGAACGAGCGGGGAGTAACTATTACGTACCAATTTCAAAAAACCGAGCAAATTTTAAAAAGCTCGGTTTTCTTTTATTAGAAGGCTACCCTACTAAGTAAGGCACAATAGACATACTTACCAAAGCCAGCGAACTGACGATAATAAATATTTTGTATAGTGTTTGTTTTTTAAACACCCTTTTTAATTTTTTCTTAAAACTCATTTTTTATCTCCGGCAACTTTAAAAAATTTTCGTTTCCCAAATTTTACAACTGTTCCCGCTAAAAAATCCATTTGTAATTGAGCATCGTTAACCTTTTCTCCGTTTACCTCTACCCCGCCCTGCTCAACTACTCTTTTAATTTGACTCGCCGATTCGGAATTTTCTAGCGCTTCTTTTAAAAAATTGGAAATGGTCATTTTGCCCGAAACTTTGGTTTCGATAATATCGTCTTCTAAGATTTCCTTACGCTGAACTGTCCGCTCAAAGTGATTTTTAGCTTCCTCAGCAATTTTTTGACCCTTTATTGTTTTAACAACTTCAAAAGCCATTAGTTTTTTAATTTCCATCGGGTTTTTACCGGCTTTAAGTTCTTTTTCGATTTCCCAAATATCTTGGGTTGAAACATCGGTCAAAAGTCGCAAAGCCTTAACAATTAGTTCGTCAGGATACGACATGGCTTTTCCAAACATATTTTCAGGAGTGTCTGAAAGATTAATTCCGTTGCCTTTAGTTTTACTCATCGTTCTTGCGTCAGGTGCCTCCATCATTTCGTTTGTACGAATAAATTTGTCTTTGCCCAAATATTTTTTAACAAGCTCGCGGCCCATTAACATGTTAAATGTTTGGTCGGTTCCGCCTATTTCCAAGTCGACCTGCATTGCAACGCTATCAAAACCTTGCATTAAGGGGTAAATAAATTCATGAAGTCCTATCGGATCGTTTTTTTGAAGTCTTCGCGCAAAAAGGTCGCGTTCCATCATTTGCTGTACGGTTGTTTGTGACATCAGTTTGATTAAGTCAGCCAAACCGATTTTTGAAAGCCACTCATGATTGCGTAAAAATTTAACAGGATTGCTGCCCTCAAATTCTATTAGCTGAGAGGCTTGTTCTTTCCAGCCAGTCATGTTGTGTTGAATCTGTTCTTCGGTAAGTATTGTTCGTGCGGTGTCTTTATCGGGATCGCCCACAATTGCAGTAAAGTCGCCCACCAAGAATATTACTTCATGTCCCAGCTGTTGAAGAATATGCAGTGCCCTTATTCCCATCGCGTGTCCAACATGGAGGTGCGGGCCCGATGGATCGTACCCTTGGTACGCCCTTATTCTTTCACCCGACATCAACTTTTTTTTAAGCTCTTCTTTTGTCGGATAAATTGAGTCAACTCCGCGGTTTAAAAATTTATCAATAAGTTTTTCATCCGTACTGACTTTAGCCATAAGGCAAGTATACATTTTTTTACTGTTCTGAAAAAGTTATTTAAGACATTTGGCGTTGTACATAAAAAAACCCGCCGGTAATTTTTGATTGCCGGCGGTTAGTTATTAGTACTTTTCTACTTTCTTTTAAAATACCTTCCCTTAGCCCAATACCCGACTATTGTGGCCACATATTCAAATGGGTAATTGCCTGATGTTTCGGCGGGCTTGCTCATAATCCGAAACTTCAGGTTATCTACCCTGACATAGTCTCCCGGTTTAAGATTATTACTATCACTTAAAATCTCAGATCTACCGGCGATTGCGCAAGCCATAGGTAACTCCTTTAGTAGATTTATTTACCTTTAACATACATATTTATTTTGAATTTGTGAATAAGAATAAAGTAAAACAGGGCCGAAAAATACTTAAATACTTTTCGGCCCTGAGGCTGTTACTTAGGAGACTTTTTCAAGAGTGACGTCAAGCGCTCCGTGTGTTGGCCTACAAACGCGCTCTACACAGTATTTTGTCCCTGCGATAACGAGGATGTTATCCACCTTCAAATTCTCCTTACCTTTTTTAGGGTAAAATTTGAGTCTTAATGTTCCTCCCTTGCCGGGGCTCAAGATTCCATTCCCAATCTCTTCCCAAAGTCCTGCGGGGTTTTCAGATAGGACCGCTACTCGTTCCGTTTGTTGTCCGGCCATTTTATTTGCAACTCCTTTGGATTGTGTACATTTTTTCTGATCTAACAGCTTGATCAGTTGCGCGGCTTTTGAAAGTTTTCACAAAATCTGTTGTATCTATTTATGCAGTCGAGACACTCGCCAGCAGCTTTACCGCTATAGGGAACCCCACTTTCTACGTTGTCTATAAACAATAAGGCTCTCTTTTTTTCTTCGGGAGTTAACGACTTCCTTAAAGGATACGTTTTATTAAATTCCGAAATACTCCGAATGGAGTCTTGCCGAGCATCTGTTTCAAAAAAGTCGATGTACCACTTTTTGCCCATCCTGGTATTTACCGGCTGGGGTCTTGTTATTTTCTTTTTGCCTGTTCCAAAATCCAAAGCTATTTGCTCGGTTAAAACGAAAGTAGCGTTTGTTTTCAGAACAATCCCCACCGTCTTTCGGTTATTTCCTGAAGCAGTTGTCTCAAGAAATAAATAACCAAGGCCTAGCGGGAACCAATCGCTGTTTTGAGTTACCCAAATCAAGCAAGCCAACATTGTTTCTCTCCTTTTCTCTCCACATAATGTACCCTCAATGTAGCTGGTATTTTACTAGCAACAACGGTCAAAGGTCAACTAGTACCTAATCTCAACGATGGTATAATAAACTAATGGCAAAATCAGCACGCCGAAGTTACCGCAGTTATAAATCAAAAGGCACTTTTTTTGAGGGAGTTGTTAACTACTTTGCAGGCATTCTCACATCGATCTGGAACTTGGGAAGCTCAAAGAAGCCTGTTTCTCAAAATAGCTATGTCTCGCTTCACAATGCAAAAGCTTCTGTTTCCAAGTTGGGTACAAAACGCTTAAAGGTTTTAACGTTTTTAGCCACTTTTGTTTTAATAGGTATGACGGCAGGCGTTTTTTTAATAATCATAACTTTTGCGATTTTTTCTAGATCTCTCCCAAATCCAAACCAATTACTCGAAAGAAGTTTTGAACTTTCAACCCGTTTTTATGACCGAAATGACAGTTTGGTGTACGAAGTTTACGGCGATAAAAACCGTACGCTAATTAAACTTTCAGATGTAAGTCCATACGTTACCAACGCCACCTTGGCAACCGAAGATGCTGAATTTTATTTGCATAATGGCTACTCTTTAAAGGGTATGTTGCGTGCTGTTTTTAATATTGCGACCGGGGGTAATCTTCAAAGCGGTTCTACTTTAACTCAGCAGGTGATAAAAAATACTCTATTAACTCCAGAGCAGACCATAGTTAGAAAAATTAAAGAATTTATTTTGTCTCTTCAACTTGAAAATCGTTACTCAAAGGACGAAATAATTCAGATGTATTTAAATGAAACACCTTACGGCGGCCAGAATTACGGAATTTACAGCGCTGCCAAAGCCTATTTCAACAAATTGCCCAAAGATTTAACTGTTGCCGAATCGGCATATTTGGCCGGTCTTCCACAAAGGCCAAGTTACTACTCGCAATTTGGTACTAACCCTGAAGCCGGAATTGAGCGAAAAGACTACGTTTTGTACCTGATGCATGAAAAAGGCTGGGTTGGAGAAGATGGCAAACGCCATTACCTTAGTGACGACGATTACAATTTGGCAAAAAGCGCCGAACTTAAGTTTGAAACCTCTCGTGTTCCGTTGGAAGCGCCTCACTTCATTTTTTACGCAAAACAGTACCTATCCGAAATTTTAGGCGAGGATGTTGTTGAAAAAGGTGGCTTAAAAGTTAAAACGACGCTCGATCTAAATGTTCAGCATCTAGCTCAAGATACAGTGACAGCCGAAATCAACAGTAATGGCGAATCCTTAAACATTTGGAACGGCGCAATGGTAGTTATAGATCCTAAGAACGGACAGATATTGGCTATGGTGGGGTCCAAGGGTTACAACATAGATCCACAACCAGAAGGATGCATTTCGGGAAGTACAGGGGACAATTCCTGTAAGTTTGACCCGTATGTAAACGTAGCTTTGGCTAATCGCCAACCCGGATCCTCAATAAAACCTATTACCTACGCTACAATGCTGTCTCAGGGATACACAGTGGCGTATCCGTTTTTAGATATGCCGATAGCATTTGAAGGTTCTGCGGTGGACAAACCATATGTTCCGGTAAATTACGATGGTACCTTTAGAGGCGTTGTTACGTTTAGAAAATCTTTAGGAAACTCTTTAAACATTCCTGCCGTGGAAGCTTTAAAAATTGTCGGTATAGACGGTATGATATCTCAAGCCGAAAAAATGGGGATCTCTACTTTTACCGATCGTTCACGCTACGGACTTTCCTTAACTTTGGGGGGAGGAGAAACCAAGCTGCTTGAACTAACAAATGCTTATGGCGTTTTTGCCAACAAAGGTGTTTATCACAAACCTACCCCAATAATCGAGGTAGCAGATTCTGCCGGCAAGGTTGTGTACAAACCCCAAGACCCCGGCACGAAAGCTTTAGAAGAAGGCGTAGCGTTCTTAATTTCGGATATTTTGTCTGACGATGGTGCCCGAAGCGATACCTTTGGCGCCGGAAGCTTGCTAAACATTAAAGACCGACAAGTTGCAGTTAAAACCGGTACCACAGACGACAAAAGAGATAACTATGCTATGGGGTTTACACCTTCGGTAGTGGTCGGAGTATGGGTTGGAAACAGCAACAATGAAAAAATGAATCCGTATGTTGCGTCCGGCGTCTCGGGTGCAACTCCTATTTGGCATAATTTTATGGCAGAGTATTTAAAGGATAAGGAAAACGAAAAGTTTGAAGCTCCCAGCAACGTTGAAAAAGTTCAAGTAGATTCGTTAACCGGCGGTAAGCCCTATGGAAACTTTTCAACAAGAAACGAGTGGTTTATAAAAGGTACCGAACCTGCAGCGGTTAGTAGTTGGTATGAAAGATTAGAAATATGTAAAATTGACGGTAGGATCACGAACGATGCGTGCAAGGATGCAGATGAAACGGATACAACAGATTTTGTAAGAATCACTGCTCCGTACAATACGTGGCAGCCTGCTGTAGACGCGTGGGTCAAGGAAAAATACACGGATAACGAGATGTACTTTCCTCCTCAAATGACCTCTAAACTCGAATTTGACGGGGACTCCGTCAAGAATAAAGATGATGTAAACACACAAATTGTAAGTGTTAAAGACGGCCAAAATGTTCCGTTAAGTTTTAGACTAAATGTTGAAGCTTCGCTCTACTATGATATTTCCAAAGTAACAATTTACATGGATGACAATAAGGTTGCTGAAGATAACAGCAGCCCTTATGGTTACAATTTCGAATTAAAAGCCGGCGATATAGGGACCCATGAATTTAAAGCAACCGTTACAGATGAAAAGGGTAATAAGGGCAGTGATAGTGTTAAACTCAATGTTGTTGGGTATGCGCAGTAAACAAGCTTTAACCTTGACATAAAAGGTTTTACCTGCAATATTTTCTAACAGTTATGGTAAATATCGACGAAATAAAATTAAATGCTGCCGCCGAACTCGAAAAAACAAATTCCACACTTACGCTGGAAGAATGGCACACGAAATTTTTAGGAAAAAAAGGTGTGTTAAGGGATATAACTTCAAGCGTTTCTACTTTATCATCCGAAGAAAAAAAAGTTTTGGGCAGCAAGCTTAACGAACTCAAAAATTATTTGACCGATATTTTTTTAAAAAAACAAACTCAAATCTCTGACAAACCAACCTCTACAGTTAGTGATTTTCAAAAATCCCTTCCCGGCACAAAACCCGAAATTGGCCATTTGCACCTGATAACACAAGCAATAAAAGAAATTTCCGAGGTTTTCGTTCCGCTTGGTTTTAATCGAGTTAGATATCCGGAAATTGAATGGGACTACTTTGCCTTCGAGGCTTTGAATATGCCAAAAACCCACCCCGCGCGAGATGAGTGGGAAACATTTTTTGTTGACTCTCCTGACGACGCTAAATATGGAAAAATGGTTATAACACCTCACACATCAAGTGGCCAAGTTCGAGAAATGCTAAAAGGTGAGCTCCCAATACGAATGTTAAACATTTCCCGTTGCGGGAGACGCCAAATTGACGTGAATCACGTCCCTACTTTTTATCAATTTGAAGGTTTGGTTGTAGACAAAAATATAAGCATTACCCATTTAAAGGGTGTACTGGAGTATTTTATTGAAAACTTTTTTGGTAAAGACCGCCGGTTTCGTTTGCGCCCTTATGACTTTAGATTTACCGAACCAAGCTTTGAGGTTGATATTTCGTGTGATATTTGCGGGGGCAAAGGATGCAAATTTTGTAAAGAAGGCTGGGTCGAACTTGGAGGAGCCGGAATGGTCCATCCAAACGTGCTGAAGGCCGGTGGGATAGACCCCTCTGCTTATTCCGGGTTTGCTTTTGGCTGGGGAGTTGAAAGAGTTTTAATGATGAAGTCAGGTGTAAAGATTGATGATATTAGACATTTATTTGAAAACAATTTAAAGTTTTTGGAGCAGTTTTAATATGAATATACTACTACCCTACTCATGGTTAAAAGATTACATAAAAACGGAATTAAAACCCGCCGAAGTCGCCAAACTTTTGTCCTTACACGCTTTTAGCGTCGAAAGAATCCACGAAGCCGGAGACAATGCGGTTTTTGAGATAGAAATTACTCCAAATCGAGGTGACGCGCTAAGCGTATTAGGGATGGCGCGCGAACTCAAGGCTGTTCTTACAAGCCAGAATAAAGAGTTTTTGCAAAATGAAGAGTTTAAGTGGGTTGAGGCCAAAAGTCCTGAAATTACATTTGGAGGTCCCGAAAAACTTGATGTAAAAATTACAGACGCCGAGCTTGTTCCACGATTTAGCGCTGTTGTCTTAGATAACATAGCCGTAAAGCCTTCTCCAAAACTTATGCAAGAAAGATTAGAAATGGCCGGAATTCGAGCAATAAATAACGTTGTTGACGTTACAAACTATGCAATGATTGGTTTAGGCCAACCTATGCACGCGTTTGATTTTGACAAAATAATGGGTCATAAAATGATTGTTCGCGAGTCAAAAGCGGACGAGACAGTTGTAACTTTGGACAGCGTTTCCCGTAAGCTTCCCGCGGGAGTGATTGTAATTGAAGACGGAAACGGCCGTCTTATAGATCTTTGCGGAATTATGGGAGCTGAAAACAGCGAAGTCGATGAAAAAACCAAAAAAGTTTTGCTGTTCGTTCAGGTTTATGACGCCGTTCGAATTCGAAAATCTTCAATGACACTTGGCCACCGCACGGAAGCCGCTTTAAGATTTGAAAAAGGTATAGATTTTGAAGGTGTCCTGCCTGCATTAAATCAGGCCGTGGCTTATTTACAAGAGTACGCCGGTGCGAAGGTTGCCTCAAGCCTAATCGATATAGTAGGAACCGTTTATACCCCCAAAGAAGTAGAGATAAATTACAAAACCATTAATCAAATTGCCGGTATCAATATTGATCCAAAATTTGTTAGAAGCGCGCTTTCTTCTCTTGGCTTTGAAATTATAGAAAACATTCAAACTCCGGACGTAGCGGTTGTTCCGTCGTGGAGATACGACGACATAGATTTGGCCGAGGACTTAGCGGAAGAAGTAGTCAGGCTATACGGTTACTTTAATTTGCCAAATCAAATTCCGAGCGGACAGATTCCTTCACGAACCGGCGACAAATACTTTAAGGTTGAAGAGGCCGCAAAAACGTTTTTAAAATATCAGGGGTTTTTTGAGTGTTACAACTACTCTACTACCGATTCCTCAAAGGTTTCTACAGAAGCTCTTAGGTTAAGAAATTCGCTAAATAGCGATTTGGAATATTTACGCACATCATTAACGCCTCAGCTTTTAGAAATTATGAATAAAAACAAAGGGTACTCAGATAAAATAAAGCTGTTTGAACTTGCACCGGTGTATTTAAAGAATGGTAATGACCTGCCGTTTCAACCTTTTATGTTGTCGGCCGCTGTTAAAGGCGTAAGCTACCTTGATTTTAAAGGCTATATAGACGCATTGTTAAATGACCTTGGCGTACAAAATATTAGTTTTGAAATTAAAGCACCTGCTAAAGATACTTTTTCTGTTGAACTCAACTTTGATGATGTTGTTAAAAATTCTAATCCGGTTAGAACATATACATCGTTAACCGGTTTTAACAGCATTAAAGAAGATATTACTCTTTTGGTCGATTCAAAAACTCAATATCGTGATATTGAAAAGCTAATTAAAGAAACAGACTCACGTGTTGAAAAAATTACATTTAAGGATTTGTACGAAAACGCCTTAACGTTATCGCTGGAGTTTTTGGATAGAATTTCCCAGTTAACATCTGAAGACACAAAAAATATTAGAGAAAGAATTGTTTCTAATTTGGCCAAGGAGCTTGGAATTAAACTTAAAATTTAGTTGTTGTAGCCCCGGGCTTGAAGATTAAAAGCCTTTGCGTAATAGCCGTTCTTATCCATCAACTCCTTATGTGTTCCTTCCTCGAGAATTTTGCCTTTTTCTAGCACAATTATACGATCGGCGTTTCTGACTGTAGAAAATCTGTGAGAAACTATGATTACCGTTTTTCCTTTAAAGAATTCATAAATTTTATTAAAGATATTGTATTCTGACATCGGATCTATTGCGGCAGTCGGTTCGTCAAATATGACCAATGGCGAGTTTCTATAAAAAAATCTGGCTAATGCGATTTTTTGCCACTGTCCAGTGCTGGGTCTTGTACCCCCTTTTATCTTTTCGCTAAGCATTTGATCGTATTTATTGGGATAGTCTTCTATAAAATCTGTTGCGTCGGCAGCAGCCGCGGCCGTTTTTATTCTATCTATGTCGGGTTTCATGTCAGGGTGCCCTATCGCTATGTTGTCTTTTACTGACAGGACAGGGTAAGTATTAAAATCTTGAAAAAGCACACCCATGTTCTTATATAGTGTCTCAAGCTTAATCTCTTTAATATCTGTTTCGTTCACAAGCACGTTACCCTTTGTAGGAAGATAAAAGCGGGTTAATAATTTTATTAAAGTGGTTTTTCCTGCGCCGTTGTGGCCTACTATTGCAACCTTTTCGCCCGGTTCTAGGGTAATGCTAATGTTATCGAGCGCTTTTTTAGAACCGTTTGGGTAAACAAACGAAAGATCTTTAAATTCAATCTTTGGCCCCTTACTCATAACAGGCAGTTCGACAGTACCGTCTTCCAAAACAGGTTTTGTTTGAAACAGTCGGTACGTATCTTTTAATTGCAATGAAAATTCGAAAAGGTCATTAAAACCGACCAGTAAATTTTGCAACGCGTTTTGAAGAATTTGAAATGTTCTCATCCAAAACACAACATCTCCGACCGATATTATTTTAGAAATTAAACGCTGGAATATTTGGATATATCCGTAAAGTAAAGTTAGGTCCGTTAAAAAACCAAGAGCGTAGTTGCCTGTTCTCCATTGTTTAAAAAATTTGAGTCTAAAATTAATAAGAAATTCCTGAATATCGCTAAACTTTTTGTCCAAAAAGTTAAACGCTCCGGTAACTCCAATTTCATGCAGTCTCGTGGAGTTGGACAAGTCTCCCGATATGGATCCGGAAATACGCCCTCTTTCCGTTGTGTCGTAATCAAACTTGTATATAACGCTTCGCATTTTTTTATCGAACAGAATAAATGGAATCATTGAAACCGCCAAAATCAGCACAAATATTGGCATAAATGAAACGACAAGCACCAGGGTCGTAAGCAGTTTTATACCTCTGGCCAAAACTCGAACTGTTTCGTTTAGGTATGGAAGAACATTTCCCAAATAATCGTTTGCGCGGGTGATTTTGTCATTTACTTCGGGAATTTCTAATGTTTGAATACCCAAACTGTTGAGTTTAAAGTAAAGAGCCTTTCTGGTATCGTAACGATTTGTGATTCGCAAAGTTGTGATGGCGTAGGAATTTGCAAGCTGCATTATTGTTTGCACTACTGTATACGCCAGTAGGAATATTAGGTACGGGTAAAGACTTTCAAGTGTAGCCCCTGGAACTTGAGCAGTACTTATTAGTTGATCTATGGCTTTTGAAAAAATAAACGCGTAAACAAGATCCTGCCATTCTAGTATAATTTCAGATCCAAGATAAGATATTAATAACCATGGGTGTGACTTGTACACAAGCAAAAAGACCCACTTTGTGATTTTAATAAACTCACCTAAGTCTATTTTGCTGTAACCTTGCTTGGAATCGGCTGTTTCCGCCATAAGCTTAATTCTATGCCTTAAGGGCTAAAATATTAAGCATTTTTTGATTTAATAACTATTTGCTCAAAAGCCTTTGAGTCGTTAATAGCTATTTCGGAGAGCATTTTTCTATCCAGTTCAATGTGGTCCTTTTTAAGACTTGCTATAAAGCGTGAGTACATAACGTCGTATTGTCTTAAAGCAGCGCTTATTCTTGAAATCCAAAGTCTTCTCATATCTCTTTTTCGTTGTTTGCGGCCCTCAAATGCATGTTCGCCGGCTCTAATAACGGCTTCCTGGGCGCGTCTAAATAATCTGTTTCTACTCCCCCGGTAACCGGAGGCTAGTTTTAAAACTTTTTTATGTGCTGCGTGGGCTCTTGGCCCTCCTTTAACTCTAGGCATCTATTTTAACTCCCTTACCCATTTTATTGAGCAATTTTTTAAATATTCTTTTATGACCTGAATTTGGCTGACTCTGCATTAAGTTTTTTCTATTCTTTTTGCTAGAGCTCCACTTTCTTTTTAAATGACCTATACTCACATTTTTCTTCATGATTTTGCCACCTTTGGTCACTTTTATTCTTTTTAATAGTGTTTTTTTCGATTTAATTTTTGGCATATTGTATGTCATAATTTTTCGTAAACGGTCCTCGGCGTGTACGCCTGCGGAATGTTTCCTAAAAATTATGCCTTACCTTTTTGAAACGGTCCTCGCTTCGCTGCGGAATGTTTCAAAAAACATTTTGTCTCAACTTACTAAACAATCCTCGGCGCGTACGCCTGCGGAATATTCCTTTTCACTACTTTGGTGAAAAAACTTCCCAAACCATTTGCCCCACTCTTTTGGGCGGTGCTTCTACCTTTCCTACTTCTTTAAGGCCTTCTTCAACCTTTTTTAGTTTCTGAAAGGCTACCTCAGGAAACATTCCTTCGCGGCCTCTCATTCTTACGGTAACTTTTACCCTGTTTCCGTCACTTAGGAACTCGGAAGCTCTATCGGTATACCTATTAATATCTCCTTCGCCTGTTGAAGGCCCGAACCTAAGCTCTTTAAGCTCACTTTTTTTGCTCTTAGCCTTTGCAGCACTGGCCTTTTTTCGTTCTTCGTAAAGAAACTTCGAAAATTCTACAATCTTTGCGACTGGTGGCTGTGCATTTGGCGCTACTAAAAGAAGATCTAACTCCTTTGAACGCGCCAAATCAAGGGCTTTACGAGTGTCCATTGCTCCGAGATTATTACCTTCTTCATCAATAACAACAACTTCGTTGGTTCTTATTCGTTCGTTTAAAATGTGTTGGTTCAGTATAATTCAGTTCCTCCTGGCGACAAAAAGCCAATTAAGGCTTTTGGTACAGCCCATACGTTACCACAAAGTAAGGCTCTTGGTCAAATATATTTCCTTAAGTTTATCGATAATTTCAGAAACCGGCTTTTGACCCAAATTTTCTTCAGTTCTAAGCCTAACGCTGGCTGTTCCGGCTTCAACCTCTTTATCCCCCACAATCAACATGTACGGAGTCTTCATTAGTTGCGCGTCTCTTATTCGTGCGTTCATTGGTTCGTTTCTGTCGTCCACCTCAACCCTAAGACTGTTTTCCTTAAGTTTAGACTCCAGCTGCCTTGCATAATCCAAATGCTTTTCACCAATCGGGATTATCTTTATTTGCAGGGGCGATAGCCATACAGGAAGTGCTCCGGCAAAATGCTCGAGCAAAAATCCAATAAATCTCTCGTCCGAACCTAAAGGAGCCCTGTGTTGTACAACAACCTGTTTTTCGGTTCCGTCGCGGTCGATGTAGTTTAAGCCAAATCTTTCGGGCATAAATAAATCGATTTGGTTGGTTGATATTGCATACTCGTTTCCAATAGCAGACTTGATCTTGATGTCCATCTTAGGCCCGTAGTGTGCGGCGCCTCCAATTTCCTCTTCGTATTCAAGACCGGCTTTGTCCATTGCGTCGCGAGACATTTTTTCGGCCTTTTCCCACATTTCTTTGTTGCCGTGATATTTTGACGCGTTTTCAGGATCCCTGAGTCCAAAAATTACCTTAAAATCCTTTAACCCTAGTTTTTCGTAGTAATACTTATGCAGGTTGATTATTTCAACAAAAACTTCGGTCGCCTGATCCTCAGTGCAGTAAATATGAGCATCGTTTTGAGTAAATACGCGAGGTCGCAAAATTCCGTTGAGGGCTCCTCTATTTTCATAGCGTGCAACTGTGCCGTACTCTGCAAGTCTTAAGGGTAATTCTTTGTAACTGCGAGGCTTTGACTTGTATATAATGTGATGAAACGGACAATTCATCGGTTTAATGTAGTAATCTTCCTCATCATCACCAGGTACTTTTAGTTTGTACATTTCGTCTTCAAAGTAAGGAACGTGGCCGGAAATTTCAAAAAGCTTTCTTTTGGTCATGTAGGGCGTGCTGACTCGTTTGTAGCCCCACTTTTCCTCGGTTTCTTTCCCCCACTTTTCAAGTTCTTCTTTTATGATCGTGCCGTTTGGAAGCCACAATGGAAGACCGGGTCCGACCTCTTCGCTAAATGTAAATATTTCCAAATCTTTTCCTAGTTTTCGGTGGTCGCGTTTTTTCTGCTCTTCCAGTAAATTTAGGTAATCTTCCAATTTTTCTTTGCTATCAAAGGCTGTTGCGTAAATACGAGTAAGCATTTTATTCTTTTCATCACCTCTCCAATAAGCACCGGCCAAACTTAGTAGTTTAAAGGCTTTAATTTCACCCGTGCTTTTAAGGTGTGGTCCCGCGCAAAGGTCAAGATCATAAAACGCGTCGCCTTCTTTACCCACAGTATAAAAAGTAATCTTTTCGCCGTTTTGGCTGTGTTCGTTTATCATTTCCAGTTTGTACGCGTTGGTTTTAAAAACTTGCTTGGCTTCTTCGGCCGAAACCTCGTGGCGGATTATAGGCAGATCGGCGTTTATAATTTCTTGCATTCGAGCTTCAATTTTTGAAAAGTCTTCCTCAGAAATTTTGCCGTCGTAATCAAAGTCGCAATAAAAACCGTTTTCAATTGGAGGCCCCATTACCTTTTGTGCCCCGGGGAATAATGTTTCTATCGTCATGTGAAGCACGTGCTCTGCGGTATGACGCATCGGCATTAATGGGTCGTCTTTTAGTTTATCTATAACTTTTTGTTTGTGTTGAGCCATGATTGTTTGATTTTACTCTAATTTTAAGCCGATTAACAGACGGTTGTGCTGCATTCGGAGTATACAACCTATAGCCTCGGCAGACTATTTGTACTAAACTACACTGGTGATTCTAAATATAAACAAACCAAAGACCTGGACGAGTTTTGATGTTGTCGCAAAAGTTCGAGGTGCCTTAAAAGTTAAAAAGGCCGGACACGCCGGTACGCTGGATCCCTTGGCAGAAGGTGTTTTAATAGTTTTGACCGGCGATGATACCAAAAAGCAGGATGAATACATGCACCAGGCCAAAGAGTACGTTGCCGAAATAACTTTTGGAATCGAGAGCCCGACGTACGATCTTGAAATGACTCCGCAATTGATTAAAAAAGTAACTTTATCCGAAATATCACCTGAGGTATTAAACAGTTTGAAACAATTTGAGGGCGACGTAACCCAAACAATTCCGCCATTTTCCGCCAAAAAAGTAAATGGCAAACCCATGTATAAGTTGGCTCGAAAAGGAACCGCGCAGGAAATTCAACAAAAAACTGTTCATATCGACAAAGTAGAAGTGCTCGATAGCTACGACAATGAGATCGAAACCGACAACGGTCTTCAATTGCTCCCTACCTTTAAATTAAAGGTTGTATGTTCTTCGGGGACTTTTATTCGCTCGCTGGCCCACGACTTTGGCGCGTTACTGGGCACAGGTGCCGTTATGACAAGTCTTATTCGCACAAAAGTAGGGGATTTTACACTACAAGATGCAGTTAAAATTGAAGATCTTCCTTCTCTACTGTAGTTTTTTTAACTTTCAAAAACCCCGATTTTTTGGCAACTGCAAAAAACCCCGCAACGACCACGGAGTATACAAAGTAGCTAGCTGATGCGTAGAGCTGAAATAATCCAAATACTAAAACCGCAATTAAGGGTTTAACTAAATTTTTATACGGTGATAAAAAACCGTTAACTTGATTTTCGACGATTGTTTTTACATCAATGTTTAGTTTATCGCTGACATTTTCACCTGATATGTCTGAGGGGTTTATTCCGTATTGATCTAAAATGCTGCTAACGTCCTGCCCGCCTAAGTAAAACTGCTGCTTATTAAGTTGATCTTTAAGCTGGCTGTCCACCTGGCTTTTTATTGGTTTTTCAACTAGTTCGGCAACACTTTTACCCAAATTTACATCGTCCGCGCCGGATGCCTGCAAAATAATAACCGTGCCTGCAAGCAAACTAAAAATTAAAAGCAGTCCCCGGGCGGCAAATCTTAAGATAATAATTGGATCAAACTTTATGAGTATACTTTTCAATCTGAAACTTCTAAAGGTATCGTAGGTTAAAAGTAAAAGCGATGTGCCCGAGATAATAACGGCGTAAGTTATGTCAAAAGGCAGAAGAGCCACTAAAATTCCGATTGAAATAGAAACGGGAGTAAATATACTGTGATACCAGACATCCCAAGCTCCCACGGTTAGAGCAAAGGTTAGAAGTGTGACAACCATTATTGCCACGACTAAAATACTAAATTTTAAGTCAAAATTAAAGAAATCGCCTACAAGAGCATAGTTTGCAATTATTTGTGTTAAATAAAAGGTTTCAGCAAATAACAGGACATCCAGCACAGCTAATTTTACGTAGTAGGTTGGGCGACGAGGTTCCATACTAATATGATACACAGTACTTTGTTAAACTACAAAGCTAGGCGTGATCTTCTTCGTCGGCTACGGCTTCTTCTCTAGTCCTGTGAATGGTCCCGTCTTTATGGTGAGCAGGGCTGTAAATTGTGTATAATTTCATTTCTTCGGTGTCCGAGGTGTTAATAATGTTGTGGTTGGTTCCGGCCGGAACAACAACTGCAAAACCGTCGGAAATTTCGTAAACTTGACTGTCTAAAATAGCCTGCCCTACTCCACTTTCGATTCTTAGAAACTGGTCGGTGTCTTCGTGAACTTCCATTCCAATCTCTTCCCGTGGTTTCAAAGACATCACAACAAGCTGGCTGTGAGCATTGGTGGCCAGTACTTTTCTAAAGTTTAAATTTTCCAGCGTCTCTTTTTCTATATTTTGTACAAAAATTGCCATAATTTTTCCCTTTCAAAACTTTATACGTATACATTGGCGAGTCATCGTGCATGTTGATTATAGGCCGTTGTTAAATAACTTTATAGATACTAATATTTATATATGCGTTTTTCCAAATATACTGCCCTTACGCCGGAAAAAACTGCACTTTTGCTGGGTACAAATCTGGAAAAAGGACTGACAGAGTCTCAAGCAGATCAAAACCGCCAAAAGTACGGTTCTAACGAGATTATATCAAAATCGGCGACCTGGTACGGAATACTTATACGCCAATTTCAATCATCCTTTATTTACCTCTTAATTGTAGCCTCGGTCGTTTCCTTTTTATTAGGCGAAAAAACAGACGCGCTTTTAATTATTATTTTTATTTTAATAAACGTTTTTTTGGGTTTTTTTCAGGAGTTTAGGTCCGAAAGGACGGTTCAGCTTTTAAAACAGTTTGTAGCTCATCAAGCACATGTAATAAGAAACGGCCAGCACCTCGAACTTGATTCAAAGGAACTAGTTGTCGGCGACATTGTTATTTTAGAAGCCGGCGATGTTGTTCCTGCCGACTTGCGAATTATTATAGCTCACGATCTTGTTGTTGATGAGTCAAGCATAAGCGGCGAATCTGCTCAAATTAGAAAAACAGACAAAACCCTAAAAAGTGGAACATCTCATCTTTTCTTGGCGGAAAATATAGCGTTCTCGGGTTCAACTCTCACAAGTGGCTATGCAAAAACAATTGTTGTTGCGGTTGGAGTCGAGAGCCAGTTTGGAAAAGTTTCAAATTTAGCGCAAAGCACTTCTCACACCGGAGTGTTTGAAAAGGAACTTAGCAAGTTAAGTAACTTTATCTTAAAGCTGGTTTTTGTAACGTTGCTGGGTGTGATGCTGTTAAATATTTTTGTCAAGACGTCGGAAGCTAATATTATTGGTTTACTGCTTTTTTCTATTGCTTTGGCCGTGTCGGTAATTCCTGAAGCTTTGCCCGTGGTCGTAACTTTTGCATTATCTAAGGGTGCGCTGGTTTTGGCCAAAAACAAGGTTGTTGTTAAGCGTTTAGCTTCTATCGAGGATCTTGGTTCGATTGAAGTTTTATGTACCGACAAAACCGGTACATTGACCGAAAATACTTTGCAGGTTGCAGATGTCTTTGCTCCCGATTCACAAAAAGCACTTTTCTATGCTGGAATTTGTACGTCAGAACTTTTAAGTAAAAAAGCTGTAAACAACTCTTTTGATTTAGCAATTTTTAATAAACTCACAGATGCAGACAGAAAAATGATTTTAAAAATACCTAAAATCGAGGAACTTCCGTTTGATCCGGATCGCAAACGAAATAGTGTTTTAGTTCAACTCGGAAAAAGTTACGAACTCATTGTTCGCGGCGCTGCCGAACCAATTCTAAATTTTTCAAATATCACCGCAGCTAATAAAAAACAGCTGTCGGATTGGATACACGAAAAAGGATACGAAGGCAAACGTGTTATTGCTGTTGCTTCCAAAAAATTAAAAAAACCTTCCGAGTACGGAGAAAAATTTGAGGAAAAAGGTTTGGAACTTGTGGGGTTAATTTCATTTGTTGATCCAATTAAAAAAACCGCTTTTTCTGCAATTAAAAAAGCAGAAAAATTGGGGATTCAAATTAAAATATTAACGGGCGACAGCAAAGAAATATCCGGTGCCGTTGCATATGCCGCGGGTTTAATTGATACACCCGAAGACGTGATTTCCGGTGAAGAGCTTGAAGGTTTGTCGGTAAATGAACTGGCCGATATTTGTCTTAAACACAAGGTTTTTGCTCGCGTTTCCCCGGAACAAAAACATTTAATTATTCAAACACTAAAAAATTTTTATAATGTCGGCTACCTGGGAGAAGGTATAAACGATGCTCCTGCTTTAAAAGCCGCAAATGTGGGAATTGTAGTAAAAGAAGCATCCGACATTGCGCGTGAATCCGCCGATATCATTTTGCTTAAAAAAAGTTTACAAGTTGTCGTCGACGGAATCCAAGAAGGTCGAAAAGTTTTTGCGAACGTTTCAAAATATATTCGTGCTACCCTAGCCTCAAATTTCGGAAATTTTTACGCTGTGGCAATTTCAACTTTATTTATAAAATATCTTCCGATGCTTCCTATTCAAATTTTGTTATTAAATTTGCTAAGTGATTTTCCGATGATTTCTATTTCGGGCGATACTGTGGATGAATCCGAATTAAAAACTCCGTCCAAATTTGATCTCAAACAATTTGCAATTTTAGCTTCACTACTTGGAGTTGTCAGCACCTGTTTCGATCTTTTAACATTTGCAATATTCTCACAGATGGGAGAAAAACATTTGCAAACATATTGGTTTATTTGTTCGGTGCTAACGGAGTTGGTGTTTATTTACACGATTAGGACAAAAGGCTGGTTCTTTAAAGCAAAAGCTCCGACGTTTAACATGCTATTCTTAACGCTCACTGCAGCCGTTGTAACGGTTGCAATTCCTTTCACATTTATTGGCCAAACTGATCTTTACTTTATTAAACCGGAACTTCCTTTGCTAGGGGTTTTAGGTGGAATTGTTGTTTTGTATTTTGTTGTTTCGGAGTTGGTGAAGGTTGGGTTTTATAGGTC
>CAZTDP010000013.1:0-14896 GCA_964612565.1 uncultured Candidatus Saccharibacteria bacterium
GAAAGGCGTAGCCTTTACTTCCGAACGAAGCGAGGAAGAAAGGCGTAGCCTTTACAACCAAGCTTCTATAATAGATAATACCCAATGTGAAGATAGCGTTTCTGTTACACCTATATCAGCCCGCGACACAGGAAGAGTCGCTGTTTAGACGCGTTTTTACGCAAAGCTATCAGCCTTTAATTAAACTCATAAAAAATAAAAAAAATGTCGGATTTACCCTAAATGTTCCATTAAGTCTTTTGGAACAGATGGATAGGTATGGCTATAAAGATTGGATTGCCGATGTTAAGGATCTTTATCACTCTGAGCGTGTGGAATTGGTTGGAAGTGCCGCGTACCACCCCTTACTTACAAAAATTTCTGAAAATTCAGCGGAGCAGCAAATAATATTAAACGAGTACTCTCTCGGTTATTATTTTGGCAGTCATCAAGGTTTTGAAGGTGAACCTTCCCTTATGCTTAAGAACGTAAATGGCTTTTTTGCCCCTGAGTGCGCTGTTAACGAATCTGTGGCAAATCTTGTTGGGCAGCTTGGGTATAGTTGGATGCTTGTAGATGAGCCTGCCCTGGGCGAAGGTGTGACTCCGGAAACTTACTATCGTGCAGGTTCCGGAAGCTTGAAGTTTGTGCCTAGAAACACAGCTATCAGCAATTTACTTTCGTTTAAAAGAGATACGGGTGTTTCGGACGTTGTTTCGGCGTTAAAAAGATACGGCTCTGACGTTGTAGTTGCTTTGGACGGCGAAATGTTTGGGCATCATTTTTCGGAAGGAATGCTTCTTCTAGAAGAACTTATGTCGGCATTTAATCGCGAGGACATAAAACTTGTCACAGTTAGTGAGTTATTGAATACCTTTGACGAGAAAAAGATACCCGGATTAAAAGAATCAACTTGGGGAGCAGATGAAAACGATACCAAAAATGGAAACATTTATCCGTTTTGGTTTTGTAAAGGCAACAAATCTCAGGAGTTACTTTACAAGTTAGATCAAAAAATCGCTGAAGCTTTTTCAAGAAATTTTCGGCTTTTAGATATTCAGGATTACGATACAGTTCCATTTTGGATTACATCCGGTACAAATGACGTATTAAATTCATACTTGTCAGCACTCCTTCCGTTTTTAAAATCGCAACAAAGCGATAAATATTGGTGGGCATCAAACAAACTGACTTTTTTAGGTTCAGTTTTGTCACATAAAGGGATGATTTTAGCGTCATTAGCGTTTGTCGAAGAGTTTTCCATGCTGCTTAGGGATTTAGATTCAGCAGCCGCGGACGAGATAGATTTGCTAGTTACTAAGATTAAAGACAATTTATGAAATGGCTTAATTTTTTACACTTTTACCAGCCGATAGATCAGCAGCCGGATATACTGGAGGCCGTTGTAAATCAGAGCTACCTTCCTGTTTTTAAGTATATAAGTGAGAGCAAAAGGGGCAGTTTGTCAGTAAACATTTCAGGAGCCTTGCTTGAGCTACTCGATAAGTGTGGACATAAAGACTTGCTTACATTGATGCAAAAATGTGTAAAACAAGGAAAAATAGAATTAACGGGTTCTTGCATGTATCATTCGTTCATTCCTTTACTTCCCGAAAATGAAATAGTGAGACAAATTAGGTTAAATGAGAGTGCAGTTAAAAAGTATTTTGATGGCTACAGACCTGCCGGGTTTTTTCCTCCTGAAATGGGATATTCGCCAAATTTGCCTGGCATACTGGCTGAGCTTGGGTACAAGTGGCTAGTGATTGACGAGATAGCCTACAACAAGGGACTTACATATCCAAAATATGACAAGTTGTATAAAATCCCTGGGTCGGATCTGAGAGTTTTCTTTAGAAATAGGCGTTTAAGTAATTTGGTTATGAGTGCTGTTGCCAGAGATATCGATACTATTGTTTCCTCGCTTGGGGATGCTGCTGAAAAACCCTATATTGTCACCGGCATGGATGGCGAAACTTTCGGGCACCATAGACCAGGACTCGAAAGTTTGGTAAAAGACTTAGTGAGTTACGACAAGGAATTTCAAACAACGTCAATTTCTGACTTTTTGTTTAAGGAAAATTCGACTCTAGGCACCGAAGAGGTCGAGCCTTTTGCCAGCACGTGGGCAAGCAGCTTTAAAGACATTGAAGAAAACATTCAATTTTTGTCATGGTTTGACCCTAGTAATGAGATTCATAAATATCAGTGGGAGTTTTTTAAATTGTGCCTTGCTGTTTTTAACCGTATTCCTGAATCTGACTTAAACTACGAACAAACCCGACATTCTATGGATATAGCCGTTGCCAGCGATCATTTTTGGTGGGCATCGGCTAAGCCGTGGTGGAGTGTTGAGATGATAGAGCAGGGTGCCTACAGAATGCTTAGTTTTATTCAGTCTGCGACCATTTCAACGGAAGAAGAACTCTCCAGGGCCCGCGAGCTTTATCAAAAAATAGTATCTACTGCATTTGAGTGGCAAAGAAACGGCAAAGTCCGCGCTATGTCCAGGGAGCAAAGCGAGTCGGTTCGTATTCCATTTAAGGAACGTACGTTTGAGCGGGGTGGGCACCAAAGAGGTGTCTGGGAAGCCTTTATGCACCTATTACGCGAACAGGAGCGCGTCGCATCTAAAGCAGGAGAGTACGAAAAAGCGATTCTTTGGAGAGACGCAATCTTTAAGCTTGAAAACAAACTCGATATATACGACACATTAAACGCAATCGACCTTTTGAGAATTGAGATCGGCAATGATATTGTAGAAAAGACAATTGACAAATATACCGCCAAGTACCGAGAGATTAGAGGTGGCCAGCCGGAACAGCGAGGCTGAGAGATTTTTAACCTTTACTAAACTTACCGTATTGTTATCATTTTGATATGAAAATACTTCTTGTTGCCTCCGAAGTTGCGCCTGTAATAAAGATAGGCGGTTTGGGAGATGTAGTAGGCTCCCTTCCAAAAGCTTTGGCTAAAATCGGTGTAAACGCCGATGTTATTGTTCCGTTTTTTCCTACTGCAGTTGTAACAGGTTTAAGCGTATACAAGTGTTACGACTTGTCGGTGCCGTTTAGCGGCCAAGACCACAACGTTGAAGTTTATAAAACACAGTTAGAATCGGGTACTGACATATTTCTTCTTAAAAATTCATATTATTTTGCTTCTGGGGGTAAGAACTTTTTTGCCCAAAATTATACTGAAACTGAGATGTTTACCTTTTTTGACGCGTGTGTTGTTCAGTTTGTTAAAAGTGCGTTAAACACATACAACATTATTCATTGTAACGATTGGCATACAGGACTAATAACACATTTGCTTGAAGACGAGCTTGGCAGAGAAAGACCTAAAACACTTTTTACAATCCATAACATAATCTATCAGGGTGTGGGAACCCCCGAATTGCTAAAGCATTTTGGCTATGTTCCCGGAAGCCACCAATTGATTGACTGGGATGTAGCTGACGGCGATATTAACATGCTTCAGCAGGGTATTACATCGAGTGACTTTGTAAACACCGTTTCCCCCACATACGCAACCGAAATTTTGACAAAAGAATTTGGGGGCGGTTTTGAAGACATACTACAGTCCAGGAAAGATAGACTGTCGGGTATTTTAAATGGGATAGATTTTACTTCATTTCCGTCTGATATCACAACTTTGAATTACAAGACTGTAAAGAGTGAAAAAAAGAGACAATTGATGTCTAAGTTAGGTATGAGCGCCAGCGATCTGCCCATCTTCTCGTTTGTTGGGAGAATAGACGCATTTCAGAAAGGTTTAAGCCTCTTAGCAGAGGCGTTACCGGAATTGCTAAAAAATTATGGCTCATTTGTGTTATTGGGTTCGGGTGATAAAAAGTGGGAAGCTCGCCTTGTAGAAATAGGTGAAAAATTTGGTAAGAAAACATCTATTAACATTAAATTTGACGCCGATCTTGCGAACCTAATTTACGCCGGAAGCGATTTCTTACTTGTTCCGTCAAAGTACGAGCCGTGTGGTCTTATCCAGATGATTGCGATGCATTACGGTACTTTGCCAATCGTTCATGGCGTTGGCGGACTAAAAGATACAGTTTCTAACGGCGACAACGGGTTTGTCTTTAATGATTTTACTACAGACGCACTGCTTGGTTCCGTAAAAGAGGCAGTTAACGTATATAACACGCCTCAAATGGATAAAATGATTGAAAACTCATTGAAAAAGGATTTTAGTTGGGATAAAAGTGCGCTAGAATATAAGAAGCTGTACGAGAGAATATTAAGCAGCTAGAAACAAATCTGCCCATGAGCCTATTTATTTTTGACGAATTAACTGACGTACCTACAATTTTAGCTACAAACAGAGCTAAACGAACTGACCAAACGGGTGCTGTTGGAAAAACTTCCACGTTAGATAAAACAGAAAAGTCCGTAAAAGACACTCACGCCTGCTTTTTTTGTAAAGGCAGCGAAAGTCTTACTCCGGAAGCCGTTTATAAAGATTCCGACGAGTGGAATGTCAGAGTTTTTCATAATAAATATCCAATTGTTGACGATCACGAAATAATAGTCCATAGCCCAAATCACGACGCCGACATTTCAGAACTTCCGCATGAACAAAATGTCAGGATCATAAGAGCCTATCTTCATCGAACCAATTACTATACTTCTCGGGGCAAAGAAGTGTTAATTTTTAACAACCGCGGAGGCAAAGCCGGAGCCTCGATACTACATCCCCATTCACAAATTGTTGCCCTCCCTGGTTTTCCCGGAATTATAGAGCTTGAAAAAAACAAGGCGTTACGCTATATGAACGAGCACAATAACTGCTATTGGTGCGATGTTATAAAAGGAGAGCATTTAGATGGGAATTTAGTCTACGAATCAAAACATTTTGTTTTATTAGTCCCCTCGGCCAGCCGCTGGAGCTACGAAATGATTTTAATTCCTAAGTCGCATCGACCGAATTTTGAATATATCGACGAGGTTGAAATTAACGATTTTGCACGAATGATGAAAGCGGCCCTTTACGCTTACGATGTGCTTTTTAGTCGACCTGATCGTAATTTTTGGATTCACACGCAGCGATTTGAGCCGTATCATTGGCACGTTGGTTTTATATCACATATTAAGACACTTGGCGGACTTGAGCTTGGAGCAGGAATCTGGGTAAGCGATAAGGCAACACCCGAGGATGCCGCAGCTCAGCTGAGGGAAAAGGTTAAGGAATCCTACGAGTCTGCAACGGTAAGTTTGGCATAGGCTTGCACTTGTGGGTCCGACCCGACAGTTGACACCCCACATAAATACGGTAAACTAATGCTTGTTCGTAACCAAAGACAGCAAGGGTTTTACCGCTTTTAGCGCGCAAAACATAAAAATCTTGCCGAGGTAAACCGTTGTAATTCTGTTACTTAAAGGTTAAACTCACCGTCTTTGGTGGGTTATTTTTTTACCGGACTAGAGTCCGCCAACCCAGGAGGTGTAGGTAATAAACATGGCACAAGAAAAAAACAAAGAGTTAGTTAAAAATTTAAGAGAAAAAGTAGCTAAGGCCAAGTCTATCACTTTTGCCGACTACCGAGGTCTTTCAGCCGAAGCGGCAAACGATCTTAGAGCCAAGTTAAAGGAACAAGACAGCGAAATAGTAATTGCTAAAAATACTCTCTTAAAAGTAGCACTTAAAGAAGAAAAGGTAGAAACTAAGGGCGTAGAAAACGACCTACAAGGTCCTACGATGGCAATTTTCTCCTTTAAAGATCCTGTTTTGCCAATCAAAGCAATATTTGAGTTTGCAAAAAAACTTGAATTGCCAAAAATAAAATCCGCTTTAATTGAGGGTGAATACGCTGATTCTTCGAGAGTAGAAGCAATTAGGGATATTCCTTCAAGAGAGCAGCTTTTATCGAAGCTTGTTGGTAGCTTAAAAGCTCCTTTAAGCGGATTGGTCGGCGTTGCCGGAGGTGTACAAAGGAAATTTGTATACGCGATAGACGCAATAGCAAAAAAGAAAGCTTGAAGATATTAATTTAAACCTCTGAAAGGGGGTGCAGTTTAGTAATTTTACAAAGTACTAAAAATATATGGCAGATAAAGAAATAAAATTAAGCGATAATGCACAAAAAGTTATGGATATGGTCGAAAAAATGACCGTTCTTGAACTTAACGATTTAGTTAAAGCTTTAGAAGAGAAGTTTGGTGTAACAGCAGCTGCACCTGTAATGATGGGCGGAATGATGCCTATGGCAGGTAATGGGGCCGACGCAGCCGAAGCAGTTGAGGAAAAGACAGAGTTTGATGTTGTCTTGCTTGAAGCAGGAGCAAACAAAATCGGAGCAATTAAGGTTGTAAGAGAAATCAATCCTACATTAGGTTTGGTCGAAGCTAAAACCTTAGTCGAGTCAGCACCTAAAGCAGTTTTAGAAGGCGCTAAAAAAGAAGACGCTGAAAAAGCAAAAAAGAAGCTTGAAGAAGCCGGCGCAAAAGTCGAGCTTAAATAAGCCGATAGATTGAGTCTTCGTTCGGATCGGACCCGCTTGCGGGTCCGATTTGTTTTTTTTTATGATCTATTACCTGACGTTAACTATCCACCAGTCAAACGTTACGTCTTCGCTGGCGTTATTATCCAATTCAACCATAAACGACTCACCTTCGGTCTTTTGGCTCACTATTAGAGCTTGGCCGTTGGTTGAGGAGGTGGCCGTTACAAATATCTTGGAATTGTTTTCGACCAGTGTGTTGTCTATTGTTATACTATTGTTCCCTGCTTCTATGACGGCGCTTCCCACACTACTGTCGGAAGTATTGTCTTCGGAGCTCGATGAAGAACTTTCTTTAACCGTAAATGTTCCGGCAACGACCTCCTTAGCTTCAATCGCCCCGTTAACTTTAACGGTTCCATCGGCAAGGATAATAACTTTTCCGTCCATAAAGTCTATGTTTCCGGCTAAATTCTTTTGAATGAACAAGGTTTGCATATCACACAACTCGTTATTTAGAGATTCTGTGGACTCGTTGTAGCAACTAGGTCCGTTGATTTGTAATGAGTTGTTTAGACTGTCAATTTTAACTTGGCCAGCGGAGAAGTCTCCGGTGAGATAAAGGTTGTTAACGGTTAAGTCGCCTAATATGTTTACATCGCTAGCTATTTCTACGGCGTCGTTGTCACCTAATGTAAAGATATTAAAGAAGTTGGACAAGTTGGCGAGTAAATCACTTCCTGCGCCGCTTGATGAAGATTCACTGCTTTCGCTGGTTGTTCCTAGGACAAGCTGTTCTAAGGCCATTAACCTTTGGCTTAATCCGTCGATTTCACCTGAAGCTGATGTTGTGGATTCGGATGTATAGGATTCTAAGGCAATATTAATTTTGTCTTGAATTGTTTCATCCAAAGATTTTCCGGCAACTTTTAGGGATGCGAACGAACCGTCTTGGGCTGTAAGATCGCCGACATTAAGTTCTCCAACTGCTGCTCCGGCAAACACTCCGTTTGTGCTGACTGTCGAACCGTCGGAAGCAATGACGTTGTAGGAACCGTCTGCGTAGCCGATTGACGTACCTGTTAAGTCACCTGTGGTACTGATTCCAAGATCTCCAATTTTGTTGTTTAACTCTTGAATACCTTTAATTAATACAGGCGTTACTGCCTCATAGGAAATTCCTTTGTACCCTTCTTTGTCTGTGGTTACGAACTCAGGGAAGACAGCCTCAAACTCTTGGGCAATAAGTCCAATATGTTTGCCGGTTCCTTCGGTTTTGTCCGAATTAAAGTCAAATCTTACAGGTCTGGTCTGCATTATTTTGTCGAGTTCGTTGCCCAACGTTGTAATATTCTTTTTCATCCTTGCATCTGACGTGGTAGCCCAAGCTCCTGTTGCACTGACGTACCCTGTAGGAGAACTTCCTGGAACTTTAACCTGGAATACATAAGACGGGTTACTTAAACCTATTCCAACAGCACCTGAGAAATAGTTTGTAGCTTCTCCCACCATATAAACTCCCCATTTTGTAGCTGTACCGGGGGTTAAGTTGCCGTAGTATGCGTACTGAGTGCCCCCCGTCGAAGCGGAGTTAGACGTGGCATAGTTGTGGTAAGCGTTGTCCGAACTATATGTGATTAATTTACTATAATTTCCATATAAGTCTTGCGCGTAAGCATCGTTTGCCGTAGTCATGTCGTTGTACATCCCAAACCCTCTGGCATTGGTTGCGTGGCCGTTTATAGCAATGGTATTTGCTAACCCCATTGATCTTGCAACTGTTGCGGATGTCACACTTGATGTGGTAGTTAGATCGTTTTGAATACCAATTAGATCTTTCCAGTTTGCTGATAATTCGCCGTAATTGTAGACGCCCACCATGGTTCCATAAGATTCTCCTCCTGCTGCCGAGTCCACAGTCAACGTATTGAATAGTGCGGAGTTGTATGAATCGCCAGCGGGATCGTTTAAAGTAATATCAACACCGTCCCCAAGAAGTGCAGGACTTAAATTTTCGATAGTGAGCCTTGTTGTTGCCGATGGTGCTGTGGTTCCAATTCCTACAGTTCCGGATCCGCTTACATACAAGCCTTGATTTGCGGCAGCACCTCTTAACCACGCTGTACCTGCCACATCAAGTTGTGCAATTGGTGCAGATGTACCAATACCTACATTCCCGGATGAGTCGATTCTTAATCTTTCAGTACCGTCAACTGTTGTATTATTTGCGGCAGTCGAGAAGGTAATGAGTGTGGCGGCATTTTTAGAAATCGAGGGCCCGCCTCCGAAACGAACGATATTGTTGTCGTTTGTGGAGTCCACCGCCATCATCAAAACATCCTCTTCTGTGTTTGTATAGTGGCCTCCGACAATAATGCCTCTTTTACTGGATGCGTTGGTAACAACATCTCTGAGTCTAAGTCCGGTACTTCCCACAATATCCAATGTTGTAGCCGGGGATGTGGTTCCTATTCCAAGATAACCGCCATTACTTAACCTCATCCTTTCGACAGGGTTTGCTGTGTCGTTTGATACAAAGAAACCCAAACCCTGGCTGTTTCCGAAAGTGGATTCAACCATAGATTTGATTGCTGTTGACGCGGCGGGGTAGTTACCAGAGTTATCGAGCGAATAGAATTCAAGTCCCGCCATAACATCACCGACGGTCCATGTTATGTCTCTATTGTCGGTTATCCTCAATACAGGGGCCGATCCCGATACCTCAAATTTAGTTGAAGGGCTGGTTGTTCCGATACCTACGTTTCCGCTAGCATTAAGCACAAAATAAGGATTTGTGCCACTAATCAAGCCTTTACCTATTGCAAAGATATCATCGTCGTCTGCGGCGGCATCGTCTATCACACCCATCCAGTAATCGGTGTCGGTTCCGGTTCTGGTATCGAATCCAAGTGTCGTGTCTGTTCCTGTGAGTAATACTTTTCCCGTGCCGGTCAAATCTGCAATTATATTACCCGCATTGTAGGTCTTTAAGGTCAGGCTGTTACTTTCGCTATTTTCCCCTGCAATTATGCTAAAAGGCCCATACGACTCAATTTGTGAAGATGTTTGGTTTGTGAACAAAAGATCGTAGGCCATTGAAACGTCGCCCGATGCCGAAAAGGTGGTGGGGACGTAAAACTCGGTATTCGTAGCCCCAAATTTTACGGTATTGGTTCCATTGTTGCTAAGAGTTAAAGCACCGGTTGAGTCTACTGCAAACTTGGTGTAATTAGCTGCGTCATAAGAGATTCTAAATTGACCGGCGGTTGTGTCAGTACCCAGCAAGTTTAATTGAGAGGCTGGGGCAGTGGTACCGATTCCAAGTCTGCTGTTTCCTGTATCCCACCAAAAGCTGTTGGTTCCTGTTAACGCTGCTGTACCACTCCAAATTGAGATTTGACCAGCTGAGCCTGAGCCGGATATCCCGCCACCGGCAGCACATTTCCAAACTTGATTAGTTGCGTCCCACGATAAGCTTTGGCCATCGGTGCAGCCGCCCAATAATCTTAATCCGGTAGCTGTGGCTTCAAGTCCTGAGTTTGATGAAGTTACTGAGGTTGTACCGGTTGTTGTTGCATCGACACTTAGTGTGGTTGCTCCAGGTCCGGTTCCTCCGGTCAATCCTGAACCTGCTGTTAAGGAAGTTAGCGCGTACGAGGAAATATTATTGGTATCCACAAGTGTGCCGGTTCTATTATCCAGCAGATTTAATTCTGTTGTTGAGATTGTCGCCCCATCTAAGATATTAAGTTCTCCTGCCGCCGCACTCACGCGGCTACCGGCTATGAATAGATCCGACACATTGGCTGATCCGGCTACGTGGAGTTTGTAGCTAGGGTTAATTATCCCAATTCCTACGTTACCTGACGGTGTAAAAAGTAAATCGGCTCCGGAGTTTGCTAGCTGTGAACTATAGATAGTTCCTGTGCCGGAGTCTGAGATAGTGGATGCGCCTGTGCCGGAGTATTTATTATCGCTTAAGTAGTTATATGTAGCTCCCGAAGATACCGAAACTGCTTGACTGCCTCCTGTGGTATCTGTGATTGTGTTGCCGCTTACTATATTGTAATCTGCAGAATACCCTAAAGTTAGAGCAGTATCCAAATTATTGTGGAAGTTATTTCCAACAATGCTGTTGTAATCTCCAAGCACATACAAACCAAACCAGTTTCCGTTTATGTTGTTACTCGTAAAGTTATTATAATTACCAACTATATCTATGGCAGACCCATAAGTTGAGGTGTTATTTCTGAATGTGTTGCCTGTAAAGGTGGTATGGTAGGCATTCCCTGTTACCCCATGCGAAAGATTAGCCTCGATTACGTTATTAGATATAATGCTTCCTACTGTGTCAACGTCGCCGGCGATATTCATACCGCTGTTGCCGTTTCCGTATACTATGTTTCCCTCGACTATAGTTTTGTTGGCACCCACTACAGCAATGCCTGTGCCGTCATTATTCCTGATGTCACTGGTTGTAATTGTGTTATCATCGCTATCTGTTGTAGATCCATGTACATATATACCTTCGCCATCGTTATCATGAACATACACTTTTTCTATTGTTGTACGATCCACATTGTTATTAAGGTAAATTCCTCTGTTTTCAGATCCTGCGTAAGTAGCTTTAACACCGTCTACGGCAAGGCTAGAAATTGTAACATCGGTTACATTAGTTGAGCCGCCATTGCCTACTGTGATAATGCCGTCGGCTGAGGCGGTATCTCCGGCTCTTTGTAGAATCGTACCGCGGCCGGTTCCTACAAGTGAGAATGTTGATCTGGTTATATCGATTCCATCTCCGGCTGTGTCTCCAATGGAGTATGTACCTTCAAGCAGTACGACAGTACCGCCAACAGCGGGAAGTGCGGAAATTGCCGACTCAATTGTGACATTGTCATCGGTTCCATCGGCGACAAAATCTGCTTTTTCAGGATTTTTGCTGTCTGTTGCGGCAACTATTACTGTTGCAGTTGTTCTGTCTGCTTGCCATTTACCGTTTGCATAAACTTTAAGTTGATCGTCATCGGTATCGTAATACATTGTTCCTTCGGTTGTTGAAGGAGATGATGTAGCACCTGCAAGATACAAACTACCCGATACCCCAATGTCTCCAACAACATCCAGTTTGTGGGATGGGGAAGTTGTACCTATACCGATGCTACCTGTTCCATAAAAGCCAAAATCGTTGCTGTTTAGGTTGAGTGTGGTTAGTGTAGAAAGAGTTCCTCCCAAAGATATTGCATTTACGTTTCTGGTTAGTCCGTTACCAAAGGTTAAAGGTGATTCTGCTGAAATAGATTGGGTGGTTACGTTTGTCAGTCGTCCATCAGCATCTACGGTTATTACAGGAATTTCGGTAGCCGACCCATACGAACCGCTTGTTACAGTAGTGTTAGCAAGTTCGTTAGGTCCTACGGAGCTGGCCGCAATTTGCAAGTTGTTGTATGCGCCGGTAATATCTCCGGCAAAAGTGGTTCCTGTGGTTAGGTCGTCTGAGGCAAGCTGATCCCATGCGCTAAGTTGTGTAGCAACATTGTTTGTATCAAGCAATGTTCCCGTTCTTCCGTCCAGTAAGTTAAGCTCGGATGCTGTTAATGTTGCATTTACTCCATCCAATACATTTAACTCCGTGGCTGAAGCTGTAACTTGAGAACCTGCTATGAATAGGGTAGACACATTGGCTGATCCTGCTACAGCAAGATTACCCTGGGAGAGGATACCGCCGGAACCAATATTAATTCCGTTTCTTACATACAGGTTGTTACCGATATCAATATTTTCAGTAACAGTCACTGCATTAGTTGCAATATTACCGGCATACAGAGATGGTGTTTCAATACCATTAATATCAATTATTTGAAGACCGTCCCCGTCGTCGGCTACATATGCGTACTTACCCGATACGTAAACATCGTTAGCATATCCGCTGGTGTTGTATGTGCCTGCCAATGACAGGTCTGCCGGATTACTAATATTTATCACTTGAAGACCGGAGGTGTAATCGGCTACGTACGCATATTTACCTGATACGTAAACACCATAAGAAGTGCCGCTGGTGTCGTAGGTGTCTGTGAGCGTCAAGGATGCCGGGTTACCGACATTAATGACTTGTAAACCAAAAGAATTGCCGGCGACATAAGCATATCTACCGGATACATAAACGTCGCTCGCAGATCCGTTGGTATCGTACGTATTTACCAACGACGGTGACGCGGGGTTACTTATATCTACTATGCGTAATCCGTAGATCCCGTCAGCCACATACGCATATTTACCCGATACGTAAACGCCCGTGCTCGCATTACTCCCTGCAGTAGTGTACTGTCCGACAAGTGATGGAGAGGTAGGATCGCTTATGTCAACTATTCTTAGTCCCTCGGTATAATCGGCGACATACGCATATTTACCGGACACATAGACATCACGTGCATCAGAGGAACTATAAGTACCTACCAACGATGGTGATGCGGGGTTACTAATGTCAATCACTCTAAGACCGTCCGTGCTGTAGGTTACGTACGCATATTTACCTGATACGTAAACGCCGAGAGCATATCCGCTGGTGTTGTACGTGCCTACCGACGATGGTGATGCGGGGTTACTTATATCTATTATGCGTAATCCGGCGGAAAAATCAGCCACATACGCATATTTACCCGATACGTAAACATCGTTAGCAGCACCGACGGTGTTGTATGTACCTGCCAATGTTGGGTCGCCGGAAGCAGTATGTGTAAAGTTACCTCCGACCAAGGTAAGCTTTGACGATGGGGCAGTTGTACCAAGACCTACCATGCCCGTATCTGTGACGTAGATACCGGAATTTTGCAACGCACCTGTTCCATCCCATCTCGCAAGGTAATTATCGATTCCCGTTCCTGTTACGGCGCCTATTCCGGAAATGCTTGTGCATTTCCAGACACCTCCGGTTGCGTCCCAGGCCAGTACTTGGTTTGTAGAACAGCCTCCTATAAGCCTTAACCCATCGGATACAACTTCTAAACCCGAATTGCTGGATGTCACTGATGTTGTTCCTGCAGTAGCAGTGTCTAAAGTAATGTTATCTGCATTTACGGTAATACCGTTTCCGGCCCCAATATTGAGTGTTACTACTCCGTTTGTACCGCCGTCAGTTAGTCCGTTTCCTGCGGTCACGCCGGTTGTTGCGTATGTTGAAATGTTGCCTGAGTCAATAAGTGTTCCTGATCTACCATCCAGCAAGTTAAGCTCGGATGCTGTTAATGTTGCATTCACCCCATCTAATACATTTAACTCTGTAGCTGAAGCTGTAACTTGAGAGCCGGCAATGAATAGGGTAGACACATTCGCCGATCCTGCTACGTTTAAGTTGTATCCTTGTGCTGTTGTTCCTATACCAAGATTTCCTGCCAAGTAGCTTGGAGATGTGGATGATGAATATATTCCAAAGTCCCAGTTGTTCCCGGTCAAATTTATTCCATATGCGTTGCCGCTGTTGTTTGCAGTAGGATTTTCTAATAGGATTCCATTATATTGATACGACGAGTTGTTGGCTGGAGTACTGCTGTTTATGCGTAAACTGCTGTAATTTCCAGAAGGATCGGCGGGGTTGATATTAAAGGCAACCGTAGACGTTGGGCTACCTCCGGTTACTATTGTGCTTCCCACAGAAGCATAAAGTGACCCTGCGCTTAGGCCTCCGTTTATTATGTATCTCGCGAATCCCAATCCTCCCGTACCAGTTCCGTCTAAGGTTACTGCCCCGGTAGAGCTTACGCTCACGGTCATATATTTACTTGCATCGTAGCCGATTCTTAACTGTGGACTGCTGGTGCCTTGTAGCGTGAGCAGATTGGATGGGTCTGTTGTTCCTATACCAACATTACCCAAGTCATCGGCGTATACACTTGAATTTTGCAACGCACCCGTTCCATCCCATCTCGCAAGGTAGTTATCAACACCGCTTCCTCCCAACCCTGAAGATGCAGTCGTGCATTTCCATAAACTGTTGGTTGCGTCCCACGAAAGTGTCTGATCTGCGGAGCATCCTCCAAGTAATCTGAGCCCGTCGCTTCCTATCTCCAGTCCAGAGTTGGAAGAGGTGGTTGATGTGGTACCGGTTGTTGCCACATCAAGTGCCAGACTTACTGCCCCAGGTCCTGTGCCCCCGCTAAGTCCTGTTCCTAGTGAAAGAGATGTAAGGGAGTATGATCCAATGTTGTTTGTATCCAGTAGTGTTCCTGTTCTTCCATCCAGCAGATTAAGTTCGGATGCCACTAATGTTGCATTTACTCCATCCAATACATTTAACTCTGTAGCCGAAGCTGTAACTTGGCTTCCTGCTATGAATAGGGTAGACACGTTTGCTGATCCTGCTACGTTTAAGTTGTATCCTTGTGCCGTTGTTCCAATACCAAGATTTCCTGCCAAGTAGCTTGGAGATGTGGATGATGAATATATTCCAAAGTCCCAGTTGTT
>CAZTDP010000014.1:0-2550 GCA_964612565.1 uncultured Candidatus Saccharibacteria bacterium
TTTTGCAAAAACTTTTTCTAAAAGCATTTGCAATGATCTTTTTAGTCATTCTTTTTATTGAACCTTTTTTTCTAGGTATTTCGAGAAATTTGCATCTCGACGGAATCCTGTCGCTATTAATTTTTACTACTCTTTTAAGTCTTTATTATTCATTAAAAATTGGCTCAAAAAAAGCGGCTATCGGCTCAGGAATACTTTTGGGATTAAGTCTTCTTACTAAATCACCGGCGGCTATTATTTTGCCATTTAGCATTTTGGTTTTTTTACTTGCAGGAAAACTTAAAAACTACAAACTGTATCTAACTTTCTTTGGTGTCGGAATTTTAACCGTATTTGTTCTTTTCCCGGCGCTTTGGGTAAACCCTGCTGGTACGATACAAAAGATATACAACGAAGGTGTTTTAGATGTGGGGGCTTCTACGGGGCATAATCACTATCTTAACAACATTTTACTTACGCAAGTCTCGCCCGAATACAGTTTTACGGAATTTAAATTTAGAACCACCCCACAGCTTTTTGCCTTTGTACTTTTATCTGTTCCCGCATTTTTAGTTTGGCTCGCACTTAACCGCAAGAAGTTAAAAGGCAAATTTAACGAGGCCGCGCCGTTTTTACTTTCTTTGCTTTTTGTTGCAAGTTACCTTTACATAATTTTTCATCTGCAAAAGAAAAACGATAGGTATTTGGCGCCGGCGTTTCCATTTATGGCTTTGACGGCTACATACTTTTTTTACTTTTTACTAAATTTAATTTCCAGCGCAAAAAGTAACACCGGCGTTTTACTGGTTAAAGCCGGCGTTTGGTTAATTTCAATTGTTTCTTATGGGTATTTTGGCTATTTAGGTGTTTTTAAAGTGTTTCCAAATTTATTTGCATACTACAGCCCGTATTTTGGTGGAATTTCTGTCGCTAAAGAGATAATTTACCTTAATCAAGGCGGCACGGCGATGCCCGAAGTTGCAAAATACATATCTTCGCTCAATCTGCCTCCGGAAGCTGTTATAGCAACATCAAACGAAAAGGATCTCAACAAGTGGACGCCGCTAAAAGTTAAAACATTTAAATTTGACCAAATAGGCACATACGATGTCAGCGTAATTCCGCTTCAACGCGATACTCAATACAAAAAAGGCGCAGTTTTAGTGCATACTGTAAATATAGACGGTGAGCCTTATTGGAGAATTTATGTTAAAAAAGATGTAGCGGCAAAACTTAACCTTGTAGAGGTTAAAGCCACTTCCTTTTAGGTAAATCTTTAACTTTTGTTTCCGCCTTTTGTTTAATCTTTTTAATTACAACGGGCTTTTTTGTAAGCTGTTCGATCTCTGCGGTGATTTTTAAAATTCGTGCCGTAATATTTTGTTCTTTTTCAAACCAATAGTCGTACGTTGAATTTTCTCTAATGTCTTTATTTTCTTCAGCGGCTAGACCTTTTTCAAAAATTATTTTGTCACGCTCTTTTCTCATTTCTATTAATTTTGATCTCAATTCATCAAGCGCCATGATAGTGGATTATACAGCATAAGTAGGTGTGTTGAATAAGACTCAGCAAGAGGAAGATAAAGAAACGCGAAGTTGATGATGTATACTAGTCCACCAACTTCGCGTTTGATACGGTTTTTGTAGTGCGCTAACAGTAAATTATAACTGCGGCGTCAAAGCTTCCGTATCTAGGGTATGTGATGAGCAGAAATCCCAACGAAGAACGATCCTTCCCTCGTAAAATCGTACAGGAATCAAACTCAACACACGATGATGTCGTTATATCTAAAATGGAGATCTATGTCAATATTTTTTAAAATGGGGGTTACTTGGCTTTTCGCTCTTTAATTCTCATGGCTTCTCTACCCTTTTTCTCTCGTAGGTAGTAAAGCTTTGCTCGTCTAACTTTTCCTGATTTAATAAGATCGACTTTTTCAATATTTGGTGAGTATAGTGGGAAAATTCTTTCAACTCCAATCCCATCGGCGCCTATTCGTCGGACCGTAAAGGTTTTGGAAACATCGGAGCCTTTGTATGAAATAACAATTCCTTCAAAGGGCTGAATTCTCATTTTGTCGCCCTCAATTATTTTGTAATAAACCTTAATTGTGTCGCCCGGCCTAAATTCTGCAATTCTTGGTTTTGGCGCGTTAGCACCCTTTTCTTCGACAACCTCGGTAGTTTCCTCAGGAAGTTCTTGGGCGGATTCCTCGATGGCTTCAGACTCTTCTACATCGGAAGTTTCAGTATTTTCTACCTCTTTAACTTCCTCAATTTGAGGCTCTTGTGGATCTTGTTGATTTGTAGTTTTTTGGTCATTGTCGCTCATAGACTGGGTTAGAATAGCAGATTTGAACCTGTATTTCAATCACTTTCAAGGAAAAAGGGTTAAGTTCATTTCTTTTTGTTAGATCCTACTTTTGAGG
The DNA here is from genome assembly GCA_964612565.1 of uncultured Candidatus Saccharibacteria bacterium. Classification (GTDB taxonomy): domain Bacteria; phylum Patescibacteriota; class WWE3; order UBA101185; family UBA10185; genus CAZTDP01. The sequence goes on from CAZTDP010000014.1 coordinate 2,409, forward strand.
GTTTTAATACTTTCAAAACTATAGAGCTTTCTCCACCTTTAATTTCAACAGAGTCCCCCGGCCCCACCTCACTTGAGATTATCTTGCTTGAAACCGTATTTTCTACCTCTTTTTGAATCAGCCTTCTCAGCGGTCTGGCGCC
>CAZTDP010000014.1:2650-14714 GCA_964612565.1 uncultured Candidatus Saccharibacteria bacterium
GTAGGTCCAAGGAACAAAAAGGTTCCTATTGGGCGTTTAGGATCTTTAAGCCCTGCCCGGGCGCGTCTAATTGCTTCAGATAAAACGCTAATTGCTTGATGCTGCCCAACAACTCTCTTTTGTAAAGTTTCCTCAAGTTTAAGTAAACGCTCGCGTTCAACTACGTTTAGCTTTTCCAAAGGAATTCCTGTGGCGCGCGAAACTACTTTTATAACAGATTCTTCCGTAACTTCCGGAACTTCTTCAAGCTTTGTTTTGGTCCAAATTTCAACAAGTTCGCTTTTTATTTTTTCAAGGTCTTCGATCTTTTTTTTGATTTCTTCTTTTTTTTCTTTTGTACGACCTTCACTTCTCAGATCAGCCTTTAGCAGGTCCAATTCTTCCTCGGCTTTTTTAAGATTTTCAGGCTCTTTAACTTGGGACAAGCGAACCATAGCGCAAGCTTCGTCAATTAAATCAATTGCTTTGTCGGGCAAAAATCTGTCCGAAATATAGCGATTACTCATTTTAACTGCAGATTTAACTGCTTCGTCCGTAATTTTTACATGGTGATGAGACTCGTATTTTTCACGAAGACCTTTGAGAATTTCGACTGTGTCGTCGGCTGTCGGCTCATTAACCACAATCGGCTGAAATCTTCTTTCCAATGCCGCATCTTTTTCAATATGTTTTCGGTATTCGTCAATTGTAGTTGCACCTACCATTTGAAGTTCGCCGCGTGATAAAGCCGGTTTTAAAATATTGGCAGCATCCATAGAGCCTTCGGCGCTTCCCGCGCCTACAACCGTATGAAGTTCATCAACAAACAAAATTATTTGGCCGTTTGCGCTTATGACCTCTTCTAAAACATCTTTTAATCGTTGTTCAAACATTCCGCGATGAGATGTTCCTGCAATTATGGAAGCAAGGTCTAACATGAAAACTCTTTTTCCTCGAAGTGGCTCCGGAACTTGACCGTTTACAATTTTTTGAGCCAAACCCTCAACGATAGCGGTTTTTCCCACACCGGGATCGCCTATTAAAACAGGGTTATTTTTTGTTCTTCTGGATAAAATATGAATTACACGCTCTATTTCGTTTTTGCGCCCAATTACCGGATCTAGTTTGCCGTCTCGTGCCGATTGAGTTAGGTCGCGTCCAAATTTATCAAGCTTTGAGGCACTGTTCGAGGTTTCCTGCATCAACTCTTGATAGCAAACTTCACACAACGCCATATACACTTGCTTACCGTCGATAATTTGATTAATGGGATATTTGGCAGGGCGCTGTCCGCATCTTTGACATAGTACCATATGAATTATATTAGCACTCGTTTATAGCGAGTGCAAGAGGAAGTTTTTAATGTTCCCAAACATCTCCCACAAAAGGGTCCGATCTAACTGAAACCTTTTTAATAAAAAGCTGAGCTGCCTTGACCATTTCTTCGGATTGAATTGCAGCCCACGCCTCGGCCTGGTCCTCTCTCACCTCAGAAACTATTTCATCATGAACTGTATGGGTTAAATGTCCGTCAATACCCTCGGTCTTAAATCTTTCATATAAGTTAACAAGCGCGTATTTTATTGCGTCGGCATTGGTTCCCTGAATTGGGTGATTTTTTGCTTCCCTTTCAATCCTTGATGCTTTTTTTCTATACTCAGGATCATTTTTTTCGGGTTTTTGGTACCATCTTTTTCTACCGGCGGGTGTTAGACTATAACCTTTTTGAACAGCCTCGCGTGCAATTCTGTTTAAAAAATCCTTAACACTTGGATAACTTGAAAAGTATTTATTTATGTAGTCTTCCCCTTGTTCTTTCGTAACTTGCTTGCCGGTTTCAGTTGCAATCCTCAAGGCTAAACCAACCGGTCCCATTCCGTACATCAAACCAAATCCAATTGGTTTTGCAATTTGGCGTAGTTCAGGATATTTCTTTTTAAAATCGTCACTGTAGGGAACGTTAAACATTAGTGAAGCTGTGTAAGAATGGATGTCTAAGCCCTGGTTTAGTGCGTCAATCATTTTTTTATCGCCCGAAAGTTCAGCTAAGATTCGCATTTCAAACGACGAATAGTCAGCCGTTACCAATTTATATCCCGGCGCAGGATTAATACACTCCCTAAAAGGAGCCTCCTCGGAGTTACGCGGAATTTGCTGAAGATTTGGATTATTGCACGAAAATCTTCCGGTTGCCGTTCCAAGTTGATTAAATTCGGGGTGAAGTCTGTGTGTCTTAGGATTTATTTTCGCAAGTAAACTTTCCCCAAAAGCAGAAAGGAGTTTTTCATAGCCACGGTATTCTCTTAGTAATTTAACAATAGGATGGTCTACTGCTTGTAAAATTGGATCTCCGGTTGACGGTAAATTTAAGTAGAGACGGTTGTTAAGCAAATCCATCAGCTGCTGCTGACTATTCATATTAATAACGTCCGATTGATTTCCAAAAAGATCTACCATATTTTGAGAATAATAAGGCCTGATAGCATCTTGAAATTGTTTCGCCAAAATATTTCTTTTCTCCGATAAGCCCTTCATGATGTCACGCCACTTTGCTTCGTTAATGTAAATTCCCGCCAGTTCCATTTCTCCAACAACTCTTGTTGCGGCAAATTCGAGTTTGGCGATATTTATTAAATTCTCTTTTTTTAAAGCTTCTAATTGTTGATCAAAGATCGGAAACATTACCAAAGTATCAAGAGCGGAATACTTTAACTGATCTTCGGTTAAGCTTTTATTTTGAGTGACACCCTCAAAAGTTCCTCTCACATCTTTTTTAAGATCTAATTGTAAATATTTTCTGGACAGCTCTTTTAACGAATAATAAGCTTTTCCGATTCCGGAATTTAACACCACTTCGGCAAGCATTGTGTCGTACATATTTGTAACCGAGGCACCAATGTTTATTTTTATTTGTTTATAGTCAAACTTTCCATTTTGAAATATTTTTAATATCGCCGTGTTTTCCAAGAAGTCTTTAAAGCGTTGAAAGTTTTTAAGATCTAATTTTCGTGCGTCAAAAATATAACTTGTGTCCTCAGTGCCTATTTGAACTGTTAACAGTGTAGATGAGTAAGGATCTAAACTTGTACATTCTACGTCTATCCCTACAACTTTCGTTTTCTCAAGAATATCTAGCACCTTGGCGGCTTGCTCCATATCAACTACGTATTCATATTTTGGATTTTTTTGATCGAACTTTAATTCCATCCGGTATATCTTACCACGCAAATCTGTATAAAAGATTGAAGTTTTTAGTATAAATCAGCAATTTCGGTTCTGCTATAAAAGCTAGGCTTTCACGCCAGAAAGAAGTTTTGTCAAAAGTTTTTTTGCAGTTTCTGGATCGGCCTTGCCCTTTGTTTCGCGCATAATGTTTCCAAGCAAAAACTGAATTGATGCTTCTTTGCCTTTTTTGTAGTCGTCCAAGGCTTTTGGATTGTTTTCAATAACTTTTTTAATTGTGTCGGTCAACATACCTTCATCACTAATTTTTTCTCCTTCGCCTTCCAAAGCCTTTTTAATTTCATCAACCGATTTATCCATAAGATCTTTACGATTAATTAAAACATTGGCGGCTTTGCTACCTTCAACCCCTTCACGTACAAGTTCAAAAAATTTAGAAACGGCAATTTTTCCCATAACCTCTACCAACAATTTTGACTGATCCCTTGTTAAACTATGGTCATTTTCGAGCTCTCTTCTTATTTTACCGGGGGCATCTTTTAAATTCACTTTTATTTCATTTATGTATTTTTCGTCAAAAACCATTGGCGGTATATCAGGTTCCGGAAAGTACCTATAATCCGAGGCTTCTTCTTTTGTTCGCTGGGAAACAGTTATGTTTTTAAACTCGTCATATCCGCGGTTTTCCTGAATAGGAGTTTCGCCTTTTTCTAAAAGCTCACGCTGACGAATTATTTCTGCGTAAACTGCTTTCTCCATGTATTTAAAAGAATTAATGTTTTTAACTTCAACTTTGTATTTGGGAAGTTCGTTTGTCTCTTCCATTTCTGCAGTTCGAAGCGAAATATTTGCCTCCAACCTCATTTGACCTTTTTCCATATCGGCCTCAGTAATATCCAAGTAACGTGCAATCACCTGAAGTTTTTTGCAGTAATCAACAGCGTCGTCAACATTTTTAAAACACGGGCGTGTCACAACCTCGATCAACGGAAGCCCTGATTTATTATAGTCGATTAAAGTTTTTCCACCTTTATGAAAGGATTTGGCAACATCTTCTTCTAAATGAACTCTTTCTATGTCGGCGCACATTCCGGACTCTAGCTCTAAGCACCCGTTTTCGCACAACGGTTGTTTGTACTGACTAATTTGGTAACCCTTTGGAAGATCAGGATAAAAATAGTGTTTTCTATCAAATCGTGAATTTTCGTTTAACGTGCATCCAAGTGCCAAACCAAGTTTTTGAGTCTTTTTGACCGCGTCTAAGTTTGGAACTGGAAGCGCGCCGGGTAATCCGAGGCATACAGGACAGGTATGGGTATTTGGTTCGGCCTGCCAAACATTTGCATCACAGCCGCAAAACATTTTGGTGTCAGTTTTTGGCTCCATGTGAACTTCAAGTCCTAATACTAATTTATATTTTCCTAGTAGCTCGTTTATTTTCATAAATTGGAGGGCTCGACCACGGCTTGAGTCGGGCCTGCTGTCTTTCGAAAGATCAACTTTTCAAAAACAATGTTTTCGTTTTTTAGGGCAAAATCAACAATTTCTGCAACTTTTGCGGGTTCCATTGCCTGCGATAAGTCTCTTTTTGCGCCTGCGCTATCAAACAGCCCCGTGCTCATAAGTCCCGGATAAATTCCGCACACATTTATACCGTATTTCTCAACATCCAGCCTTAAATTGTCTGTAAAACCTGTTATTGCCCATTTTGATGCAGAGTAAACGCTTCTCTCAGGTTTAGAAATTACACCGTCGATTGACCCGATGTTAATTATTTGTCCGGACTTTGCCTTTTTCATAAAAGGCAAAACGGCTTTTGTCACGTTCATTGTTCCTACAACATTTACTAAAATAACTCGGGCAATTTCATCATAACCGTTTGCTTCGAGTTCACCACAAGCATAAACACCGGCGTTATTTATTAAAACGTCGATGTGCCCAAATAATTTGAAAACCTCATCAACAGTTTTTTGTACAGAAGTGGAATCCGTGATATCACAAAAGATAGCTTTACAACCAAACTCACTGCAAACTTTTGTAATCTCATTTTCTTTATTGGAAATTGCCACAACCTCATAATCAGCGGCAAGTTTTTTTGTAATTTCCATCCCCAGCCCAGATGTGCCGCCTGTAATTAAAACAACTTTTTTCATACTCTAACTCCTAAAACTACCAATCCGTTTTGTAAATCATCAACCGCCTGTGTAACCATAAAATAAGGCGGTTCAAAACCCGATTCGTGAACAACATTATTTCTAAGCTTGTGCGCTTCCCAAATTTTATTGTATGTACTGTAGTCAAATTTTGTTTTTGCGTTTTTTAAACGCTCGCCCATTGTTTCACCCGCCACAACATCACGCAAAGCGTTGTCCAAAGTTTTATCGGCCGTAATTAGTGCCTGTCGTAATTGAGAAGGTCCTTTTTGATTAAGCAAAACCTTAATATTCGCCCAGTCAGACTTTATTTTATAAACAGTTTCCTGCTTTACCGATCCGCCATACGACGAGGATAATCCTCCAAATAAAAAATCAAAAAAACTCATATAATTTTTGGCCTTTCCAAATTAAAATCTGTTGCTTCTTGATAGCGTGCGACAGCGCCCAAAATTGCTGACTCCTCGTTCATCTTTCCCATTATCTGAACACCAACAGGCAGTCCCTTGTAGAACCCACACGGTACTGTAACACCGGGATTTCCCGAAATACAACTTGGTTCATTTAACACATCCATCAGTTCACCGAACATTGGCGAGTTTGAACTTTCACCAACATCTAATGCAACGCAGGGCATTGACGGTGCTATGAGCAAATCACATTTTTCAAAAGCTTCGTTGAAACTGTTAATAATTAAAGTTCTTACTTTTTGAGCTTTTGCATAATATGCGTCATAGTAACCCGAGCTTAAAGTGTAAGTTCCAAGCATAATTCTTTTTTTAGCTTCAAAACCAAATGCTGTCCGATCATTTCCGTATCTGATTCCGTCCAAACGCGCCAAATTTGACGAAACCTCACTTCTCTGCAAAATTGTGTAAACCGAAATTGCGTACTTAGGGCTTAGCATGTCGACATCAACAATTTCGGCGCCCAACTCTTTAAAAACATCAATTGCCTTATCAACTTTTTCTTTTACTCCATCTTCAAGATCAATCTCAAAGTACGATGCAGGTCTCCCAATTTTTACACCTTTTAAACTAAACTTAAGAGCCTCGTCAAAATAATTTGAAACAGGCTCGGCTGTTGTTGTTGCGTCCAATGGGTCTTTTCCTGCAATAATTTTTAAAATAAAAGCGGAGTCAAGTGCTGTTTTTGTAACAGGACCCGGACAGTCGGTTGAGGATGCCATCGCAACAATTCCGTAGCGGCTAACTCGGCCGTACGAAGGTTTTAAACCGGTAACTCCGCACCACGACGCAGGGCCTCTAATACTGCCGCCGGTTTCACTTCCTACCGCAAAAGTGCACATATGGGCTGCAACTGCGGCAGCACTACCGCCGGACGAGCCGCCCGGAACTTTTGTAATATCCCACGGATTTAAAGTTGTAAAAAAGTCGGATGTTTCAGTTGAGGAACCGTGCGCAAAAGCATCCATGTTAGCTTTGCCAATTAAAATTGCACCGGCATCGTTTAATCTTTTGGTAACTGTGGACTCAAAAGGCGGAATGTAACCCTCTAAAACTTTTGACGATGCGGTGGTTTGAATACCTTTCGTCGAAAAGTTATCTTTTCCAACATATGGAATTCCTAATAACGGTTTAGCTACAAAAGCATTTTCGCCATCTTTGGAAATTAAAACGTCTGCTTCGTCGGCTTTTTTTAAAGCTTCATCTTTTACAATTGTAATAAAAACCCGAAGTTGTGGATCTAATTTTTCAATCTGTGTAAAACAATCAGCTAAAAGTTCGCGGCTAGAAAATTTTTTGGATTTTAAACCGTCGAGTGCCTCTATTAAAGTTAGTTCGTTAAGTTTAGGCACGATCAAAAACTCCCTTGGTTGCAATTAATCCGTCTAAAACTTCTTTAGCGTTAGACAACGCTTCTTCTTTTGATATTGTTGCGTTTTGACCCTCTTTTTGCTGAAAAACATTTGTTAAACCTGTAACCTGAAATGTTTCTTTAATATTTGAAGTATCGAGTTCCTGTAAAACTTTAATATAATCGATTGTTTCGCTTAGTAATTTTGAAAAGCGTTCTTCATCGCCGGAAATATCTAGCTTGGCGAGAACCGCTATTTTTTTAACATCTTCAATTGAAAGGCTTCGGTCACTCATGGTGCTTACATTTTAGGGGATTCATGCCTGTCTTTCAATGCTCACATTTGCTCAAGTCTTTTTATGCGCTCCTCAACCGGCGGATGAGTTGAAAATAAGCGTGAAGCAATTCCTGAGACACCCTCCCTAATAGGGCTGGCAAAGTATAAATGCGCTGTTGCACCATTTGCCGCCTCCAAAACTTCGGTGTCCGAAGATATTTTGCGCAAAGCATCTGCCAAACCTTTTGGATAGCGCGTAATCATTGCTCCTGTAGAATCGGCTAAATACTCACGATCGCGGCTTAACGCAAGTTTTATTAATGTAGCCACAATCGGACTTAAAATAATAAGTACAAGGCCGATTAAAAACAAATAGCCTCCGCCTTCCGAAGAATCGGAACGTCGTCGCCTGCCACCATAAAAGAAACCACGAGTAAACCAGTCTGATAAAAGTACAATTGTGCCGACCAAAACACTTACAATAGATTCCAATCGGATATCGTAGTTTCCAATGTGAGACATCTCGTGGGCAATAACGCCCTCAAGCTCGCGTTTTTCAAGTCTGTTAATAATGCCGGTTGTAAAACAAATCACTCCGTGTTGGGGGTCGCGGCCTGTTGCAAACGCGTTCATTGCGCTATCTTCAATTACATACACACGAGGTTTGGGAATTCCCGAAGCGATGCTCATGTTTTCAACCAACTTATGCAGATCCGGCGCATCGTCGTACGTAACTTCACGAGCTTTTGAAGCAGTTAACACGATTTTGTCCGAATTGTAGTAAGAATAAAAACTTGTAATTCCGGAAATTATTAGCGCTAAACCAATAAATGAATAGCCATCTCCTTCAAAAAAGTATTCACCGACAAACCAGCCAATAACCGAAACTACGACTATAAATAAGGCCATAATTATAATGGTTTCCCGCTTGTTTTTGTCGATGTTTTGATAGATGTTCATGATTGTTCGTTTTCAGAATCCCGCCAGCCATACTCTGAATAAGTAACGTTATTTAGCGACTCTAATACCATTCGCTTAATTATAGGAATAAAGTTCTCCGGCAGAGCATTTATATCAAACCATTTCAGCTCAGAAGCCTTTTCAGGTTCGGCAATTTTAGGCTCACCTTTCCAGTTAGTAAGCTTAAAAATATGATGGGTAAATTCGTGGCCGGCCACTTTAGGAGAGAGATGCAATAGGTGCATGAATTCAAGTTCTTCCGGCACAACGTCAATATCTATTTCTTCCTTAAGCTCGCGAGCCAAAGCAAACCTTAAAGATTCATTCCCATCAGCGTGGCCGCCAACAAGACTAAACCAGTCATCCCGCCAGCCTGTGTTGTGTCGCCTTTGTAATAAAATTTTGTTGTCTTTTATTATCAAAGCGCTAACAGCAACCCTTAAAGGAAATTCGTGTTTTGTCATTTTTAAGTTTGGACAGTTAAATTAATTAAACGAAACTTTAACAGGCTCCCTGTCTTTTTCGTCAACGCCAAAAAATTGCTCTTGGGTAAATCCCATCATTCCTGCAATTAAATTTGTTGGGAAAACAACAAGCTTTTCGTTAAATTGTCTAACAACGCTGTTGAAGAATTGTCTTGAGTAGGCAACCTTGTCTTCGGTATCGGAAAGTTCTTTTTGCAAGTTCACAAAACCTTCTTGGGCTTTTAACTCAGGGTAAGCTTCGGCAATGGCAAATAAACCTTTTAATGCCCCCGATAACTGGTCGTTGGCTTTTCCGGCTTCATCGGCATTTCCGGCGTTCATTAAAGCAGCCCGAGCTTTAGTAACGTTTTCGAACACTTCTTTTTCGTGAGTGGCATAACCTTTAACCGTTTCTACCAAATTTGGGATTAAATCCACACGGCGTTTTAACTGAACATCGATCTGACTCCAAGCTTCTTTAATTCTAACTTTTAAAGAGGCAAGGCCGTTATAAACGGAAACGAAATACAAAACTGCGGCAACAACTATCGCTAATAGTATCCACATATTTATTTCTCCTTAACTAATTACGATATAACCTTAAAAATAACTTAACGATTAAGTCTATTATACATCTACGAACAAATTGCGTTTACAGAGCTAAGTGTAAATTTGAAACATAATTAGTTTCTGATGTTAAGAGCTTTAATAAACTCTTCGTAAGGCAGGGTGTTAATAATATTATTTGCTCCTGCCCATCCGCGGCGCGCGTTGTAAATTCCGTACTTCATATACTCGTACTGATCGACTGCGTGAGAATCTGTGCTTATGACAAGTTTAATTCCCCAGCTTAACGCGTCTTTAATTAAATCGTCGGATAAGTCCAAACGATTTGGCTGCGAATTTATTTCCAAAATTTTATTGTTATCGCGGGCTGCTCTAAACACTTTTTGCCAATCAGGATCGACGGGGTCACGTTCATTTATTAACCGTCCTGACGGATGGCCAATTATATTTACGTAAGGATTTTCAATTGCGTTTACCAACCGGCGTGTCGCCGTGTCACGATCTTGCACAAAAGATGTGTGAATTGATGCAACGCAATAATCTAATTGTTTTAAAATGTCATCCGGCAAGCCTAGTGTCGCGTCAGCTAAAATATTAACTTCGTAGCCAAAAAATACCTTTATTTTATCTTGCTTTTTGTTTATATCATCTATGGCCTTACGTTTCTTTTTAATAAGTTCCTCAACTTCTTTTAAACCTCGCGAGGTAACACTTGGAGCATGATCAGAAATTCCCAAGTATCGATGCCCTCGAGCGATTGCCGCTTCAACCATTTCCTCCAAAGAATTTACTCCATCCGAATCTGTCGTATGTGTATGAACCTCTCCCTTTATGTCGGAAAGCTCAACAAGTTTAGGAAGTTTATCTGCTAATGCCGCTTCGATTTCATTTGACCCGTTGCGTAATTCGGGCTCAATATACGGAAGTCCTAAAAATTTATAAAAAGAAGATTCGTCGGCAAACTTTTTTATTTTATCACCCTGCGTTATGCCGTATTCCGACAACGACATATTCTTTGAAAGAGAAAAGTTACGCAGTAAAATGTTATGTTGTTTTGAGCCTGTAAAATATTGAAGCATTGAGCCAAATTGTTCCGGGGTAGAAACACGCATATCAACTTGAACATCGCTTTTTAAAACTACGCTGCATTTTTTTTCACCTTTAACCAAGACATCTTCTATTTCCGGAAATTTTAGAAAATGCTCTATTGTCTTTTCGGGTTCAGTTGTTGAAATTGGAAAGTCCAAGTCGCCGATGGTTGCGTTTTTTCTTCTAAAAGAACCGGCGGCTTCAATTCTTTCAACACAATCCAGCTGTTTCATGTAGTCGTAAATGCGTTCCACCACTTGTTCGGCCTTTGAGTAAAGCATTCGCTGCTTTTCATTTTTAGTCATTTTCATTTGGCCGATTGCATCCAAAATATCTTTTTCGGACTTTACACCAAAGCCCTCAAGAACCTGAATTTCGTTTTTTTCTGCGTGAGACTTTAATTCTTCAACAGCGGTTTTACGGTCAGTTAATTTAAAAGCCAAAGCTAATTTAAATGCCTTGCGCGCGCCAACCCCTCTTAAACCTATTAGAGCAAACATTCCATCGGGAAGACCTTCTTTTATATGTTTAAATTCCGAAACACTTCCTGTTTCAAACAGTTCATTTATATGGGAGTAAATTGACGCACCAACACCGGGAATTTCTTTGAGCCGGTTGTTTTCCCACATGTCATAAATTGAAACGGTTAAATTATCTAAAATCGCAATAGCATTTTGATATGCCCGAACTTTAAACACGTTAAAGTTTTTGACATCCATAGCGGCCAGGACCTCTTTTAGTTGAGAAATGACTTCTTTGTTTGGAAAACGGGTTTTAGGCATACATTAATTGTAGCAGATTACTATTAGTGGATCCGATCTGAGGGTAGAGCCGGGCTTAAAAAAAGGGACCGTTGGCTACTTTAAAAGTAGGCGGTCCCTAGGTATGATATGAAACTTATTTTTTACAACGCTCCGGAGCTGTCGGGGAAAAATCCACCGACTGTTGCACCTGCTCGCCATCCCACGCCTTTTTAACGTCCGTGACGTTGTCTGTCCTGGTGATGATAAAACAGGTGGATTCGCCCAACTTTTCCAACTCGTCCGGCGAGACATCATTGAACGTCAATGTTTCCCCGGTGGTGGCTTTGAAAATCACCTCCACGGTTGCCTCGCCAAGTGTATCGGCAGCATAGGGGTATTTCTTATTCAAATCCACAGCGTCCGAGTAGGAGTTGGCGAAAACATCAAGATATTGAATCTCATCATCAACCACATACGGCAAGTGGGTCTCAATAGACTCAACCTCGCCGTAGTTCGCCCAGGATGCGTTTATATGAAAATCTTCACACCCTGAAAGCAAAACAGCCACTAAAAAAACCGGTAGCAAAATCTTTAAAAATTTCATCGCACTCTCCTTATTTCTATTCCTTATTTTGGATTTCAGTTATTTTATCACTATAGGTCGATTTTGTCACCTCTTCCCTATGGTTGTTTCAAGCTCTATACATTGACCGTACCACAACAAATTGATACTATAACGGCAGTGTTCTGGGGTCGTAGCTCAGTTGGTTAGAGCGTCCGCCTGTCACGCGGAAGGTCGCGGGTTCGAGCCCCGTCGATCCCGCCAGAAAT
>CAZTDP010000015.1:0-13873 GCA_964612565.1 uncultured Candidatus Saccharibacteria bacterium
GGTAATTAAACTACTATTACAATAGTTCCAAACATCCTCTACGATGGCCCACCAAGTCTTTACTGATATTTAGCCTGTTTAGCAAAATGTTCGAACCGATGCTTCTTACTATTTTAGCGATTTAATACTCAAATGCGTTTCTGGTAAAATAGATCTGTATTTTAGATTTTTGATAGCTAAAGGTATTTCTCTGATAGTCCGAACCATAACTAGCATCTTCGTAATTCTGAAATATTCTAAGTCCTAAAACTTTGTCGTCTTTTACTTTACCGTTTTTGTCGCTCAGCATATCTACCGATGCCCCTTTTTCTGTTAACTGTTTCTCTAAAATAGAAGATAAATACCTTCTCATAGGGCCATTTACAACTAATTCGGCGTCCTCATCGGATAATTTTGGAAAACCATGTATTTCTGCAAAAAGAACTTCCTTATGATAAGGTAGTTCTGCTAAAGCTCTTTTTTTAATTTCGTTTAATGTCTCACCAACTTTTTCTGCAGCAGCATCACCTTCTTTTAGTTTAGCTTCGCTTGGTTTTACCAATCCGAAAAAAGATTTTTCGTGGTAAGGAGCTTCTATTTTAGCCATTTCGTGGGCTATATCAGAATCTCGGACTTGTCCTTCATCATTGTATAGTTGTGTTTCTGTATTGTTCATAACTAATTAAAGTTTAAATAAGTAGTAGTTAATTATAAAACAGTTGCAAATGAAACCTACTTTTCGTAAAACTTCCTTCATTTACATTAACATTAAAAAAATTATTATTAGTTAAATAGTACGCACCAACAAAAATATTTTAGAACAACAATATAAAGAAGCTGTTGGAATACCGATAATGTTACTAGTCGATGTATCAAATACAAAACTCATACCAGGATCTGATTATGAGGATCACTATAAACTTGGCGAGGCTGTAAGTGGAGATAAAGTAATTGGAGAGGTAGCTTTAGAAGGAATTGGTCCTAGAATTAAAGATGAGCTGCCTAGAATTGCTTTAGAGTTTACTGAGTAGACATCGGATTATACCGACAACAGCTCCAAACACACCGCCAAAGTTCGCCCTTAAGTGCTAAAATACCTTTATGAAAATAATTACAACCTACCTTCAAAATCCGTATTTACTAAACGCGCTACTTTTGTGGGACTTAATATGGCGAGGACAGGCCTTATGGAAATCCTCTAAAAGAGGTCAGAAGTACTGGTTTATCGCGTTGTTAATTGTAAACTCACTTGGAATATTGCCTATTATCTATTTGCTTATCGACAAGTACCGCTTGTCGAAACAGCGACAGCAAGAACAAAAGACAGTTTAAATACCCGAGTACCTTCCACAATTTATGTGAATATTTGCGCCGGTCATACTTTTGTTTTTTATGCACATTAAAATTGCCTCTGCTACATCTTTTGGATCTACTGGGCGTCCAAGAGGAACCCTTCCCAAAGCATCGGGTCTTTTTTGAATAACACTAAATCCCAATTTATTTGCCATTAAACCGGGCGTAATGACATTTGATCTAATATTAAGCTGATTTAAATCACGGCCAAAAGAAAGCATTGCAGCTTCCATCGCGCGTTTTGAACTATGATAAGGAAGCTCATCAGGAGATCCGCCCTTTGTGGAAACAGAGCTAATAAATGTTAACGACCTGTCACTTTGCAAAACTCCCTGGTTTTTCCAATCCTTAATAATTTTTTGAGCAACAAAGAAACTACCTAGTAAGTTAACTTGAATTTCCGTCAAAAAATCGGAGTAAGTCAAATCTAAGTAATGTTTAGAAAGCAAGTTGGCGTGCATAAACAAAATGTGGTCGTAGATCTTAAAAGGCAGATTCAGGTTAGTATCCGGGCCATAATCTTTGAGGTCGTACTTTATAAAGTTAAAATTTTTGTTTTCTAGTAGCTTTTTTGAGTAAGTATCTACGTCGTTTGATATATCAGTTACGAAAAACCCGTTGTTAAGCAAAAGCTCTAAAGTCACGTTACCCAAACCACCGGAACCACCGGTTGTTAGTATTTTTAATCCAGGCATGTCTAACATATCCCTAAGAATAATACTTTTCTCTAGTGACGTTAATAAAATAGTTTTTATGCTGGTTAAAGATCGGGTCTGCGCTACAATTAAATAATAATTCCATGGCAAGTTTATCTTACAATTAGCGTTTTGCTTATATCTTGTAACGGACTATTTCACAGAAGTCTGTTAAAAGACGATGATTCAAGCCCACAAGGCCAAACGATAGTTTTTCTTGGCTTGGGTGGAATAATCTCAATTTTTATTGCCGCAATTCAAGGTAAGTTAAATTTAAATTTTCCGATAGGTTTATTATGGAATTTTTTGCTTCTGATGGCGCTGTATACTCCTGCGTATTTATTGAAATATAAATCCTATCAACTCATAGGCGCTTCTGAGGTGGTTATGTTTTCTGTAACAGGGCGCCTTTGGAATATCGCCGGTGCTTACGTTTTTTTACACTTTTGCTAGTACAGCCTAAAGCAATTAAGAAGATAAAATATTATTTCCGTAAAGATAGAGCTGCTAAGGTTTTATTGCTAAGTCTATGCGATACCTTTGGAATGCTGGCGCTATATCTTGCGTATCAAACAGGTAGAAACGCCGCAGTAATCGGTCCTTTAAGATCAACTAGCATTATTGTCACGGTAGTCTTAGCAATTCTGATTTTAAAAGAAAGAACTAATGCGGTTAATAAAATAGCAGGGGCCTTAATAGCTGTGTTTGGGGTCGTATTGTTGGTTTAGAAAATTGCTATTTTAATTAATAATTCATCAGTAGTCTGTATAATATAGTTCATGAATACAATAAAAAGAGACGGCGCTAATGAAATAATCATATATGAAACTCCAAACAAGGAAGTTAGGATCGACGTTCGACTTGAAAAAGAGACAATCTGGCTAAATCTAAACCAAATTGCGGTACTTTTCGATATTGACAAATCAGGTGTTTCTAGGCACATAAGTAACATCTATAAAACCGCCGAGCTAGAAAAAGGCGCAACTGTTGCAAAAATTGCAACAGTTCAAAACGAAGGAAATAGAAGCCTCAAGAGGTCAATTGACTACTTTAACCTAGACATGATTTTATCCATTGGGTATAGAGTAAACTCTGAAAAAGCGACTAAATTTAGGGTATAGGCAACAAAGACACTAAAAGACTTCTTAGTAAAAGGCTACGTCATAAATGAAAAGCGGCTAAATGAGGCGAAAAACAAACTCGAAGAACTGCAAACCACAATAGCATTCATGCAAGAAAAATCTAAAAAAGATGTATTGATTGGTCACGAAGGTGAGGTATTAAACCTACTCTCAAGCTACGCCAAAGCACTCACACTTTTAGAAGAATATGATAGTGGAAAAATAAAAGATACAAACGGAGAAGAATCCAACTATGCTCTAAACTATGAAAGTTGTGTGCAAGTAATCAATGAGCTAAAACTTGCACTGTCAGAAAAAGGTGAAGCAGGTGACCTGTTCGGAACTGAACGTCAAAAGAGTTTTGAAGGAATTATTAAGAATTTATATCAAACATATGATAATAGGAACCTATACCAAAGTGTCGGGGATAGAGCCGCAAACTTGCTTTATTTAGTAATTAAAGACCACCCGTTTTTAGATGGTAATAAAAGAACAGCATCCTTCCTGTTTGTTTACTATCTAGATAAAACTAACTCTTTGTATCGCAAAACCGGCGAAAAGAAGATAAATGACAACGCATTAACTGCGCTAGCGTTACTCATTGCCGAAAGTAATCCGACGGAAAAAGAAATAATGGTTAAAATAACAAAGAGTCTAATTGCAAATTAGTTTATGGTACACATGAGCAAAAGCTACCTATTCAAATATTTAGGAATAAGCCAGGACTCAAAAGTTCTTTTTATATATCCTCATCCCGACGACGAAACATATTGCAACGCCGGCCTGATTCAAAAACTAGTTCACAACAATATATCGGTGAATGTTTTATGCATAACTAAAGGAGAAGCGAGCACGCTATCTTTTTCCACTAACCAAACCAAACTTGCCGAAACGCGCCAAAAAGAATTTGAGTCGGTGATGAAATACCTTGGAGTTACAAATTATTCAATTCAAAACTTTGGAGACGGAAAGCTAAACGAAGAAAGTACTCAAGTACATAAACTAATAAGCGATTGTATAGAAAAAATAAAACCTGATTTTGTTTTTACATACGAACCGTCCGGGGTATACGGGCACCCTGACCACGTTATCGTGAGTAAAATTATTACAGATATATCGGCGTTTAAACAATTTAAGCTTTTATATACTACGGTGGGTAAAAATTATAAGTCGACAAAATCTTCACTTAAGATGGCAAAAGATCCGAATAACGTAAAACCTTTGGAACCAAATTTTCAACTCAGGCTTACCGTAAAGGAATATCTCAAAAAACTAATTGCGTTAAAAATGTACAATTCCCAGGTTAGTATGAAACAAGAATTTTTTCACAAAATGTATCAAGCGATTACAATGTTTAGTGAATACTACGTTGAAAAAAATAGTTTATAAGTCAAAGCCCGAGATTTTGATATTCCATTTGATACTGATTAGTGTAGCTGTTCATAGCACTAACAAAGTTCATGCTTATATAAATCAAAATTATGCTGGTAACAATTGTTAGTATTAACGCAATATATGCTACTTTCTTTTTTTGCTGATCGTCGTTTCTAAAATATTTAAAAAAGTAGTAAAGTCCAAGAGGCGTGAGAAAAACGCTTATTGCATAAATCTTAATTTGCTGTGCAACAGAAAGAGAACCGCCGGCTACACTAACTTTACTTCCGCAGTACGGGCAAAAAGGCAGGGAAGTGTTTACAGGCTTGTTACAAAATGGGCATTTTGGGTCAATTTGAGGAGATACATTTTTCACAGCTTAATTATATACACAAATCAAAGTCGTGAACTTAAGAACTCGTTGACCACATCTTTTGTTTGTTCAAAACAAAGGTCCATAGATGCGCTCGCGTCTATAACTTTCCATCTGTCTTTAAACATTTCGTGATTTTGTAAAAACTTGTAACCTTCCACAACACGCTCGTAAAATTCTTTTGGAAGACGCTCAAATTTGTCAGCCTTGTGATCGAAAGTGCGCGACAACGCAGTTTCAATATCCAGTTCAAATTGAATAACAAGATCGGGATAAAACCCTTCAATGGCTTGTTTATTTATTTCAAAAACTTTTTCAAACCCAAGCTCACGCCCAAACGCCTGGTTTGTTAGTGAGGTTATAAAGTTGCGGTCTGATATAACGATGCCGCCGGCGTCTAACACCGGTTTTACAATTTTTTGTAACGATTGAGCACGTGAAGCTGCGTATAGATAGGCTTCGCAAATAGGATCCATTTCCTCCTTAAATTCTGTTCCTTGTACTAGGCACCTGATTGCTTCTGCAATTTCGGTACCACCGGGCTCACGTGTGTAAACAATTTCTTTTTGAGGATACTTTTCTTTTAGATAATCAGACAGAGCCTTGGAATTTGAACTTTTTCCTGTTCCTATTATGCCTTCGATTACAATGTAGATGCCTTTCATTAACAAATGATACCACTCACGATAATCAATATCAGCACCCGGTAATTTATGGTCTTCAAAAATAGTGGGGAAGCGCCTTTTCAAAACATCTATTTCAAAAAGAAAGGACACAATTTCCGGTTAAGGTCGTTGTGTCCATAACGAAAGGCGGTCGTGCTCTCTAAATTTTTACAAATAAAAACTTGAGAAGCTACCACGAAGATCTCTTTGTCTAAAAAACTCGCACAAACCGTCTAAATCCCGAACTCCGGACTTTTCGGCAATTTCAAGCCGATAAATACATCCGGAAACACAAACCTCGATGGTTACGATATCACCATCTTGGTAACAGCTCACGATATTGGATGACAAACTTGGAGCTCCGATATCGAGGAAATAGTTCTGAAGCAGCTCCAAAACCGTATCCGAGAGTTCATTTATATCCACTCTAACCTTTGTCATGTCACTCTCCTTTTTTGCAAAAATAGATTTTGTGCATTATATACTATAGGATTGTAGTAAACAACCCTCAAATCCTTCAAAAATGGTAAACTATATCCGTGAAAACAATAGAAACAATTAGAACTGCCTTTGTATCTCTTCAAAAAAACAAAATTCGAAGTTTTTTGACAATGCTTGGAGTTGTTATTGGAGTTTTTGCCATAGCGGCTTTAGTCGCGACAATACGAGGTTTTCAAAACTACATTACCGACCAATTTAATTCATTAGGCACAAATATTATTTATATAACACCGGGGAAGTTAACCTTTACCGACGATCCCTCAAAGGCGTATGCATCTAATAAATTAGAAGTCGAACATGTTGATCTTATTAAAACAGACTTGGGGGATAAAGTAATATCCATAACACCCGAGTACGAATTGGCAAAAAGAACTTATTACAAAACAAATAACTACTTAGCCTCAATAATTGCAACAAACGAAAAAGGTTTGGAAATTTTTAACGTCGAACTGGAAAAGGGAAGTTTTTACACAAAAGCGGACGTTGATTCAAAACAAAAAGTCGCCTTAATTGGAAGTGAAATAGCAAAACAATTATTTGGTACAAAAAATCCAATTGATGAAAAAATAAAAATTGAAAACACATCTTACAAGGTTATTGGACTTATAAGCAAAAAGTCCGCGGACTACGATACCGGAGTTTATATTCCGGATTCAACGGCTGTTTCGGAATACGGACTTAAAAACGTAGCATCAATAGTTTTAAAATTTCAACCCGAACTTGATGCAAATAGTGTGAAACAAGATATACGTTACTCATTGTTAAAACAGTTGGGCAAGGATGAGTTTACGGTTTCAACACAAGCAGACCTGTTAGAAAGTATAAACGGCATTTTAGGCATTATCGAAACCGGCCTTGCCGCAGTTGCAGGAATTTCGCTACTGGTCGGTGGTATCGGAATAATGAATATTATGCTGGTCTCGGTTACCGAGAGAACACGCGAAATTGGATTAAGAAAGGCACTCGGTGCTACAGGTAAAGACATCGGCCTTCAATTTGTCTCAGAAGCAGTATTTATTAGTATAACCGGCGGACTTGGCGGTTTAGTTTTTGCGTGGCTTGGAACATTAATTGCGCAGCATTGGATCCGAGCCGAAATTCCGGTGTGGGCGGTTTTTTTAGCAATAGGTTTTTCTGCAGCCGTTGGTATTGGTTTTGGAACCTATCCCGCTATAAAAGCTGCTAAAAAAGATCCGATTGTAGCCTTAAGATATGAATAATCAGGAACAAGACTCGACAATTAAAAATATAAAAGAAGGAAAAATCGGTGTGTTCGGTTCCGATACCTTATACGGTTTTCATGCGTCAGCACTAAGTTCCAAAGCTGTAGAAAGAATTTACACATTAAAAGAACGCGATCCCGAGAAACCATTTATTGTTTTAATTTCAAATTTTAAACAACTAAAAAATTTTGGGGTAAATATTCCAAACGAGGCTTTAAAAGTAGTTAAAAAAAGCTGGCCGGGAAAATTGACTGTTATACTTCCGTGCGAAAAGGATGAATTCAATTACATACACCGAGGAAAAAAATCCATTGCCTTTAGAATGCCCGACAAAAAAATTCTTCAAGAAATTATTGATAAAACCGGACCTCTTGTCAGTACCACTGTAAACAAACAGGGTAATGAACCGGCTAAAAGCATTACAGAAGCCAAAAAATGGTTTGGAAACAAGGTAGATTTTTATATTGACGAAGGTAAACTTAGCGCCGAACCGTCCACCATTATAGAAATAAAGGACAACCAAATAAATATTTTAAGACAGGGCGCAGTAAAACTTCACGATATAGAAACCGCAAGTCGCAAAAGGTATCATTTAAGCATGAATAAAAATGTTAACTTTTTGCTTGCAGGCATTATTTTAGCTGCTGTATCAGTAGGCGTTTATTCAAATATTAGAGAACAGCGAAATGTAGACCATTCAAAAATTCCCGAAAAAGTAGAAATGAGCAAAGGATTTCAAAGATGGGTGACAAATATCAAAAACAAAGAGCTTCCAATAGATGCTGACCAATTTAGATTAAGAGAAGAGAACGAAGTTTACAATTCTAAATGGATTTTAGTTTATTCAATAGAGGCACCGGGTATGCAAGAAATTTTTAACAAAACTTTGCAGGCCGTTCAAGACACACGTGGGGTTGTCTTTTCGCCAAGCGATCGCGAGTTTATTGACTACAGAAACACAGTTCGTGGCGATTACGCACCAAACGAAGTCCATTTTTACGGTTTGAAAGAAGATAAAATTATTGACGCCCGAATTTTGAACTGCTCCGTTTACGCAAACTGCTATTTTGATCGTGCGTATTTTTTGGACAACGATGTTTTTGTTATTTCCGAATTTTCACGTAACATCGATAAAAAGGATACAACCTCCCCAGCATGCCCGGTCGATCAAAGCTGTACATACACCATTAAGCTTCATGTTATCGATTTAATTAACAATAAAAGGTCAGTTTACGAGTCAAAGCCATTTGACGCAATTTTAAGCACTTTGATTCCTCATCTTTAAAATTATTAGAAAAATCGGCGCCGTAGTGTAGAATGGGGAAGTTATTGGCGTAAAAGTGCTGATAGTAGTAGCGGGATTTTTAAAGGCCACTTGTGCCGGCACTATCATCTTCACGGCACAAGAACATCACTTGTGAGAATCTTGCCCACTATAAGCGCTTCACATTTCGGGGTGTAGCTCAGTTGGCTAGAGCGCGCGGTTTGGGACCGCGAGGTCGCAGGTTCGAGTCCTGTCACCCCGACCAGCGAAATATGAAAACCACCGTTAGGTGGTTTTTGTGTTTTGCTAGCGAGTAACGGCTGCGAGAGACTTAGCTTTAGCTTAGGTTCTACTTTAAATGCTATAGAGAGCACAGCGAACTATAGCTCTAATGGTAGCTTGCTTTGTCCTGTCACCCCGACCAGAAAAATGAAGTTTTATATAGCCTCGCGCGTAAAAAATAAAGATTTAGTAAGTAAATTGCACACTAAACTAATCAAACTTGGCCACGAGATACTTTCCACCTGGATAGATGAAAAAGATATTATTCCTTACGAAAAAACACACAGGAGAGTCTGCAAAGAGAGCATCATAGTGTTTGGATGGTAGCAGAAGGTGCGACATTTTCATACTAATTACAGACGAAAGCGGGGCGGGCATGTACACAGAATTAGGAGCCGCATTAACTTCAAAACGAACGAAAATTTACGTAATTGGCAACTATTTAGACAGATCAGTATTCTTTTTTCATCCAAAAGTTAAAAGATTTGAAACCATTAACGAAGTGCTGGAGGATTTAGATAAGTGAGTGTTTCCAGTTTGAAAATGCCTGCAACAAAAAAGCCGGTAATTTGAAGGATATACCCACAAATCACCGGCATAATCAAACAAAACTAGCGCAAGCGCTTCCTCCTACTCTCCACTCTTTCCTTAGTACCCCGCCTAGCGAAGGTATAGTTCGTTGTATCAACAAGCAGGTATCTCGAAACCAAAGGAAAAGACTTACGAACGAGTTTAATTATCTCAAACATCGTTTGCCGGTACTTGGAATGACCCTGCTGGTCGGTACGCAGTTCCAAAATATGCACGAGCTCACGAAAATTAAGCATCCAAACAAAGGAAATCCGATGGGCCATGGTTGTTGAGTACTGTGCCAGCTGTGGATCGTGACGTTTGATCTCTGCAAACAGGGAGTTGACCTGCTCAACAGCGTTAACAAAAATCTGCTCAAGTTCGGTTCCAACAAATTCTTTTGGAACGTCAAAACCGCACTGAGCGCTATATGAGTGGTGTATTTCGGTCAAAATTCGATGCCTCATTAAGTCTCTGTACTCAGCCAATGAGCAAGTAATTTCCAAAGTTAAGTTAAGGGCCTCAAATGCTCTCGGTATTTTGAACCATCGTTTCATACGACCGTACTTTGATGCCGTTAAGATCGCGAGTTTCTGCTTAGGTGTAAGCTTTTTAACCTCATTTAGGATAGTGTCGAACGACTGGTTGGAATTTTGGTAGATAAGAGAGGCAACAATCTTATCCTCACCATCAGGATCAAAACCAATCAGCTTAACACCGGTACCTTCGACCGAAGGATCAAAGTCCCACCCAATCCTTTTTAGCGCATTTTTAACTCGTTTTGGCGAATTTGCGTAGTACTCGTGGTATGGAAACGTAGTAGGACTCTCGGCGCGCCGCACCAAAGACAGAGCTATGATTCTCAACGCTTTGTAAATTTCGTCCCCTACCTCTCTGATCTCATTCAAATTGTACAAGCGACACCGGTGAATCATGTGCTCCGCTGCTTGTCCGCTCAGACAAAATGCGACTTGGCTCTGAGTAGACATCGGCAAAATAGCTCGAGCAACATCGTATGCGTGACGTACAAGCGTCGACTCTTTCTCCGTAGGATACGACAGCTTTAACATTTCTAAGTAACGTGTTTGCAGTAGCGAATAGGTATCAAAGAGCATGTCCATAACTTCGCGGTATTTTTCGTGCAAACCATACTTTGCAAGCCCCGGGTCGGTGAAATACGGATAATCCCCGTATATACCGTGCCCAAAATCCATGTATCTTGTAGACTGCTCAATGGCCGAAACCCCGATTCGCATTGACTGCAAAAACTTGATCGCAACCTGCGAACAAGTAGGTAATACTACGTGCACGCAGTAAACCTGAAGGATAGAGTCATCCCCATAGTCGGCCAGCCACTTAATGTAAAAATCTCGTGCTTTGGGATTAGAAAAAATTTGCTCGGCCGAGTATTCGTGAATAAGATCTGCAAAGGCGATAAAGCTTTTTCCGTGCTCGTCTCCAGAATTAAGGTACGGCTTAACAAATTCGTTGAGAAACACAATTCTTAGATCTTCCTGCGATCTGCTTGCCCGGCTACACAACGCTCCCACTAACTCCGGGGGCAAAAAACGAATTGCATAAACTCTCCCTCTATCCAGGTTGGTGAAAAAAGGGCTTATTAGGTAAACTTCCTCTTTGGTAAGACCTAAACCCGTATCGGATAAAATGTCAAAATCATTTGAAACACTCACGACGAACCTCCTTGTCAAAGTGCACTAGTTGGGTATTGGCGCAATTTTACCACGCCGCCTGTGTAAATTTATTGATCACTTGAGAGGGGTTAGGTCTGAGTGGAAACGTTCTTAGGAAAGACTTGATATAGAATTGGATTTCTTAAAAATATCTTCTATCATCTCTTCAAGAGGCACCGAGACAATATCTATATCTAAAACAGAGTTTCTACCTACCGCATCTGACATTAATCTTGAAACCATGTCTTTTTCGACCTCAAAAGTGACAATATCGCCTTCTATTTTTGTGATTTCAGCGTAATTCAAAGAGTCTAAATCTTTAGGCAAGGTTTCATATATCACTTTGATAAACTTCTTCTTATTGTAATTAGCTACAAGATTATCAAGTTTGTCGTCATAAACTTTAAAACCTTCGTTAATAACTACAACTCGATCACACACGCGTTCGATATCATCCATATCATGACTTGTTAGCACTAGGGTTATACTTGAATTTTTTTGAATTTCTCTTAAAAAATTTCTAACATTCTTTTTCGAGGTGATGTCTAGTCCTATTGTAGGTTCGTCCAAAAATAAAACTTTTGGCTGGTGGAGAATTGCCCCGATGAGCTCCATTTTCATTCTTTCACCTAACGATAATTTACGAATCTGTGTGTTTAGGTGTTTGCCGACATCCAGCAACTCACAAAGATTACTTAGAGTCTTTTTATAACTGTTTTCATCTATTTGATAAATTTTCTTCATAAAATCAAAGCTTTGTTCGCCGGTTAGATCCCAGGACAGTCCGGACTTGTTTCCCATTACCAGACCTATCTGCATCAAAAACTTTCTTTTTCTTTCTGATGGGGTAAACCCCAATACGCTGGCTTCGCCGGAAGTAGGGTAGATGAGTCCGGTTAGCATTTTTGTCGTTGTGGTCTTTCCGGCTCCATTTGGACCAAGAAAAGCAAGCGATTCACCCTCGTACACATCGAATGAGACATTCTGAACAGCCTTCACTATGCGGTATTTAGGATCAAACATACCTGTAAAAATATTCTTATTTGTCCTAATTTTAAATTGTTTTGTTAAGTTATTTACTTCAATTACTTTTTTCATATTAAGAAGAAGCCGAAGAATAGTTCCTTAGTGAGATTATCCAACCAATCTTTTCAAGTATCAAGAAAACTAATGTGGTCGGAAGAACAACAAGCAGCATTTTAGGCGCACTTGATTTTCCTAAAATTATCGAAACGCTCATCTGAGCAGCAATTAAGGTGGGAATAATGTTTACAAACAATGTTCTTAACTTGCCGGTAAAGGCTTCAAGGGGGATATTTGCAGTGTTCTCCAGCGTTCCCGAAATTTGAAATATTTGAGAGCTTTGACCCACAAAGAAAACAGGTAATGCAAACAAAAATCTAAAGCAATGCCATGCTATTTGGCCACTAATAAAAACCACCATACCAAAAACAACTTTATCCCAGGATGTTTGTATAGAATCCCAATTAATAAGAAGGGAGATTAAGATCAAGTTTGGCAAGCCGTCCTTAAGTCTATTAACTAAGTTAATATCCCTGAATGTTATAAAGAAAAGGGAGGGAAGGGGCTTAGAAAGTATCAGATCTAACTCGCCGGATCGGACACTATCGTTCAAGGACACAATATTGTTGAGGCTCCATGTATACTGCGTGTAAAAATTAAGCTGGCTAAACAGAATTAAAAAAATTATTTCGTTCTCGGTGTATCCGGCAAACAAGGTTACGTTTGAATAAATTATTTTAATAAAGAGAAGTAGAGTTAAAGTGTAGAATGACGTTGAGGCCACACTTGCCCAGTTTTCAAAAAAGTAAGCTGTTTGAATACGATACGAGTTAACAATATTCGCCTTAAGTAGAACAAACCGATATTTTATCTCATCAAACATATTAAATACCCACCCCATCGTAATTCTTAAGCGCTTTTTTCCAGCAAATATTAGAAGTAACAATTAAAATAATTGCCCAAAAAAGAGAAAGGCCTAATTTTAAAAAGGTTTCGCTGTTTAAACCCCCTTGCTGCAATATGGAAGTCGGAAAATACGAAAGAACAGGAAACGGTGTAAATGCCGTGAAAGTTCTAATTGCGGAAGGAAAATATGAAAGCGGGATTAATGCCCCCGACAACACCCTACTTATGTGCGAGTACGTGTTTTTTATGCTCCCGGCTTCAGGAGAATAAAACCCAACAGTAGCAAGAAATATATTTATGCCGACACCGGCTGTAGTAGTAAGAACTAAAGATATTGGAAAAAGTATAAATACAATCGGATCGGTGGGTGGAAGTAAATAAATTCCAGCGGCAAGTGTTACAAATGAGTAAACCGAAACAGATGTCCTGCCACCTGTATATGAGGCAAATAAAAACCTCAAAATGTTGACAGGCTTTACAAGGTAATTAGAAAAAGTTCCGTATTGAATCATTTTTTGAATTACTCTTCCAAAACGCCCATCTGTGGTAAATGTAAGATCCTGAACTGCCTCTGAGACAAGAAAATACGCCACTATACTTTTAAACGTAAAAATATCAGGATTGGATGTCGAAACTACATACCAAAAGAATATTAAAAACCCAAGGCTGAGGATTTTTCTTGTAATGAATGCAAATATTTCGATGGGATAAGCAAACTCCTCGAGCAAGCCAAATTTAAAAGCCTCGGCATAGATTTTCACAAACTAATTCTACATTAAAAGGCTTTGCGGGCCTAAGGCTACTCAAATCCCGCTAAAAAAGCCATAAGAGCAAGCCCGGCAATAAAAAGCAC
>CAZTDP010000016.1:0-6990 GCA_964612565.1 uncultured Candidatus Saccharibacteria bacterium
ATTTGGGCCGTTAGCTTTAGACCGCGCAGCGGGCGAAGCTAACGCGATAGTTTGATTTGGGCCGTTAGCTTAGTTGGTAGAGCGCTTCCATGGCATGGAAGAGGTCAGGAGTTCGAATCTCCTACGGTCCACCAAAACCTAATTTCCGTGCACTCGCGTTTTGGTTAGTTTTTTAAACTGTGTGTTTGCTATTAGCTGTTTATTATAGCTTCCGCGCACCGCAGCTTTCTTTTCGCCTATAACGGCGGTTTTGTAATACTCATATAGTCTTAGCCACTGATTGTGAGCTAGGTCCAACGGTTTTGCCTTGTACGAAAAGCCCAAGTTCTGAGAAAGTCGTTTAAATTGCTCGTGAGTAAATACTTTGGCCAGGTTTCTTTTGAGTGTGAGCTTGTGCTGAATTGTTCCGTAAACTATAAAATCAAAATATTCTGAAATCTCCGATCTATTAATATAGGGTTGTTCAAGTTTCTTAATAGACAGCATATCAATTTGTACTGATGGGGTAGGTTTAAAGTCGGTACGATCAAATTTGTAAAAGACGCTGATGTCAAAAAATGGTTTTAAAAGAAGAGATTTTTGTGTCTCTCTCGGTGTTCCTGTATAAATATCACCTGCTTCTTTTTGCATTATTAAATACGCCGACTGTGGGGGATTGCCTTGAAAGAACAGTTTGTCCATTATGCGCGCGGTGTAATTAAACGGTATGTTTGAGAATACATTGTAGCCGTTTTCCGGCAATGTTACGTTTAAAATGTCGTCATTTAGTAGTGTTAAGTTTTTTGCTTTAATCCTGTTTTGCAGCGGAGTATAAAGATTTTTATCTATTTCCACCGCAATCACTTCTTTGCAATATTCAATGAGTTCTTTGGTGATTATTCCTTTTCCTGCGCCAATTTCAACAACGGTATCGTTGCCGCTAATATTTGATTTGCTAAGTAACTTTTTTACAAGATTCGGGTCCGTTATGAAGTTTTGGGAATACGTTGTTGTATTGCGTTCCATTTTTGCCATTTTACCCTTTAACTATAGGAAATGAAAGATTTGTTGGCGGCAAAACTGGTACCGTCTATGGTCTAAAGACCCGAGTCTTACCGTTGTCAAAACAAAAGACCCCGCTTTTGCGAGGTCTTTTGCAACTGTGGCTATATGCCGGTTCTTATTTAGCCGGCTGACTGTTACTTGGAAGTGTCCCAAGGTCCAAATTCTGATTATCTAACGGTTCGCTTTGGCCTGCGTTGTTCAGAGGCTCCTGATTTTGAGGCTGTGTTTGGCCCTGCTGAGCCGTTATCTGCTCAACTGTGGGTTTTCCTGATGTTGCCTGAGTACCTGTTTGTACCAATTTTGCATCTATGCTGGCAATTTCCTGGTCAACTAACTTTACGTCTTCAGATCCCTCGGTTAACAACGACTTTGTGATCTGCAAAGCTTGCTTTGCACTTTCGAGTTGATTAAGTTGAATCAACGACTCTGCAAAGTTGTAGTAAGCATTTGCGTAATCAGTCTTTAAAGCTGTAGCTTGTCTAAACTGATTGGCTGCGGATTGATAATCTTTGTTGGCATAGTACATGCCGCCAAGATCTAATCTTAATCTTGGATTTGTCGGATCAAGTTGAATCGCGGTATTGTAAGCCGAAATAGCCCAATCCGATGCGTTGTCAGCTACATTTACAATACTTCTGTAAATTAAGGCTCTGGTTTCCCAATTCGCTGCACTCAGAGGGTTCACAACTTCGGTTGCAACTCTTGTTGTTTGAATTGCCTGTGAAATTAATCCTTGAATTGTTTGTTTGTCCTGGTCTGTTAAATTCTCTTTTGCGGCTATTGTATTGGCCAAGGCGAGGTTTGTTTGGGCAAATGCATTCTGATACGAGTCTCTTGTAGGATTAACCTGTATGGCTTTACTTTCGTAAGTATACGTAGCGCTTCCATCGTTTCTTGCAAGAGCAACAAACGCCTGTCTCATGTAATATTCACCGAGATAATTTCGTCCCCAAAGATAAAGTCCGTATCCAATTATGACAACTATTAATCCACCAAAAATGTATTTTGAGTATTCTTTATTGATGGCCGAGCTGTCCCCAAGAGAAGCGACTGCTTGAATGTTCTTTGGTCCGATTTCGGCTACCTGAGCAACTTTGCTATGTGAGTCAATATATGTATGAGCGGCAACAAGTAGAGAAACAAGTAGTACCAAAACAAACATGCTTGTGATTGTTGCGTATGTGAACAAACCACTCACTAATAGCGACACAACTGCCAAACTAAGCACCTCTGTAAGACCCTCTTGGCTGTCTGTAAACTTTGCATGGTTGGTTAGTTTTAAAACTCTACCAATTAAGAAGAATGCAGCAAGTAGTCCAAGCAGTCCCAAGCTAGACATTATGTTAAATACTTCGTTGTATGCTGTGTCGAACCTGACATTCCAAAGGTCGGTAGCGTTAAGACTTAAAGGTCTGTATCTTGTGAAGTTTATTTGGAAGGTTCCGGGACCGGTAGCCAACAATGGAAAGCTTTGAATTGTCGATGACGCTACGATCCAGCTCGCCGTTGCAGGGAGTACCGCTTCCTTAGAGAAGTTAGGGTTAAGAAGCACACTTCTTGTTGTAGGTACCAGGGCGACTATGGCAAAAGCTATACCTACGCCCATTATTGCAAGATAGTACACGGATTGCTTAAAGGCTTTAGAAAGATCGGTGTAAAAAACCATTCCAACGATGCCCACAGCTAATATGGCCCACGAGGCCAATGTTCCTGCTATAACAATATAGAATAGGTTTAATATATTCGATCCTACCAGTGCTATTCGCAAGGAGGGGTTCTTTTCATAGGCAATCATTGCCAATCCAATCACAAATGCTACGGCTGCGAGCAACGCTGTTTCAACTGACGAGCCCGACAACGAGAAGTTTTGTAATTTAAAGAAGTCTGCTGATGCAATAAATATGCTGTAGTAGCTTAAAATCGACACCAAAGAAGAAATTCCAATACTGGCCAGCAGAGCCATTAAGGCATTTTTTATAGCTTTTGGGTCCCTAAATATTGGTGTTGCTATGTAATAAAAGACAATTGAAACTAGTACGGCAAAAAGTCCTAGCCACCTTCCTTGGCTTCCATATATACTTGCGGTTTTGTTAATCGAAAATATTGTTGCCAAAGCGTAAACTGCCGTGAAAACTACAAGCGGAAAGTCCAAAACGGATTTAACCATTTCGAGCTTGTGTCCAATTATTAGTTTTGCAACCCACAATATTCCTAGTATTGAAGTGGCAAATACCAATAAAGTCAGCTTGTTGAATTCAAAGAATTCAGTAGTTATTGGCAAAAAGAAAATAGGTACAAGTAGCGGCAGTATAAAGACTGGTATGAACTTCGATACCGCCTCGAGTATGGTGCTTAAATTATTTCTTTGGTTCATAATTTAAGTTTGAAATAATAAAGGAGGCTTGTCAAGAGCATTTCCCGTTATGAGAAACCTATCTATTGTGTTGCTGTGTTGCTATTTAGTTATAAACCAGCTAAAAGTTGTGTCCTCAAACATAGGTGCGTCGGTTTTTAATTCAAAGCCTTCGCCCGGCATGATTTTGTTTACCCAGTAGGAAGTTGCAGGTGAGTAGTTTTGTGTAAAAGTAACGTCTATCTTTGAATTAGTGCCTACCTTTTGCGTCTTAACAAAGATAACAGATTGGTTTTTAGGCATAAACGATGTACCGGAGCTTGCAACCTCGGTAATGCTTGTACCTTGACTGCCTGAAAAAGCTTGTAATATCTGGCTTTTTTGTTTTCCTAAAGAAATAACACCCGATTCATTGGCAAATATCACAAGCAAAAGAATCAAAGTAGCATAGGAGATTAATTGATTTCTAATCTCCTTAGATTTAATAAAAGTTAATAAATTGGAAAATTTGTTTTTTGTTTCAAGCTTTTTAGCAATATCTTCGTTTTGCATTCCGTCGGTTTTCATTTTCTCAATAATTACCAGTTGTTCAACAACGCTTTCCGGGTAGTGTCCTCTAATATTGCCCTCAGGATCTTTTTGACGTGTCATGTGGGGAAGCCAGCCCATTTTTGTATAATAGCGTAGTCGGTTATATGGATCGCCTTTTCCAAAATCAACGCCGAGCTGTTTCGCTCTTTCTATGATTTCTTCGGTGTTTAGCAATTTAGTCATGTCTGCATTATAGCAAATGTGCCCTACACAAATATATTATGGGTTCAAACGCAAAACTCTAATCTTAAAAGAGATAGCCTAATTGAACATACAGCTGTGTTGATGGTAGTACTTTGAGTATGAGTTTTACAATTGATGTTTCATCCCCATTATACCCACCCTTTATTAAAGGAATGCCTGAAAAGCTGCACTATGCCGGAGTTTGGCCTCAAAAATTTTATGCAAAAACGCTGGGTATTGTGGGATCGCGAAGGTTATCGGATTACGGTGCCCGTGTTTTAAAAGAGCTGTTTTCGTATCTGTACAAAAAAGAAGTAACTGTTGTGTCGGGTTTCATGTACGGTGCTGACAGCTTGGCTCACGAGCTGGCTATTGAATCGGGTTGTAAAACGATTGCCGTTATGCCATCGGGCTGCAATGTTGTAACTCCGCGAGGTAATTTGCCTCTTTATAATAAGATTTTGGAAAGCGGCGGTCTGGTAATTTCTGAATTTGAGGACGGAATCGAACCTCAAAAATGGACATACCCTAGAAGAAACAAAATAATCGCATGGTTGTCTAACATACTATTAGTTGTAGAGGCCGCAGAGAAGAGCGGGTCTTTGATTACGGCAATGTATGGGCAAAAGTTGAGTAAAAAAGTTTATTCCGTGCCGGGAGATATTTATTTAGCTCGTTCCTTTGGCACAAATAAATTGATATCAAAAGGTGCGGTTCCTTACGTATCCCCGGAAAATATACTTTTTGATCTTTCACTAGATTCTAATTCTGCAAGTTCCGTAAAAGGAACAAATAGTCGATTGTCAGCAGGTGTTATCGACATTTTAGTAAAGAATCCCTGTAGGTTTGACCAGTTAGCGGTTCAATTAAGCCTAAATGTCTCCGTACTTAGCACGATACTTTTTGATATGGAGTTGGCCGGTCTTATTTATGAATCCGGGGGTATTTTTTATGTACGCTAAAGTTAAAACAGTAGGTTTCAAAGGATTAACTCCGTTTGAAGTTGATGTTGAGGCGACTATTAGTAATAGAGGAATTCCAAGAGTCGAAATTTCCGGGCTTGTTTCAAGGGCGGTCAGTGAAAGTATTACCAGAATTAGGACAGCTTTTAACAATTTGGGTCTTAAATTTCCAAATAAGAAAATAGTATTAAATCTTGCTCCTGCTGAACTCATAAAAAGCTCGTCAGGAATGGATTTGGCAATTGCTGCGAGTATATTATATGCTCAATATAGTATTACGCCCTCTTCGGAGGACTTGTTTATAGGGGAGCTTTCATCCTCAGGAATCCTCAGAGCTACAGGGAAAGAGTTGGTTTTAATGTCTTACGTGGTGGGTTTGGGTAAAAAGAGAGTTTTCTTACCCAAAGGATCGTTTTACTGTATTAGCGAGAAAGAAGACGCCAATGTATACGAGATTTACTCATTACTTGATTTACTTAATTTTATTTTGGGCAAGCCAGGGTTGGTCTCTAATTTCGATCATAATTTGTCATATACAGTTGAAACCGAAAGGTCGGGGTTGAGAAGACTAGAAAAAATTGCCGGTAACGAACTTGCAAAAAGAGCTTTAACTATTTCAGCCGCAGGAAGACATAATATTTTATTTACAGGTCCTGCCGGGGTTGGGAAGTCGATTCTTGCAGATTGTGCCATATCGTTGCTTCCTTCCTTAAAAGAGAATGATGCTGTAGAAATTTTAAAGATTAATGAGTTTTTTAAGACTCAGCTAAGCAAAAATCAAAGTCCCATCGTAAAGAGGCCCTTTATTTGCCCCCACAATTCATTTTCGCTTATAGACTTGATTGGAAGCACCTCCAAGATAGGTTATCTAACCCTAGCTCATAAGGGCGTACTCTTTCTGGACGAGTTTCATCTTTTATCTAAATCAATAATAGACGCCTTACGCATTCCTTTAGAGACCCGACAGGTGTCATTGGTATCTAAAAACGGCGAGTTTAGTTATCCTGCAGATGTTCTGCTAATACTTGCGGTAAATTCCTGTTTTTGCGGCAATAGAGATTCGGGTTCAAAAGCCTGTACATGCAATGCCGGAGATATAAAAAGATACGGTACCAAACTTTCGGGTCCGATCATGGACAGAATAGACCTGTGTTGTCCCGTTGTTAAACTTAACGAAACAGAGAGCGAGAATATGATTAAGGATCGTTTGTCTGATAATAATTTTTCAAAGGTTGTTTTACAGATCGAAAATGCAGCAAAAATCCAAGAAAGCCGCCTAAAACCTTTAGGTGTGGGAAGTAACTCACAAATTCCATACACAGATTTGTTTAAAGTTGCAAAACTTAGTTTCGACGCAGAAAAACTTTTGTCGCTCGTGGTAGCGAGATACAAGTTAAGCACAAGATCTATTCATAAAGCAGTTAAGGTTGCCAGAACAATTGCAGATCTTGCTGTTTCCGACGAAATAAAAGCCGAACATTTGTCTGAAGCATTGCAGTACCGGCTTAGGAATTTGGAAACTTGATATATTCACAGCTATGTAGTATATTGCGCCCATGCTGGTAGAGAAGGTATCTAAAGCGTTATCTGATAAAAATAGAATCAAAATAATACAGTATCTAAGCTCGGGCCAGAAAAATGTTTCCGAGGTTGCCGACAAGCTTAATGTTGAAGAAAATTTGGCTTCCCATCACCTAAGGGTATTAGCAGCACTTGGTTTCCTTAAAAACGACAAAAAAGGAAGAGAAGTTTTTTACAAGATTAACGAAACCAAATTCATTTCTTTAATGAGAGACTTGAACAAAAACCCTATTTTTAGGGAAATCCTTCTTAAATCACTCGAAGAAGAGTGATTCC
>CAZTDP010000016.1:7090-13629 GCA_964612565.1 uncultured Candidatus Saccharibacteria bacterium
CTCAATCACTCGAAGAAGAGTGATTC
The DNA here is from genome assembly GCA_964612565.1 of uncultured Candidatus Saccharibacteria bacterium. Taxonomy (GTDB): domain Bacteria; phylum Patescibacteriota; class WWE3; order UBA101185; family UBA10185; genus CAZTDP01. The sequence continues at coordinate 7,117 of CAZTDP010000016.1, forward strand.
CCTCAATCACTCGAAGAAGAGTGATTCCCTCAATCACTCGAAGAAGAGTGATTCCCGTTCACTAAAGTATAATTTTATATTTACAAGCTATACCATGCGTTTAATATGCGGTAATTTATAGTATTTATGGAACAAAACACCGAACCCACAAGACTGTATGTGCGAGTATTATGCGTTAATTCCTTTGATAAACTCTATCCATAATAGAGAGCAGTCTGTTAAATTTCAAAATCTAGCATTTAAAATTCAAATGTGTCGAATCTTAAAAAATACTTAGTTTTTCCCATAGTGTCTTTTGTTTTGGGTTTCTTCTTTGCTAATGCTGTGAATATGTTAATTCCGGGCTCCCGGGAAGACTCTGAGTTGCCCTCAGACTGCGCCGCAGAAGAAAGTTTTATTTATATCGAACTTGGTGGGGCAGTTAACAAGCCAGGTGTTTACCGTGTAGAAAAAAACTCAAGATTAAAAGAAGTTGTAGACATGGCAGAGGGATTTTCGTCTGACTACGATTATCTTTGGACGGCAAAAAATATTAATCTTTCAAAGACACTGGAGGATGCAGAAAAGGTTTTTATACCTTTTGCTTCGGCAAAAACTTCTGGCAATCAATCCGGCGCAGGTTTACCGGCATATTATTTTGCAGTCGATTCCGTTGGCAATTCGGCTACGGAAACTAACTCAAGTTCATCGTCGGACAATAGTACCTCGAGCGGAAAAACAAATGTAAACAGCGCAACTCTCGCAGAGCTGGATGAACTTCCCGGTGTAGGTGCGGTTTACGCTCAAAAAATACTAGATAATCGACCGTATTCCGATTACCAAGATTTGATGGATAAAGCCGGTCTGTCTCAGTCACTAATGGATAAAATTAAAGACTCGATAACCTTTTAAAATGAAACGCTGGCTTAAGTACAACCTCGCCTTTATTTTGCTCTTGCTGGGTGGTAGCGTGCGTGTGCTCTTTGGGTGTGGAATTTTACACGGCGAAAACACCTGCTTGGATTCTAAAGGTTTAGGAATTTCGGATTTACCGGTATTTAAATCAATTAGGGGTTACTCTGTGCAGAAAGTGCAGGAAACTCTGCCAAGCCCCCATAGCGAACTATTATTGGGTATGGTGCTGGGCGTAGACAATTTTAAATATGTCCCAAAATTTAAAAACATTTTAAAGACAACCGGAACCATTCACGTGGTTGTCGTGTCGGGTTTTAATATGACTTTGGTGCTGGATTACGTTTCTAAGCTGGTTGGAAATATTTACAGCCGCAAAAAACTTACGTTGGTAATTTTAATGGGATTATTTTATACGCTTCTAACAGGTTTTGAGCCGCCGGTTGTGCGCGCGTGGCTTATGTCGACCTTTATCTTGATCGGTAAATTCTTTGGAAGAAGTCTTGATCCAATTAGGCTGCTGTTGACTGCCTTTTTATTTATTTTACTAATTGATCCGTCAAACCTTTTTAGCATAAGCAACTATTTAAGTTTTTTGGCAACATTTGGCCTTATGGCGTTTGCCGAACCCGTTCAAAAACTGATTGATAAATTACTGCCAAAGATCAAAAACTCCTTAGAAGACTTTTCAGCTTCGTTGTCAGCACAAATAACTGTTTGGCCTTTACTGTCGGGAATATTTGGCCAGGTTAGCCTTATAAGTTTGCCGGTGAACGGTTTAATTCTATGGACGGTTCCTGTTGCCACGGTTTTAGGTTCATTGTCGGTAATTTGTTTTCTTTTGCATGTAACTTTTTTAGGGAGACTTCTGGCGCTTTTGACTTATCCTTTTCTTGACCTTTTTGTAAGAACAGTTGAAATTTTTTCCAAAGTATCGTTTGCAAGCGTCCGGTTTACACTTTCTCAGCCTGAAATGGTGGTTTACTACGTGTTTTTACTCTTGGCCACAATCGCTATGAGGAAAAGGAAGGGGTAGTAAGTTGAAAATTTTATCAAAGATATTTATTTTGTTTGTATTTGTATATTTTTTAGTTTTTGAACTTTTTTTCAAAAGCAATAAAGTCGATCAGTTTGGACTGGAGGTGGATTTTATTGATGTAGGACAGGGGGATTCGGCCTTGATAAAGCTAAACGGCAGGGCAGTAGCGTTGGTGGACGGAGGTCCTGATTATGAAGCCGGCAAGTATTTAAACCGTAATTTAGGCATATTTTGTAACATTCCTTTGGTAATAATGAGCCACCCGCACGCCGACCATTTTTTAGGTTTGGAAAGGGTAGTAAAAAATTGTAAATTTGGCATGTTTGTATTTAACGACGTTGACGTGTCCGGTGACGCCACGCCGCATTTTGTAAAATTAATTGATAAAAATAAAACAAAAATAGTTTTTGAAAACGATATTTTAGTTTTTGATAATCTCAAATTTATTTTTCTTTGGCCGCGGGAAAAAGATTATATAAAAACAGCCAACTTAAATAACTTTTCGGTAACGGTTTTAATAAAATATGGTGAGTTTGAGATACTGATGCTTGGGGATCTGGAAGCCGACGGGCAGGAAAGACTTGACCTAAAGACCCTTAATTCATACATAGACGGGGAGTTGGATGTGCTAAAAATAGCCCATCACGGAGCCATAAACGGCTACTACTCAACTTTATTGCGCGAACTAAAGCCTAAAACATGCATTGTTTCAGTAGGAAAAGACAATTTTTTTGGCCACCCCTCCCCCGCCGTTATAACAGAAATCAGCAGGAGTGGCTGTACCATAAGAAGAACAGATGAAGAGGGTAGCATTGTGATACAAAAAACTTTGGCTCTTTAGCCGTAAAAAATGATATTATGCCTTTGTGATATCAATAACGGAACTAATAAGAAAAGAGATTAATCTTTCGTGCACAGAAGTCTATGGGTTTTCAGATGTCTCGTATGACATAGGGGTACCTGACAACAAAAATTTTGGAGACTACTCAGTCAATGTGGCAATGAAACTTGCTTCCAGAGTTAAAAAAACACCTCTTGAAACGGCTCAAGACATAGTAAATGACATTTATAAGCGTGAGCTTCAATTTGATTTTGACGGAACAAAATACTCAATATTTTCTACAATTGAAATTGTTCGTCCCGGATTTATAAATTTTAGACTTTCGAATCGTTTTTTACTCTTAAACCTATTTGAAATTAAGCAAAGAGCAAATCTCTATGGGTCTAGCAATTTGGGAGCAGGAAAAAACACCGTTGTAGAATATTCAGAACCCAACCCCAACAAGCCGATGCACATTGGTCACGTCCGAAACAATTTTATAGGAAGTTCTTTGGCGGCAATTTTAAAATTTTTAGGTTACAACGTTGTAAAAGTAAATTATATAAATGACTGGGGTACTCATATTTGTAAATCTATGTTGATGTACAAAAAATTTGGCAACAATGCCCTTCCCGATATTAAGCCAGATCATTTTGTTGGTAAATTTTACGCCATGTACGAAGCCGAAGCCGAAAATCACCCTGAATTAGCTGAAGAACTTGCCCAAATGTTTCAAAAACTTGAAAAAATGGATCCGGAAACGCTGGAATTGTGGAAGAAAATAACAGATTGGGTTTACGATGGGTGGAAACAAACCTATTTAGACCAAGGAGTTTCGTTTGACGACTGGTTTTATCAACACAATTATAAGGATAGTGGTAAAGAAGTTGTAAAAATTGCTGAAGAAAAGGGAATAGCCTCAAAAGATGAAACAGGTGCTGTGATTGCCCATTTAGAGCAGTACGGGATCCCTGACAAGGTTTTATTACGAAGCGACGGTACTTCCATCTACTCTACTCAAGATCTACAGCTGGCGCTCGATAATTTTGAAAAATACAATTTTGATAAAAGATTGTACGTTGTGGATATGCGTCAAAGTGATTACTTTAAGCAGATATTTAAAATTTTACAGCTTTTAGGATTTGACTGGGCTTCTCGTTTATTTCATGTCGCATACGGAATGGTTACGCTGCCCGAAGGTCAAATGTCCTCACGCAAAGGATTGGTTGTAAATGCCGACGATGTTTTTGCAAAACTTGTAGAACTCGAAGGTGCGGAAATAACTAAAAGTATTAAAAGACCTTCCAGCATCGACGACACCGTTCGAAAAGTTGCTCAGGCTGCCTTTAGGTACGGTATGTTGCGGGTAGACCCTAAGCAAGACATTACCTTTAGTTATGAGCAGGTAACCAAATTTGAAGGAAGCACCGGTCCGTATTTGTTATACACGTTTGCTCGATGTTTTTCGGTGCTAGAAAAGGGCGGAAAAGAAATAAAAACAGCCAAGTTTGATAACGAGTGGCTTACATCCGATTTGGAAATAGGGCACAAGGAACAATCTTTAATTAGGAAATTAGTTCATTTTTCGGAAGTGGTTCAAAAATCCGCTGATCAGCTTGCCCCACACCATGTTGCCAACTATGCGTTGGAGCTTGCGCAAGAATTTAATTCGTTTTATGGCGATACGCCAATTTTGGATGCCGAAAGCTCCGGCATACGAAGCTTTAGGCTTCTTGTTACCGATTGCTCTGCTCAAGTGCTAAAGAATACACTAGCCCTTTTAGGTATCGATGTTGTGGAGAAGATGTAAATAGATTAGTTAGTAGATCGGATCTTGCAGCAGATAAGGTCTTGTAATTGGATTTTTTGGCTGTCACAACATATACTTTGATTAATGCAGCTTGGTAAATCGAGAAGTAAAAGTTCAAAGCCGGGTTTTTTTGGCCACATTTTAAAATATGTGTTTTCTGTTGCTGTGCTAACTGCCTTGGTTCTTGGTGTAACACTAGGGGCAAAGGAGTTTTACAATTTTGATTCAAAAAGGTTTGGACTTTTTGCCTCCGGACTTTTGGCTAAAGCTCATATTAATGCTAGCGGCGATCAGATAGGTGAGGTGGCAGGAGATTTTGTTGAGAGAATTTCCCAAACGAATCTTGGTTCGGGCGTTTCAGTAAGCCGAAAAGAAACAGACACCGTTTCTTCTTCAACGCCAAGCCCTCGGGAGGTTTTATTTAAGGTTGCTGTCTTTGCCGACATCCACGAAGATACAGATAATTTGGCCAGGGCGGTAAATTTGGCAAAAAACAACGACGCGTCGGTGATTTTTGATCTTGGAGACAGCACTAACTACGGCGATATAGCTTCGCTGCGAACAATTAGGGATCAATTAAAGGCATCGGGAACTGAGTTTTATGCAATTCCCGGCGATCACGATCTTGCAGCCGCAGCCCAAGACGATGTAGATCCTTACAAGTACTTTAAAGATGTGTTTGGGCAGGATTCACAGGTTGTTTCGATTCAAGGTTATAACTTCCTCCTCTTAGATAATAGTGCTAACTTTACGCCAATTTTGCCCGAAACAATTTCGTGGCTCGAACGAAGTGCGCCGTCTGTCGACTTTGTTTTACTTTCTCAACCTTTGTACGCTGAAGGTCTAACAAATTATCCGATATTAAAAAAATCGTATATGGGAAGTACTTGGGAAGAAGTTACAGATTCGGTCAAAAAAGAACAACAGACAGCGGTGCGCGATCAGGGATCCTTAATACTCTCGTTGATCCAAAACAGCACTAAAATAAAAGCAGTAATTGCCGGGGATCATCACTTTTCCTCAAAATCGGTTGACCCAAAAAGAAACGATTTAACTCATTACGTTACCGGCGCAATTACTTCGACTTACGGCGAATACTCTCAAAACGCGTTGCAGTCTCCGCGCTTTAGCTTGATGACGGTTTTTGCCGATGGTTCATACAAAATTGAGGATATTGTTCTAGACTAAACCTAACGTTTGATGGTATAAACTTAATCATGATTGAAAAAACTTTAGTACTAATAAAACCAGACGCCGTTGCTCGTGGAATCACCGGAGAAATAATTGATAGGCTGGAACAACCTGGACTTAAGATCGTTGGCGCTAAACTAGTGCGCGTTTCCAAAGACTTTGGGGCTAAGCATTACCACCACGATGACGAATGGAAACTTAAGGTTGCCGCCCGAAACATTGCTGACTGTGAAAAATTTGGATTAAGTGTTATGGATACTTTTGGAACTGAGGATCCAAAGAAAATTGGCGAACTTACAGATATAAGGAACGCCGAATTTTTATCCTCGGGACCTGTTTTTGCATTGGTATTTGAAGGCCCCAACGCAGTTGCAAAAGTAAGAAGCTTGGTAGGATCAACTTTCCCAGACACTGCACCTGCAGGTACAATCCGTGGCGATTACGGCCTTGACTCAGCTTACTCCGGGATGACAAGAAAGAGGACGACCTACAATATGATTCACGCTTCAGGTGCTTTAGATGAGGCTAAAGAAGAAATTGACCTTTGGTTTAAACCGGAAGAGCTAATGGATTATCGACGCGTACACGAAGATTTGTACAACTATTGATTTCTCCTTAAAGTTGAACATCGGTCGATTTCATATATAATTTCATTGTTTTCATGCTTTGGAGGGGTCGCATAGTGGCCTAGTGCGGCGGTCTTGAAAACCGTTAGGCCCGCAAGGGCCTCGAGAGTTCGAATCTCTCCCCCTCCGCCAGGAA
>CAZTDP010000017.1:0-10883 GCA_964612565.1 uncultured Candidatus Saccharibacteria bacterium
GAGCTTCCCATTCTAATATTTTTGGCAGTTGTCCCTGACGCTTCATCCAAAGGCCACTCTCCTATTGGAGTTCTACAGGTGTCTACACTTCCCGGTACGCATGCATCGGAACCAAGACCGCTGCTGGCTGCTCCGCTTGCGTTTGAGGAAGTACTGCCTAGCCGAGTCGCAACGTTTAAGTTATGTACTACTTCTGCTTGGCTGTCTCCTAAATCCAGATTGTAGAAGGATGTCTCATCTATGTATCCGTTAAATCTGTATGTTGTATCTGTTACACCGAGTTTGCCAAGTGTTAGCGTGCTAGCTCCGTTTAAAGTACCTGTTGCCGTAAGTCCTGCTTTTGTCGCTACCTTTGTTCCATCAACGTACAGATTCATTGTCGCAGTTCCTATTTTTACTGCGACAACGCTGTGCCATTCTCCGTCAAAAATGTCTGCCGGTGAGTAAATATCATCGTCGTATATAGGGTAAGAGCTATCGTCGTCTGTAACAAAATGAATTCGTCCGGACGTGTCAAAATATAGCGCGTAGCCTACGGAGCTTGAAGACAGGCCTCTTGCTAAAACAAACTGATTTGCAGCAGGGTTGGTAGCAGTTGCAGACTTAACCCATGTTGTAATGGAAAATGTGTTAGCTCCAAACGCAAACGACGAATCGGTCGTGTAAGCGTGAAACTGCGCCAATGTTTGAAGTGCCTTGCCTGCCTTGCCATTGTCGTTATGACAACCGCCGTTTACTCCGACACAGGCTGTTCCGCTATTTATGGAGAGGTTTTTACCGTTTCCGGTGGCATCGTATGCCGTAAGATCCGACTCGGCTTCATCAAAGTGCCACGTTGCTAAGGCAGAACCTATCGGAGATCCCGGAGCAGGGTGCCCGCCATTTAAATCTTGTCTAAGTTGTTTAGTGCTGATTGCATAATTGTAGACTTTTACTTCATCTATTTGTCCGCTAAAGGTTTCTGCTGCCTGGTCTGCTCTTTTTCCGACAGTTAATGGAAGTGAATTTGTGGTTATTGCTGTGTGCGATGCAGCGGTGGAAGTTTTATCTTCTCCGTTTATATACACGCGGCACGAATTTCCGGTTTTTATTGCCGCAATGTGGACCCAACCGGATGTTTCAGTAACGTACCCTGTACTAGTAAATGAGTCTTGATAGCTGGCTGTTTGGTCTGTTCGGCAATATACCTCACCTTGGCTTCCAATTAATAGAGCATATCCGCCAGTTCCTGCACTTCCTGTTTTAGAAATAACTTGTTGATTTGAAGAAACATTTCTGTTGACCCATGCCTCTAGAGTAAACTCGTCTGATGCAGGCAGGGGTGCGTCAGTTTTAGTTGTCAAAACATAGTCTGAGTCTATAGTAAAGTTGCCGGCTGTACCAAATATTCCTGCTTCCCAGTGGGATTCGCTGCCTTGCCACGTTCCCGTAATGCCGTTACCGCTCGAGTCGTAGGCATAGTTACCGCTTCCTTCGTCGAAGTTGTAACTTACAACAGGGCCTGGGCTGAATTCGTATTGAGTGCTTACCTCTGTCGCTGTTAGGGCTTTATTGTATAGTTTTACTTCATCGATCACGCCTAGATAGTTTCTGTAAAAATGGGTTGCCCCCACCCCTCCGATCGCAACATTTCCGCCAAAAGTTGCATCCCCAATGACAAATTCTCCGGGTCCATTAGTAATACTGCTAGGCAGTGTTCCGTAAGTAGTTAAGGTTTTATTTACACCATTAACGTATATATGAGCTTCATGGGTCGAAGCTTCGTAGGTAGCATCTATCTTATACCAGTTACTGACGGCTAAGCTTGAGTTGGTTGTTTTAACGTAGTTATCCATGCTATTGACATATAAAATGATCTCCGCACCTGCTTGTACCAAGAGAAAGTTATAGTTGTCGAGTGCCCATTTACCGGCAATTGGGTGTGTGGTGCTCGCTATTGAACTAGGACTAACCCATGCGCTAATTGTTAGCGCATCTGTTGGACTAAGAGTATTGCTGTCGGGAAAACTTGCTCTTTTTGCAGTACCATTAAAGTAAAGTCCCGGTCCAAATTTTCCTTGCCACCATGCAGGATTTGAAGTTCCAGCCCCTATAGTACCGTTGTTTCCATTTCCCGTAAGGTCGTTTATGACGGTTCCGGTGTCTTCGTCAAAATTCCAGTATGCCACCAGCCCGTTGTTGGTAGGCGCAGCATCTTCTCCAAGTCTTGCTAAAGTCCCTCTTTTTGAAATTGAAATACTGAAATCGGATTTTGTTTGATTCCCGGATCTTTCGTACGGATATACTTTAAATTCATCTAAGTACCCGGTAAAAACTTCACCGATTTTTAGATAGCTATAATCACCTGAGTTTAAGGATCCGGATCCGTTGGTTGATTGTCCAATTTTCACACCGTCGAGGTATACATTAGCAATGTCTGTTAAGGTACCGTCTGTATAACCAACTGACAAGTGGTGCCAATAATTTAAAGTAACCGAATTCAAAATTGAAACCGTTGCATCCGCTCCAGATAACCCCACAGAAACCGAGATATCAGCATAGCCGTCTGTACCGGAATTTAACACCCGGGCATACGTATCGTCTCCTTTAGAGAATATATAACCATTACCTACAGCCTTAAACCACGTAGATACTGTAAATCCTTTGTGCAATCCTGTGTCAAAATCAATTTGTGGGGCATTTTTCGCAGTCGCAATATTGGATATACCGTCAAAGAATAGACAGGTCCCATTAATACAGTAGTCGCTTCCTTTGTATGTCGCAGAGGTTCCCTGCGGCCCCAGTTGCGAAATTACACTTAGCGCATTACCTGATAACGTACCGGTTCCTGCTACGTTTACTTCTAGGTCACTTTGCTCCGAGGGCATTGAAATCGGACCAGATTTTTTAATTTGAGATACATCATATACTCCAGAGTTACTTATTTGAGCCTGATTCGAGTGGCTTTGTAGATAAATGTCAGATGTTCCGGAAGATATGCCAAAGGCTTCTTGGTAGTAATAGTTGGAGGTCCCTCCCCACTCTAAGGGGTCCCATCTTGTTAGAAAATCTTGTCTGCCTGTTGTTCCCCCGGAGGTGCCGTTATTAGTTAGAAGATATTGAGATTTAAATCGGTTTACATATCCGGATGCTGGAGCTTGAACTGCAATAATCTTTGCGTTGTAGATGTGATAAGAAGTGGAGTTGTCGCCAGCACTTGATACTATCCTGTAATGTCTACCCGCTACCGGGGTAAAGGCTGTTGTTGTTCGTACTCTTTTTGGGCTCGCAGTGTTTTCGCCATTTAGAACAGTTCCGTTTGTTACGTCAGTCCAGTTTGAAAAAGATCCGTCGTCTTGCTGCAATTTTATTGTAATAGCACTGGCTGTTTGTATATAGCTTATTACGGCTTTACCAGCTTGCCCAGCAGCGCCCGCTCCCGAGGAGCTGACTCGGTTTCCTGCGCCCCCGCCCCCTCCTCCAGGCGCTGTCCCTGCATACCCTGCGCAGTGGCCGGTACATTTACCTCCACTACCACCTTGTCCCCCGCCGGTAGGGAAATCGTTATTGTAATGAGTTGTGGCTGAGTAACCTGCCCCACCAGGTCCCGCAGAAGATCCTCCGGCACCACCGTATCCTGTAGAGTACGCCCCTGCGTACCCTGCCCCACCGGCGTATTCTGTGTCTCCCGTCGAGGCTGCAGTTGTTCCTCCTGCGCCACCGCCGGAGCCGTTAGTTTTTCCATACGAACCGCCTGCAGCCACTACTTGAGTGGATGCGAAAGTAGAGCTACTACCGGTTACTCCGTTCGAGGTAGTGCCGCTTCCTCCTGCTCCTACGACGACCGTATAGTTACCTTGAGGTGATACGCTTACAGTACTGCTGGCATATGCACCTCCGCCGCCTCCCCCTCCCGAGTAACTGTTTGCGCTTGTATCTCCTGCTCCACCGCCTCCCCCTCCCCACAACTCTACTGTTGCCGAGGTTACTCCCGCCGGGGCTGTCCACGTGTAAGTTCCAGCCGATGTGTATATCGCAGATCCCGTAGAAGGCTCACTTTCTCCGTAAGTGGCTTCGACATAAAATTGAGGAGTCGGACTCCACTCATAATCCTCGTACGTCCAGTATTTTGGATTATTTAACGGGTCAGTGGTGGTATTATTCTTTCCGGTTTCGGTGTTTCCGATTTCAAATTGAGTTTCAGTGTCGGTTATTCCACTTCCTTCCTGAAGAATGATAATACGTGCTGACTTTACAGAGGTATTTGTTCCGGTTATAGCGGATACGAAAGCATTTTGACTGCCTGTTAACGAAGGTATTTCTTTTCTATAAATTTCATAGCTTGAAGTTTGTATATCATCTATGGTTAGTAAATAACCTCCCGAAGGTTCACTGCCTGAACCTGCGTCGTATGTAAGTTCCACAGATCCTAAATCGTCAGTTTTTGCTACAACTTCAAAATAGTATGTAACGGTTCCGCTGTAGTTGCCTGTAGAGATTAAGGCTATTCCTTTGTCTGTTCCCCCTGAAGTAATTTCAGAATTAATAATATTTATTTCTTGTCTGATTTTAGTAGTTTCTGTTCCATTTAATCCATTTAGGGCTTCTTCAGGCATACCGTTTTTTAATGTAGTACCTCCGCCTTCGTCGAATTTATAATATAGCGAGGGATTTGGACCTGTTTCTTCCTCTCCGGCAGTAGGGGTGCCTCCGGGAGTAAAAGTGGTTGCATCAAACTGTGTGGGATTTGTACCGTTCGGAGCGCCTGCATTGTTGTAGTACATATATATTGTATTGGTACCGCTGTTTATAGTTGGAAACACCACATAAGTATCTGTAGAGTCTGTGCCGCATGCCCCGCCCACTTCATCTATAAAATATTGGTAATCCAACCCATTGATATCAACAAACCTTATGTCCCCACAATCAGCTTGCATTTTTCCGTTATTTATTAGTGTGGCTGTGTCTATATCAAACTTTACTTTTTGATTTTGAACTTGAGATCCTGAATTTTCAAAATTAATTAATGCTCTGCTCATCCAAGCGTCATCCCACCACGCGGCCTCAACTTTACCGGCTTTAAAAAAACCATAAATAACAATTGGGATTAAAACAAGAGCAACGCCAAAAAATAATGGAAACAATTTATGTCTAAGTATTTTAAACTTACCGTTATATATTGGAGTTGCAACCAGCGATTCTTTTTGGCGAAAAAGAAGCTTAAACTTTTTAAAAAAGCTTCGTATGTAAACATTTGATATACGTTTAAAAATTGTTCCCAACCTTTTGATCATAGGACAAGTATTTATATGTTTATGATACAAGAAAAGCGAGTTAAATTGTAGAGATTTTCGCGGGGATTTTAGCCGTAACAACCGCCGATATTACTCTTGAGGCTCAGGAAGTTTAACGGTTTTTAGCATTTCTTTTATTTCTTCAAGCAAGTTGTCGCGGTGCGCAGATACAAATCTTATAGCGCCGGCCATTTCATGGCCCCCGCCGTCAACATTTGCACTTGGAAACTTTTGTTTAAGATGCTCAATTATTTTTTGAACCGGCAAAATAGGTTGGTTGGCCCTAACAATTATCATATCCTCAACATAGCCTAAGCTTAAAACCGGACTATTTTCGTTTTCGCCCACGGTAATTTCGTGAATTCTACTAATAACGCCGCCCGGAGTTGGGAAGGTAAATCTCATGGTGTATTTTTCAACATCAATGGTCGAAAAAACAATGCCGTTTATTTCTTGCGTTCGTAGATAAGGCAATGCACTTTGCAATTGAGTTTCAACACCTTTTCTGACTTCAATATTTATAAGTTCAACAAATTCGGTGTTTCCAATAATTTCTTCATAAACTCCCTTTCCGGGATCGTTTTTTAATTGGTATGAAACGTAATCTATAGCAGTACCGATTTTTGCTAAGTCTTCCCTGCTAGCTTGTGCGTTTGTAATATAAAGTTCGGTTTCAGGAATTTCGCATCGGTCAGCTATTGCGGCAAGTGCCGGAATTTTAGGATCGTCATAATTTTCCCAAATAAACCTTGCGATTTCGTAAGTTAACATGCCTGCCGAGGTTTTGCTGTCCAAACCTAGTTTGTAGGGATTTAGGTGGCAGGTTAAATATTTATCAACTGAAGTTACGCCATTTTCATCTATTACTACCGGATTATGGTGGTCAATTACAATTGCTTCGTAGCCTAATGTCTTTAAAGTGCTTAACCCAAAAGCGTCTTCAGGAGTTGAGCCGTTGTCGACCACAATTACAAGTGGTTTTATGTTCGAATCGGCCTCAACAAATCTTTTTGATAAAACTAAATCTCGCAAAACATCTCCTGCGGAGTAAAAAGGTGCTCGAGAAGGGCTTCTAAAAAGTAAATAGCGTGTGTCGATTCCAAGATCTTGCATCAGGCCTTGGCATGCGTGTTCAATATTAATTCCCGAAGTTATACCGTCGGCATCGCTGTGGTGCCTTATCATTATCGGCTGACCTTCTAAAATGGCTTTGCGGATACGAGCCGCAATTTGGGTTATTACAGGGCGCATTTTTTTGTATCTTTCGGATTCAATGCTAAATTCGGTTCGTACAGGCGCACTTTTTTCTAGCATTATTGCGTCAAAATCGGTGTTTGATTTTTTTATGTTGTCGAGCTCGATTTGAAGTTTGCCTCGGTGCTCGTTTACTGTTCCTTCAATATAAACCACTTGACCGGCGTTATAATCGGAATCTTTTGTCACAGCCTCTATTGCTCCAAGGCCGTTTGTTACGATAAAAACCACCGGACCCGGTTTACTTTTTTTAATTATTTTAACGTCACCAGAAAAGGTGTCGCCGTTTTTTAGTGAATTTAATCCTTTGTTATATATCATATTAGGTAGCAGATCAGATCTAAATTGAGATCAAATCTGCTAAATGCTATCACATATAGATGAAAGTTTCACGATTAACGTGTGTAGGCTGAGATATACAATCTTCTTATTCCATCTAAAGCACAAGTTCCAAAACAACAAAAGCTACATAGCAGAGCATAAGTATTTTTGCCTCTTTCGTCTCAAATCGTTTATTTCTAACAAAAAGCAAAAATAACAAGGCGCCAAACGGTAGAAGAAGTATATTAAACTTTAGTCCCTTCTCTACCGTTATCACCGAGTTATTCGCAAAAACCAGAAAGCTTAAAATCGCCGTGTTTAAGGAAGCGGAGCCGATATAGTCTCCCAACGCTAAGTTTTTTTTGTTAATAATGTAAGAGTGTATTAAAACAGAGATTTCCGGGATATTTGTACCTATGGATAAAACAATCAGTCCTATGGCAAAACTTGGAATATTAAATGTGTTTGCGATTAAAATTAAACTATCCAAAATAAATTTACTTGCAATAACTACAATTCCGGCGCCGACAAAAATTTTAAAAATATCTAAAATGACCAACGATTTAGGGTGATATAAATTTTGTTCGATTTTAGCAAACAATGTTTGTTTATTTGAAATAGTAAAAAGAAGATATACGTACGAAAAAAGCATAATTAGGGCGTCTATGCGTCCTAGTGAGCCGTCAAGTAAAAGCAAAACCGGTAACGAAATTACCATATAAGCGGCAGGCAAGTTAATTTGATCAGTTTTTTTGCTAACCGTAATCCCTTTGCTAATTACAACTTGGAGTGGAATTAATAGCAATGTTAAAACAGCCGAAGCGCCCAATAAGTTTCCAACCGAAACGCTTGGGGTTCCTTCGATGGTCGAAAAAAATGCCACCGAAATTTCGCTTAAAGAAGTTAAAAGCCCAAGTGTAAAAAACGAAGTTAGAAATGGCGATATTCTAAGTCTTTTTGAAAGATTTTCGGTTGACGCAACGGTAACACCTGAACTTACCCATAAAACCGCAAATGAAACAAATAAAATTAAAAACGGCGTCAACATCTTACTTTAAGTATACTAAAAAAATTTTTATAGCAATACGTTAAACTCCCGCCGCCATAAAAAATTCTGCGTCGTCCTGTTCTTTATGAGTGTTCGTACAGGTGTTTGGATTTAAGCGTCTACAAAAGTTAAAGCAACACCGCTTTTATTTGCACGGCCTGTTCGTCCAATTCTGTGAACGTAATCGTCGTAAGTTTCAGGTAATTCAAAGTTAATAACATGGCTTACATTTTTTATATCCAAGCCTCTTGCGGCTACGTCTGTAGCAAGTAAGATTTTAACTTCGCTTCGTCTGAACTGTTCTAAAATTGCGCGTCTCTGGCTTTGGCGTTTGTCACCGTGAATAGCCGCGGCCCTAAATCCCCGTCTAACTAATTCGTCTGACAAGCTTTGAACTTTCCATTTGGTGTTTCCAAAAACAATAACTTTTTCAAATTCTTGCTTTTTTAACAACTCTTGTAAGTACTCAACTTTTTGGTCATCCTTACCCACTCTGATGTAGTCTTGTTTAATATTAACGCAATTATCGTTTTCCTTAACGCTAACTGTTACGGCATTTTGTACAAAAGCGTGAATTATTTCTTCAACTTTTCTAGAAATAGTTGCCGAAAAAAACAACGACTGTCTGCTTGTAGGAAGTAAGGAGATAAATAATTTAATTTCACCTATAAATCCAATGTCTACCATTCGGTCTGTTTCGTCCAAAACAACACTTCCAAAAGGCGTAAGTGTAAAAACCTTTCTGTTTAATAAGTCTTTAATACGGCCCGGAGTTCCAATGACAAAATTTGGATTTCTCTGAAGCTCTCTTACTTGAGAATTGATATTGTTCCCACCAATTAATACTGTGGAAAACAGGTGCATGTTGTAGGCTAAAGCCTTAAATTCGTTGTTAATTTGTTCGGCAAGTTCTCGTGTGGGTGTAATTATTAAAACCTTTTGAGATCTATCCTTTGAAACTTTTTCAATTAACGGTATTAAAAACGCGGCTGTTTTTCCAGTTCCTGTATTAGCGATACCAATCAAGTCGTTTCCCGCCATGATAGAAGGAATTGTTTTGTCTTGTATTGGGCTTGGTGCCTCGTAACCTTTAAATAAGATATTTTTTCTTAACTGATAATTAAGATTAAAGCTTTCAAAAGAATTGGTCGGTGTATACGCTTTTGTCTCTACTTCTACTTGAGGAGCTTGTTTAGAGTAATCAATTGCTCTTATCAGGTCTATTGCAGAAATACCAAATCTTGACGGTTTTCGACCACCGCCATAACCACGGCCTCGGTTAAACCCGCCATTACCGCCACTACTTCTATTACTATTATTGGAGAATCTGGATCTTGAACGACCGTATCCCCTATTTGCATATTGTGCTTGCATAATTTCTTTCTGCCAAAGTTAAACTGGCACAGCTACATACAGTGCCTGTCGATTATGAAGTAAGTTATGCCAAATGGGGCGAGGATGAAATCCTATGTACTAAAACCCGAGCTTTATGCTTTCCACTTGCGGGAAAGAAACCACTTCACCAAACCTTAACGAGTCAGTATAGCACACAAAAGTCTTATATCCTAATTAGCGTACGCTACAGGTTTGGGCTTTTGCCGGTTTTGCTGTATAATTTGGCCTCGAACGTGCATTGCCCTTAGGAAACTATATTCCCCGGGAAAAATTGAAAAGCGCAAAAAGTCTGCTGTGACAGCTTTTGCTTAAAATATGAACAAAAGAAACATTGCCATAATTGCACACGTAGACCATGGAAAAACCACAATCGTTGATGGTTTGTTAAAGCAGTCCAAGACCTTTAGAGAAAACGAAGCACTTATGTCCCAAGAACTTATAATGGATTCAAACGATCAGGAAAGAGAACGCGGGATCACTATTTTAGCCAAAAACACCGCTGTTTCCTTTAAAAACGTGAAAATCAACATAATAGATACCCCCGGCCACGCCGATTTTGGAGGCGAAGTTGAAAGAACATTAAATATGGCCGACGGTGCACTTTTGGTCGTTGACGCTCAAGAAGGTCCTATGCCACAAACAAAGTTTGTTTTAAGAAAGGCATTAGAACGAGGATTAAAAATAATTGTAATCGTTAACAAGATCGATAAGCCAAACGCTAGAATTTCGGAGACTTTAAATAAAATTTCGGACTTATTTTTGGAGTTAGCTACTCACGAAGACCAGCTGGACTTTCCTATTATATATGCTTCAGGAAAAGCCGGTAAGGCATGGAATCAGATGCCCAAAAATTTTGAAGAAGATGCTGATTTTGCCCCTATTTTTGAAGCAGTACTAAAGTATGTACCTGAACCGGCCACAGATGTTGACGGCCCTTTTCAAATGCTTGTGACCTCACTCGACTGGGATAACTACAAGGGAAAATATGTAATTGGCCGAATAAATAGAGGCTCCATAACTGCAGGTTCAAAAGTGTTTTTAATAAGAGCTGACGGCATAAAAGTTGAAACTGTAATTGAAAAGGTTTTTGAAACTCAAGGTTTAAAAAGGGTTGAAACACCTGTAGGAACATCAGGAGACATAATATCCTTAACAGGAATAAAAGCGGCCGATATCGGCGATACTATTACCGATATTTCAAATCCCGAAGCCTTGCCGCCAATTAAAATAGAAGAACCAACACTTAGCATAACAATCGGGCCCAATACTTCCCCGTTTGTAGGCACAGAGGGTAAATTTTTTACCGGGAGGCAAATACTAGAGCGAATCGAAAAAGAACTTCAGACCAATGTTGCCATGAAATTTAAGATATCAGAAACCGGAAAGTACGTTTTGTCTGGCCGCGGCGAACTTCATCTTTCTGTGTTTTTAGAAACCTTACGTCGCGAAGGTTTTGAACTTGAAGTTAGCAAGCCTTCTGTTATTACAAAAATGATTGCTGGCGTTGAAATGGAGCCCGTTGAGGAACTTACAGTTGACGTGGATAACCAGTATGTTGGCGCTGTAAAAAGCGAAGTTGGTAAACGCCGAGG
>CAZTDP010000018.1:0-10748 GCA_964612565.1 uncultured Candidatus Saccharibacteria bacterium
CGTTAACAGTTGAGCAAACAAAAACGATGGAGGTTTTAGATAATTCTGATCTCAGAATATTTATCAAAGAAATGTGGTCGAAATACAATTTAAACACTTTTGAACAACTATCCGACCTACCCATACCCATAGCTTTAATATCTACTACAAAAACTAATATGGATATCACTAATGAAGTCAGGGAGCATTTTGACACTATGACGGAAGCAATAAGAGGGGATGCCACAGCTTTAGAAATTCCATTTTGTATAGTAGGAAAGACGACACTAAATGAAGATAGCAGAGAAATTTTGCAATTTAATAATCTTAACTTTCTATTTACAGATTTTGAGAAACTTAGACAAACTTCCGTATCATATAGCCCTGAAAAGTTAGGAGAGGTTGTCGCGAAAATTAGGAAAAGTAGCAGTGAAAACACCTTAATACTTGGGCATACGCATCCCATAACACCGCCAGAAATTCAAAAAGATTTATTAACAACAAGAATTGATAAAGACCTTAAGGAGCAATATGGAATTAGAGAACCCGGACTTAATCTTTCGCTACAAGATATCTATCAGATAGTTTATTTAAGAGAACATTTAGAGGACAATATCCGTTTAATACTAGCTGTAATAATGTACGATGGGGAAAAGGTTTTTGTTGAAATTAGAGAGGGTAAGTTAGTACGTCTGGTTGAGTAAAAATATTTCTTACGTCCTGACGGGCAGCCCACCAAATCCCACAAGTCTTAGCGTAAACTCTCCGCCAAAACCCTCAAAAATCCCACAACCCTGGAACTATAAATCATAAAATAAACAAAAGGCTTGGGATATTTGTTCATGTAATGTTTTCTCAAAAATAACTCCATGGCCCGGGTTGATAACTTCTGCATTTTTAATCTGTGAGTTAAGGGTTTTTTTACAAGGTGTCTTGTTGTGTTTCGAACTCCTACCGATCCGCCCTTCATATGATGCGCCGACCACATTGGAAGATACATTATTTTGGCACCGCTTTGTTTTATTCGGTAACAAATGTCAACGTCTTCACCGTACAAAAAGAAGTCTTCATCAAAACCTCCTAATTTATCTAACAGGCTTTTTCGTGTAAACATAAAGTGCGAAATGCAAAGGTCGATTTCGTGAGGCTGTGTCATATCACGGTCTGGTAAAAAATAACCGTTTAAAATTGGGGATTTTGGAAAAAACTTGTTGAGTCCAAGTATGCGCGATGCTGAGATCCATGGGGTAGGGAAGGCTCTGTGAGCGTCCATGTCCAAACTTTCGTCGGCAAGCAATAGTTTTACGGTTGCGGCCCCAACGTCGGCGTGAGAATCAAAGTATTGAATCAAGCCGGGAACTGTATCTTTTTCTGGAAAAGCATCGGCTCCTAAAAATAACAAATATTCGGTGTTAGCCTCTTTATAAGCTTGATTATAACCTTTAGACAAACCATCGTTTTGACCAACAATTAAATGCACCCATGGAAATTTTTCTTTTATTATAGTAGCCGAATCATCAGTAGAACCGTTATCTTTAACTATCACTTTTAGATCGGGAATAACAGAATCCCTAATGCCCTGCAAATTGCTTAGGCATTTTTCGATAAACGATGCCTCATTATAAATACATATGATGACTGTTACGGGCTTCATTCACTTATTATATATTGTATGCGCGAACAAAACCATCTCAGGGAATTTAAACATTGACAACTATCAATACGTTTCTCTAGAATGACTGAATACGTTCAATTTAAAGGAGCATTAAAAATGGCAGAAAAAGAATTAAAATCTAAGTTAGCGTCACTTCCTGTCTCTAGTCTTGCAAACACTTTTCTTGTGTTTGTTATAGTTTTAGGCGCATTTTACGTTGGAGGCCTTACAACAAAACTTAAGATGCTTGAGAGTGGGGAAGTTCCAAGCCAAAAAACTCAACCGACAGCTGTAGCTGATAAAACAGTTCCGACCAAACCGGCTCCGTCTGCAGATAATTTACCGGAAATTACGCCCGAGGATCATGTTAGAGGCGACACAAATGCCAGAATTGCTTTAATTGAGTACTCTGATCTTGAGTGCCCATTTTGTAAGTCTTTTCATCCAACGGCTCAACAAGCAGTAGATGAGTATCAAGGTCAACTAAAGTGGGTTTACAGACACTTTCCTCTAAATTTTCATGCTAACGCTCAAAAAGAATCTGAGGCTTCTGAGTGTGTAAATGAACTAGGCGGAAATGATGCCTTCTGGAAATTTGTTGACGCAATTTACGAAAAAACTACCTCCAATGGACAGGGCTTTGCTTTAGACAAACTAGGACCTTTAGCTGCTGAAATTGGAGTTAATCAAACGCAATTTCAAACATGTTTAGATTCAGGTAAATATACTCAAAAGGTTCAGGATGAGGCATCGGACGGAACAACAGCAGGTATTACCGGAACCCCGGGAAATATATTGCTAGACACACAGACAGGAAAGACCACAGTAATACCAGGCGCGGTACCTTACGCACAGCTTAAACAAGCAATCGATGCTATGCTTAGAGAATGAGTTCCGGTTTAGACATTAACTTTTTAGTAGCCTTTACAGGAGGACTGGTAACATTCTTTGCCTCCTGTTTATTACCACTAGTACCAGCGTACCTTGCTTTCCTAGCCGGAACAGGGCTCTCGCAAGTAAGTAAAGTGTCGAAACTTAAAATATTTAGGCACAGTTTGGCCTTTGTTGCGGGACTCTTGACGGTTTTTATTGCATTTGGATTGACTGCAACAACTTTAGGAGCTCTTTTTAATTTTTATAGACCAATTATTCAAAAAACCGGCGGGGCAGCCCTGATAGTTTTAGGACTTTTCATGGTTGGGGTTATTAAACCGGCTTTTTTGTTAAAAGAAAGCCACCTGTTAAAAGTTAGAGGGGACTGGAGTAAGTTAGGCCTAGTCGGAGCGTTTTTGTTTGGAATTACTTTTGGCTTTGCATGGACTCCATGTATTGGACCGACTTTGGCGGCCATTATTTTTTGGGCAAGCCAATCTGAAACAGCTTTAAAAGGTACATGGCTTTTGGTTGGCTACGCATTAGGAATTGGAATGCCGTTTGTGCTCGTCGGATTATTTTTTGACAGGGCAAGTATTTTGTTAAAGAAAACCGAAGCGTTCGGTTCAATTCTTAACAGAGTTGCCGGAATAATTCTTGCACTTGTAGGTTTCGTGCTTCTTACAGGAAATTTGCAGTTGTTAAATTGGCATGTCTAAATTTAAAGAATTTGCAAAACAAAATTCGTTTCTACTAATAACTTTTTTGTCAATCTTCGTAATTGTAGGCGTCATTATGCTTGTAAGTTCTGGTAGTGAGCCGACGCTGGCCGGAACGGCTGTGCCGGTTAAAAGCCGAAACCATGTGGCACACGGAACATTACCTAAGTTAGCAGACCCACCATCCTCCGGTGATCATTACGGCGATGGGGTAGCGGGGGCGGGAATTCATGAAACTCCGGTTGAAGATGGTTACATGATTCACAGCTTGGAACACGGTGCTGTTGTACTTAACTACGACCCAAATCAATTAAATCCCGACGAAATTAACAAACTAAAAGATCTTTTTAACAACAAGTTTGTCGGAAAAAAGATCATTATGCCAAGACCCGGAATGAGCGCTCCTATAATAATGGTCTCATGGGGATACGAGCTTAAGCTAAAAACAATTGATGAAGCCTCAATGATAAATTTTATGCAAACAAATAATGATCACGGACCCGAAAAAGAAGAAATGTTTTAAATCACTTAGTTGCCGAAATGCTTAGTATGTGGCACAAGCTGCTGAATGGTGGTTTGCGCGGAATTTCAAAAAGTTTAAACTGACCAAAACCAAAATAGGTAGGCAACAACTTAACATCTTTAAATCCAATTTCTTTAAGCAGTAACAACAATTCGCATTCCGAAAATTCGTGAATATGAACTAAATCGCCGAGAACTTCATTTCCACCGATTTTTTTGGGAAATATTAAAGAGCCTGTTAGCAATCGCGCAATATTAAACGGTCTAAGCAGATTCGGCGTGCTTAATATCAGCGCGCCTCCCGGCCTTAAAACCCTATACTGTTCCGATAAAAAGAGAAAAGGTTTACTTACATGCTCAATAACATCGTGATGGAATACCAGGTCAAAACTTTGATCCTGAAACGGCAATTTACTCTCAGGCTCAACTTTAACGTAGGACCATTGCGTAAGTTCATTTAGCATCTGCGTGTCATTTAAATCTACCGGACAGTTAATAATGTCGGTAGCAATGAGCGACTCGACGTTTTTGCACTTTTTAAGTAAAAGATAATCCCAAACTCCTATACCAGTAGAAACAGATAATACGTTTTTAAATTCTTGGGTTTTTTGACAACGAGCGAGCAGTTGAAAAAATGCAGTTTTTTGGGCTGCTTCTATATTTTGAATGTTTGAAACCCGGCCTAGTATTGGACTATTGTTAGACGCCACAATATCAATTTAGCACAGCAATATATTTTATTGCAATTTATTTTGTTTTTTATATTTTTGCTGGATTTTAAATAGTTTGAATCCAAAAAAAGCCGTATGGCCAAACACAAATAACGAGGAAACGGTCAAACCAAAATATATGTTTGAGGGAACATACTTTATATTTACCTTTGAGTTACCTTTGGGAACATCGAAAGTTAAAAACACACCTCTGCTTCCGTATGATTCATACTTAACCGGTTTGGAGTTAACTAATACCTTCCAATAAGGTGTGTATTTTACAAAAGTGTATATTTTTGTAGCTGAGTCGGAATTAATTAGGTAAGCATAATTTCCTTGTCTCATTGTTTCTGCAACGTAAGTGAAACCTGTGTCCTGTTTTATTAAATCTTTATTATGAAATTGCTGTGTTACGATTCCGGACGGGTCTACAATACTTTCTACTCCAAGTTTTTCGTAACTGTTAACATTTTTTAAATTGTTTCCTCTTGAACTGCCTAATCCTAAGTCATCTAAATAATTAGCGTAATTGGCGGGTACGAGCTGAGAATAACCATAAACGCCCCAAGGATTATATAATAGTGGCTTATTTGCATAAAATTTAGGGTTGTTAGCCATATAAACTCGCCTGCCGGAATATTTTTCAAAGTTTCGGTCGGCTTGTGTAGTTTGAGGCATCCAATCTGTAAAAAGTTTTTTAGAGATACTAAAAGTATTAAGCTTAAAATCTACCGCTAAAAGTACAACTAAAGCAATGTAGCAAAATGATTTAAATGTATTTTTAAAGGACAAAATTATAATCAAAAAAGTAACAGCCGCTAAAATTAACCACCTATCCCACAAAGTAAAAGTAACTGCCGAATATATAATTTTTTTTAATCCGTAAAACATCGAAAATCGATCGGCGTAGAAATAACTTAATGTCTTAAAATATGCAGCAGTTAAAATCCAAAATGTTAAACCGGCAATTGCCGATTTTTTGGAAAATACTTTTTTGTGTGGAGTAAAAAACATCGAGGCCATAATTGCGATACCAAAGTTAAACAGCTCTGCCGATCTGCCCCAGTATCTAAAAGAGGATAGCATAGGAATCGGCGTCGTTTCCAAAAACGGAATACTTTTTGCAAAACCCAGCAAAAAATAAGTAGCACATAGTAAGAACGAAAATATTTTTAGTCTTCTATCTTTCCAAACCAAAAAGGACGAAACAACCGCAATTATAAAAATAGGTATACCAGCATAGTTGTAAACTTCGTGCTCTTTATAATCGGACTCAACGCCGGAACCGGCGTAGCCACCTCCGCGGCCCCAAAATGAGGGGTAAAAAGAGTTTACAATCATTCCGGGCCTGTATGAACCCTGCAGCCAATATGCGGTACCATCATCGGAGGCACTGCGGGAACTCAAACTGTATAGCTGATAAGTACTAATAAAAAGGGGCAGTGACAGCACAAAATAAATCAACATGCTCACGACAGCAAATAACGCTGTCGATTTTAAATTTGGCCTTTTTAACTGAACTCCGGCGTACAACATTGAAGTTCCGATAATAAGTAAAATAGATTGATAATGTCCAAAATAACCCGCAAACGACAACGCAAGCGAAAACAAGAAAATCCTTAAATATGACGGTTTCCTTATATAGTTGTCCACCAACAAAATAATTGCCGGAAGAGTATACATTGTTAAGACAATATTAAAATGCTGCTGATGATACAAAATAAAGTGGTTAAAAAAATACGCGTAATTTGCAAAAAGAAAACCAAGCAGGTTAACATTTTTTCGTTTTAAAAAGATGAACAAACTTATACTTCCCCACAAATAAAGTAAAAGATGTTCAATTTTGTAAGAAGCAAGCGGACCAAAAGTGTAGACCAATAAAACATTAAAAATATTAAGTACCCCGGACTCAGGCTCGGCGCCTATCGGGTAGCCTGAAAATATTTTTTCGGTCCAAATAGACAAACCGCCTGCATTGTGAAGGTTGTCCCAAATGTAAAACCTTAACGGCATGTACCAGTTTTGAGGATCCTCACCTGTAAAAATAGCATCGGGAGCAAACACAGGCGCATAAGATAAAAAATAAGTACCCAAAGATATTGCTAAAGCTGCGATCAATAATTTGTATTTTTTAAAAAAAGTGGCCACCCATCTATCAGTATACTTTTCCGGTTATACACTGCAAAGGGGAGCGTACGCTCCGGTCTAAAACCGTGTTTTTGTCGGGTTTTTATGCTAAACTATACCGGTTATGATGACTAAAATCGAAAAACTGCCGAAGGCAGCAATAAAAATGACCGTTACAGTAGAAAATTCTAAGGTTAAAGACTCCTACGAGAAGGTGCTGGAAGAAAAGGTTAAAAGCACCTCTATAGAGGGTTTCCGTCTTGGTTCTGCGCCAAAAGAAATGGTAAAAGAAAAGGTTGGCGTTTCCAACATTTATGGCGACGTAATAAATGAACTTTTACAAACTTTCTATCCGCAAGCCTTAAGGGAAAATCACATCTCGCCTGTTTCAAATCCAAAAGTTGAGATTAAAGAATTTGAAATCGAAAAAGATTTTGAATTTACCGCTACCGTAGCGACCATGCCCGAAGTAACCGTTGGAGATTACAAAAGTGCACTTCCGGAAGCTTACAAAAAGAAATTTGAAGATGCCAAGAAAGAAACAAAAGACGGCGAAGAGCCACACGTTCACATGGGAACAAACGAGGTCATTGAGGTTTTGCTTAGCGAATCAAAAGTTGATATTGCCGACATTTTACTTGAAGAAGAAACCGACAGGCTTTTGTCTCGATTTATGGATCAAGCCCAATCAATTGGTTTGTCTATGGAGCAATATTTAAAAGCCCAAAACAAAACCGCAGAACAACTGAGAGGCGATTATACAAAAATTGCTGAGGCCAACCTAAAAGCCGAATTTGTTCTTTCTCATTTAATTAAAGAGAGCAATATTGAGGTTACCGAAGAAGAAGTCGAAGAAACAATAAAAGCAGTGGGTGATCCAAAATTGGTAGGCGGAAACGATCCAATGCAAAGGCTTTACATTAAAAGCATCTTGCAAAAAAATAAACTTATATCTAAATTAATTGAGTTAGCAGAAGGAGAACATCATCATGAGCATAAATAACTCTTTGATTCCGATAGTAGTAGAAAAAGAACCAAACGGAATGGAAAGATCTTACGATATCTATTCCCGTTTATTAAAAGACTTTATAGTCTTTGTTACCGGTCCTATTGACATGGACGTGGCAAATACATTTGTAGCCCAAATGCTGTTTTTAGAAAATCAGGATCCGGATCGAGATATTAGTGTTTATATCAACAGCCCCGGTGGAGAAGTGTACAGCGGAATTGCTATGTACGACACTATAAAACACGTTAAGAACGATGTTGTGACTATAAACGTAGGTTTGGCTGCTTCTGCCGCCACGCTACTGCTGTTAAGCGGTACAAAGGGCAAAAGGTACGCGTTACCTAACAGCTACACCATGATTCACCAACCGTTACTATCCGGCGGCGCTACAGGACAGGCCACAGATGTTGAAATAGAAGCTAAACACATGGTCGAACTTAAGCATATTTTGGCGCAAATAACAGCTGACAACGTTGGAAAACCTATTGAAGAAGTCTTAAAGGATATGGAAAGAGACTATTGGATGAGTGCCGCTGAAACTGTAAAATACGGTCTGATCGATAAGGTTATGCAGCCTAAGAAGAAGTGATTTGTTAGGAGCTTGGCAACTAGGCGCAAGCTCATTACGGGCGGTTAGCTCAGCTGGTTAGAGCGCCACATTGACATTGTGGAGGTCATTGGTTCGAGTCCATTACCGCCCACCAGCAATAAAATGTCAAGAAAAGCTAAAACTTCTAACAATAGTAAACCTACTTACACGAAGAGTCTGAAGTTAGTTTTTCTAGGAAGGCAAACGCTGAAACTCCTCCTGATATACGTATTTTCCACAATTTTAATCAGCTTCGTAAGTATGTTAGTTACGTATAACTTTGCATTGAAAAACAAAAGCTTCTATGTAAACTACGACACATTCATAACCCCAAGCACCCTGTTGGGACAATACTCAGGCTGCAAAAGTAATGCCATACCAGGAACTTGTTTTTTAAACATTGGTATGTTTTTGATTTTGCCTATTATTTTTGAAACGGCTATTATAATACTGCTAATTAAACTCAGAAAGGAGTCTAGAAAACTTGTACTCCTTTTATTCTTTGCTTTATTACAAGTACTTATTTCTACAGTAATAATCCTGTATCTTTTTGTACCTGATGTTGTCGAGGGGCAACTTTACAAGCAAGCCTATAAAAATGTGATGCAGACTCTAAGTATTTTAGACGACGAAGAAAGGTTGAATGGAGTGCTTGATGCACCTGCTGATTGCATTTCCTGCATTGTTCATAAAATGGAGGATTCGAAGACTGCCCCACAAATAATAGACAGAAATCCAATGGAAGAAGCGGTTATGAAAATAATCGGTATTAACCTTGATGGTAAAGATTCTTTTTATAAGTCAGTTGAAATACCTTTTGTCTTATTTGATGAGGGTAGGAATATGGACTTAGATACGTCCTTAAGTCAGAAAAAATTTGGGCTCGCCTTGTTTCCGAACGCCACGTTAATAGTAGGATATACTTCTAAAGACATTATTCAGGAACTCACACCAATTATTTCCAAGAAACTAATTACCCAACAGCTTTCTGCATATAGTGATAGCGATGGAGACCCCAGTTTTGTTGTTCTTAATCAAGATGACTATATATCCTACCAAAAGGCAGAAGAAGAAAAGTATAAAAACGAGCTTATTAAAAACATTAAACAGATCGACGATTATATAACACAATTGAACGATTTAATAAATTACAACCAAAACATAATAGATAGCTACGATACCTATGTAAAGAGAAATAAAGAAATGTATAAGGAATATGTTGAAGAGCCACAAAACACGTACGATAAATACTGCAAGGATGCAGAATACCCTCAATGCGAAACCTTGAAAAAACAAATTAAAGAAAACAAAAAATTAATAGAGGATGACAAAAATCACATAGAAGAGGGTGTAAAGAATGCGAGGGAATATAACCAGGAGGCAAATTTATCCAAACTTATATATCAAAACGCATTACATTCAGGCCAAAGTCTATACGAAAAGGCACAAAAAGAGCCTATAACAGCGGAGTATCAAAGGGGTATTTCCTATGTTGCAGATAATAAAGTGTATATAAATTATTACGGTCCAGACAGCGGGGTAAACTTTAATGACTACTTGTTCACCACGCTACACGAATACCTCCACCAATTTTCATACACAGCTGGGGAGGGTACAATACCTGTTTGTCTGGAAGAGGGTATAACCGATCAGACAGCATCCACACTTCTCAACAATGTGATACCAAACAGTAGCAGCTACATAACTTATGCCATGGAGTCAGAGATTGCAAAAACAATATTAGATAAAGTATCGTACGGAGAACTTATGAATGTTTATTTTAGTAAGTCGGAAGATAATCTTAAGTCTGTTTTAAAAAAGTACTACAAGAATGTCCCTTATGGTGAGTTTGTAAACGAGTGTAACAACCTTTACTACACTGATTTAGATGATGTCAACTCTAAGATTAAACGTTATAATGAGGTTGTAAACTTACTTTCTGGTAATAACTAATGAGTATTTACAAAAAGCTCAATAAGAAATTAACTGCAACCTTAATAGTATCTTTTATTTTAGTTACCTTGGTTGGAGCTAGCATGTTAGATATATCTAGAATCTCTTATTCAAGAGGGTTTGAGCAAGGTCAAAAAACGGCTAAGGAGCTGAATAAAACTAATGGGAGCAACAATGACTACGTGTATACACTGGATACAACAGCATCTCCATATTTTTCACTAATAAAATGCGACGCGTCAAAGCTTCATGACATATACACCTCTCAACTAGTGTGGGGGTACAGCCGTACAGCCTTGGACGCGGTGGACCTTAGAAAACAACTATATGACTTATACCAAAAATACTGCACTTGGGATGATTCTGAATACTATAACCCTGAAACAAACACTATGACCAAAAGATAAACCTTATTCTACAGTAGTCGTAGAAAAACAAAACCCCACGCACTATATTACAAATAACCATACGGAACCGGAACTTTGTACACGAGAAATTACTTGTTTTGAGGTTTGTTGAGTCTTATAGTGTGCTAAAGCAACAAATCAAACCTGCCTCGACCTATAAAACCCAACCTTCACCAACTCCGAAACAACAAAATACAAAACAACAA
>CAZTDP010000019.1:0-9981 GCA_964612565.1 uncultured Candidatus Saccharibacteria bacterium
ATGGAAAGCTCTGGATACTAGCTTAAAGACTCGAAAAAACATTGATATTAAATATGACGCGACTACAAAGATGGCAACGCTTTTGGTAAACGAAAACGAAACTTATTGGGATGAAACCGCTATGTTAAACAGTGCATATGCAAGACTCGTTAAATATGGCAAATCTGCCTTTGAAATAAACGGAGTAGATCAGGTAGGTGTAAACATAAGCACGAAAATGATGGATTCACATGGTAAAGAAAGCGTAGAGGAAGTAATCAGAGTAGCAATTACCAAAACAATCTACAAAGACTATAACTGGGATAACATGCAATACGTCGACGATTTCTACAACAAGATGGTGGATGCGGTAAGCGTTAATTACATAAATCCTGGAATTTTTAGGAAACTGAATTTAGATAAGGTTCACCTTAACTTACTTTTGAATTGAGAGAACTGGTGCGTAAGTATATACTTACGCACTATCTTAAGATATTTTAATCAGCATCAAATCTTAAGTAGATTAATGTATCTTGTTAAACCGTCGGATTTCTTTCCGTAAGTTCGGAATAACTGCATCACGTTTTTTAGTATTTCCTGTAAGTATTTCTTTTCCTCATTAGTAATATCGGAATTATTGAAAAGTTTAGTTCTTAGCGATATTAATTGCTCATTGTTATCTTGTTTCATACTCAAGATATGGTCTAGGTATGTCGCTACGTCAGTATTCGTAACAGTATCTTTTAAAAATAACATATCTATCTGATCTAGTTGTGTGTTCATATGCCTATTATAACGTAAGTCAGCTATATTTGTTGTAACCACGCCACTCTTACTCTAACAAGATTCTTACCTTTTGGTATAATACCTCTATGCGTATTGCGTTAATAACAGCCAGAATCGATCCTTTTATATCACCAATTGATATGGATGGTGGCTGTGTTATGGTGCGTAACTATATAAAATCCCTATATGATTTTGGACATGATATTCATGTTTTTACTAGACTTGTAGAAGAATCTCCCATTAATAGTGAGCAGTTAAACACTAAAGCACGTATGCAAAAACAAGCAGGTGTTGGTAAGGTCAAAGTAAACTCCCGACTTACTGTTTATCGATTACCCTATACGTCCTTAAACTCAGAGGAGAAAGTATGGGAAAAACAACTTCAGGAGTCTTCATCGTTTCTAAGCAATGTGAAGGTTTATCTTGATGCACAAAGTTTCGATGTATACCACTATTTTCATTTGCTATCTATAGCTGGATGGTACTTGCTTGATTCTGAAATTCCATTTATTGAAAAGACAACTTTTAGTCCTTTATTCTTGAGCATTGGACGGCAATTTGAATACCTGCCCGATGCGAGAATTGATATGGAAAGAAAAATCTTGGAAAGAGTACCTGCTGTAAGTGGCCAATCAAATGGTGAACTTAAAACTATACGTAAATCATACGGAATAGAAGATGAGAAGTTAGTAAAGGTACCTTTGGGGGTTGATACGAGTATTTTTTACCCTAAAGAGGAATTCGATTCTGTAACAACTAATAAAAAGGTAATTTTGATAAGCCCCAATTCAATAAAACCT
Organism: uncultured Candidatus Saccharibacteria bacterium; assembly: GCA_964612565.1. Lineage (GTDB taxonomy): Bacteria > Patescibacteriota > WWE3 > UBA101185 > UBA10185 > CAZTDP01. Next base: position 1,566 of record CAZTDP010000019.1, read on the forward strand.
CAAAAAAGACAGTTGGAAGTAATTAATATTGCTGGGGAACTCAGAAATCGTGGACATAATGCTTTAACAATAGTAATGGGCAGAATAAAAGATCCTGACTATTACGCACAAATTCAAAAACGTATTGAGGAACTTAATCTAAGTCAGGCTTCTAGGGAGGATATTCCAACAAGATCAGAGTTATTAGCACTAAACTCGGATATATTATTTTTACCGGGTAAAAAAGAAAAGGAGCTTTCTGACTTATTACGAACAGCTGATATAGCCGTTTTTCCCTCCACAGATGAAGGTTTTGGTTTGTTAAATCTAGATTGTATGGCATGTGGAACTTTAACTGTGTGCTCTAATCTAAAAGAATATGGTGACTATCTTATTCCAGGAGAAAATGCCGTTGCAGTCGATGTTGAAAGAGGAATAAATGGTTTCATAGAAGAACTGGATGGTTTACTTAAAAATAAAGAAAAGATCGTGAAAATGTCGAAAATTGCGGTGAACAGTTCTCAGAATTTCTCGTGGGATAAACTTATAAAAAAACAACTGTTTGTTTATAACACCTTGTTTAATAATGAACCTGTTAATTACACAAAATTTCATACTTCAAATTGGGTAAATTTGAATGAGCAGGATTAGTTACTATGAGAAAAGTAGTCAAAACAGACGCTGAACTAATTTTTGACACTGACAAGGTGTATAAACGGTTTACCACGTCCTCTGTAGATACAAACGTATTAAACGATCTAATTAGACTAGATAAACAGGCAAATCCAATTCCACATTTTTTGGGAATTTTACCTTATTTGGATACACCTTTTTGTAGTGAGTCTCTACCCGATGATACTCAAATATTAGTAATGGCTTATTTGCCTGAGCAGAACTTTCTAACAAAAATTACTGAAAGGGGTGAGTTGACAGATACGATCTTGCAAAAAATGGCGCACGCCCTCTATAGCTTTCACTCAAAAATGACCATTGTTTCAGAATCTTTTGGAGGAAATTATCTTCCAAATAGATTTACAAAAGATAGGGAGTTAGTTGCAGACAAAGTAATATTGAATGCTGATGTAGCTTCATATTACAAAGGATTTACGAAAACACTTGATAGTAGCGTAGAAATTATCCAAAAAAGGTATCAAAATAACCGCTTAGTTGAAGGACATGGGGACTTGAATTTGGATCATATACATCTACAAAAAGACACTCTTACGTTTATAGACTTTTCACACAATACAAAATATAGATTTGATGACGTTTCCCGAGATATCGCGGGCATTTATCTACATTTTATAGAACTTGGAAAAAAAGATTTTGCAACTGCTTTTCTGAATGAGTATCGTAAGCTTAGTAACGACGCCGATCTTAATTTAATGGTAAATCTTCAAGTTGCTAAAAAGGTGTTAGTTAAGTATTTCATATACATAGGTGGATTTGATCCTAAACACTACGATGAAAAGATGCTTCAATCTGTTATTAACACTATAATCGACTTAGGAAACGTATACTAAACTATGCATATTTTAGAAATATCATCTTTACAGGAATTAACACCACCAGAGGGTTATGGAGGTACAGAAAGATTTGTTCACTGGCTTTCAGAAGCTTTTGTAGAAAATGGTAACCAGGTTAGTGTAGTCTGCAAACAGGGATCCAAAGGTGGTACCTACCAAACAGTTTTCACAGAGCAAGAGAAACTGACAGAGACTGTCGCGGACTATATAAAAAACAATGCTGTAGATATTGTTCACCTAAATATTAAAGATAAATCCTTACTGAACTATTTGAAAACAACAAAGACTGATGTAGTTATAACTCTTCACAATAATTTTAGGCGAACAAGTAGTTGGGTGGATTTAATAAAAGAAAACAATTCAAATTTTTACTTTACAACTATTAGTGAAAACTTAAAAAAGCGAGTTTTAGAAGCCCTAGAATTTAATTCTGTAGCAATACCCACAAATGGAATTACTAATTTTGGGTTTGGGATGCCTATTACGAAAATAGTTAATAACGAAGATCCGAAATATTACTTATATCTTGGAGTAATTGCTAGATATAAAGGGGTTCTAGATATAGTAAAAGCTTTTTCTAATACAACCAAACAATTACTATTAGTTGGACCCTGCAACGACCCAAAGGAGAACGAGTACTTCAAGGAAGTATTAGAATGTACAAAACGTTATACAAATATTAAGTATTATGGTGCTACAAAAGATAATTCCGAAAAAGTGAATCTTATTAAAAGGGCAAAAGCTTTGATAGTGGCTACTGGATACGATCCGCTAGAAAGTGATTGCCACGAAGCCTTTGGACTTGTAATGCTTGAGGCAAATAATTTGGGTGTGCCCGTTATTGGTTTCGCAAAAGGTAATATAGAGGATTACATAGTAAACGGTGTTAATGGATATAAGTTTCAAGATATCAACCAGTTGTCTGACTTAGCTGATAAAGCTGAACATGGTGACCTTAGAGAAAAGTGCATTGCTACTGCTGAAAAATATGATATCAATAAAATTGCTACACAATATCTTAATTTCTTTACAAATATTCTTCGACAATAGTATTAAGCATATTCACGCTATTAGTTAATTTATCCTTATCATGATGCCCACATTGTACCCACCAGAATAGACAAAATATTTCATTAATAATCGTTTAGCTACTTGTAATATTACAAGTTTTCTAATTAATTCATCAGACGTATATGCGGATAGCAATAAATTACCTAGCTCTTTAAAACCGTGCTGATACAAATCGATGAAAAGTGTAGCGATATCTCTAGTCGGATCATCAGTTCGATATTTTTTTCTTAAGTAAAAGTCGATTAAACAAAAGTTATCGCCTTCTTTAAAAAGATGTTCTAAGTTTACGTCACCATGAATTTGTTTTATGTAACCCTTATTTGCTCTCTCAATTATAAAGTCCCTAAAACTATTAAGTTCCTTGTCTATCTTTTCTAATATAGAGACGATGTTCTCATGCATATGTGGTAAGGTTCTAATACGAACGATATCTTCCTTCATACGACTGTATAAATAGTCGCTAGTGTGTTTATTTTCAGTTGGACACTTAGAATGAAAAACATTTAGATAGGTACCTAATGGCTTTATTAATTGGTCTAATTTATTTGTTTGATTAAGACAATCATCCTCATTTAATTTTCTCATAACCATAACTGGAGCGTTTGTTGTATTAGGCCAAAGATCCTCATATTCTTTTGAAGTTTGCATTCCTAAAATAATAGGCTTTATGTTTGCTAAAGAGTCTAATAGGGGAATGTCAGTAAGGTCATCTTTCGTAACTTTGCCGTCTAAAATAAGCTTATAAACCTTATCTTTAGTAAAGACAATATCGACATCATCTTTGGTAATTCTTTTTAATATTTCCTGCATTATCTAGGGTAATATTTACTAAAAATACGTTTCTTATCAAACTGTAAAACACTATTTCTGTTTTGTTCTTCGTTAAATTGTTTTGGTGATGCTGTATGGTTAATTGAATTATTCTTATTACAGTAGGAAAGATGTCCTCCTCTTTCAAACTGAGTAATCACTGTACAACCACAAGCTAGTGCTTCAAGTGGTGCCAATCCAAAAGGTTCTGTCCATTCGGGTTTTTCTAATCCAGCAAGGAAAATAAAGTATTTGTAGTCGTTTAGTACCTTAACTTTTTCTTGATCCCCTATTTCTCCCATTAATCTAGCCTTAGGATAGTCTTTCACTGCTTTCAGAAACATATCTCCATACTCTTTTTCATTCACACTAAAAATCAATGGACCGTAAAAATCTATTCCTAAATCGTATTTCTTTGCATATTCCAAGCAGGCTAGTGGGGATTTATGTTGTCCGATAGCTCCTATATATACGATATCTTTATCTCTATTGGTTTTATTTAGTGAGTATAAAGAAAAATCTATGCAGTTAGGTTTTATTTCATACCCAATACCTAAATTATTGAAATATTGTGTCTGCTGATCCTCTGATAAAACAAAACATTCGCATCTTTTCAAATCCTTCAAATATGATAATTTTTCAGAATAATTATTTTCTAATATTACAAATACACGTCTCCCACATTTATCGAGTCTTTGGATCAAATCTTTCCCATAAGTATATGTGATGATCAGTCTGTAGTCTCCTAAATCAATATCCGCTAAATCTTCCAGACTAAAAGTGTGGTAATCAGAACCAACTTTTGATGCTATATCCACTTCATAACCTAGATCCTTATAGTACTCGTACGCTAATGCAGCCATACGTTCTCTACCACCATATAACTTTGGTGGGACGCAAATTGAATCAGGTGCTATTATCAATACTTTTTTACTTAGGGATTTTATATTTGTATCAAAAAAAGCAGGTATTTCTTTGTTTTCCAAATACTTTAATAGAGCGTTTTTGGATTCTACAGGTGTGATATTTAAGTCTTTTAACTGTGTAACATCTGCCCACATTGGAAAATATTGCTCATTTTCGTTCATGTGTTCTTTTTCAGGGCCACCTAGCTCTAATTCGCCCGAGATATAGTTACATGAAAATACAAAATTTAAACGGGATTCCGTATCCAAATAGTAAATTAAGCGGTCTACAACAGCTTCTACATTAAATTCTTCTTTTATTTCACGCTTACAGGTTTCTTCTAGTGTTTCGCCATCTTCCCAATGTCCACCGGGAAGGGTATAGAAGACTTCTCCTTTAAGTACTTGCTTCATAAGAAGAAGTCTTCCATTGTCTATTACAACACCCGTTGACCTGAAACCGCGAGGTCTGTTTTTTAGAATAACTTTTTTCATACTAAATCATCCGTTGAGCAAACAGTAAACCGTGACTTTCCAGCTCAGCTATGCTCTCAGGACTATGTACAAGGTTATCACGTACAGTGCCTTTTTTAAAGGGAATGTAGGTCTTAGCTGCATACCTAAATACCCTTTTCAGATACGCAACTTGGCGCATCAGGATTTCCTCACTGACTTTGTGATTCTTTACAGTGAGTACTGTATATAACCCTGAGTTATTCCTGCGAACTCCCTCGAGGAATGAAACTTGGTCAGGTGCCGTTTTTCTTGGTTCATCAAAGAAACCTACGAAGTCAGGATACACGATTTCAAAGAATACTTGATCGTCGTGTGCTACCTTGGCTACAGCTTTTTCATGCTGAGTTACTCCGTAGCTTTGAAGGTATGCGATGAATACACCACCAAGAATAGTGCATCCATATTTCCACGCCATCCCTTCCGCATCTCGTAACGATACTGTTCCATAGCGAACAGGTGGGCAATGTACAGGATATTTGGAATCCACAGAGTTGGTTCCTGTAACAGTGCCAGGTATGAAATTGTTCAAGAAAACCAGCATTTCAGAGATCGTGCTCTTGCTGGGCTCAAACATACCATCCCTGATGCGATAAATGCTTAAACCGCAACGCTCTGCAGCGTAGGGCTTAAGCACAACAAATGGTGCCTTTCCGCTTGCCAGCGTTTTTCGGTTCATTTTTCTCTCCTTAGCTTAGATTTGGCGTCATTATAGCATTTATGTGGATATAAGGTATGATTTTGACTTTATAACTTGGATGCGTCATCAATGTGTTGATGACAGAACAAGAAAATAAAAATCTAAAATATTGTCTCTATGCTAGAAAATCTACTGAAAGTGATGAACGACAAGCAATGTCCATAGATTCCCAAATCAAAGAAATGATGGAACAGGCTAACAAGGATGGTCTGAATATTGTTGAAATTCGCCAAGAAAGCCATTCCGCTAAACTTTCAGGGGCTAGGCCAGTGTTTAAACAATTGATCTCTGACATAGATAAAGGATTATTCAATGCAATTCTTACTTGGGCACCAGACAGACTAAGTAGAAACGCAGGAGATTTGGGAGCTTTGGTTGATTTAATGGATCGTAAACAACTTTTGCACATCAAAACCTATTCCCAGACATTTTCCAACAATCCAAACGAAAAGTTTCTTCTTATGATTCTTTGTTCACAGGCTAAGCTTGAAAATGATCACAGAGGTGAAAATGTTAAACGGGGTATTAGAGCAAAATGTGAACGAGGTTGGCGACCTTGTATGTCACCACTTGGTTATCATAATCGTACTATTAATGGAGTTAACGATCTTGTTCTAGATGAAGTAAAGGCACCAATATTAAGAGAAATGTTTGAACTGGTTGCATATTGTGGATTTAGTGGACGCTCTGTAAAAAGGTATTTAGATAAGGAAAAGAATTTTCTTTCAAGGCGTGGTAAAAAGCTTGCTCTAGGTCGACTTTATGAAATACTTAAGAATCCATTTTACTGTGGTGATTTTGAATATCCTGTTGGAAGTGGCAACTGGTACAAAGGAAAACACGAACCTTTGATAACTAGAGAACTATTTAACAAAGTACAAGAAAAATTGGCAACGTCAGACAAGCCAAACTCAGAAAAGCATGATTTTCCGTTCACACGGACAATTAAATGTGCTACCTGCGGATCGCACCTTACAGGTGAAGAAAGAACAAAGCAGCTAAAGAATGGCGATAGGGTCAAGTATGTTTATTATCACTGTCTGCGTGGCAAGGACAAAGACTTTGACTGCAAGGAACCCTATATCCGTGAGGATGACCTGGTAACACAATTAGTTGAAATAATTAACGAGGTGGAAATCGATAAGGATGCTTTTACTAAACTTTTACAGGAGGAATATATAAGGTTTACAAAATTTAAAGCTATTTTAAACGAAGATTCTCAAAATAATGAAGAGAAGCAAAGGCTGAAAGACATTGATATTAAAACATTTGCTAAACATATTTTAAGATTTGGCTCAAATCAGGAAAGAAGGGAAATATTTACATTAATAAAACAGCCTCTTTATCTTAAAAATATGAAACTTTATTTGAATATGTCGTAATATTATTATCAAGAAGATTTAAATGCAGAATTAATAATAATTAGTCTCGGAATGTGGGTTCTAAGGTTTTAAAAGAGTTGATAAAGTTACGACTATAGATTGGGTTTCTATAGGTAGACTTAGCAATTATGGTGTATTTATACAATGTTGTAAGTTCTTCCTTTACGAGCATATAAAGCTTTGAAGCTTCATTGAAACAGTAATATGAAAAGACTAAATGGTTAGGTTCATTTTTCTCATTCTCAATGGGAGTAAGTAATTTTCCGTATATGAATGGTTTATATGTACTGTCTACACATTTTATGTCGTGGCTCTGTCTTGTAACCATATATCCGTTTTCGCTACCCTGTTTAGCTAAGACGACTTTACCATCATTGACACCACTAACTTTATTTGGAAGAACGCAAGGGATATCTGGAAAAGCCAAAATACAATTAAAGAAAGAAATATAGTAATAACTCCATGGTACTCGTTTCACCAACGGTTCGTTTAGTCTTATATTAATGCCGTCTTTATCGCTCATATATATACCAGCTGTATCACCGTGTGCCATATTTTTAACAATTGGTTTGTTGCTAAGCATGTTCTTCAGACCTTTTGAGATTCTATAAGTACTGACCAAGTTTAATAATATTTCGAGCACAATAGTATTTTACTACACGCTATGTCTCCCAATAAACAGTGAGTTATATTTTGATTTCTTAGAACTCATCATAAGCCCCATCAACTAGATTTAAGTGGTCGGAACTTTGTACATAACCTAGGGTCAGACGAGTCTGTAAATAAGAAAAATTATCGCCAAAAACGGCAATAAAACTATGATAATCTATGGTAACCCAAACGAGTCAGTCGGAACTTCAAGCAAAAGCCTAGGGAGACAGAACGGTCGGAACTTCAAACATCTGGAGCGGGTGACGGGATTCGAACCCGCGATCTTCTCCTTGGGAAGGAGACGCTTTACCACTAAGCCACACCCGCGCAGACATTAACATTCTACCATGCCTGTTGGCCAAATATTACTCGTAAGGCAGTAAAAGGGCTGTATCACAAGCGACACACCTCTTTAATTATTATCTCCCTTTTTTTAAACTCTCTGATAATGAGCGCCTGTAAAGTTAAAAAACGACCCTGCATAGTTTTGCTCTTTAACCTATAGGTGTTATACTTCGACCTAAAGCGAAAGAGAACTATTTTTTCACGATAAGGTAAAGAAAGGCGGAGAGTATGGCAATTAATGGGAGACTTCGAGGCGCGTCGGGTGCTTCTATTACTTTTGACAACTCGGAGCATAGGTGGTTGTGCCTTCCGTGCGCTGAATATTTTGATTGGCCAGATGTGTTCAAAACCAAAAAAGGGAAAGAGATTAGAAAGTGCCCTTATTGTGGGAGTACCGATTTAAAACCTCCGACCCCACGTCGTGTTTAAATTTTATTAAAGCAGCCAATTCCAAAAAATTGACTGCTTTTCTTTTTGTTTTGCTAAAAGCAAGACACCCGAGCGCTCAGGTGTCTTGAAACGAAAAATTTATTA
>CAZTDP010000020.1:0-8099 GCA_964612565.1 uncultured Candidatus Saccharibacteria bacterium
GTAAAGGCTACGCCTTTCTTCCTCGCTTCGTTCGGAAGTAAAGGCTACGCCTTTCTTCCTCGCTTCGTTCGGAAGTAAAGGCTACGCCCCAAGGCAACGTTACTGAATTAAAGATTAGGAAATTACTTTCAAAATTTGAAGGAATTTTATTAAAAATTAAGGAATTTTATTAAAAATTTAAGGGCTTTATCCGAAGAAGACGGTTTCTTACACTCCTGCCCACAGTGTAGGAAACTTTAATGTCCTCCTCGGGTAAAACCCTTAGATTGTTTTCGATGATAGCAAATAGTTATAGGCTTGTCAAACCATCCATAGAAGGGAACATTACTTGCGGATCTTTTTCAAAACTCATTGAGGTATTGTAGAGCTTGATGTACTCGCCGGCGCTATATTCCCAGCTAAAATCCTGAGACATTGCATTCTTTTGTAAGTTTTTCCAAAGGGCATCATGCTTATGCAACTCAGTTGCTCTAACAATTTTACTAAATAAAGAAAATTCATCAAAGTCGTTAAAGACAAATCCTGTGCCTGTCTGTTTTAATGTATCAAACTCTTCGACAGTATCTGCCAAACCCCCAACACGTCGTACAATTGGAATTGCTCCGTACCTCATGGCTTCTATCTGCACTATCCCACATGGTTCAAACCTGGAAGGATAAATAACACAATCGGCACCGGCAAAAACTAAACGGGGTAAAGTAAAATTTGGATAAGGTAATATTCCTACTTTGTCAGGAAATTCCGCCTTTAAATTTCTGAGCATCTCAGCTAAACCCCAATCTCCTCCGCCAATTTGGACAAACTGCGTACTGCCCTCCTTCAGCACGTGTTTCAGAACATTAACTAAAAGGTCAACACCTTTCATATGATCTAAGCGGCCGACAAACCCAAAAACCATAGCTTCGGGATCTATAGGCAGTTCAAATTCTTTTTGCAAAGCCGCCTTGTTTGCTGAGCGTTTACCTAATGTGTTTATATCATACTTAGACGCAATTACGGCATCTGTCGCAGGATCAAAATCCACGTAGTCAATACCGTTAACAATACCAAACAATTTACCTTTAAGTTCCGACAGTAATTTGTTTAAACCTTCGCCAAACTCAGAAGTTAAAATTTCTTTTGAGTATGTTTTTGATACAGTATTGATGACATCCGAAAACATGATTCCCCGCCTCATGTAGTTTAAAGTGCTTGCTCTATCAGAAAAAAATGACCCTATAGGGGATTTTCCGTCATCAAAATTCATTTCAGACGAATGTCTATAATCAAACGTGCCTTGGAATGCCAAATTGTGTATTGTTAATAAAGAACTCACATTTTTCATTACAGGCTCATTGTTATATCTTGTCTTCATGTAGTACGGTATGGAACCTGTGTGCCAGTCATTGCAATGTATTACATCCGGAACAAAGATCTTTTGGCAGATGAACTCTAAAGCGCCTCGAGACAGCAAAAGAAATCTAGTAGGGTCGTCTGAATACCCATAAACATTCGCCCGCTTCTCGAAGTATTCCTGATTTTCCAAAAAATACACAGTTATACCGGCCTCATTTACAAGGGATTTAACGTTACAAATTAGTTCGGGGGTATTCGAATCATCGGTAGGAACTTTTAAACCCTGAATGACCATCGTCATCGGGTATTTTTCCACATCAATCAGACCAAATTTAGGAATAAAAAGTCTAACATCGATACCTAACTTCTTTAATGCTTTGGAAAGATTTCCAATAACGGATGCTGCTCCACCTACAGACACATAGGGAGCTGCCTCGGTGGCAACCATCAGAACCTTCTTTACCTTGGAGGTTTCCATAGAAACCATTGTACCACTATTTTATAGTGCTTTCAGCCTCTTCAATAAGATCCTCGTCACCGTACTCTCTGATATCCTCCAATAAGCGGTCTTTTGCGACCACAAACAAACCGTGAAGTTCATCCTTACCTGAGTAAAGAGATTTGTCATCGCTCACTATCATTGCCAACTGAGCATTGTTCTCATCAGACGGGGTAAGCATGAGTATTCTTTCAAAAAAATCTTTATCTTTTGATCTTACGTACACATGCAGCAAAGAAAAAGGCTTTATCGCCCTGTAAAGAGACAACCCTGCGTTAAGAGTGAATGCGTAGTCGAGCCCTGAGTTTCGAGAGGACTTATCAATGTTCTGAGCCAAGTCTTTTAGACCGCCAAGTCGGCTTCTAAAGTAAAGAATTTTTGAAGTTTCTACTTCCGGCTCTTCTTCAGCAATTTGACTGAACCTTTCCTTCTGTGGCAATGGTTTAGATGATATAACAGGATCTTCCTTGACAGAGTCCTCATCAAATTTTCTTGCCGCTTCCCTAAATTTGGCGAGCCAGTCAACAGGTTCTTCTTCCGGTTCTTGCGCTACCTCTGCAGGAGCAATATCTTCTTCCGGTTCATCGATAACCTCAGTTCTAGTCTGCGGGAGTTCTGGAGCTACAGGCTCCTCAACTACATCTGGAATTGTGTTTTTAACAACTTCTTCTTTCTGTGATACTTTTTGAAATGATTTTACAGACTGTTGCTTAATTACTGCCTGCCCTCGTTCATCAACACCGGATGGGTATAAAAAGTCTATTATATTTTGCTTTGTGAATCTATGTCTGCCTGTTGCAGTCTTTACCTCAGCTTGTAACTTATCTTCTTCTATATACCTATATACGGAACGAAGACTGACGCCTAAAATATCTGCAACCTCTGTGGAAGTATAAAGTTTATCTTCAATGTTTATCATACTTTTATGATAAACATGTAAACAATACGATGTCAATAGATGAACATTAGTTTTTATTTAAAAAGCGACTTGAAAAATATCTTTAAGGGGAATACAGGGAATGCATTTAAGACTCTTTTGTAACGCCAGGGCTCTCGTACAAGCCTATCTAGCCACTCTATGTTATTTTCGGTTATTATATCTGCAGGCACTTTAGAGTAACCTGAAAAGTAATCTAACGTGCCTCCCACTCCAACAGAAAGTTTTACAGGTATTTTCTCACTATTTCTTTTTATCCATTTTTCCTGCCTTACCTGCCCATAAGCAACAAACAATAAATCTAAGTTTGTGACATTGTGATTTTTCATACAATTTTTGATGTAGGCCAGAGTCAAAGCGTCGTCCTTTTCATCAGCACTAAATTCTGACGAAGCACCTATAATAGTGATGTTTGGAATAATTTTGCGTATATTTTCAGTAGCCAACGTCGCTAAGTCACAAGAATCCTCCAATAGCTTTCCTTTTTTATCCCTCTGTTTCCCGCCGAGTAAAAAAACAGTGTAGTTTTTTTGAGATGCCAGCTCTAATAGAGAGTGCATAAGTTTTCGACCCGGAATCTTTTTTTCTAAAACGGAAGAACCCGTGATTCCGGCGAAGGCAGTTTCGATTCCAAAAATAAGCGACTGCCCTACTTTTAGAATACCTTTAGAATTTAGTTTTTTGACTTTTTCAAGATAGTAATTTGCGAGCACTAACCCAGCTCCATCCGGAAGTGAAAGATCGGATCTATTAATTAAAGCCATAAACTCAGGGTCTTTTTGGGCGGCTAACACAAATTCCGGATTGGTAGTACAGATGTAGTGGCAAACACCGTTAAAAGCTTCCGACAAAAAGGTTTTATCTACATAATCAACAGCGTCTCGTAGATTAAAGCCAAAGTTGACTTTTACGTCGAGTATTTTAGTTTCGTAGGGCGCGACACCCAAATGTTGCTGCATATGAAGATATTATACAATCTAATCTACTTTTACCCACTTTTTTGGTAAAATGGTAAGTATGCCGATAATCAAACAAACAGAGTCAACTTCAACAAGTCAAATAAAGTCTAAATCTAAAAACAGACTAGATTTCATTTCAAAAGTACTAACCATAATATTAATACTTGGTGTTACTTCGATGTTATACCTTTATACATCCGGGTACAGGCTGAATCGAGAAAAGGATCAAACGGTTGATCTTTCGAAGACAGGAATGATAAGTGCCAAATCCCTACCCGACGGTGCGAGTGTTTACCTAGACGGAACTCTAGTAACAGCAACAAACGACACGCTCTCCGGGGTAATTCCGGGAAAACATAGAATTAAAATAGAAAAGAAAGGTTTTGTTGCGTGGCAAAAAGACATTGAGGTGTACGAAGAACTTGTAACTGATATTACCGCTGTCCTTGTATCTCAGAGTCCAAGATTAGAACCCCTAACAAACACCGGCGCACAATTCCCAACCATATCCCCCGACTTAAGTAAAATCGCATATTTCTCATCCGATGGCGAAAAACCCGGGATTTGGGTAACGCCGCTTGTTGGAGCAACTTTAAGCTTATTTAAAACAACTCCTGCGATTGCAATTCAAGACACCAAGTTTACAAAGTACTCCGAAGGCAAAAGCATAGAGTGGTCACCGGACGAAAAGAGTCTGTTAGTACAAGGAAGTAATGACGGCTACTACATCATAGATCTTGATACTAATACCGCGCAAACCGCTACAGATCCAAACAGTATAAGACAGGAGTGGAACGATATGCTAACCGAAAAGCGCACAGCAATTTTAGACAAACTTGATATACCGGCCGACGTGAAGCAATTAGCAGTCTCGACCAAGTCGGTGTGGGCACCGGACGATAAAAAATTTTTGTATACAGCTCAAATAGGAGATGCAGTGGAATACAGAGTTTACAACTTTGAAAGACCAATACCTGTAGGTGAAAAAATAGAAAACACAGTATTTACAACCAAAGCAAGCGATGTCCAACCAAAAGTCACTTGGTACTCAGACAGCTTCCATTTAATAATAGTCGAAGGAAATATTGCGCAGGACAAACGCGGATTAATTAGTTTGATTAGAATTGACGGTACTAATAAAATCGAAGTCTACAGCAACACGTTAATGTCGGACAGCGTTTTTAGCGCACCCAGCGGTGACAAATTGATTGTTCTAACATCCTTTAAATCAGGTGACCAAACAGATTTGTATACGGTTGGATTAAGATAAGGATTCTTGGGCATCGAGGTGACGCCTCATCTATTTAGCAAACCCGAGCCCTGGAAACCAATTAGTCGGAAGTATTAGAAGGGTCGCCGTTTGCATACACAGTATCTTTTAACGAAGCTGTAACAACAAATCTATTCAACGTAGTTCCTGGCGGGTCACATGTTTGCAAAGTTAAAATTGGCTCAATTACAGGCCTCACCAAAGGAAAAGTGTTCCACCCTTTATACATTTCCTTGTTCACAACCTCATATATATAATCGTCGCCTTTATAAAACACATGGATTTTATCTCCGTAGTTTAATTTTTTTAACAAATTAAAAACCGTGGCGTAGCCGCCAAGTTCAAAAAAGTTTAAAGATGAATGCGCAAACAAGTAAACATTTCCCGGCTCTTTAGAAGGATACTGGGAAGTATCTGCGTGAGCTATACCATGCTTTAGTGACTCTCTGTAAGCGTTTTCATCCGAAACAGAAACATCAGCCACAATTGGTGAATTAACGCCTATCTTCTCTATTACAATTGAAAAGTCTTTATTAACAGGTTTCAAATCAATAGGTTCAGTGCTAAGAAGTTCGCCAAAAATGCTTTTGTTCGAACCGGTAGAGGAACTTATTTCATATTTTTGGCCTTTAAGCTGAATAAAATAATACCAGAGCTCATCCTTTATTAATGGGCCAAAAGTAACTAATAAAAAGAGGATTCCGGCAAATATAAAAAGTTTTGAAACGAGTTTGGTCATAAGACTACTACCATTGTACAATATATGCATGAAAGTCATTAAGATTGGCGCTATTTGGTGCTCGGATTGTTTAGTTATGCGCCCTGTTTGGAAAAACCTCGAAAAAAAGTACGAATGGTTAAAAACCGAATACTACGAGTTTGATGACAGTAAAGAAATTGCCGAAAGATATAGATTAGACAAAGGAGTTATACCTGTCTTTATATTTTTAGACACTGCAGATAACGAACTCGAAAGATTTCAGGGAAGCGTAGACCAAAAGTTACTAGAAGAAAAAATTTTAGAATACAAAGACAAATGAAGTTCGCACTAAAAATTCTTTTACCACTTGCACTGCTATTCGCTGGGCTGGGTTTTTACAACAAGGTCCGAGCCGAAAATATTCCAAACGCTTACCTTTTTTATTCCCTCACCTGCCCTCATTGTAAAAAAGAAGAAGCATTTCTTGAAACTATTAAAGACCGTATCAACTTAACAAAGTTTGAAGTTACAACCAACAGGGAAAATTCAGATCTTTATGTAAAAGTCGTAAAAGCCCTAAACATTAAAACTAATTCCGTACCTTTGCTAGTTATTGGTAATCAATACATTTTAGGCTATAACACCGACGAAACCACCGGCGCCCAGATAGCCAGCCTTGTTACCGATCAAACAGCCAATTTCCGCGCCGATATAGTGCAGGAAGTTATAAAAGGCAATCCATTTATTAATGTACCAGAAGCCTCTACAACAAGTTCGGCAGCAGAAGACAGACTTCAAGTGCCATTTTTAGGGCTGACAGATCTTAAGACACTTTCATTGCCGGTTTTAACATTTGTAATTGCTCTTGTTGATGGCTTTAATCCTTGCGCCATGTGGACATTACTTTTTTTAATAAGCATTTTGCTGGGAATGAACAGCCGCAAAAAAATGTTTTTAATAGGTGGGACTTTCATTTTTGTTTCAGGACTTATTTATTTTATGTTTCTATCTGCCTGGCTCAATTTCTATTTTTTAATAGGGTTTTCTAACTTAATTAGAATACTCATCGGTGTGCTGGCCCTCGGAATCGGAATTTACTACCTACGAGACTATTTTAATAGCAAAAAACCGGGGTGTACTGTTGCTGACGAGCAAAAAAAGCAGCAATTTTTTGAAAAAGCCAAAAAGATTGTAAATCAAAAAAGCCTTCCTGCTGTATTACTTGGAATCTCCTTACTTGCTGTCGCAGTAAACTCGATAGAAATAGTTTGCTCCGCCGGACTGCCTGCTGTTTACACCAAGATTCTCAGCATGGCCCAACTTCCAACTTGGAAATATTATATGTATCTGCTGTTGTACATATTTATATATATGCTCGATGATTTGATAATATTTACACTTGCCGTAGTAACCCTCGAAAGTCATGGCATAAAGTCTAAGTATGCAAAGTACTCACACTTAATCGGAGCAATTTTAATGATCGTTATCGGAATCTTGCTGCTTTTTAATCCTGCCGTTCTAGCTATCAGCTAAGAAGTGTGCGGCTTCTCAATTTGGAATTTTTGGTTTTTTTGATAGAATACACATAGACAGTTATCTATACAAGCAAGAATAGGAGACAGAGATGGAAAATACAAAAGGTCGGGAGTCGTCGTTTGCGGAATTTCTAAGGTCGCCCTTTATGCAGATAGCGATCTTTTTTATTCTACCATTTGCGGTTAAAACCGCGTATCCAAAATCAGCCGGGGTTGCTGTTGTAAGCCTTATAGCGACAGCGATCTCACTCCTAATGTTTGGTGTTAACGAAAATAGCAAGTGGAGATACTTATGGGTAGCGGCACTAATGGGTTACGTCTGCTTAACCATGGTAACCGGCCTTGTCGCTTTTGGCGCAAACCCATTATCCTGATTTAAGTTAGCACAAACTGTCCCGACGCATATTGATATTATTCAAGCCGCCGGGACATTTTTTCTGTTTTTTCTAAAAACTTCTTGACAGATTTTGTGTATTTAGTATAATACCAAGACGCGGTGGGGCAACCCACTGCGTACCTAAGGAGCCTTGGATTTATTTCCAAGGCTCCTTTTGTTATACAGCCAATATTTTTAAAATGAAGGTTTTGGTCGGGGTGGGCGGACTCGAACCGCCGACCTCACGGTCCCGAACCGTGCACTCTACCAACTGAGCCACACCCCGATAAACTTTTCTGGTGCCCCCGGCGGGAATCGGTCACGCGTTCTCGCCTGGTGGCGGTCCGCTCGACCCCGGCTCGCTGCCGTCGCAGCTGCGCCATTCTCTTCCCTTCCGGGCAGAAAACCGACCATCGCCCAAGGCGACGTTCGTTTTTCTGGTGCCCCCGGCGGGAATCGAACCTGCATCTTATTCTTAGGAGGAACAC
>CAZTDP010000021.1:0-6938 GCA_964612565.1 uncultured Candidatus Saccharibacteria bacterium
GTTACTTTTTTGCTACTGCTGATTGCTTCTTTAATTTTTTACCCCCTTCGTTTTACTTTTACCGACGGCCAGTTTAATGTTGTTTTGCTTTTTATATTTTCATTGGGTTTTTGGGCTTTGTCAAAGCCCGAAGCCCCCTCTTTTGAAAAAGGTTTAAAACGATTTTCTATTAGCGCAAACGATAGACTTAGCATTACTGCAGGAATCGGTTTGGGTGTTGGTGTCATTACAAAAATAAGTCCTGCGCTCATTCTTGTTTATGCACTGTGGAAAAAGAAATTTAAGTTAATAGCTTCTGCCGTTGTAACTGCAGGGATTTTATCTATTTTTTCGGAGTTTTTTGTTAAACACGGCATTAATTTTTACTACATTCGTAATGTTTTAAGCAAAGTTTCTCTTCAATCAGGAGGTTTTGGCTGGACCGATCAATCTCTTTTAGCAGTCATAAAACGGGTCGAATATTTACAAAATCTTCATATTACTCACATGGTTCAAAGTTTAATTTTGTATGCGTTTGTTGGCTTAATTTTACTTACTTTTTTACTAATTGATCGTAAAACTCAAAAATCAAAATTTAACGTTTGTATCGACTATTTTATTTTAACAATTGTCGGTGTCACAGGCACAGGCTTAACTTGGTTCCATCAGTTTACCATTCTTCTTTTACCGCTTTTTGGAACCTTATTACTTTGTATTTTTTATTTAAAAAAACACCGCGCCTATTTTATTAGTTCGACAATTTTTGTTTATGTTTTATGGATGTTTAATTTAAAAGACCGCCTCGTAGGAATTGGTTACGGCGAATTTAATATGCTTTTTGCCGAATATATTTTGCTGACTAATCTATTTATTTTAAAATCGCATCAACATTTTTTAGATGAAAATAACCAATTTTTACCAAAGTTTACCGACTTTGATGTAATTAACAAAAAGGTTTTTGCAGCAATTTTTGGAATTGCCTTTTTTGTAGGTCTTCAACCCTGGAATCTAAGTCAAAATTTAAAAGAGGCTCGGGATAAGGCACGTGTTGAAAATATTTCGTTTATGGGAAACGTATTGAGTCAAAGACAGCCAAGCTTTAGGTCCGGAACAACCGACAGCTTCTTAAGTTCAAATCGAACTGACCGCGGGTATATTTTGTTTAAAGCGGACAGCTTTAAGAAGGTTTTAGACAAAATGGCCATTTTGTATGTTGATCCAATAAACAATGCAGAATACAACTACACGTTTACTTCTACAACCGGATCCGATTTTGAATTAAAGGCAAAAATGGAAAGTAAACTCTATAGGCATGCGAACGGGGAGTTTTTTACGTCCAGTAGATCTACTCCTATTAACTAGTCACCTATGGTTGGAGGAGCAATCATCTATGATTGTAGTAGCAATCATCTATGATTGTAGTAGCGGTACAACAAATTGTCGTAGGGATCCACATTTTTATAAACATACCAGTAATCCATTCCGCCTACTTTTACGGTGTAAATAATATGAAACCTGTTTTTACCGCCTCGGCAAAATTTTGTAGGCTGCGTTCCGTGTGCAAAAGCAACGTAGTAATTTGTAAAGCAGTTGGGTTCACGAGTAAATCTAACGTCGGTTGCAATTGCCTGAACTGATTTTTGCGAGGTAATTATTGGCTGTTGGCCATTAAAGTCACTAATTAGCACATCGGCGTGAATTGCCTTAAACACATCGTAAGCTCCGACACCAAAAGTATCGGCGTTTACCTGCTTAAATCTCCCTAAAAGTCCTCCCATAAACGGGTTTGAGTACGAATAAAAATACGGGTAGAACTTTAAGTACGCCGGAACGATGCCTGAAATATATGCAAAAAGTAATATTACTAGGGCTGTTTTGCCAAATCTCGAAAGCGCGTATGAAATAATAATAAAGATAAAAGGCAGGCAGACTACGGCATATCTATCGATTTTCTTATTTGCTAAAGTCAGTGCAAGTATAAACCCAACTCCAACGACAAAAGCTAAAAGCGGCAACCACACGGACAAAATATTTTCTTTAGACAAATTTTTTAGGTCGGCTTTTTTCTTTAAAATCGAAAATAAATATTTTGAAAAAGTAATAACAGAAAAAATCGTTACGTACAAAAGTGAAATTACAAATAAAAATATAGCCACAGGAGTTAGATCAAATAACAAAACTTTTAGGTAGTACTCTGCGGGCCTTTGACCAAAAATTTTTTCGGTAATAGCATTTTCAAGCTCGCCTCCAGTTCCCACATCTTTTTTGCCCTCATATCCAATTGTATAAACACCGGTTGATAGTTTTTGGTAATAGTAAGGAACTGCCAAAACGGGATTTTTCCAAAGAGCAGGAAACATTACAAACACAAATACCGCCGACATAACGGGTAACCCAAAAAAATATAAAATTTTTTTTTGCCAATGCAATTTACCCGCCAAAAGCATTATCAAAGGAATGGGTAAAAAAATTAGAGCAGTAGTTTTTGTTAAAAACGCTGCCGTAAACATTCCTGCACCTAAGACAAAATATTTGCGATTTTGATCGTGGTAAAAAAACTTAAAAAAACTAATAAAAGACACCAGCAAAAGCGAAGTCATTAAATAATCTAAGTGGTAAAGTCGACGCTGTCCTAAAAAGTAAGGTTCAAAAATCATTAAGGTACTAAACAACACTATAAATTTAGTTTCTACAATGTTTCTTAGTAGCGACAGGGCTAAAATAAAAAGAAGGGTAGATACAGTAAGTAACGTGATTTTTGCTGCAAAATCTAAATTTAAGAACAAAACTCTATCGTAAGACTGAAAGCCTTTTGAAACATAATAACCGTCTACAGCCTTTAAAACAGGTCCCGTAATCCACATTAAGGATATGCCCGGATGATAAGTTTGGTATGTTTTGTCAAAATCCCCGCTAAGCAGTCCGTTTACAAAGCTATTTGAGCGTACATGCCAATTTATTGAATCGGGATTTATAACATCAACATAAAGCCCGGGGATGCTTACTGCAAAATAAAGAATAGCCGAAACCGCAATTAATGTGTTTGCAGTTTTAAGTGAGATAAAAAGGTTTTTAATCTTCTGCTTTAGACCCATATCATCAACCAAACATAATGATGCTCAGCTCAATTACAATAGCCACAGGGAGTAGTAACAAAGTTAAAATTCCCCAAAAAGGGCTTCCAACCTTAATAACTTTGGTTCCAAACAATTTATCGTGCCATGCCAAATTTTCTTTTCCTACAAAAATCCATAAAAATCCTAAACCAAGAAACACAGAAGAAGCTGAGTATCCGGCAAAAACCCTCCAAAAGGCGGTTTTAATATCAAGCAATTTAGCGTTATCATCTACAACAATAAGACCCATTAACATTTTTCCCAACGTTCCTCCAAACTTGGATGTTAAATAAAAATCGTAAACAAAACCTAACAAGATCAAAACAAAAATTAACAAAAGAGAAATGCTAACGTCGGTAGTGCGGCTAAACACGGTGTGCGAAAAGGCAATCGATTTAATAAGTGAAACTATTGGAAAACTTACAGCCAAAAAAATTATCAGCACTAAATATCTATCTATTAAGCGAGCAAACATTCTTTTTATAAAACCGGCTTTTGAGTAATTAAGCATTTGTTGCCCCACTTTCAACCTCAGTTATAGAGTTTTTAATGAACAAAAATAACTTTGTCCATGAAAACGCATAAACCGTATACAAAAACGCCGAACCACACACTGCAAAAATTACACCGGCAGGCACCGGTATAAAAACCATCAAGTACCCAAAAACCTGCAAAAAGTTGTTAGACTCAGTTAAAATCAGGCCAAGAGCAACCAGGGCGCCTAAAACCACAGCTACAATCAACACGCAAACTAAAGAGGTCAGACCAAGAAACAAAAGTAATTTTAAGGTTTTACCCGGCCTGTACCTAAAATATTTCCACCCCAGCTTAAGTGCCTGCATTGAAGTAAGCTCGCTATCGGCAACAGCTCTATATACATAGTTAGAAATAAAGGAAAGGTTAATAAAAGCAAGAAGCATTGTGATCGATACAATTGCTATACCTATCACCGCCGGGATCACAAATTTTAATTTGATTAAATAAATAAATAAAGATATTAAGCCGCCTCCTGCCAAACAAATCAAAAAACCAATCAGCAATATAAATAAAGAAAGTTTTAAGTACCTGCGCCATAGAATTCTGCCGTTAGAGCCTAGTTCCTTAAATCCCAAACTTTCGTTGTTTACAGCCTTAAAAAGACCGTTATAAAAAGCACCCATCGCCCAAGACGCAACCACAAGCTTAATTGCGTACCCCAGAAAAGCTAAAATAATAATAAATATTGCAGCTTGTAATATTTGCGGCATAAGCCACACAAATTCGCTAAAAATGTTTTTAATAAAAAAACTATCCGAGGTCTGATTTTGAAAACTCTTATCCGTTGACACACCGAGCACATCTGAAGGTAATGCATAACCAAGCTCAGAGGTTAAACTTTTAAAGGACGTTGGAGTTGTATTATATTGAGAGTCGTTGTCAGATTCGGTCTTATCAAAATTTGAAAAGCTGTTGCCAAATCCCATAGAAGATCCACCCATCAGCAAAGCCGCAAAAATCCATAAAACTTTGTATTTCCATGCCGATACAAAGGCAGATTTAACATTGTCAAATGTACTATACATAGTTAAATAGTACATTATTGCTAATCCATCCACAACACACTTCTGAGCCAAAGCGGTACGGGTTTAGCGTATAATATGTCGGCCATGGAAACATTAGTAGAAACAATTAAACGTGTCCTTTTAAACGAGCCTAGATACCGTCAAAAACAGGTATTTGAAGCAATTTACCAAAATGGTGTAAAGGATTTTTCGGAAATTACAGCCCTGCCAATATATTTGCGTGAAATGCTTTCTCAAAATGTTGAAAAAATTGAGAAGTTAGAGCCGGTTACAAAATCCGTAAGTGATCAGGCAGAAAAAGTTTTATTTAAAACAAGCGACGGTCAAAATATTGA
This sequence comes from uncultured Candidatus Saccharibacteria bacterium, assembly GCA_964612565.1. GTDB lineage: Bacteria > Patescibacteriota > WWE3 > UBA101185 > UBA10185 > CAZTDP01. The sequence continues at coordinate 4,993 of CAZTDP010000021.1, forward strand.
GTCGGTTTTGATGAAGTACAAAGAAGACTCCGGTAAATTCAGAAACGCGCTATGTGTATCTTCCCAAGTTGGGTGCGCGCTTGGCTGTACTTTTTGCGCAACCGGTGCAGTTGGATTTAAAAAAAATTTAACACCCGACGAAATTGTAGATCAGATCCTTTATTTTAAGCGACTGGGCATAAGTATAGACAACGTGTTTTTTAGTGGAATGGGTGAGCCTTTTTCTAACCCCGAGCTTTTTAGCGCCTTAAACATTATTACTTCTCCCGAGTTTTTAGGCATGGGCGCGAGAAAAATTAGCATTTCAACCGTTGGCATAATTCCCGGCATCGAAAGACTTGCTAAAGAATACCCACAAATAAATCTCGCCTTTTCACTTCATTCCCCGTTTGAAACCGAACGCGCGGAAATAATGCCTGTGACAAAAGCTTACCCGGTAGCAAAGGTGTTTCAAACATTAAATAAACATTTGGCTCAAAACAAACGAAAAGTTTTTATTGCATACATTTTATTAGGAGGATTTAACGACGACTCCTCGCGCGCCATCGAGCTTGTAAAATTAATCAAATCTCAAGGAACAAGTAGTTACTTGTATCACATAAACTTAATTCGTTTTCACCCCGGAGTTATTAAAGGTAAATTTTTAGAACCTACCGAAAAGTCAGTAAACAAATTTTTTAGTATAATTAAGCGAAGCGGCCTTTCTTGTACCATCCGTCAAGACTTTGGAATTGGAATTGACGCCGCTTGCGGCCAGCTAAAGGCTAAATACGAAAAATCTATACCGGCTGTGGTTAAAGCCAATTAGTGATATTATTTACTAACATGAAGTTTTACATCGGATACAAATTCACAAACATTAAAGACCAAGAGCTATTAAAAGCCGGTTTGGAGGCGTTGTGCTCGAGTTTAAAAGCAAACGGCCATGAAGTCTTTATTTTAGGCAGAGACGTTCAAAACTGGCTAGGTTCCTCCATGCCTTTAACCAAAACCTTCCCAGCAATTGTTTCACATTTGTTTAAATCAGACGTATTTTTAGGCTTTATTACCGACGAAACAACCAATAGTCACGGCCTAAGATTTGAAAACTTTTTAGCTTCGGTTTTAAGCAAGAAAAAGGCAGTTTTAGCTTTAAATACAGTTCCCCAAGCAAATTATATAGTAACAGCCAAAACAGTTGAAACATTTAACGATTTCGCCGAAATTTCACAAAAAGTGCCTGTCTTGCTTGATAAACTCAAAATTTTAAACAGCTAAATTTTGTAGATTTATGGAATTTTGGGCAATTTTCGAGCGATTTTCGGGCGAAAATGTTCCACAAACTTCTCTTTTTGTGTATAATTGCAACGAATTAAGTGACCGTACCGGTTGAGGGGGCGTAGCTCAGTGGTAGAGCATCTGCCTTTTAAGCAGAGTGTCGCGGGTCCGATCCCCGCCGCCCTCACCAAAACCCTTGTTTTTATAAAATAAAAAAGAAAGCCGCTGGATGTTGATAATCAAGCGGCTTTTTAAAAAAGACGGAGAATATTTATAGTTTATTTGTTGGCCATAAGTGCAACATCTCGAGTGCGATTTTTACCATCTGCGATGGTAAAATAGACCAATCGACACAATGAACCGCTTGATTTTCAGGCACACTATCGAAAGGTAGTTCACACCAGTAAATAATAGGAGGTAGTTTGCCCTTATACAAATCTAGCGGCTTGCTGAAACTGTCCTTATACGCATAAAATATAACAACAGAGGTGCCCCGCGTCTCGAGGATCCTGACAAACTCGTCAAAGGTTGTTGCCTCAATTATCTCGAAACCCACATGAGCAAAGGCATGCTGATAGCCAGAAAATCTGTAGCGCGCTTCCGGCGCTCCAACAAACAACGCAGTTTTACTCATCATCTCTCACTCCTTTAGGGAGTTTGATGGGATTTTAACCCGTTTTTGGCTGAAA
>CAZTDP010000022.1:0-1633 GCA_964612565.1 uncultured Candidatus Saccharibacteria bacterium
GCTACTCAAATCCCGCTAAAAAAGCCATAAGAGCAAGCCCGGCAATAAAAAGCACAAACGAAATAAAAGATTTTTTCGGATCCTTTTCTTCTTTTAATTCAGGTATTAAGTCCGAAGCTGAAATATACAAAAAGCTTCCGGCGGCAATTGGAAGTAAGAAATTTACAATTTGATCCGAGGTTCCAACAAAAATAAACCCGACAATCCCACCTAAAACTGCGGTGAGAGCCGATAAAAAGTTAAACAGAAGTGCTTTTTTCTTTGAAAACCCAGAATACGTTAAAACACCAAAATCCCCAAGTTCCTGCGGAATTTCGTGGGAAGCTAAAGCGAAGCTAGTTATAATTCCAAATTTAACGTTTACCGAAAAGGCTGCCGCAACAATTAAACCGTCGATAAAGTTGTGGATTGCGTCACCCAGCAAATTCATATAGCCCAAGCTGATAGAGGGGCCGTCGCCGCTGTGGCTGTGGCGCCAGTGTAATAGTTTTTCGATTACAAAAAACAAGCTAAAGGAAGCCAGAAGCAAGGTAAAAACTTGGGTTGTATTTCCGCCTTCCAAGCTTTCCGGTAATAGGTGAAAAAAAAGCACCGCCAAGCAGTGTACCGGTCGAAAGACCCACCAATATAAAAACCATTCTTTCTAACAAATTCTTTTTTGAAACAAGAAAAACTATACTCACAAGGGAAACACTACTTATTAAAATTGTAGCTATTAATATATAAAGCAAAGTCATGATTTAACGATTATAGCTTAAATATGTACAATCATTGAAGCGGAAACTTAACGAATACGTTGCAGAGGAATTTATCAGTTAATTATCAGCATTTAAAACTAATGTTGTAACATGGCAAAGATTATAAAAACAGTAAAAAGATTTAAGTGGTTCGTTCTCGTTATTATCGCAATTGTTATTATTCTAATTTTAGGGCAATACTTACTTAATAAGACAGGGGCATCCACCGGACAGACCCAAAGTGTTTCGGATACCGTAAAAAAAGGAACTGTAAAAGAAACTGTTTCGGCATCGGGACAAATTCAAACTGCTAATTACTTGGCTATAACAACCAGCGTAAACGGTGTTGTAAAAAAAGTTTTAGTAAAAGAAGGTGATAAAGTAAAATCCGGTCAAAAAATAATGGAAGTTACGCTCGATTCTGAAGGAGAAAAAAGCAGAGTGAGCGCGTATGCAGACTACCTTAAAGCTAAAAATAGTCTTGCAAGTGCTCAAAACCAACTTTATTCATTAGAAAATTTACTAAATCAAAAAGAAGATGCTTTTGATACGATTAAGGAAACAACAAGCTATGCAACCCACGACGAAAGAATTTCTTACGACCAGGCCGAAAACGATTATTTAAAAGCTAAAGGAGACTATGACGCGCAAGTAGCTTCGATCGAAGCATCAAAACTTTCTCTAAACACCGCGTGGCTTGACTATCAATCCCAGTCTCCAATAATAACTGCTCCGGCAGACGGCACCATAGCTAACATTTTAGCTGTCGAAGGTACTAAAATCGAAAATTCGGTTTCTGAACGCTCGGTTGTGACAGTAGCATCAATAAAACAAGAAGGTACGCCGATAGCTCAAATTGATGTAACCGAACTTGATATTGGAAAAATAAAGGTTGG
>CAZTDP010000022.1:1733-3636 GCA_964612565.1 uncultured Candidatus Saccharibacteria bacterium
TGATGCACATTTTAGGCGCGCTCGACATTCCAACATCTGGAACTTATATCTTAAATGGCCAAAATGTAGAGAATCTTAGCGACGACCAACTAGCTGAGATCCGAAACAAGGAAATTGGTTTTATTTTTCAGGCATCAAATTTACTACCAAGAATGAGCGCGTTAAAAAACGTGATCTTGCCAATGTCTTACGCAGGTGTTTCAAAATTTAAAAGACTTGAAAAAGCAAAGGAAATGCTAAGACTCGTAGGACTTGGTGACAGAATGGAAAATGCACCAAACCAACTTTCAGGAGGTCAAAAGCAAAGAGTTGCAATTGCGAGAGCTTTGACAATGGAACCGAGTATTTTACTTGCAGACGAGCCGACAGGAAATCTTCCAACATCTCAAAGCGACGAAATTATTTCGCTATTTAGAGAGTTAAACAATAAAGGGCATACGGTTGTTGTGATAACCCATAATGACGAGATAGCCAAGCAAACAAAGCGGGTAATTACATTAGTTGACGGAAGGATAGTAAGCGACAAATGAAATTTACAGAAATTCTTGAAGAAAGCTTCTTAGTGTTAAGAGCAAATAGAATGCGAACGGCCCTTTCGGCACTAGGTATAATTATCGGAATTGCTTCCGTTATTACTTTAATGACGTTGGGCCAAGCCAGTCAAAAAAGCATCCAACAACAAATAGAATCTCTTGGTTCAAATTTACTAATAATAAGACCCGGCAACCAACAACAAGGGTTTTTGAGAACGTCTGAAGGAAACACCTCACTTAAACTTGCGGACGCTACAGCAATTGCACAGTCAAACCGCATAACTACTATTGAAAGTGTTGCCGCCGATTACTCCTCAAGAGCGCAGTTATCGTATGGTAGAGAAAATGTAAGTATAAATATTACAGCTACAACGGCGAATTATTTTAATATACGAAACATTGAGGTTGAAACCGGCTCGGAGCTTTCTGAGGAAAATATTACAAATTTTGAAAAAGTTGTAGTTTTAGGTCCAACAACCGTAGAAGATCTATTTGGAAGCACGGCGTACAACCCGATCGGCCAAAGCATAAGGATTAACGGCACAAGCTTTAGGGTTATAGGGGTAACAAAATCCAAAGGCAGTTCCGGAATGGGTAATGCCGATGAGGTCGCGTATATTCCAATCACAACCGCACAAAAAACATTGTTCGGCGGCGACAACGTTAGCACAATTTACATTAAAGCAAAAAGCGCCAGCGACATGGAAGCTGCACAAAATCAGCTCGGGTTCTTCTTGTTAGAAAGGCACAACAAAATCACAGTTGACGATGCAGATTTTTCCATTCAATCCCAAGCGGACTTACTAAATACTATAAACCAGGTTACAAAAACATTTACATCTCTTTTAACTGGAATTGCCGCAATATCGTTAGTCGTAGGTGGAATCGGAGTAATGAATATCATGCTAGTAACTGTAACCGAAAGGACTTCTGAAATAGGTTTGCGAAAAGCATTAGGGGCTAAACGCAAAACAGTTGTGACACAATTTTTGGTCGAGTCTATAGTTTTAACAATTGTAGGCGGTATAATTGGAGTTACACTCGGGGTCGGAATATCTGCTGTTGTAACCAAAGTAATGAGTCTTCCGTTCACATTATCGGTACAATCAATTGCACTCGCGGTTGCGGTCTCATGCATTATTGGAATTATTTTCGGCTGGTATCCTGCTCAAAAGGCGTCTAAGCTACAACCAATCGAGGCGCTTAGATACGAGTAGCGTTCCTAGTATCTGCTATTTTCAGATAAATCTCAGACAAGTAACATAACCTTTGTGTCAGAGTAGTTAATTTTTTAGGAGACATTAGGACGACTGACTTCGTCTATTGATTACAATATGACGACTGACTTCGTCTATTGATTACAATATGAC
>CAZTDP010000022.1:3736-6913 GCA_964612565.1 uncultured Candidatus Saccharibacteria bacterium
TTCGTCTATTGATTACAATATGACGACTGACTTCGTCTATTGATTACAATATGACGACTGACTTCGTCTATTGATTACAATATGACAAAAGAAATTATTTTAGCAATCGTGGCTACATTTCTTGTTGCCGGATTAGCCGGATTCTACGGCGGAAGGTTTTACGAACGAAAGATTACACGTAATAGATTTACACATATGAGACAAAATGCTGGTCAAAAGCAGGGTCCGGGAAATGGTTTTTTTATGAATATGGAAAGACCTGACGGAAGCAGCTTAACTACTGCGCCTTCTGATCCAGCAACTAACAAAACCGAAAGCTCAACACCTTCCTCAAAATAATAGACATAAGTTAAAAACTTTGACAAACAAGTCAGGTAGACTATTATATAGATAGTTACAAATTTAATATGGAGATTTTTATGGAAGAAAACAACTTAAGCTCTACACAGCCCAAAAAGAGCGGACTTCCGCTACTAGTATTTTTTGTAGTAATGGCAGGTGCGGTAATTTATTTAATTACAACATCCAGCTCAAGCAACACCCCGCAGCCCACAACGCAAAATCAAAATAAGGAAAGTCCACAAGCATCCGAAAGTGACACAACGACGGCCGAAGACAACTTATCAAACAAAAACGAAAACCCAGAAGAAACGGCCGACAGCAATGTTAAGGTTGTAAATGTAACCGGATCAAACTTTGCGTTTAACCCGAAAACTATAACTGTAAATAAAGGCGAGACAGTTAGGATAGTGTTTACCAGCGAAAACGGTTTTCACGACTTTGTATTAGACCAATTTGGAATTAGAACCGAGGTTCTTAACTCCGGCGGAACCGATACTGTAGAATTTGTTGCCGATCAAACAGGAACATTTGAATATTATTGTTCGGTGGGAAGTCACCGAGCCATGGGAATGGTGGGGAATCTAATCGTTCAATAACTGGCATGGGGCCGCGTTTACGCGGCCCCAACTTTACCTAATGAAAAAAGTCTTTGTAGCCCTAAAACCAAGTCTCGAAAATTTAAATAAAGTAATAGAAATAAAAAACGAGTTTCCAACAGCTGTTTCTTTAAACTGGATGCCTGCTGAAAAAATACACATCACTGTTATTCCTCCATGGAACGAAACTAATATCTCGGACAAAATATTTAAATTTAATTCTGCAGGGTTTCTTGCCAAAAACATACTGCTTGATTTTTATAAAATCGAGATAAACAGACCTAACAATGTTTTATGGGCTCTTGCCCGGCCTAACGAACAGTTAAATACTACAAAAGGTATGATGCACAACATTTTAAATGTAAATCGAGAAGGCTTATCTTTTTTGCCACACGTCACGCTAGCTAAAAATATTTCACAAATACTTAATTCATCAGACATAGAATTAGATTGGAAAGTAATTCCAGAAAAATTGGTTTTATACGAAATAATTCAAACATTAAACGGAACGGAGTACCAAACACTCGCAGAAAAATCCTTTTAAACATGTGTGCAAACTTGCATGTTTAGCTAAAATTGTGTTAGCCTTTAACATAAGAGTCTATGAGCGATCATCCTAAGTTTTTCAAAAAAGAAGGAAAATATTTACGCCCTGTTAACATTCCTACGGTTGACGCATCCATTTTATACTCTAAGAAAAACGAGAGTATTTCATCTATTTTTGAATCTGTTATTTCACAAGATACGGCTACAACCTTATCTGGTTTAAAAAAACCGACCGAAATATATTTTGATAAATTAAAGTCATTTGCAAGCGGGGTCCCTACTGCAAGATTTGCAGCATTTGGAGTTGCCGCTGCTATCATTTTTGTATTTGGCATAACCGCAAAAGCAACAATTCTTTCATCAAAATACGAACCAAATGATTCGGGAAAATTTCAAATATATTCTTCCAAGCCTTTAACACGAAATAAATCTCAAAACGAAATTCGCACAAAAGATTCAAGAGCTCAAAAAGTCGACGGCATATTAAGAGCGTATGATTGCCCGCTAGAAGGTCTGGGCAGCAAGTTTGTTGAAGAAGCAGACAAGTATAATATTCCGTGGTGGCTGGTCGCTTCGGTTTCATTTAAAGAATCAAGCTGCGGAAAGTATACACCTCAAGTTGACGGAAAAGACAGCTATAATGCATGGGGTTGGGGAGTGTATGGCGGGAAAGTTTCAACATTTGATAATTGGGCAAGAGGTATTGAACGTGTCTCAAAATATTTTTCGGACACTTTTTACACCCGGGGAGTTACAGATCTTTGTGAAATCATGAAAACCTATACACCTCCGTCAAACGGTTCTTGGTGCGAGGATGTTCAGCACTTTTCAGATCAATTCCAGGGCTATCAAACATCACTTTAACTTAAAAATACCAACTGTCTCCATTTTAAATTGTATCCTATAGCATTTGACCTGAAAGAGGTTTGTAGTATAATTAACGTTTGTATGCGGATAAATACTTGGTTTAGACCGAGTGTTATAGTCCTTGCAGTCGCAATTTACGCCTCTGCGGTACTTTGGGCTAGGGATTCCGCTAAAGTCGAAAAGCAGGCCAGAATCTTAGCAGCTTCTGAGCCCCAAAACTTGGCTTTGGTAACGGTAACTTTAGATACGAAAAAGGTCGATAGAGTGAAGGTACTCGAAAAATTTCTTGAGGATATTGGTTCACCATTAAAACCTAACGCAGAGACCTTTGTTAAAGTTGCTGATAAATATGGGTTAGATTATCGTTTATTACCTGCGATAGCTTGTATGGAGTCTACTTGCGGTAAAAAGATAATTCCCGAATCCCACAACCCTTTTGGATGGGGAATATATGGAAACACTGTTACAAGGTTTGAATCTTTTGATAAGGCCATTGAAACAGTAGGTAAAGGATTGGCAGACAACTATGTTTCGAAGGGTTTTACAACCGTTTCAGAGATTGCGCCAATCTACACCCCTCCAAACCATGTTAACTGGTTGCACGGAGTTAACTACTTTATAGGCAGAATTGAGATGATTGAGGGACAAGCGTAATTTAATAGTTAGACATTTAGTTGGGGCGGCTCTTCGAGCCGCCCTTTTTGATACCTGTATGTGCTGATATAATGGAGCAGTTGCATGGGCGAGTGGTGGAATGGCATACACGTACGGCTTAGAACCGTATTCCGCAAGGATTGGAGGTTCGAGTCCTCTCTCGCCCACCAAA
>CAZTDP010000023.1:0-5849 GCA_964612565.1 uncultured Candidatus Saccharibacteria bacterium
CCGTCATTCTTTGTTCAAAACGATCCGTTGTACGTGGTAGACTTGAATAATATCGCAAAAAATAGTTGGATACCCGAAATTCAGAGTATGTTCTCGTTTACTTATTCGAGTTATGAGCAATGAAAATATGAAGGTAGAAAATCGATTTAATTTAATAAAGTCAAACTCCGGGCAGGTGCTATTGTTTGTTGTTGTCGCAGTTACCATAGCCACAACCGTCGGAATTGCAGTTGCAACAAGAACGCTTTCTCTTAGCAGAAGAACAACATCGACTGATACTTATTCGCGCGTTTACTACGCGGCATCTTCTGGCATCGAAAGATATATGAAACTGACAGATGCCGAGTTGAGAAGTATTTATGGTTCTACACACGATTGTTCGTTGCTTAACGGGGGCACTGTAAACGGTTCCACAGTAACAGCGTCGTGGAATCCAGATACGCAAACGTGTGATTTCGTCTTAAATACTCCCGACGGTGTTGGTACTGATGTTAGTGTCTCACTAGAAGAGACATGGCAAAACGGCACGGACCCTGACTATTACGAAATGACATTGTCTAATGGCTCTTACGGTATAGTTTGGCTGACCGGGTATTCGTCCAATTCACTGACGTTGTGTTGGGATTCGAACGGCCCTCTTACAGCTTTGTACTATGTTGTTTACTCTTCGTCCGGTATCCTTTCGGAAGGCGGTGTTAACCCAAACGGCTCTTTAAATTTTAGTACTAGCGGTTTTTCAACTGCTGGTGACGGAACAACCAGATACACAAGTGGCTGCCGAAATATTAGCGTTGGAGGCTCAACCCACACTTTTATGGCTGTAACTTCAATAGGAGGTGAATCCACCCTAGGTTTTAGGCCAAGAAGTGTTGGAAGTCTTCCTAATCAGGGATTTTTAATTACATCTAAGGGTAAACTTTCAAATTCATCCGAGGCAGTTCAACTTTCCACCGCTATCGACGGTTTTAGGTCGTACGCCGGAATTCCCGGTTTTTACACTTCGGCTTTGTACACTCAGGGAAACTTTGAAGCCACTAATAACTAAGCTTAATGTCCTTGCCCGCCGCTTTAGTTTATGTTAATTTAACCCTGTCCTAACATTCCCTCCCAAACGGGCTTAGGTGAGACAGCCGACTTTGATCGGCAAGTCAAAAAGAAAAGGGAAAATATGCCAAGTGCTAAAAAGCCGTCGGCGTTATTTTCCTTTTAAAAATGTTGTGTATTATATTAAATTAGTCGGCGTAACTCTGCACCAAAGGCCGAAAGATAGAAAGAATTTAAGTTTATGACAAAGTACAAAACGCCAAAAATAGAAGAATTAATTGAAGCAGGTGTTCATTTTGGACATCAAATCAAAAGGTGGCATCCTAAAATGGAGCCTTACATTTATACAGTCAGTAAAAAAATCCATATTATAGACTTGGAAGATACTGAGCGCTTGTTAAAAGTTGCCTGCGAATTTTTATATAAAACCGCCTCAGAGGGTAAAACCATAATTTTTGTAGGAACTAAAAAGCAGTCAAAAGAAATAATCAAGGCCGAAGCCTTGCGCTCCGGTGCAATGTTTGTCAACGAAAGATGGATCGGCGGAACTGTTACCAACTTTCCTACAATTAAAAAGAATCTCGACAAACTTATTAAATACATAAAAGGTAAAGAAACCGGAGAATTTGATAAGTACACTAAAAAAGAGCGTCTGCTTATTGACCGCCAGGTCGAAAAAATGACGTTAATATACGGCGGAATTTTAACCTTAACCGAAACACCTCACGTTTTGTTTGTTATTGATCCAAAGCGCGAAAGAACGGCAATAAGAGAAGCAAAAGTTGCGGGAATTCCTGTGGTTGCATTAGTTGACACTAACGCCGATCCTACAGGTATTGATTATGTAATACCGGCCAACGACGATGCCATTAAATCAGTTTCTTTGCTTGTAAAAGCTCTTGGAGACGCAATCACCGAAGGTTATCAAGATTTTGCTAAAAAGACTCAAGAACTTAAAGTCAAAAAAGAAGAAGAGATTGCTGCAGCAAAAGCCGCCAAAGAAGCCGAAGAAGCTGCTAAAGCACAGGAAGCTATAGCAAAAACGACAGCCAGCGAAAGTCCTGTTGTGACCGAAGAAGTTTTAGAGATAGAAGAGAAGCTTGTCGAGGAAAAACCCGCTAAAATAGAAGTTAAAGCCCCAAAAGATGATGTAAAAGTTGAGGCCGCCGGTAAGTCTGACCCAAAAGATAAAAAGGTTAAAAAAGAAAAGACCAAAAAGACAAAGTAATTTATTTTCGCGGTAAAAATCCGGGCTTGACCCGAGAAAATTTTTGTTTAAAGGAGCAAAAATGGAATTAAACATAAAAGACATTAAAAATTTAAGAGAAGAGACAGGGTCCGGTGTGCTTGAGGTCAAAGAGGCCTTGGAAAAAGCTGCCGGAAACTATGAAACTGCAAGAGAGGCTTTAATGAAAAAAGCCGGAATCAAAGCGGGTAAAAAGGCCGATCGTATAACCAAAGACGGCTTAATATATTCGTACATTCATAACGGCGGAAAAGTAGGCAGTCTTGTTTATATTGCCTGTGAAACCGATTTTGTTGCGAAGACCGAAAGTTTCCAATCTTTATGTAAAGAAATTGCAATGCAGGCAGCAACGACCGAGTATGCCAGCGTCGAAGAGCTTTTAAACGACGATTACATAAGAGATTCAAGCAAAAAAATAATTGACCTAGTGAATGAGGCCGTTGCTAAAATTGGAGAAAAAATTGAACTCAAAAAATTTGTGCGATTCCAAGTCGGTGAAGAATGATATCATTCACATATGAATACTAATGATTTGAAATCAAAATTATCTAAAGCAGTAGAGTTCTTAAAAGGTGAGTTGAGCCAAATTCGTACAGGAAGGGCTTCGCCGGCATTGCTTGAAGATATTCCCGTAGACGCGTACGGTTCAAAAATGACCATTAAAGAACTTGGATCGATCTCCTTATTAGACAGTCAAAACTTAATTGTTTCCCCATGGGATAAAAGTCTCTTAAAAGAGATTTCTAAAGCCATTAGGGAAAGTCAACTAAACCTTAGTCCTGTTGATGACGCAGACAAAATTAGAGTACCGATTCCGGCGCTAGATGAAGAAAGGCGAAAAGACTTAGCCAAATTGGTCGGAACAAAGGTCGAAGAAGCTAAAAACGCTTTAAGAGCAGTTCGACAGGACGCAATGAAGGATATTGATAAAAGCTTTAACGATAAAGAAATAGGCGAGGACGACAAGTTTAGGCAAAAAGAGGAAGTAGAAAAGATAGTTAAAGGTTTTATGGACGATTCCGACTCCGTAGGTGAAGAAAAAAAGCAAGACTTAATGAGTATTTAATCCGCAGTTTTAGCCGGTTACTCGCACAGTTTTAGGCTGTAAAATAAATGACCTTAATAATTTTCATTTTAATACTTTCCGTTTTGGTTCTAATTCACGAATTTGGCCACTTTATTGTTGCTAAACTAAAAGGCGTTAGAGTAGAGGAGTTTGGCTGGGGTCTGCCGCCAAGAATTTTGGGCAAAAAAATAGGCGAAACAGTTTATTCTATAAACCTGCTTCCATTCGGCGGTTTTGTTAAATTAACAGGCGAAGAGCTGGAAGAAGTCCAAAAAAATGAAGAACTCGACGGGTTGCCTTCCGATATTAAACCCTTGGATTCCCATAATTTCATGGCTAAGACGCCTTGGCAGAGAATTCAAATACTTACGGCCGGTGTTTTTATGAATATGGTTTTGGCCGTTTCATTATTCTACGTTTTTTTGGCGGCAAACAACTTTAGTTCAACTCAAATGCCGCTTCTTTTTGATTTTAAATTTAAGTTTGGCGAGTCAACCGTTTTAAAAACAGTTGTTTCCGGAATTCAGGATGGATCGGCTGCTCAACAGGCCGGGTTTGAAAGTGGCGAGGCCATAACACAGGTAAACAGTATCCAAGTGAATAGCGTAGATGAACTTAAACAAGCACTTTTAAAGTTTAAAGGCGAGGAAGTTTCGGTTTACCTTACTGATTTAAAAAGCCCCAACGAGCCTAAAACACGAGTTGTAACGGTTTTGCCAAAGTTTGATTCCAACGGCCAGCCTGTATTGGGAGTTTATCTTTCCGAAGCTGTTTCTGTTGCTTACAATAAGCCTTTAGAAAAGCTGTTTGCAGGATTTTTGCATTCTTACAACGTTATTGATTATTCGCTGTCAACCATGGGAGGAATGATTTCACTTTCGGTTAAAACCCACGACATATCCCCCGTTTCGGAAAGTGTTTCCGGCCCCGTTGGCATATACAACTTAGTTGGCCTTGTTTTGGAGTATGGTGGAGATAGGGCGTGGCTAACCTTAGTTGATTACACAGCGCTAATGTCTGTTAGTTTGGCCATGGTGAATATTCTGCCTTTTCCTGCACTAGACGGCGGTCGGTTAGTATTTGAGTTCTATGAGTGGGTTGCTAAAAAGCGACCTAATCCAAAAATTGAAGCGCGAATTCACCAAATAGGCATGGCGTTTTTACTTTTACTGCTGGTATTAATTACCGCCAAAGACATTTTAAGCTAAGGGTACAACAGATACTATAACTAACCTTTATCATTGATTTTCCAGCTCTTACTTACGTCGTTATAATTCGCCAAATATTGACTTGGGTAATATACTAGTCGAAAGGGATATTTTCTGTTAAAATTCTCAAGCTTAGTTGGCGCGGTAGGCCGACGGCACTTGTCATTAACAATTACAAAGTGCCAATAAAGTGGACAAGTTAGTTTTTAAATGTAAGTGAGCAAAAGAAGATTGTTTAGACTTAAGAATCAACCAATCTTCACTATTAATAATATATAGTTTGGAGGTGTAAGTTCTTAACAAACAACACTTGTAAGCGATTACAGATATTGTTTGCTAATAAAATGACTAAAATTAAAGTTAGAAACGGCGAATCCTTGGAACAGGCCTTAAGAAGGTTTAATAGGGAAGTTCAAAAAGCAGGAATTTTGGATGAGCTCAAAGACAGATCTCATTACAGAAAACCCAGCGAGCTTAAAAGACAAAAATCTAAGGAGCTTGAAAGAAAATTTAAATATGAGAAGCTAAAAGGATGATATTAGAGGATTTAAAGCACAAAGTTATTGAGTTTCAAAAATCCGGCGATGCCTTGCGCCTCGATGTGTTGAGGTACCTTCTTGCGCAGGTTCAAAACAAAGAAATTGAGTTAAGGGCTCAGCAAAAACCCATAACCGATGAAGATGTTTTTAAGTTAATTAGAAAGCAAATAAAAAACCGCAAAGAGGCAATTGAGCTTTACGAAAAAGCCGGTCGTACCGACCTTTTAGAAAAAGAAAACAAAGAATTGGGTGTATATATGGAATTTGCGGCTCTGTTTCCGTTTGAATTAAATCCCGTTATCCCTCAGCAATTTCAAAAAAAAGCTAACTGATGATGGCCAAGAAAGTTGTAAAAAACCCAAAAACAGTTAAACCCTTAGCCGCTCCTAACACTTATATCTCCGTTTCGATTGTAAGCGACACCGAAATTCGCCAATTAAACAAAGACTACTTGGATCGCGACTATCCCACGGATGTTCTTTCCTTTTCAATAAATGAAGTTCAGGACAACGGAGGTTTATATTTAGGTGATGTTGTTGTAAACAGAGAGCAGGCACAAAGGCAGGCTTCGGACTACGGAAACGATTTAGAGCACGAAATTTCCGAACTTGTAGCTCACGGCGTTTTACATTTGTTGGGTGTCCACCATCCCGACGATGATGATCATTCCATTCACGGTATTAAATTAAAATCTCAAGAATGAAATTAATAGTTGGACTTGGAAATCCGGGCGATCAATATAAAAA
>CAZTDP010000024.1:0-4928 GCA_964612565.1 uncultured Candidatus Saccharibacteria bacterium
TTTAAGTTTGCGATGGATCTTTGGCAGCCTTTTGAATATCGGGCGGCTCCTCTCCACCCGGACATTTCATCAAAAACCTTTTATCAGGATCGAGGAAGAAGCTATATCCCATCCGACTAAATCGTTGCCAAACTTTCTTTTTAATTGGTCGGATGTTTTATTGAAGTATTCCTCGTAAGCTTCTTTTGTCCCATCTCCTTCATACGAAAAACCAATACCGCTTTGATCTTTGCTTACTTTTCTGATATAAATTTGAACATACTTTTCGTCTTTAGCCCACTCGTTTGTTACTTCAATAAGGTCTTTCCCGCCAACTCTTTCATGAAACTTCCATAAGCCCATTATTAAGTTTTTATTACTCTCCATGCTAATCACCTCCTTAAAAAACAAAAATTCCGTGGTTTTCCACGGATTTCTTTTACACAATACTATCAATTTAAACGGTTTAAGCCGTCATAGAAACAAAAGAAAAGGAATGGAAAGGAACCAAATACATTATACCGCCGGTTTTATTGGCGTGCAATTCGCTCCGCTTGTAAAATTTGCCACCTTAGATAATATTAAACAAATACCCAATTATCATAATACCCACTAAAGTTATTCCAAAGAACCAAGCTAAAAGCTGCCAATGCATAACCTTTTTTAAAATCATCGATTCAGGTATGGATACTGTTACGATTGCCGTCATAAAAGCTAAGGCAGTTCCCAATGGCACACCTTTGCCCACTAATGCTTCCATAACCGGTATTACACTTACAGAATTGGCGTATAAGGGTGCACCAAGTAAAGTTGCTAAGGGCACAGTCCAGAAGGTTCGTGCAGAAAGATAGTTTTCAACTAAAGATGCCGGAACAAACCCATGTATTAAGGCTCCGATCCCGACTCCCAAAATTACATAGGGGAAAACACTTTTTGTAATTGCCATTCCGTCTTTCCAAAAATATTTTAGCAGCTCATTAAAAGGTAATGAAACGCCCCCGTTTTCGACTTCTACTTGTTGTTTTGATTTGAATTTTAACAACTCGGGTTTTATATATCTCTCCAACTTTAATTTTTGAATTAGAATGCCTCCGATAATCGCTATTGCTATTCCAACGAGGTTATAAATTATTGTCACTTTCATTCCAAACATAGCGGGAAATAAATACAAAGATGATTCATTTACAAGAGGCGAACTAATTAAAAAAGCAAATGTTATACCTAAAGGAATTCCTGCGCCGACAAAACCAATAAAAAGTGGAATCGAAGAGCAGGAGCAGAACGGAGTTACTACGCCAAGAAGTGCAGCGAATAAATAATCTAAACCAAACCATCTTCGTTTAGTTAAAATGTCCCTTACTTTTTCCATTGGAAAGTAAAATCGTGTAATAGCCATTACATAGTTAATAACTACGAGAAGAAGTCCTATCTTAATCACGTCGTAAATAAAAAAATTAAGTGTGTCCCCTAAATAAGAATGCGGCACTATCCCAAGCCAGTTATAAGTGACTAAATTTGCAAATAACTGAATGGGTTTAAATATGTCCATGTTCAGCAATTACCCCCGCAACTACAGCCGCCAGGTTGATTGGTACTTAAAATACCTTCCGAAATTGCTCTTTTTATTTTTTCGATATCAGGAGTAAATCCAACCATCACAGGTTTTCCATTCACAGCAAGAACCGGACTACTCATTATTCCCATTTCAATAATTTTTGAGACATCGGTACTATATTCAACCTCATCAGTACGATTTAATTGCTTAACCGCTTCTTTAGTCATTTCAAATAATTTTTTACAATTAGAACAGCCGGACCCAAGTACTTGTATGGCCATAAAATCTCCATCTAAATGAAAATTCCGCGAACTAAAGCTCGTGGTCTTTTCACTACAAAAATAAATAATCTTTTTCGTGTTAACTCTGCCAAACTGATTCTATAACTATTTAAATCTTGTAGCCACACTAAGCCACTTATCGTACGTTTGTTTCATTTCGTTCACAAATTTCGAGCGTTCACCATATTTATTATCGTATTTCTTTAAAAGATCTAAATAAAATAAAATAGCCTGCCATTTTGCTGTTGTGTAATAAAACAAAAAAGCAAGATCTACGGTTTTAGTATCGATTTGCGTAAACCAATTAGCTGTGAGTTTTGAATATAGCAGTTTCTTAAATTTAACGGCTTCATTTATATTTAGAAAATCGTAAAAAATGGCGACGGTGTCGCTAACATCCTTAAGTGGATTTCCGTGTCTAACATGATCCCAATCAATAAAGGCTATTACTTTTTTGGTTTCAGGATCCATTAATATATTTTTTGGATTTAGGTCGTTATGAATAATAGATCTAGTTTTTACCTTTTGTATATT
The DNA here is from genome assembly GCA_964612565.1 of uncultured Candidatus Saccharibacteria bacterium. Lineage (GTDB taxonomy): Bacteria > Patescibacteriota > WWE3 > UBA101185 > UBA10185 > CAZTDP01. The sequence goes on from CAZTDP010000024.1 coordinate 2,350, forward strand.
AGCTCTGTAACCTTCTTTGATGCACGAATATATGCCGGAAATATCTTTTGTTTTCAGTATTTTTTCTGATTCCAAAAAATTATATTCCTCGATAAATTTGTCCAAGACATATAAATCGTCTTTTTCCCAGGGACGTACTATATCTAAATCCTTAAGTTCGGTGTTGGTTATAGAGGCCTCAACATATTGATTTATATGGTCTGCTAAGGATTCTATTGTTTGCGCGTTGTATTCTCCAGCAATAGATGGCGTTCCGGGTACGTATTTCATAAGGCACCAGTAATATCCATCTTTTTCATAAAAGATAGAGCCGTCTTTGGTTAATACAGGGCTTCTCGTTTTGATCCCGTTTAAAAGTAATGCTTGGCAAACTTTGACCTCATTATCGTAGCCTGCAATTTGATCCTGGGTTTTAGCTTTTAGTACAAAATTTCCTTCGGAAGACACGAGCAGATATAAATATTTTGAACTCCATCCCTGATATTTTTCCATATCAATAACCTCGTATTCGGAAATTTCCGTTTTAAAGTTACTTATGATTTCTTGAATATCTTTTTCTGAAATGGGGTTGTACATGGCAGGTGTTACAAGTATAAATCTTTTACACACACAGGTCTGCACTTTTGTTAAGAATAGCTAGTTATAGCAGAAGATTTTGGTCGGCTAAATAGACTGCGAGCCTGACTTAAATAAGCCTTCGTTTCTTTAATTCTTCCAAGATCATTCCGGTAGGTTTTCGGCAATTACAGTTCTTTGTATGCTCTGCATGCCATTTAACTCGCTCCTCTAAACTTGGATTTTTGGGCATTTTATTTTTTAAATGCCACTCTCTATTTATGCTCACAAATAAATTATAAATGTCGTCTTACTGTCCTGTACATGATTTTTCAACAACTTATACGTTTAAGCTTTTTGGCAAGCTATCCTGTCTAAGTTTGTTAATTTGATCAAGATGCTCCTGTATAAACCAGTCGTCTAAGTAGGGTAAGTACTTAAGTTGAAGTTCGATTGGTAGCTTAAAGAAGCTGCCGGTGTATACTCTTCTACAACTTTTAGCATTGCACTTACAATCAAATGTGCCGGCGTTGTCGCCGTTTATAGCGTAATCGTAAGTAATTTCGTCTCCGGCTTTTATATCTCTCATTGCCAAAACCTCTCGTACTTTGTTTATTGTTTTTACGTAAGTGTTAGGGTCGCAAGAGTGGTTAATATAGACTTCCGGTTCCTGCATCAAAATTACCGTGCCGTCGGATAAGTAATCGCAATGGAGCTCGTACTGCTCTTTAGTTAAAGTAGTTATATCGGTAATAACGTGCGAATCGTCAATTTTTAGTACACAACTTCCATTTTTAAAGTTTTTGCAAGCATAAACTCCCTTGCCCTGTATATTTGAATTTTTAATTTCAACGCTTTTCATTCTTATATACTATATAGTTTTTACAGCCGTAAAAGAAGTATGTACAATTAGAATAATGATAAATAACATAAACAAAATAAGTGAAGAACTTGCTGATAACAGCAAGGATTCTAGTAGCAAAGTTGATAAAAAGTATTTAACATTTCGAAACGGAATTCCTTTAGCTGTATGTGTTATTTTATTTGCAGTAATAGGTGTTGTGTATTTTACCGGTATAGTAGGACGTTTAACTTCGCTAGTTTGCTTATCTTGTCCCGAATGCAAAAATAATACCAACACACAACCGGTGCCGAACGACTCTGCCAATGTCTATGTTTCCGAAAACAAGGCAAGCCAGCAAACACCCACTGCTTACGAACCGCCACTTTACCCAGGTTACACGCTTGATTGGAAACTTTACATTTCTGAAGTAAATAACTTTTTGTTTTTATACCCCGATGGGTTTGTTAAAGAATCGGGCGATGATGCCCTGAACCTTCCAATTGTACTTAAGAACAGCAATATGGACGCCGAAATAATAGTTCAGAAATTAGAGGGTATTACTGATAATGAAAAGTATGTAGCCTACGAAGAGTTTATAAAGGAAATATCTAAGGGATCAAAAATTGAAAAGTACGGTTATATAGTAAACTTCCAAGACGATACAGATCAAGCATCATCCACAGAACACTATGGCTACGAAGAACAAAATATTAATAATAAGAAGGTGTATTACTCTGTTTACATTCGTAATGAAGGCTGGCCGGACTCCGTTGTTGTTAGAACACATAATATTGGTTCTAACGACCTTCGTGCTATACAAGGAAGCTTTAAGTTCATTAGAAACTGAAAAATTGTTTTTTTAACGTAAATAACAGTGCTTGTTTCTTTGCCTTTAGCGCTCAAGTCGAGATATCTGCTTAAATAAACTCTTCGCTTTCTTAATATTGCTACGTGAAATTCTTTTGCACTTCCAATTAAAGATATATACTGCAGTCAGTATATGTTAAAAAAGCTTGGAATTGGGCTGCTTTTTATACCTGTAATTTTTGTACTTCTATTTACACTAGGCGAAATTTCTTCTGCCAGTATATCTGTTTTACCTCACCTGCTGCAGTTGGCGTTATTAACATTTTTAATTGTTTTAGCAATAAAAAGAGCCCTCATTGGCGGGATTTTACTA
>CAZTDP010000025.1:0-3250 GCA_964612565.1 uncultured Candidatus Saccharibacteria bacterium
TGGTGACCCCACGGAGAATCGAACTCCGATTACCGGGATGAAAACCCGACGTCCTAACCGTTAGACGATGGGGCCAAAATGGCCTGCGAGCGCGGCAAGTGCAGTGCCTAAATGGCTGCTAGCACAGCGATATATTACCAGCAAAAGTGGTATTTTAGCAACAGCGACAGTAAAGACGATACGATCTGCGCTCGGATCGGATCTACTAACGGCAAAAAGTGGTAAAATTAACACCAAATGGCCGTATTTAAGACCCTAGTACTCACAATTTATACATTTTTACTGGCACTCTTTCCTCAGCCTTCCTATATCGAAGGTACTGTTGGTCAGCCGCAGTCGTTTTTGCCTAGCGTGGCTCAAACTCAAACTGACAAAACTATAAGCAGCCTAATATACCGCGGGCTTTTTAGATACGATATTTATGGCCAAACAGTTCCGGATCTTGCAGACACGTGGATAGTTTCGGACGATGGTTTGGTTTATACAATAAAGCTTAAGGACAATCAATACTGGACTAACGGTAAAAAAATAACTTCGGACGATCTTATTTACACTTCGTTTAAAGTTGCCGACCTTTCAGGGGTTGCAACGGATAAAGTTGACGATTTAACTGTTAGATACACTTTACCCAACAAATACGCTCCGTTTTTAAGTCTTCTTACCGTAGGAATAATGCCGTTAAACGCGGAAGAGAAGGGGAGCCAGTTGAAGCCTACTTCTAGCGGTGATTTTAGAGTTGCTCAAATAGACAGAACAGGCAAACACATAAGGCAAATTACGCTTATTACCACTAACAGCAGCTACGATATCAAAAGGATCGCGTTTAAATTTTATACCGACGAAAACGAGCTTGAAACCGCTGCGAAACTTGGTGAAATCAACGGTTTTTTGGCTACAAAAGAACACAAAATATCTAACTTTTACGATTATCGGTTTCCGGTTCAAGGTATTTACTACGCGCTTTTCTTTAATTTACGTAACGAAAAATTGCAGGATCAAGCATTTCGCCAAAAGCTAGACAAGGCACTGCCGGTTAAAGACCTAGTTGCCAACAAGGGAATTGCCGCTCAAGGCCCTATTAGTCGAAGCGTGTTCACAGACCGAGATCTTGTTTTTAATAACTTTGATCCTGACTTTATCGAAGATATAGACAATGTTAGTTTGACAATTACAGTACCCGACGTAGATTCTCATGTTTTACTTGCAAAACAGGTTGCAGATATCTGGCGCTCTAAACTTGGAATTGATGTAAAAGTTAAAATTGTTTCCCCCCAGGACATTGTATCGTCCGTCATCGAGCCTCGCGATTATGAGGTTTTGTTTTATGGACAGGAAGTAGGCCGCGACCCCGATCGTTATGTTTTGTGGCACTCGGCCCAAAAAAATCCACCCGGACTAAATATTGCGGGATTTGACCAAGTCCGCGCCGATAGAGCTTTAGAAGCAGGACGCAACGAGCTCGACAACGAAAAAAGAATTGTGCACTACGACGAATTTCAAAAGGTCATAGCAGATCAAATTCCCGCCATATTTTTGTATCACCCTTATACACATTTTTATGTATCAAAATATATAAGTGATATTGGTGAAAAGTATACTTTTACTTATGCTGATAGGTTTTTAGACTTTAAGAACTGGAAGTTTGTGAGGACAAACTAGAGTAATTTAGGTGTAGGGGTGGGGAAGTAAGACTCCGCAGGTTATTAGTGATGATATAATGTTTCTATGTAATTTCTCGTGATTTTTGGTGGCTGTAGCTCAGTTGGTTAGAGCGCTGCTCTGTGGAAGCGGAGGTCGCGGGTTCGAGCCCCGTCAGCCACCCCAAAATTTTAGGTTGTCATTACAACATCTTTTTTAATACCCCAAACGTTTAATCGAACCATAGTCACACGCTTACTCCGTACAAAAGTATTAAGTAATCACTTTTTACTGATGTTGCGTTATAATGGTTTTACTTATGAGTAGCATTTTCAGAATAAAAGTTAACAAGGAAGAAGAATTAGATTCAATTTACGCTAAAGCTTTAGAAAAATTAAATAATTTTTTTGATATTAATTGGGAGCAGAACAAGCCCAAGGTGTATATAGTAAGTGATAGGGAAACAGCAGAATCGTTAAGAGATAAGAAAACCCCAAGTTGGGTAGTTGGGTGGAGTGGTAATGGTGTGGTATTTGTATTAGACAAGGACGTTGCCTTGAAAACTGAAAGCACCATTCATGATGATGAGGACTACAAGATGTTAATAATACATGAATTAGCGCACTTATACTTCAAGATTGTAACAGGTGGTAAAACACACCCTAATTGGTTGTGGGAAGGCACATCAATTCTTGCCACAGGCCAAGCTGAAAAGTGGAAAAAACCGTTAGAATTTAAAAATTTTCTAGACAATAAGGATGTTTATTCAGAAGCAGGATATGCTCTTTTACTTTTAGTACAAAAGTTTGGTAAAGAAAAGTTCATACAAATGCTTAAATCTTACAAGACTTACGATGAGGATTTTTCGATTCTATTTAAGAACACTTACAATATGGAACTATCTTATATCACTTTTGAAGACTTACTAAAAAATAAGTAAGGTGAGGGTATAGTGATTAGTAAATAACCAATATACCCCTATTTCAACATTTCCTAATTCTTGCTAAGAAGCCGGTGGGCAATCACCGGAGCTTTGGCAATCACAATCGCACTCACATTCGTTGTTGCCATCGGGATTGTTAGAGCAGCTATCAAGTTCAGTTACATGTATACCCAAATCGTCAAGACTACTCATTATGATTCTCCTTTTTTAGAATACAGACTTTGTTTTTCCCATTATACTACAAAAATTGAGATTACTAATAAAATATGCTATAACTACGCCAATAATCCAAGACATCTTGTAAAAAAGGAGAGATAGCTATGGCAGACCTGACTTATCAGGGGCTGTTATTGGACAAGACAGGTCACACTAAGTTAAACCTCTTAAATGGCGAGGCAGTGATCTATAGTCCTTACGGCTCCGGCAAAGCTTTTGTACTATCAGGCATTGCGCTAAAGGTGTATGAGCTTCTTGAAAACGGATTAACTGTTGAAGAAGTAATAAACACCTCACAATCTTCAGAATGGGCAGAAACTGTTCAATCAGTAGTGGCGTATTAGACTCCACACCCCTAATGTTAAATTGAACCAATAACATAAGGTATACTGTATGTATGCACATATCTAAGTATGCTTTTCAACTTGCTAAGTCATCTATCGGAGATTTAAT
>CAZTDP010000026.1:0-1070 GCA_964612565.1 uncultured Candidatus Saccharibacteria bacterium
GATACAGCAAGCAGTTTTACTACATCCTTACAGCCCTGGCACTGGCTATCATGGTGCTGACCATCGACAGTAAATTCTGGAGTTTCTTTTCCTTTCCGATTTATGGACTGATGCTGCTCCTGTTGCCGCTCACCATATTAATCGGCAGAGAAGTCAACGGTGCGCGAGCCTGGATCTTTATTGGCACGTTCAGTCTGCAGCCTGCTGAATTCGTGAAATTTGCCACCGCTCTGGCCTTGGCTAAATACCTTTCGCGTTTTAATTTTCAGATTCATAATTTCAGGAACCTGGCTGTAATCGGTGTCATCCTCGGGGTGCCGATGGGACTCATCCTGTTGCAGAGCGATACCGGAACAGCCCTGGTCTTCCTGGCTTTTGTGCTGGTACTCTTCCGTGAAGGTTTATCCTGGGTGGTATTATTTGTTGGAGGATTGGCGATTCTCCTGTTTGTTTTAACACTGATAGTACCATTACCCATTTTGCTGCCTGCCATCAGCATTGTCGCTCTACTCGTTACCTGGCTGTATCAAAGAAACTTCAAGTACTTCACTGCAGGAGGCCTCTCCCTGGGTGCCCTTTTTGGACTAGCTTTTCTGATCAGCAGGTATACCGGGCAGGACCTTTCCCTGAGCCGGCTCTTTTTTCTTGCCTCTCTGATGGTTTTCATCATCTGGCTGGCTATTATCATAAAAAAGAAGCATCACCCTCTTCTGCTCATCCTTTTTACCTGGTTTGGAGCCCTGATCTTTATTTTTTCAGTTGACTTTGTTTTCCATGACATTCTGGAAGCGCATCAGCAATCACGTATCAATCAGATTCTTGGACTCGAGAGTGACCCACTGGGAAAAGGCTATAACCTGAACCAGTCGAAAATCGCCATTGGCTCTGGCGGATTTCTTGGGAAAGGCTTCATGCAGGGAACCCAAACCCGGTTCAATTTTGTGCCGGAACAGAGTACGGATTTTATTTTTTGCACGATAGGGGAAGAGTGGGGATTTCTCGGCAGTCTGTTCATGCTCATCTTGTTTTCAGGTCTTATCATCAGAGTGATATTTCTGGCAGAGCGCCAA
>CAZTDP010000026.1:1080-2430 GCA_964612565.1 uncultured Candidatus Saccharibacteria bacterium
GGTCTATGGATACGGGGTAGCCTCTGTGCTTTTTGTACACTTCGCTGTCAATATCGGTATGACCATTGGTCTCGTGCCGGTGATTGGTATTCCGCTTCCTTTTTTCAGCTATGGAGGCTCCTCGCTTTGGGCTTTCACCATTCTGCTTTTTATTCTGATACGCCTTGACACCGATCGTTACCAGGTAGTTTCCTAAACGGAGATTTTAATCATATTGGGGTTTGGCTTAAAGGATTATATTTACCCCACAAAAAAAATCTTGAAAATATAAGGAGGCTTTATGTCGAGGAAAAGGATCATTATTATCGGGGCTGCCGGCCGGGATTTTCACAATTTCAACACGTATTACCGCGACCAATCGGACTATGAGGTTGTGGCCTTTACAGCCGCACAGATACCCGATATCGATGGCCGGAAATATCCGGCCGAGCTGGCTGGAAAGCTCTATCCGGATGGAATTCCGATTTTTGCGCAACAGGATTTGCCAGAGCTGATCAGTAAGTACCAGGTTGATTGTTGTGTTTTCTCATACAGTGATGTTCCATATGAGAGGGTTATGGCTGTTAGTGCCCTGGTCAATTCCTGCGGTGCGAATTTCGCCCTCCTGGGGACCCAGGCTACCATGATCGCAAGTACCAAGCCGGTGATTGCTGTTGTGGCCGCTCGCACGGGTTGTGGGAAAAGCCAGACTTCCAGAAAAGTGATTGAAGTGCTGATGGAGCAAGGTCTTAAAGTGGTGGCTGTACGCCATCCCATGCCCTATGGAGACCTGGTGGCCCAAAAAGTGCAGCGCTACGCTGAGGTCAGTGACCTTGAAAAGCACAAATGCACGGTTGAAGAGATGGAGGAATACGAACCCCATGTGGTGCGTGGCAATGTGATCTATGCCGGGGTTGATTATGAAGCTATCCTACGGGAAGCCGAAAAAGATCCGAAAGGCTGCGATGTCATTCTCTGGGATGGCGGAAATAACGATTTCTCTTTTTACAAACCCGATCTTACCATTGTCGTTTTGGATCCTCACCGCGCAGGCCATGAGCTCCGCTACTATCCGGGCGAAGTGAACCTGAGGCTTGCCGATGTGGTGGTCATCAACAAGATAGATACGGCCCGTCCCGAAGATGTTCAGACTATCAGGGAAAATATTGCAAGAGTCAACCCGAAAGCTATCGTTATCGATGGAGCCTCTCCGGTACGCGTGGATGATCCTTCCCTCATCCGTGGAAAAAGGGTACTGGTGGTTGAAGATGGCCCAACCCTCACCCACGGTGAGATGAAGATTGGTGCCGGAGTGGTGGCTGCCCGCAAATATGGTGCTATCGAAGAGGTGGATCCGCGGCCCTTTACCGT
>CAZTDP010000027.1:0-1841 GCA_964612565.1 uncultured Candidatus Saccharibacteria bacterium
CATCTCTCACTCCTTTAGGGAGTTTGATGGGATTTTAACCCGTTTTTGGCTGAAACACAAACATTTAGCGGTATTTTTCAACCCTGTGAGTATTCTTATCCAAACCGACATGGATAAACACTAATGGATACTTTTTTTGATAACTACGTTTGGGGTAAGAACTTTTATCCCACCAAAATAAAAATTCCCGTTAGCTTACAGCAAAGATTCCACTATTACATCGCCACATCAACAATGCCTAAATACCCAACTCTAGTTGTACTTTTTGATGTAAAATAGACTATATGAAACCCACTTCGAAAGAACTAAAGGAACAATTACGAAAATTTAACTTAATGGGTTATGCCGACGAAAGTACAAAATACGAAGACAATGGAAAGAACGGAAAAGTGCTAACCAGAACTGATGGTCAATGGAAGTATGAAGATGAGTTTTACGGCGGCGAACCATACTCAGGAAACGAAACCCTTTGGCTTAACGGACAAGATGTATTCCGATGTGTTTACTGGGGAAAAGTCGCCGAGGGAATAAATTTTTCCGACATATATGCTTTCTTACGAAAAGCCCTTAAAGAAGAACCAAACGGAAATTGCGTCCATAGGGGTTCTGAAAGGTTTGAAGAAGACGATCTGCTATATACAAACGAATGCAGGGGTACTATTGAAGAGTTTGTACAAACGGAAAGGATCTTCATAAAGGGTAAAGAAGTTTACCTCGCCTATTTCATAGGCGGTCGCGTAAATGTTCAAGAATAGGTACTATTAAAATAAGCCCCCACTTTTAAGAACGAGGGGGCTTTTCGATTCTATAGAATCAGCAACCAGCAGAGATGTACTATGGCGCAATTAAAAATGGTGAAACTATGCCGGTAAATACGCTCAGCGCTACCTCACTAATTATCAGAACTACACAAAAAATCACTATGGCCCCGATAACAATCCAGCTCTTGTCGTGGTCGTCGGTGGCAGCATCTTTAAAAGTTGGGGATTCATCCGGCTTGGTCCAATACCAACTGTGCTGCTTCAGGAATTCAAAAACTTCAACATTCACACAAACCATTAAAGCTGCATACACCACTCTTGAAACGACCCACACAACCCAAAACAGCAGGTTATTACTTTCGTACAACGGATAAAGCCAGCCCCCAACCAGGCCTAACAATAAAAACAACTTCGCGGTTAGGAACAGCAGAAGTAGTACCTGCAGCAATGTGAATAGTAATGTAAACGAACTGACAAAAGACTTTATTCTGTACATTCCCTCTTTCTCCTTTCAGAAGATTTTCAACAGTATAACACAGCGGCTAGGGTCGGCAACTTATAGTCTTAAAGGGGAGGTATAGTTTGTGACAAAGTTACTTAAAAAGAATTTGGATCGACCGCCACTTTTTTACCCAAAACCAATATGTATAATAAATAAGTGGCTACGCTCAAAAAAATTACAAACTCTATCCCGGATATTTTAGTTTTCTCATTTGTAGGTTTTTTACTGTTTTTCAAACTTGGCCAAGACTACACGCATGTAGATCAATTTCTCTGGCTTCAAAGATCCGAAAACTTTAGGGAGGCTATTGCGACGTCAAATTTTAGTGAAACTTACCAACAGTACCATCCGGGGGTAACACTTATGTATTTGATATCGGCTGGGCAAATTTTGTATAAACAGGTAACGGGCGACGCTAGCATCTCGTCACAAATTTCTGTTCAAAATTTTTCTATTTACAATTTTTGGACAAAACTTCCCGTTGTAGTCTTTATTTTTGGTTTGGCTATACTTTGCTACTACTTTTTGCAAAAACTTTTTCTAAAAGCATTTGCAATGATCTTTTTAGTCATTCTTTT
>CAZTDP010000028.1:0-1601 GCA_964612565.1 uncultured Candidatus Saccharibacteria bacterium
CGGCAAGGTGGTAGATACCGCTGGTGCTGCGAATGAAGGCGGGCATGTCCGCATTCCCGCGTCCGAGAGCCTGGGTGATCAACTCGGCTAACATGCGCGCCCAGGTTGGCGAGCCGACTTGGTCGTCCACGATGCGTAATTCCTTTTTGTTCCGGCTCCAACCCAGCACGCGGCGGACAAAATCGTCCCGCGTCAGGCTGTACAGCCAGGCTGTACGGAAGATCCAAAACGGCGCACCGGCGGCTTGAATGCTGGTTTCCGCATCCAGTTTGCTTTGGGCATAATTGCTCAGCGGGTGGGGAGTGTCGGTCTCGCGATAGGGACGGTCCAACTCGCCGTCGAAAACGTAATCAGTGGAGATGTGGATGAAACCAGCGTTGATTTCTTGCGCCGCCAGAGCGATGGCCGCCACGCTGGTATGATTGACCAATCGGCAGACTTCAGGCTGACTTTCGGCTAAATCTACATTCGTGTAGGCAATTGCGTTGAGAATGATCTGAGGCTGCAAAGCTTTCATTTGAGCGACGACTTGTTCTGGCTTGGTGAAGTCGATATCCGGCTGATCCAATACGACCAGGTGGCCGAGCGGCGGTAAGGTGCGGCACAATTCACGGCCGAGCTGGCCATATTTACCCAATAAAAGAATGGTTGGTAACGGTGTTCCCATGCGTATTCCCTTGAGCAATAGAATGGTTTTATTGTAATCGATTTTCATGACCACACTTCATACCGCTGGAGGCCGCCGCGCATGGTAAAATTCAGCTCAAGCCCCATCTCAAAGTGAATCGATATGATGCAATTAAAAAATAAAATTGGCGGTTTCATTCACAAACGCACCTGGATGGCATTCGTCCTGGTATTGACGGATTTATTGGGGGTTTTTCTTTCCTGTATTATTGCCATTTTCTTTTGGCGCAATATTAATCCGACGCTTGTCCCGGCGGTGTACGTTTCCTTACTGCCCTTTTTGTTGGGTTTTCTCGTGTTGTACGCCTTGACCGGTTTGTATCCAGCGGTGGGCGTCAGCCGGGTGGAAGAGCTGAAGCGTCTGACCATCGCGACATCGATTGGCTTTTTAACCCTGGCCACCTTGACTTTTTGGCTGCGCAACGCGGAGCATTTTTCGCGAGGATCGTTTTTTGTGGGCTGGATGTTGGCGCTGGTGGCGCTGCCGGCCGGCCGGAAAATTGTGCGTTCTTTTTTAGCGGCGCGCGGTTGGTGGGGGGAGCGGGTGGTGATTTTCGGTTCCTATGAAGTGGGCGCCGTGTTGTACCGGTATTTACTGCGCCGGCCGCGCCTGGGAATGCTCCCGTCCGCGTTGGTCCAGTTTTCTGAGGATGCTCCACCGGAAGACCTCGACTTGCATAAGATCAATGTGGTTCGTCCGGGCCAATCTTATGAAACGCTGCAGGCGACGCTGCTGCACGATTGTCCCACGGCAATCATTGTCCCCCAAGAAGTGCCGGCGGATTTTCGCGTGCGCATGATCGACGAAAACCCCTGGGATTTCAAACATATCATTCTCGTCTCCAGCCTGACCTCCGAGGGGCACATCTGGTACAACCCCTTCGATTTGGGGGGTATTGTCGGGTTGGACGTCA